>CALCKW010000016.1 GCA_937965695.1 uncultured Granulosicoccaceae bacterium
TTTGGACGGCGGACACATATTAAAATCCATTACCTTTTCCATGCACGACCTAATGGGTTTAATTTTGTGTATGGCTGGCGCTGCCATTGGCGTCTACCTCTGTTACACGCTAGGCCTACCATTGCTCGGGTTTTTACTCGGTATTGGGTCATTCGAAATAGCAACTGAGTGGCGCAATCGTCAGCAGAGCTTTCTCTTGCCGCTCGATCGATACGGCCAGGTGGTCAGCGTAATCTGGTACGCACTGACTGTTGCAGCGCTGATTGGTGTGGTCATGATCCTAGCCGCCAGCGGCGACGAGCTATTAAGCTTGCCCAAAGCGATACTGAGCAGCTAAATACCTTAGGGAACCTCAGATTCAGTCATGCTCGGGTCCTAGACGTACTAAGTACGGCCAGCTAGGTTACAACCCCTAACTCGCCAGACAGGTTTTAGTCTTCCACTATCGGTTGGCTAAAGCCTTTACTCTAAATAGGTTTATACCGTTCAAATCACATAAAACAAACACCCTACCTACTGGACAGACATTGCCCAGTGGTTTCGCAACGAGATATAGATGACAACTTATTCAAAATCTCGTTCTCACTTATTTAGAGTCGCTCAAAGCGCTGTTTGAACTTAGCAAGTTTTATCTAAAAATTAAACACATCATTCCTATACATTTGATTCCGCCATATCCAAACATCATTTCATCGATCAGCAACCGTGATAATTCAATTTTGCCTAACAGAAACGGTAAAACTAATAATGTGAATATTCACACCTAAGCAAATCGCCACAATTAAAACTTTTTAAGGTACAATTTAAAATAAAGCTTTGTACGCATTATGACAAAATGGACTTGGGGTCTGAAAACTCACGATTTTTAAGCACCCGATTTAACAACAGCTTCTAAACGTAAAAAAAGATGCAGACACCTTCCGCTGGTTAGACCGTAAGGACATTAGAGGTGCAGAAAAAGAGACCGGATAACCAGGCAATAAAAAGTGCTCTTGAGCAAGTGCTTTTCGCCCCTGCATTTTTGCGCTCAGCGCGCCAAGCTAAGTTCTTACGCTATATTATTGAGCAAAATCTCAACAATCCAAATAAAACACTCACTGGTTTTGATATTGCCAGCGATTGTTTCAGCCGGCCCGTTTCTAACGATCCCAATGATGCCTTTATTCGCAACATCGCCTCTCGAACTCGGCGTTCACTTAAAAGCCATTACGACGCTTTAGCGCAACTTCCAGCAGTTGTTATTCAAATTGCTGCGAAGGGATACTCACCCATTTACTCGTGTTCAGATGAGGTCGGCTTTCAATCTACCACCTCCATTTCGCACGGCGCTCCAGAAACACCAAATAATACAATAAATGGCCCACCGCCAACTATAGCTGTTCTTCCTTTTCAGTGTTTGGCTGGTGACAAGTTACAAGGGGTGATGGGAGAGTTGATTTCGGATTCGCTCATCACAAGCCTAGCTAAATCAAAAGACTTACGAGTGATATCTCGCCGTACGTCCTCACAATTTGGCCGTTCGAATCACACCACGAATGAGCTTGGCGAAACGCTGGGATTGAACTACGTCGTTGAAGGAAAGTTCTTTGTACACGGCGACGCAATCCGTTTGCAGGTGGAGTTATGCTGCTGCAGAAGCGATGAAATAGTTTGGGCCGAAGCGTTATACAGTACGGTCGAGGCCGTATTAAGTGAAACTGACAGTATTGTTGAGCAAACACTACTCGGGGTTACACAACACCTGCTAGATCACGAGTTGCAACGCGTAGCCAGCGCACCCTTAAAATCACTGCAATGTCACTCGCTGATGAAAAGCAGCACACAAGTGATGCATCGCGGCGATCCAATTGATTTCCATCGTGCAAAAGGGATGCTCGATCTTGTCGCTCGACGAAACCCGCACCATGCTATGCCCTTTGCTTATCTCGCACTTTTGAGTGCACTGAAAATAGCGCATGATTCGGATTATAGAGACGCGGACATGGACGAAGAGTTCATGCATCGACATATAGAATATGCACTTGAGAGAAACCCTCAAGACCCAGTTGCATTGACGACAAAAGGCGTGTTTAAGTCACACTTTGAGAACGACATCAAAGGCGCCTGTGATCTCTATGAACAAGCAATTCGCCACTCACCTAACGAAGTGGCCGCACTGGGTCGATTGTCAGCAGCTCAGTTATATACAGAGTCAACAACCCGAGCAAGAGAGTCATCTAGTCACGCGATAGAAATAAGCCCTTTCGACCCGGAGCTGTATTTTTTCCACTCTGTAGCTGCTGCTGCCGCCTTCGGCGAAAAGAAGTATGAGGTTGCTGTTGAAAACGCTGAAATATCCAAAAAGCTATTTCCAAATCATATTTTTAACCTACGCACTCTCATTGGCTCATATTCAGCACTAGGCGACAAGAAGAATACAGAGCGCCATAAAAAGAAGCTGTTGCAACTCGACCCTACATTCACTTTAGAAAAATATCACAGAGCACCTACTTATTCGGATAATGAAATTTTAAAGCGTTTGGCTCACTTTTTAGGAGAATCCGGAATTCCGGTCGGCACCTATTAGTCGTCGAACCACTAAGGAAAATCAGATCAAGTCATGCTTGAACGATTGGCGCACTAAATTTGGCGCAGCTGCGCTCTATATCCAGGTAATGGAGTCACTTTTCCTGTCGATTCGCACCTTGCTGAGACCAAATTTTTTCACGCAGGAGTCACTGACCAGGCTGAATCTGAGGCTCCCTACGCGATGGCGCAAAACTGAGTTAAGACTCTAGAAAGAAAATAAGGCAAAGGTTAGGTAGGCCAGTTCTCTGTTCTGGTAAAGAACAGTAATTCGGCGGTTGAACCAGTTTTAATTTTTGATGCTCAGGTCTGACAAAAGCGTGAAATGCACCCACATATGACGGCTGAGCACTTTGTTCGCCTTTCGAATTGGGCAACTTAAAGCTTTTAATATTGACGAATGCAACCGCAAAGAGGCTATAGAAACATGCGTTTTAAAGCATTTTGCTACATTTCATCGGCACTGACCTCACACTTGATACCGTATCTTACTACTAAATCTGACCCTTTCGGGTTAGTGTCTTTACTCAATAATAAAGACAAAAAAGAAACTGAGAATCTATGCCAGGTAGCGGTTCGTTAACTTCCCTAGTGAAGGCGGGCACCTACGCGAAGTGCCATACGTCATGGAGATAGACAATGGAAGCAGCACTAGTAAAAGCAGCTTATGCATCACTTGGTCAGCGAAGCATCAAGCCACTGACCGACCAACTGGCAAAAGTCACTGGTCATTCTCGCACGACGCATTGCGAATACAATGCAGGCGACACCCTGCCGCATCGCTTTGAGGCAACAGGTGGCTCTGCCGAAGACTATTCGCTCTACTTTTCGCACTACCACAAAGAGAACATCTGGCTTAAAGCCCGCATGGCTGAAACGAGCGAGAATTGTTTTTTTGTGGGCAGCCGGACGATTCCTGATGCACAGCTCAAACAATCAACATGGTATAGGGAGTTCATGTTACCGCGTGAATTAGCAGACGTTGTTAGCTTTGGCTCTCGTTGCGTTAGTGGGAAACAGTCATACCTGAATATACTGAGTAGCAAAACCAATCCCGAGTTTTCAAATGAAAGTTTGCAACTGCTTCGCGCAGTCTCACCGCATATCAACAAAGTTCTAGACACTCGCCGTCACATGTCAGAAAAAACGCTGGAATCACTGTTCTTGAGGCAAGCAACGACCAGCAGACAACAAGCGCACTTTTTGCTTGATACTCACGGACGTGTTGTGCTGAAAACGCCGATGGCCGAAGATTTAATCGAGATGCAAGACGGTTTTTCAATGGCTGGAGACCGATTGACGTTCGATAATTATGCGTCTGAACAAGATTTTGATCGCTCATTTAATCAAACGATCAAAGCCATGAATTTGTCTACAGAATTGGCTTTGCCACTTCGCATCCCACGCAAAAGCGGCGGTAACGCTTATGTGTTTGATTTCTGCCCTTGGGCTGTACAGAACGACGATCTGTTGCCATCCGAAACTTATATTATGGTCACGGCTTTTGTCCCTCACGGCCGCATATCCTTGCGCGAGGAGTTAATTCAAGCAGGCTACAAGCTCACACCGAGCGAAACCAAGCTAGCTGCCGATCTGGTGGATGGAATTGATCTCAAAGCGATCAGTGAAGCCCGTCAATTGTCTTTGGCGACACTGCGAAACCATTTAAAGTCGATCTACGCTAAGACCGGCATTCACCGGCAAGGTGAGCTGGTCAGCGAAATGGCGCGATTTCTCTCGGAGTAGAGCCAACGCTTAAAATGAACACACAGACATATGAAACTTTCTCTTGTACACACTCGAATCGCTCGACCTGTCGTACAATGACCAACTGAGCAATTTAAGTTGAAGGGGAATGGAGCATGCGCTGGCGACAAGGCAAACGTAGTCAAAACATTGAGGATCGCCGCGGAAGCAGTGGCAGAGGACGCAAAGCAGCTGGGCTGGGTGGCGGTGTCACCATACTCGCGTTCATCGCAGCCTTAATATTAGGTGTTGATCCCGGTCAAATAACCCGCTTGCTCGGCGGCGGCCAAACCGCTCAACAGACCCCCATACAAACCAACGCCCAAGAAGAAGAAATCAAAGACTTCCTCTCTGTGGTACTTGGAGATACAGAGCAAGTCTGGTCACAGGTTTTCCAGCAAGCCGGTGTTCGTTACAAAGCACCGGCTCTCGTGCTCTACCGACAGGCAACACCAACTGCTTGCGGCACGGGTCAAGCTGCTGCCGGTCCTTTCTACTGCCCCGGTGATCACAAACTCTACTTAGACCTGTCCTTTCTATCAGAGCTAAAACGCATGGGTGCGAGTGGTGACTTTGCACTTGCCTACGTTATTGCACACGAGGTCGGGCATCACATACAAACCCTTGAGGGCACAGCAGAGAAAGTACAATCCGCTCGATCGCGCAGTGACAAGGTCACGGGTAATCGCATCCAAGTGGCCATGGAACTACAAGCCGACTGCTACGCAGGCGTCTGGGCCCACCACGCACAGAAGCAACGCCAAATTCTTGAAGAAGGCGATCTCGAAGAAGGTATGCAGGCAGCAGCCTCTGTCGGTGATGACCACTTACAACGCATGGCTGGACGGCGGGTCGTTCCAGAGGCGTTTACGCATGGTTCCTCTGATCAACGGCAAGAATGGTTGTTACGTGGACTTCGCAGCGGCGATGTTCGCGAATGTGACACGTTTAGCTAATTTGGCGATGGAGCTGGAGCCCACAGGCACCTCAACCGATATAGCCATGTTGAGGCACATTCACTAGGTGGACAAAAGTAATGCCAAACTTCGCCGAGGCAAAAACAGGTTTATCCACCAGCGGATCAACTCAGCGATTACTTCGCTGATGGGGCCCGTGCGAAAAAAAAGGGATAACATAGACATAAGCCCCTGGCTGAGATGCGAAGACGGCAGCTCAGCGCTGACAGAAGTAGCAGCGCTTTTTAAAGCCAGCGTGTTGATCATATTGGCAGCTGGTGCACTTGCGGCGATGGCCAACCTGCCCGCCGGCCCTTCTCGAGTTGTAGCTGCCACCGTCATCAGTAACACGCCAAGCAAGTTTAGCCAGACATCTCATCACGCCGTTGCTCAACTGCAAAATGGCGACAAAGTACAAATCCGGCTTTCCAATAAAACGTCTCTAGCTCCCGGTCAGCTGATTGAGATCAATCAGCACTCATCCATGTTCACTGATATTCCAAGCTATTCTTATCCCGCCAAAACGGCGGACTAGTTTTAGAATGTTTCGGAAAAAGTCATCTAAGGGCAAGATCAAAAAAATAGACAATTTTGTCAATCGCGGGCGGGCTAAAAATATAATGTTTGTTATAGCGGCCTGCGTTGGCCTGGCTTTTTTTCTATTACCGCCTTTGGGCAGCTCTAAAACACTTGAGGCTACAGTCACAGAATCAGGTTTAAGCTATCGCTCAAAGTTTAGCCATCACATTCAAGTGGAACTAAAAAATGGACGTTTAGTGATACTGGAGCTACCGCACAATATTATGCTTATACCTGGACAACAGTTGGTATTGACCCAGCAATCTCCATTGGTCATAGGGCCATCAAAGTACTACTACACAGCATTGCCAAAGCACAATAGCAGTGTACTGCCGCTCCAATATAAAGGAACATCGAATGCCTGCAATTCTAGACTTGCAACAACTTCTCAAAACCATGAAACCAGAGTTGCAAAAAGGTGAATTCGCCTTCTGTACCACAGAGAAATCCTATGACGAATTTGCCCATCTGAATCCGCTCGCAAGCTTCAGAGAAGCCGAAGGTCTGACTTTAGTTTTGGAAACACAGCAGGCTGACAATGCACAGTTAAGCTATGAGGGGGTATTCAGCCAGATCACTCTAACGGTGCACTCTAGTTTAGAGGCGGTTGGCCTTACTGCCGCAGTTGCTAACAAACTCAGTCAGAGCGGGATAAGTGCCAATGTGGTTGCAGCGTATTATCACGACCATCTCTTTGTTCAGCGCAAGCACGCGGAAAAAGCGCTTGCTGCTCTGCGCGAATTGAGCGCTGAGCAACAATAACCAGCGCGCAAACTCTATGCTCGCAATCTCGCGTTAGTAGGATCCCACAACGGTTGGTCTGCCTGCACTGTCGCCGCGCAGCGTTTACCGAAAATATCGATTTCAACCTTGGTACCCGGGGTGATCAGATCGGTCCGTAACATACCAAGCGCAATAGATTGATTCGTTCTGAAACCCCAGCCTCCAGAGGTCGTCTCGCCAACGACTTTACCGTCATGCCAAATAGTAGACATGTAAGGAGCATCGCAATCCCCAGCGTCTACCACCAAGGTGACAAACTGTTTTTTCACACCAGCTTCGCGCTCTGCGATCAACGCCTCTTTACCGGGGAAATTCTGAGGCTTATCAAACTTAATGAACCGCTCCATGCCGCCTTCGAGCAAGCTGTAGTCCGTCGACAAGTCACCCTTCCAAGCACGATAGCCCTTCTCTAAGCGCAGAGAGTTAAGAGCATACATGCCGAAGGGCACGGCCCCCGCTTCGAGTACGGCGTCATAGATTGCAGGCATAAACGTATTGGCTGCATGGATCTCCCAACCCAGTTCGCCAGCAAAACTCACCCTAGCCAATGCCACTGATTGACCCGCAAACGTAGCTTTTTGGTGCGTCAGCCACCCCAAACTGAGGTCCGCATCACTGAGCGAAGCAAACAGTTCTCTGGACTTTGGGCCTGTGACAATCAGCGTGCCGTATTCGGTGCTGTGATCACTCAGACTGATCGAACCCTCAGCGGGCAAGGCGTCACGCAGGACTTCATAGTCATGCCATTGGGCCGAGGCTGCAGTGATCAAAGTAAAGTGATCTTCCGCATGCCGCATTACCGACATCTCGGTGAGTATTCGCCCACGAGAGTCTGAAAAATAAGCCAGATTCATACGGCCGATTTTAGGCAACCCGCCCGCGATCAATCCGCGTAGCCATTCAGCTGTCCCTTCTCCACTGAGATTAAACCGAGAAAAGCCAGGCAGATCTAAAACGCCCACTCCATCTCGAACCGCTTCACATTCTTCTTTTACACGAACTGCCCAAGGCCCTTCACGCGACCAGGTCTGAGTCGACTCTTCCGAGACGTCATCACCCGGCTTGGCAAACCAATTGGCGCGCTCCCAGCCGTTGAAAGCGCCCATCTGACCACCCAGCTCTTTCACCTTCGCATGAACCGGTGAAAGTTTTTTATCCCTAGCTGCTGGCCATTCATGTTGCGGGAAGTGCATGGCGTATTCGTGCCCGTAAACTTCCATGCCTTTTTGATTGCAGTAATCTTGGTCACAATAGTCTGTAAACCGGCGCGGGTCACAGGCCCACATATCCCATTCAGTTTCGCCCGAGGTAATCCACTCGGCCATGACTTTACCTGCCCCGCCACCTTGTGCAATACCAAAGGTAAAGACGCAGGCTTCAAAAGCGTTGGGCACGCCAGGCATTGGACCAATCAACGGGTTGCCATCAGGTGTATAAGGAATTGGACCATTAATAACTTTATTGATACCCGTCTCGCCCAAAATGGGAACGCGGGCCATCGCGTCTTCCATGTGCCACTCGATGCGTTCTAGATCATCTGGGTAGAGCTGGAAAGAAAAATCGTCGGGCATGGGATCGTTACTGTCCATCCAGTGACCCTTGCAGTTGCGCTCATAAGGACCAAGATTTAGCCCATTTTTTTCTTGTCGCAAATAATAAGAGCTGTCTACGTCGCGCAGTAGCGGTAGCTTTTTACCTGTCGAAGAACACCATTCTGCCAGTGCAGGGATTTCATCGGTCAGCAAATACTGATGGCTCATCACCATCATCGGTAAGTCACGTCCACCGTGTGGCTTGAACATCTCTGCAACACGCTGGGCATAATAGCCTGCCGCGTTGACAACTTTTTCGCAGCGAATTTCTCCTTGCTCGGACTCAACCACCCACTCATCGCCTTCACGACGCACACCAGTGACAGGGCAAAAACGAACAATCTTAGCGCCCAGATCACGCGCACCTTTGGCGAGTGCTTGAGTTAACTGCGCTGGGTCAATATCTCCGTCGTCTGGGTCGTACAAACCACCCACCAAATCATGGGTTTCTAAAAAGGGGTAGCGCTGTTTGAGATCTTCAATTGAGCACATTTCCATATTGAGACCTTGGTACTCGCCCATGCTGCGAGCGCGTTCGAATTCTTGCATTCGCTCTTTGCTGTGCGCCAATCGAACAGAACCAGTGACGTGGTAGTTCATCGGGTAGTTCACTTCTTCGCCCAATCGACGATAAAGTTCGGTGGAGTAACGCTGCATATTCATCACTGCCCATGAGGCAGAAAATGTCGGTACGTTACCGGCTGCATGCCAAGTCGACCCCGCCGTGAGCTCGTTTTTTTCTAGCAACACACAGTCAGTCCAACCAGCTTTTGCCAAATGATACAAAGTAGAAGTGCCTACTACGCCACCGCCGATGATAACAACACGTGCAGTTTTTGGAAGCTCAGCCATGGGGTCTCCTAAAATTACGCACGGTTATTAGTGCGCTAGATAAAATAAATTAAAGCGTGCGCTGCACAGCAACTCACGCTCTTTGTGATCACTCCATTAAACTATAGAGCATGCCAACACAGGCCAAACAATACACCTAGGCAGGGTGCTTTTTTGTCGACATTAAGCACGCAATCGATCGTTTGCAGCATCCCAGAGAGGCGCATCCGCTTGTACCACCGCCTTATATCGCTGGCCGTACATTTCGATTTCCAGTTCAGTGCCAGGTAGATTGCATTCAGTTTTCAACATACCCAAAGCGATCGCTGCATCAACGGCATAACCGTACCCACCAGAAGTTGTTTCACCCACTATTTCATCACCCTGCCAAATGGTCGACATATAAGGTGTATCAAATTCTTTGACATCGACAATCAATGTGGCGAACTGCTTACGCACGCCAGCATCACGTTGAGCTTCCAGTGCTTCCTTTCCTGTAAATGCAGGCTTGTCCCATTTGATAAATCGATTCAATCCTCCTTCGAGCGCCGTGTAATCAGTGGTGAGATCACCCTTCCAAGACCGATAGCCTTTTTCCATGCGCAAGCAATTTAGCGCGATCATACCGTAGGGCTTGGCACCCGCATCGACGACGGCTTTGTACACGGCCCCAATATTTTCCATTTCAGTATGGATCTCCCAGCCCAGCTCACCCGCGTACGAAACTCGCGCCAATCGCGCAGCACTGCCAGCAACCGTGGCGTCTTGCAGCGTCAACCACCCCAGCGACAAATCGGCGTCTGAGATTTTTGCAAAAAGATCACGTGAATTTGGGCCGCTAACAACCAACGTGCCGAACTCAGCTGTGCGATCAGTCAATGCCAATCCAGCTGGTAGATTGCGCCACAAAAGTTCGTAGTCGTGCCACTGTGCCGCCGCTGCGGTGATCAAGATAAACTCGTCTTCGGCCAGACGCATCACCGACATCTCAGTCAAGATACGGCCGCGCGTGTCGGCGAAATAAATCAGCCCCATGCGGCCCACCTTAGTCAGGCCACCGGTTATCTGCGTTCGCAACCACTCAGCCGCGCCATCACCAGAGAGGTAAAAACGCGAGAAACCACACAGGTCTAGAACACCTACATCATGACGAACTGCCAGGCACTCTTCTTTTACGCGTGGCTCCCAGGGTCCATTACGGCTCCAAGTGAGTTGAGACTCGGGCGAGGTGTCGTCGCCGGCCTGGGCAAACCACATGACACGCTCCCAGCCGTTGATAGCGTCAAACTGCGCACCTAGAGCTTTTTGTTGTTCATGTGCGCCGGAGAGCTTTTTATTGCGACCAGCAGGCCACTCTCGATGAGGAAAGTGCATCGCGTATTCGTGGCCATAAGTCTCTAGGGCCTTGTCTCGACAAAATTCGCGATCGCAGTGGTCGGTGTAGCGACGAGGATCTACGGGCCACATATCCCACTCCGTTTCACCTTGCGTGATCCACTCGGCGATCACCTTGCCAGCTCCACCCCCTTGTGCGATACCAAACGTAAAGCTGTGTGCTTCAAAGGCGTTTTTAACACCGGGCATCGGTCCAATCATGGGTAAGCCATCTGGCGCATAAGGAATTGGACCATTAATGACACGACCAACGCCCTGTGTGCCGAGCAGCGGCAGTCGCTCCATCGCATCTTCAATGTAGAACTCAAGCCGGTCGAGATCATCGGGATAGAGCTGAAAGCTAAAATCATCTGGCATCGGATCATCAGACGATTGCCAGTGGGCTTTACAGTTGCGCTCATAGGGACCGAGGTTAAGACCATTTTTATCTTGGCGTAAATAATAGGAAGTATCCACATCGCGAATCATTGGCATTTTTTTCCCATTCGCCTTCGTCCACTCTTCCAGCTCAGGAATTTCTTCCGTGAGAAAGTACTGATGACTCATAACTGCCATAGGAACGTCACGACCGCCAAAAGGCTTAAACCACTCCCCGACACGCTGCGCATAATAACCGGCTGCATTGATCACATAATCGCATCGTATGTCGCCTTTTTCAGTGTGCACGATCCAATCATCACCTTCTCGGCTCACACCGGTCGCCGGTGTAAAGCGGTGAATGTGTTGGCCCATACTGCGTGCACCCTTGGCCAGCGCCTGCGTCACTTGAGCGGGGTCAATATCACCATCGAGAGGATCCCAAAGACCACCTGCTAAATCATGTGTTTCCATGAAAGGGCAGAGCTCCTGCATCTGCTCCGGCGTCATGATGTCCATTTGCAAGCCCTGATACCGGCCCATACCTGCCACGCGTTCAAACTCCTGCATGCGTTCCTTGCTATGTGCCAATCGCAGTGCGCCAGTGATCGCGTAGTTCATGGGATAGTCGACTTCTTCGGCCAGACCTCGGTAGAGCTCTAACGAATAGCGCTGCATATTCATCACAGCCCAGGAGCCGCTGAAGTTGGGAAGATTACCCGCCGCGTGCCACGTCGAACCCGCCGTGAGTTCATTTTTTTCTAGTAAAACACAATCTGACCAACCGGCTTTACCGAGGTGATAGAGAGCTGAAACACCGACAATGCCGCCGCCGATAACGACAACACGGGCGTTTTGTGGAAGGTCTGCCATTAGAAATTTTCCTGCTTTTTATTAATTTACTGACCATCGTGAGCTAACTTGCATCAACTCTTGGTCAAGCTTGATATCAAAATTGGCTCGCAACTCCTCATCCATCTCGTCACCGAGATAATTGGGGTAGTGACTAGCCATCACATTGTTAAGCCGCTTTTGTGCAGCTTGAATTAAATTGGGCTTACCGCGTTCAGCCCACTCTTTTGGACTGCTTCTATCACCGACAGTGGGGTATAAATAATGGCTTTCCATCAGGGACATCGTATGACTGGTGCCCAGGTAATGCTGTACGCCAGCGGTAACCTCACGTATTGCTTCTAAACCGAGAGTCTCCTCGTTAACTTCCACACCACGAACCGTCCGGTTTATCGCGCCGAGCATGTCGTTATCAATGACCATACTTTCAAAACAGGCACCCATTAAACTACCGTGCATGCCGCAGCTTTCGTACACCATATTGGCACCACTGTGGCCAGCTAATGCAACGGCGGTACCTTTTTCATAACCCGCTTGTGCATCGGGTAACTTGGCATCGCTCATGCCGGCTGCAGTGCCAGTCGGCAAGTCGTACCATCGTCCCATCTGCGCGACCGCAGCACTGAGAATAGCCTGTTCTCCTGAGCCACCTGTCATGGCGCCTGTGCGCAAATCAGAAACAAAAGGCCAAGTACCAAACATGGCGGGCGCGCCTGGTTCAATAAGATTGACGTAAACGAGGCCGGCCAAACATTCTGCGGTGGCCTGTACAACCGACCCGGCAAGGCTCGCGGGACTCGTTGCCCCCGCTTGTCCAGCAGATAACAACAGAACAGGCATGCCGCCACGCACTGCTTCTTCAAGGCACTCACATGCGTCTTCAGCAAAACGCAGGGGCGGCACAACAAAACAATTGCTCTGGCTTACAAATGGACGTTCACGAAATGCAGCCTCCCCGCCCGCAACGCGGTAACACATTTCAAGGCCCTCACGCACCAAATGCCCCTCAGTAAAGCTTACGCCGATGTGTTTTTGCGTGCCCTGTAAGCACGCGTACAGACTGTTGATGTCTAGATCACGGTTACTGACCATGTCTCTTGCAACAACAGAACGCTGGAAGTAATGGATATTGTCCATTTGGTCGACCAACCGAGCGAGATCGTATAAATCACACAAGTTGGAATCTCGATAATTGTTCTCATCAATATCGACAATATGAACCGCCGCACCTGCAGTACCAAAATAAACGCGATCTCCACCCACGTGTAAGTCATGTCGCGGGTCGCGTCCCGCTAGCAAAACTTCACGGCGGCAATTGGCGATGGTGTCTTCAACTAAGGAACGCGGGAACAATAATCGTCCACTGTCGGTCACGCTGCCTCCTGCAGCAACCACGCGCTCTAAACAGCTCGGAATAGCGTTCGCCAAGCCAACGGTGCTGAGAACCTCCATCACCGCTTCATTTACTTGAAGTAGCTCAGCGTCATTGAATGGCTTAAAACGCCCACCCGACAAACCGGGCTGTACAGGGCGCATGGCATCGGAAAGCGGGGCACCACGTTCAGCTCGCTTTGCGGCACGGGCGTTTCTACGGCTGGGCTTTCGAACTGATTCTGACATGTGAGAGACACCTCTGTATAAGTGCTGACAACAATGGCCCCGAGCGCGAAATCCCCTTTCTGGGTTTGCGACCCCTAGCACCAGTAAAGCGACCACTTCAATACCGCTCGACGCTAGCACCCATGAGCGTTCTGGCTTCGTACTGCACAGCTGGAGCCAATTACGAGCTGACGTTCCATCCAAGAAAAAAAGCGACTAACCTTTTAGTTATCATGGAGATACCACCCCTTTTTCTAGCTTTGAAAGGCACTTTAAAAGCCCATGCATCGCCACCAAATGGCCTATAGAACGCTCTAGATCAGCCAAAACACCACATTTATCACTCCTAAAACGATCTATGCTAACCAACACGCTCTGCCTTGTGCATTGTGTCCGCAATCTCTCAACGGCCAAAAAGCACATGCAACAAGAAAACCAGCATTTAAAAGGACTGGCAATGATGGCCGTTGCTATGTTGTTGCTGCCCGGCATAGACGTCATAGCAAAAAAAGTAGGTGCTCGAATACCTGTTGGTGAGATCGTCTGGTTTCGATTCTTTTTTCAGTCCATTTTTATGGGCTGCGCTGCCTTGTATTTTTTAGATCGACATCAACTTCGGTTGACTCACCCCCTGCAACACTTGATTCGCGCGTGCATGATAGCCTTGGCCACGCTGTTATTTTTTAGCGCGATTCAGTTTATGCCACTGGCAGAGTCGATTGCGATCTTCTTTATAGAGCCACTTTTGCTCACCGTCCTTGCGGCTATGTTTCTAGGTGAACCTATAGGATGGCGACGATCACTTGCCGTGGTGGCTGGATTTGGTGGTGCGATGTTAATCGTGCGCCCTGAATTTGCAAAAGCGGGCTGGGCTGCATTACTTCCATTGGGCGCAGCATTTGCCTTCGCCACTTATCTACTCCTAACCAAGCGACTTTCAGGGCACACCCACCCGATCGCCATTCAATTATTTACAGGCGTGGCGGCCCTTCTTGTCATGAGCTCAGTACTCGCGCTTGGCGCAGTCGCAGGCGTTAGTTGGTTATCGCCTATCCTTCCAAGCAGCTCCGACCTAGCGCTGCTCTGCTTGCTGGGGCTATTTGCCTCCACTGGGCATCTACTCGTCGTCATGGCTTTTGCACGCGTACAAGCATCTACCCTGGCACCTTTGCAATATCTAGAAATCGTATCGGCCACAATACTCGGTTTCTATTTTTTCGGTGACTTCCCTGATCTAGTGGCTTGGGTAGGGGTTGCAATAATTGTTGGCGCAGGGGTCTTTGTCGCATGGCGGGAGAGCAAAATTGCTGGGGCAAAGAAACCTACAGCCCAGACTTAAAAAGCCGCGAGGTCGTGACGACCCCGCGGCTTTTCCTTTTAAACGACCCGCCCTCCTAGGGGCTGCCGATGACTAACGTCGAGTGACATTGGTCGGTGCAAGTTTATCGATACTTAGTGGTGTGTTGGCCTCAATATATTCCCGCAACACACCAGCATCTACAAATCCGGTATTGACGTATCCGCGATGCGTATCCATAGGTGGGTAACCATCGCCACCAGAAGCGAGATAGCTGTTTAACGCCAGGCGATAAAGCCCAGAGGGGTCAATTTCAATACCGTCCACTTTGGCACCTGCCATCACACCGTCTAATATCTCGATATCCACACCGGCAAACTGAGCATAGGCGCCCGTGTCAACGGGCTTCGACGCAGCTACCGCGAGGTAATCAAGTAGCTCGTCGCCGCTGAGCTCCACGAAAGCCACCGCGTTCCCAAATGGCTGCGTGGTGAGCACGTCTTTATAGCTGATATCACCCGCTTCAATACCAGCTCGAATACCACCTGAATTCATGACGGCAACATGAGCACCTACTTTGACGCGCTGTGCCTCGGCAATTAAGAAGCCCATGTTCGTAGGCTTAAATCGCACCTGATCACGTGCACCAATCAAATCACCGTCCACTGAGCCAAGAACAACTTGCAGCTGATCCTGACCCTTATCCTGAAAGGGCTGCAACATCGCGATGAGCTCTGGATCAGCGGTTATTTCATCTTGTATGAACACTCGCACACTTTCACCGTCAGCATTTTTGACTTTCTTCTTTAAGTTGACGGGGATGAGCTCGTAATTGACCATCTGCAGTTCGCCATTCGTAAACTCAAAGTCCGCACGTCCGACATATTTACCCCACTCGTGTGCTTGGAGAATATGTGTTCCGTTCTGGCTGTCAGGCACGCATTCGTCACCCGCTTTGTAATCTGTATTGAGAACATTCTGCGCAGCCATGCAGACGGGATCCTGAGAATGCCCACCAACGATGACATCTATACCGTCAACCGAGCGCGCCAAAGTTACGTCACCAGGAGCATTTAGACCATGCTTGGCATTGTGGTAGTGGCCCATGTGAGTCGTGGCGATAACAACATCCGCCTTAGCCCGCAAAACTGGAAGCAATTTCCTGGCTTCTTCCACAGGCGTAACAAAATTGATTTGATCGATAAATTCCGGATTACCTAAACGAGCCGTATCATCGGTCGTCAACCCCATTACTGCTATTTTGACACCGTCGAAGTTGAAGATTTTATAAGGTTTAAACAGACGCTTGTTATCGCTGTCGTACACATTTGCAGCTAAAAATGGAAAGTTGGCCCAATCCTGCTGCTTTCGTAAGACATCTAATGGGTTATCAAACTCATGATTACCGACAGCCATAGCGTCGTAACCAACGGCACTCATACCTTTGAAATCCGGCTCAGCATCTTGCAAGTCTGACTCCGGCACGCCTGTATTGATATCTCCACCAGAAAGTAACAATACACGACCACCGTCCGCAGAAACCTCAGCACGAATACTATCGATTAATGTTTTTCTGGCGGCTAAGCCGTACTCACCGTGCCTATTTTCCCAGAAGCGACCATGATGATCGTTGGTGTGCAGCAACGTAATTTTATAAGTAGTGTCTGGCTGCCAAACACTTAGCTGTGAACATCCACTGACTACGATCAGTGCCATTAAAATCGTTATTCGGCGCATTTTTTACTCCTAGGTATTTTTTATCTTCGTTCTGTAACAAATATTCCTGATCCAACCATGCGCGATACTGGCACAATTGGTCAAGCCTGCTACGCTCTTAACTCGCGAGCGTAAACGTATCAAGGCAGGTGTTAGAAATTTTTACCTTCGTAAAACTAGATAAAGTGTAAAAAACAAATTTACCGCTAAAGTTAATGCTGTGTAGGTCGATCTACACTCATTCGACTTTTAACCGAAATTTCTTAACTACACTTTAATTTCAAGCAGACCCATCTTACATCGCAAAAAAAGTAATGGGTCAAGCTTTACTACACTTGCCATACACCCACTGACGACCTTGTGGGCGGCTTAAACAAATCTGTAAATGTTCAGGAGTTAGACTCATGCAAAAAGGTATTTTGGCTTCCGCGCTGTCAGCCGCCGTTCTGGTCGGTTGTGCCGGTTTAAATAACGCTAACAGCGTCGACTACGATTGTGAGGGCACTTTAGACGCTCAAAGCGGCTACGTCGGTTCAGGCAGCGATAAAATTGTAACGACAGCGGGCAAGGGGCTATTGCGCTCGTCTGGTTGGAGTGCGGACACTGCGCTTCCTTGTGAAGGTGGTGTGGATACCGCTGCCGCTGAAGCCGCCGCCGCTGCCGAAGCTGCGCGTTTGGCTAAAGAAAAAGCTGACGCAGATGCTGCCGCTGCTGCTGCTGCCGCAGCCGCTGCCGCCGCTGCAGAGAAAGTTCCAGTCAACAAACCCATCAAGTTGGACGCACGCGCGTTGTTCGCTACTAACAGTGCTGAGCTGTCAGGTTCAGGCACCGCTGCTATTGACCAACTCGCGCAAGGTATCGGTGAGCTGAGCGAAGTTAATCGCGTTGTTGTTGTTGGCCATACGGATAGCCGTGGTGCTGAGTCATACAATCAGGGTCTATCTGAGCAACGTGCACAAGCAGTACGTGACCAGTTGTCTGCTAAGCTGCCTAACCTAGACATCGCTGCTATCGGCCGCGGCGAAACTCGCCCCGTTGCTAGCAACGACTCTGCGCTAGGTCGCGCTAAGAACCGTCGCGTCGAGATCGTCGTTATCGGTACTAAGAAAGAAATGCAGTAAAACTCTAGTTTAAATAGAGACCAGATAACGGGCGGCCCACGGGCCGCCCGTTTTTTTGCCAAAAACAAAGCTCATCCAGCATCAATCAGTGCAGTTGCCTCCAAATAGCTAACGCCCTAAACACAAGAGAACCGCTCCGCTATACTCGGCAGCTAAGCCAGTGACGCGTTCACACTCGTCAACGCAATCGCAAATACGGACAAGGTAGCCGCAGCTGACGTACAATTGCAGGTTTTCCCGCGACCCGAACCGGACGACGCCGTGAAACAGCAAATAATCGAACTTATTCAGCAGAGCCTCAACGATTTGATGGCCCGTGGCGAGTTGCCTGCGGACATCGAACCTAAAATCACGCTCGGACGCACCAAAGACGCGAGCCACGGTGACTTCGCCTGCAACATTGCCATGACACTGGCTAAACCAGCCGGTAAGGCTCCACGAGCCATTGCTGAAGCGATTGTTGCTGCACTGCCTACAAACAGTGACGTCGACAAGGTCGAAATAGCCGGTCCCGGCTTTATCAATATATTTTTGGCCACCGACGCGGTCACCGCTGTCGTCGACCGCGTGCTTGAAGCCGGAGATAAGTACGGTCGCAGCACAACGGGCAACAACAACCGCGTTCAGCTTGAGTTTGTATCAGCTAACCCCACCGGCCCTTTGCATGTCGGTCACGGACGCGGGGCAGCCTATGGTTCTGCTGTGGCCAGTATCATGCGCGAAGTTGGCTATGACGTTGAATGCGAGTACTACATTAACGACGCCGGGCGGCAGATGGATATTCTTGCCACCAGCGTTTGGCTGCGCTACTTAACCGCTGGGGGCCTCGAATTCGACTTTCCCAGCAACGGGTATAAAGGCGAGTACATCCTGGAGATTGCTGAACACTTGCGCGCAGATCAAGAAGAAGCACTAATGGTGCAAACGGCCCAACTGATCGCGGACATTCCTGAAGACGAACCCGCTGGCGGTGACAAAGAGGCACACATTGACGGTCTGGTAGCCCGTGCCAAGTTGCTTTTGGGACAAGCCAATTACGATGAAGTCTTTGCCCTAGCGCTGGGTACTATCCTCGGTGACATTCGCAGTGATCTAGAACAGTTCGGCGTGAATTACGATGTCTGGTTCTCAGAGCGCAGTTTGTTTGATACCGGTGAAGTCGACGCAGCGCTAAAAGGCTTGACAGAACGCGGGCATATTTTCGAAGAAAAAGGCGCCCAATGGTTTAGAGCGACCGAGTTTAATGACGACAAAGACCGCGTAGTAAGACGTGACAACGGCGCGACAACTTACTTTGCCTCTGACATTGCCTATGTACGAAACAAGCTCGACCGCGGTTTCGAGAAGATCATCTACATCTTTGGTGCGGATCACCACGGTTACGTGCCACGCATGAAAGGTATGGCAACCGCTCAGGGCCTCGACGCCAGCAAATTGCAGTTTCCTCTGATTCAATTTGCAGTGCTTTACCGCGGCGGTAAACAAGTTCAAATGTCTACCCGATCGGGACAATTTGTTACCCTTCGCGAATTGCGCGAAGAAGTGGGAGTTGACGCGGCGCGATATTTTTACTTGATGCGACGCCACGAATCGCACATGGACTTCGATTTAGATCTAGCCAAATCTCAGTCCAACGACAATCCTGTTTACTACGTGCAGTATGCCCATGCACGCATTTGCCAAGTTTTTAGACAACTGGAAAGCAAAGAACTCCAGCACGATCGCGCAAATGGGTCTAAAAATAGTGTGCGCCTTGTTGAATCTCACGAGGGCGCACTGCTGGAAAGTTTGGCCCACTACCCTGAAGTATTGGAAACAGCTGCGCGCAATCTCGAACCGCACCTGATCACCAACTACCTGCGTGACTTAGCCTCAGCCTTCCACACCTACTACAACGCTCATCATTTTTTGATCGACGATGCAGACCTACGTGACGCTCGATTGAACCTCTGTTTGGCTGTGCGCCAGACATTGGCCAACGCCTTAGGTGTTATTGGGGTCAGTGCTCCGACAGAAATGTAAGCAAGCAAAGGAATTTGACGGAAACACCATGGCAGCGAAAAAAGAGCAATCCAGCTATCAAATCATCGGGCTTATCACGGCCTCGGTTTTTTTGATGCTTTTCGCCTTTACCATGTACAAGTTGGATCGCGCTGGTGCGACACCCTACAAGACGCAGCTTAAAAACGGCTACGCTACCATGGATGACAGCTACCTTGATCCGCCCGAGACAACGCATCCTCTGGACGCGCTCATCGCAAAGCGAACCAAAAGCCAGCAAGTTGTCGTGGCCAAGCCCGAAAAGCCGCCACAGCGTTTTGAGTTCTACAGTGTTCTGCCGGACTTTCAGGTAGACGTGCCCACAGACAGTGATCGCCTACGCCGCGCTGCCTCTCAGACTGCAAGACAGGCCTATGAAGCGGCGACCACCACGACAGAAAACCAAACAGCTGGTCGCGTAGTACGTGTTCAAGCGAATGCTCGCCAACCACAGCAATCCGTTGAAGGGCTCACGCCGTTATTTATTCAAGCAGGGTCTTTCTTGGATATGTCTGATGCACGCCATCGTCGAGCTGAAGTGATCATGTTAGGGTTGAATGCTCAGGTTGAGAGCGCAGAAGTACAGGGAAGACTCTACCACCGAGTCAAACTCGGGCCTTACAACGATTCAGGTCAACGCGTTCAGGCACAACAGCGCCTTGCCGATGCCGGCATAGACGCGATCGTTAAATCTCGTTAACCATGACGGGTGCTCTAGCGCTCTAATCAAGCGCGTCTGGCCAGCTCCCCACCCAAAGCCGTCAATTGACGCTGCACTGTTCTTCGTTGTTGTTCCGAAATTTGCGGGCTATCAATCGCTTTTATCAAGGCTTCTCTTGCGGCAGACCGTTGACCGAGCTTGTTGAGCATCTCCGCCTGAGCGTTGTAAAAACTCACGCCCACTCTGAAGTCTTTTTTTGAAGCCAATTGCTCCAAAGCTGCCAGTCCTTCTCGCGGGCCCTTGGTTTTTGACAGAGCAACGGCTGCGTTTAACGCCACTGCCGATGTTGGCCAGAAAGTGTAAAGCGCTTGGTAATTGTTTAATACCTCGCTCCACTCAACCGGGCGTTCAGTAGCGATAGCGCAAATCTGCTCAGAGGCTATGCACGCTTGTAGTAGCTGCGGCCCTTTAGTCCCTTGACTAACAGCGTGTTCCAGCATTTGCATTGCACGAGCAATCTGAGAGCGATCCCACAACTTGCTGTTCTGTTCTTCTGGCATCAATACTTCGCCACTGAGTCCTAAACGCCCTGCATCGCAGGCTTGGGTCATCAATAACAGAGACGCGAGCGCATTCACCTCACTGTCATCAACCCGATACTTCAATAACAACTGCGACAACCAAAGACCCAATTCACAGAGATTCGCACCTCTGCGCTTTTGGGATTCCACCAGATGCCCTGAGCGGTAGACACCCTGAACAGCCTCAAGCAAGCTATCTCGTCGTACGAGCCAATTGTCAGGCGATGGCATCAAAAAGGCACCGGAGACACCGCGTAAACGTTTTTTTGCACGCGCCAGCTGCTGCGCTAAGCTAATTTCACTCACCTGAGTGGCCTGCGCAATCTGCGCAGCATCCAACCCGCAGACACAATGCAGCAGCAGCGCCACCCGTACACGTAGCTCTAAAACAGGGTGGGTACAACTCAACATCAGTTGCAGCCGCATGTCTGCCAAGGTGCTATCCGCCTGCAAATTGCGCGTCACACCGTCCGAAAGACTGAGGATTTGATCGTGTTTTTGCTGATGGCGTAATTCCCGGCGGTATTGGTCTATCGCTTTACGCCTGGCAGCCCTGAGCAACCAAGCTTTGGGGGCGGTCGGTGCGCCTTCATGCGGCCACAACTCAACAGCGCCTTCGGCAGCCTCTCGCAAAGCCGCATCGGCCCGTTGTAAATCGCCTAATTGCGACACCAAAACAGACATCACTTGACCCCAGTGCAGCTGCACTTGAGCACGAACGGCCACCCGACTCGGGGAGATTGGAGGCCGCTCACTGGCGGGTAACTTGGGTGTTTTAATGGACAATCGAAAGCCTACAATTAACATCGATAAAAGGGATTATTTGCCACAGTACCCCATGAGCGCAAATGCAATTGCATCGAGTCTCAGTTTGACATCATCTTGTATGCAAAAAAATCACTGTATGTATGTCTCGCAACCCAATGATACGAAAAATCCTCAAGGCTTTTGTAGCCATGCACACAAGCCAATCACCTTGTTTTTATTGAAGAATTAGCCGCCGGTTACTAATAAAAGCCCGAATGAACGTGCTTTTTTACTACAAATGATAAAAATACCCCACTGTGCCCCAACTCCGTCACCAAGTTGCCGATTAGGGAAACAGTCACTCTGCCGCTGTTTAATGAAGCAAGCGTGCTGATTACTCTCACACGTGCGGTGAATCGCCTATTCTTAGGCCATCACAACCCTATTTATTTTTAGTCAGCCGAAATCTGGACCACAGGTAGTCTGGGAACCCGAAGCTGACAGAGCACTTAGCGGTGCCATCATGTTCAGGAGCAAAGATGAAGCAGGTTCTACAGTCATACAACACCGGTGAACTTTGGTTGGCAGAAGTACCGGTACCAGCCTGCGGTTCACGCGGCGCGATCGTACGCACGACAACATCCTTTGTTTCGGCAGGGACTGAGCGGATGCTAGTCGACTTCGCACGCAAGTCGATGGTCGGCAAAGCAATGCAAATGCCCGATCAGGTCAAAATCGTCTTGAAAAAGATGAAGACTGAGGGCGTCACTGCAACACTGGACAAGGTAAAAACCAAACTCGGCACACCCATCCCTCTGGGCTATTCCTGCGCGGGTGTCATTGAAGAAGCGGGTGCTCATCTCAGTGGTTTCGCTGTTGGCGATCGCGTAGCTTGCGGTGGTGCAGGCTACGCCAATCACTCCGAGTTCAACTACGTTCCGGCTAATCTATTGGTAAAAATTCCAGACGGTGTCTCTGACGAGGATGCGTCTTGCGCAACTGTTGGCAGTATTGCACTGCAAGGCGTGCGTCAGTGTGATCTCCGCTTGGGCGAAAGTGCCTGTGTTATCGGATTGGGCTTGTTGGGAATTCTCGCGGTGCAGATGCTAAAAGCATCCGGTGTGCGAGTTATCGGCTTTGACCCCAACCCAGAACGTTGCAAGCTTGCCGAGTCATTGGGTGCAGACCTTGCCGTTTCGGGTGACCTCACCGACGCCGCCCTGAGCTTCTCGCAGGGTCATGGCGTTGATGCCGTTCTGGTGACGGCTGCCACAAAGTCTAACGAGCCTATCACCACCGCTGCCGAAATTGCCCGAATGAAAGGCAAGGTCGTGGTGACGGGTGTCGTCGGTATGGATATACCTCGCGATCAGTTTTACAAAAAAGAACTCGATTTCAAACTTAGCCTCTCGTATGGCCCTGGTCGTTATGACACCAGCTACGAAGAAGGCGGCAACGACTACCCGTACGGCTATGTGCGCTGGACTGAACAACGCAACATCGCTGCCTTTTTGGACATGGTGGCCGCAGGCACGCTGACCCCGTCGAAGATGGTCACGCATCGCTACGATTTTGATGACGCATTGAAAGCCTACGAATTGCTGATGGGCAAAGCAGACGAGCCTTATCTGGGGATAACGCTCAACTACAGTGCCGAGGCTTTAGATCGCAGCAAAGACAGCATTGTTGAATTTAAAACCCCGACGACTGAATCCGCCAATGGCGTGTCATTTGTGGGTATCGGTAACTTTGGCCGAGGTGTCTTGTTGCCACAGGTAAAGAAAGTTGCCGGTGCGACATTAAAAGGTGTGTGTAGCAGCACGGGTGCTGCAGAAGTTGCCAAGCTCGAAGGTTTTGAGTTTTCAACCACAAACAGCGATGAAGTTTTCAAGCGCGACGACACGGGAACCGTGTTCGTCTGCACCCGTCATAACTCGCACGCAAAATACGTGATGGAAGCATTGGACAACAACAAAAATGTTTTTGTTGAAAAACCCTTGTGCATGAACCGCGACGAGATGGCCGTCATCAAAGAGAAGATGATCAACTCGGAAGCGCGTCTGATGGTCGGTTTCAACCGCCGCTTTTCGCCCCATGCGCAGATGATCAAGGGATATTTTGCCAACCGTAAAATGCCAATGACCATCAGCTGTCGCGTCAATGCCGGGATCATTCCTCCCGATGTGTGGCTGCAAGATCCAGCCCTTGGCGGCGGTCGCATTGTCGGCGAGGTCTGCCACTTTATTGATCTGGCCATGCATGTTTGCGGTTCTAAGGTTCAATCTGTACAAGCCACCTGCGCCACGACTGCAGACTCCACTCTAGTCGCCGAGGACTTCCTGTCACTCAACCTGAAGATGGAAGATGGCTCGATTGCCAACATCGTCTACACGGCTGGCGGCCCAGCAGACCTAGCAAAAGAGCGCTACGAATTCTTCGCTGACGGTTCCTATGCACTACTCGACAATTTCATGAAGACTGAGTGCTACGGCAAACTGGGTAAGCAGTCATTGAAAGGCAAAATGGAAAAAGGTTTCGCTGAAGAGATCGGCGCCTTTTTTAAGTCTATCAACGACAAAACCGAAGCGCCTATTCCAGCCGACGAAATCTTCAATGCCACTGAGGCATCGTTCGCAGCCGTGGAAGCACTGCGCAGCCGTCAGACAGTTGAGCTAGGTCTGGGTGCCGCCAGCAACAAGCCCGAAGATGGTGAGTCGCAGGTCGCTTAAACCGCGCATTGCATAAACTCTCCCTAATACCTCGGTGTGCAAAGCATCGAGGTTTTTTTGTGCCTGACGATGGCACAAGCGCGACAGGTGACAAAGCGAGCTATTCTGTATAATAGAGCTATCGTACGGACAGGTGAAACACCATGCTCTCCAGATTCCTCAGCTTTGGCAAGAAGCGCTTCGAAGAACTCACTCAGCAAGAGATTCTCGCCCTCGCCATCAGCTCCGAAGAAGACGACGCCCGCATTTACGAAAGCTACGCCAACAGCCTGCGCGAAGACTACCCCGACTCCGCCAAGATTTTCGACGATATGGCCGCCGAAGAGCATGAACACAGGCGCTGGCTTATCGATATGCACCGCGAAAAATTTGGAGAAACGATTCCATTAATACGCCGAGAGCATGTACGCGGCTTTTACAGCCGTGCCCCCGACTGGTTGTCCACCCCACGCGGGGTAGACTACTTGCGCGAGCAAGCGACTCAAATGGAGGGGCAAGCAGCACGTTTCTACCTCGCTGCCGTCAAACGCACCGAAGATGCTTCGATCCGCAAACTTTTAGGTGATCTAGCCGAGGCCGAGGCCGGTCATATCGAAAGCGCGAGCCACGCAGTGGACACCCACGCCACCGCAGATGTGCAACAGGACGAAGCCAAAACTCAGCAGCGCCAATTCCTGCTAACTTACATCCAACCGGGCTTAGCTGGATTGATGGACGGTTCAGTTTCGACCTTGGCACCGATTTTTGCTACAGCTTTTGCGACCCAAGATACCGCAACTACTTTTTTAGTCGGATTAGCTGCATCTGTGGGCGCAGGTATTTCCATGGGCTTTACCGAAGCCGCCTCTGACGACGGCGAACTCACTGGCCGGGGTTCACCCATAAAACGCGGCCTCGCCTCAGGGATTATGACAACCTTGGGAGGGCTAGGCCACGCCCTGCCCTACCTCATCACCGATTTCTGGACAGCCACTATCATCGCATTGGTCGTCGTGGTGATCGAGCTTTGGGCAATTGCCTGGATACAGAACCGTTATATGCAAACCCCCTTTCTACGAGCGGCACTGCAAGTGGTATTAGGTGGAGCATTGGTGTTGGCGGCTGGAGTACTGATAGGCCAGGGATAACTCTACAAAATCATTGGCAGCACGAGTCTTAGTGATGCCATAAATGCAGGCAAAAACTATCGCCTGCTACTTTGATGATCGCCCAGAGTTTCTGGGGAGCCTCAGATTAAGTCAGTCAGTGAAAACGACTTGATCAAAGATACCCTATTTATTTTTTCCTATATACAAGCGTCAAACAACGCTCGCAGATTAGCCGTGGTCAATGTCACGGGGTTACCCCCGCAGCTGGGATCTTTGAGCGACATCTCTACTAGCTCATCGGTGCGATCAGTGCTAACACCTAATTCGCTTAATTTACGCGGAATGCCAAGACTGTCATTGAAGTCTTGCACAAATTCGCAAAATCCAGGAAATCCACCTGAAATGCCTAGATAAGCAGATGCCTGCTCAAAGCGAGCTTCTATTTCTAGCGCATTGAGCTGCAACACAGCGGGCATACATACAGCATTGGTCGTTCCGTGATGCGTGTTAAACACTGCACCTATTGGGTGACTCATGGCGTGAATCGCGCCCAGACCCTTCTGAAATGCCGTGGCTCCCATAGCGGCAGCGGACATCATATGAGCACGAGCTTCGAGATCATTTCCATCAGCAAAAGCGCGCGGCAGGTAATCTTTGACGAGTCGCATACCCTCGAGCGCCATGCCCTGACTCATCGGGTGATAGTGCGGAGAAGAATAGGCTTCGACGCAGTGGGCAAAGGCATCTAAGCCTGTGCCAGCTGTGATGAATTTGGGCATCCCGACGGTGAGTTCAGGATCACTGATAACGATGCTCGGCAACACCTTAGGGTGAAAGATTATTTTTTTGACGTGAGTGACAGAATTAGTGATAACACTGGCTCGCCCTACTTCCGAGCCGGTACCAGCTGTCGTTGGCACCGCAATGATAGGAGCAATGGCGTTACTATCAGCACGAGTCCACCAGTCGCCTATGTCTTCATAGTCCCAAACAGGGCGGGTTTGACCAGACATAAAAGCGACCATCTTACCCAAATCCAAACCAGAGCCACCACCAAAAGCAATAACACCGTCGTGCTCGCCCGTTTGGTAAGCCGCCACCCCTGCGGCAAGATTTAATTCGTTGGGGTTAGGGTCTACCTCTGCAAATAGCGCTCGACCCAAACCTGCATTATCTAAAATGTCCAAAGCCTGTGCAGTAATAGGCAATGCAGCCAGTCCACGGTCGGTCACTAACAAGGGCCGTTTAATACCCAACGAGACACACGCTTCAGCCAGTTCTACGATTCGCCCCGCTCCAAACTTCATGGTTGTAGGGTAAGACCAGTTTCCATTGAGTATCATGCTTGTGCCTCTTTTAAATATGGGTTTAGAAAGCCGCTCAAGCGCGCTCAAAGCCACGGGCGATTTCGTAGTCTGTTACCACTCGGTCAAAATCTTCTATTTCCCACTCCGCCGCTCGCACATAGTGGTCTACAACATCATCACCAAAAGCGCTGCGCAGCAATACTGAAGCGTGTAAGGTTTCGCGCGCGTCACGCAAGGTCTGAGGAATACTGTTCGACTCCCCTTGATAGACATCGCCCGTCATGGGTTCGCTCAGCTCTAGCTTCTCTTCGATACCAGCGATTCCGGCCGCCAATTGCGCAGCCATAGCCAAGTAGGGGTTGAGATCACTCCCGCCAACTCGACATTCCACTCGTACCGCTTTACTACCGGCCCCGCACAAGCGAAAGCCTGCCGTGCGGTTGTCAACTGACCAAATAGTGCGAGTAGGCGCGAATGTGCCTTTTTGGAATCGCTTATAGCTGTTGATATAGGGCGCGAGAAAATAAGTGTAGTCAGGTGCGTACTTGAGTAACCCCGCCATGTAATGTTTCATGAGCAGTGACATGCCAAGCTTGTCTTCTTCATCAAAGAAAGCTGACTTTCCGTCTTTCCATAGTGACTGATGCACATGGGACGACGAACCAACGCGACTGTGGTGCCATTTGGCTAAAAAGCTCGCCGCATGACCTTGCTGCCAAGCTATTTCCTTAATTGCATGCTTGGCAATGCTGTGATGATCGGCCGTATCCAGTGCATCAGCGTAACGTATATTCAGCTCTTCCTGCCCTGCTTCTGCCTCACCTTTAGAATTTTCCACCGGGATGCCCGCCGCATAAAGATGATTTCTCACCGGTCGCATCACGTGCTCTTCTTTTGTGGTTTGCAGAATGTGGTAATCCTCGTTGTAGCCCGAGATAGGCTCTAAGTCTCTGAATTTTTCCTTCTGAATTTCACCAAAACTCTTCTGGAATAGAAAGAACTCCAACTCGGTCGCCATCATCGCGCTGTAACCTAAAGCCGACAGTCGTTCGACTTGTCTTTTTAGCATCGCTCGAGGTGAGTGAGGAATAGGTTGATGCGTATGATGGTCAAGAACATCACAAAGCACCATCACAGTTCCAGGTAACCAAGGTACAACGCGCAAGGTCTCCAAGTCCGGCTTCATCACATAATCGCCGTACCCAGACTCCCACGAGGTAGCGACGTAACCATCAGGAGTGGCCATTTCAAGATCAGTGGCCAACAAATAGTTACAGCAGTGCGTTTCTTCCCACGCGCTATCTAAAAAGTGCACCGCATGAAATCGCTTACCCATTAACCGGCCTTGCATATCAACCAAGCAGGCGAGCACCGTGTCAATTTCACCGTTCTCGGTACAGACGCTTAATTCCTCAAGACTCAACAGACCGGACATTTCTTCATCTTCCATCAGCAAACGCCGAGACATACTCGGACTTGGGCTAGAAAAAGCCCGGCTCCTGACTGAGCCGAGCGGTTACACTTTAGCCGTAGCGGTAAGGTCGCCCGGCCTTTTGCATATCAGCATTGTACTTTTTAAAGATTTCTACAACTTTCGCTTTAGTCTCCGACTCTGCAGCAATCTCATCCCAGAATACGTGAGCCGCGTCTTCTACAGTCGCCCACTCTTCATCAGGAATAGATGTCAGCTCCATCTTGGGGCCGTTGACCCGTAACGAGGCTTCACCACCCCAATACCACCACTGTCGATAATAGTGAGACTGATCACAGCAGACGCGGAATAGCGTTTGCAAATCTTCAGGCAGTTCGTTCCAGCGTTCCATATTGGCAAAGAAAGATCCCGCCCAAGCACCAGAGATATTGTTAGTCAAAAAGTAATTAGTCACATCCGCCCAACCGACGGTGTAGTCCTCTGTAATACCCGACCAAGCAATTCCGTCAAGCTCTCCTGTTTGCACAGCGACTTCAATGTCTTCCCAAGGCAATGTGACAGGCACTACACCAAACTGGGACATAAAACGCCCTGCCGTTGGGAATGTAAAGACACGCTTGCCTTTTAGGTCCTCCAGTGAACGAATGGGATCTTTAGTCGCGAAGTGACAAGGATCCCAAGCTCCGGCAGAAATATGCTTTACTCCCACAGCACTGTAGGCCTCGTCCCAAATTTCGTTCAGGCCATACTGGTTAAACAGCACCGGTACGTCCAGCGAGTAACGGGAAGCAAAAGGAAAGTATCCGCCAAATACTGTAACCTCAGTTGGCGAAGCCATGGAATCATCATCGGACTGAACTGCGTCAATAGTGCCGCGCTGCATCGCCCTGAACAGTTCACCCGTTGGAACCAACTGATCAGCAAAATAAAGCTCTATTTGCATACGATCGCCAGCGACCTTATTGAACATATCCACGGCGGGTTTGACCACGTGCTCTGCCAGTGCCGAGCCGGCGTAAGTTTGCATACGCCACTTGATTTTGGCATCAGCGTACACAGGCACTGCCAAGGGCATTGCCAAGGAACCAGCTGCAGCAGCTTTGATAAAATTTCTTCTTGAAGCCATCGTTGTATCTCCTCAGAAAATTTCAATCAGCTCTAAAAGGTCTAGAGCTCCGTTCAACCCCAATTACGTTATTTACCGTAAACAGTTTCCGGTAACCACAACGCAATTTGCGGAAAAGTCATAATGAGAGCCAAGGCGGCTATCATCAAAATCACAAAGGGAATAATCGAGACGTAGATGTCTCGCAGCCCAATTTCAGGAGGCGCCATCGCGCGCATCAAAAATAAGTTATAACCAAACGGAGGAGTCATATAGGCGATTTGAGTGGTAATGGTGTAGAGCACACCGTACCAGATTAAATCAAAACCTAAGGCACCAACGAGAGGAACATACAACGGCGCGACAATTACCAACATTGCCGTGTCATCCAAAAAAGTTCCCATCAAAATAAAACTAAGCTGCATCAAGATAAGAATCATCCATGGGCTCAGACCTAATTGATCGGTGAATAAATGCTCTATCGCTTTAACCGCACCCAAACCATCAAAAATTGCTCCAAACCCTAGAGCCGCCAAGATAATCCACATGAACATGCAGGAGATAGCAAGGGTTTGGCGTACAGATGTTTCAAAAACCGCTCGAGTCATACGGCCCTTGAGTACGGCTGCCACAAAAGCGGTCATTGCACCGATAGCAGAGCTTTCAACAAGCGAAGTCCACCCATTGATAAAAGGCACCATCATCGAGGCAAAAATCACCAAGGGTAAGCTGCCAGCTCGAGCCAAACGCCACTTCTCACTCATGGGCACATTACGCTCTTCTTCCGGCAGCGCAGGCCCGAGCGTGGGATTGATACGACACCGCACGTAAATGTAGATGACGAACATTAACGCCATGATCAAACCAGGCACCAAACCCGCCAACCAAAGCTGCCCAACCGGCTGACGAGCGATCATAGCGTAGAGCACTAAAACAACGGATGGCGGCACCAGAATTCCTAGACTGGAGCCAGCTTGAACAACCCCAGTGACCATCGTTTTGTCGTAACCCCGCCGAAGTAGCTCCGGTAACGCAATAGTGGCACCAATGGCCATGCCAGCAACAGACAATCCGTTCATAGCGGAGATCAAAACCATCAAACCAATGGTGCCAATAGCTAGGCCACCATTGATCGAGCCCATCCAAACGTGGAACATCTTGTAAAGATCGTCGGCAATACCGCTTTCACTGAGTACATACCCCATGAAGATAAACATCGGCAGGGTCAGTAGCGGATACCATTTCATCAGCTTCATAGCAGATGCAAACGGCACATCGACACCACCGGTACCCCAAAGCATAAGACCGGCGACGGCACCCACAAATCCAATAGCGCCAAAAACTCGCTGGCCCGTCATGAGCATCAGCATCATCGAGCCGAACATCAGCGTCGCAATCATTTCGTAGGACATTAGAGTTCTACACCTCGAATACGCCCAATATCCCGAATGAATTCTGCCAGCGTTTGCAAAATCATTAAAAAGACACCTACACAGAGCACCAGCTTTATTGGCCAAATAGGCGGTCGCCACGCAGTGGAGCTTCGTTCAATAAAACCGAACATATCTGTTGCTGCAGCCTTACCTTGCGTGATGAGGGTGTAAAACACCTCACCAAAAAAATTAAAAGGCTCGCTACCGAAATAACCCACTGAATAGGCCATAGATCCGATTGCACCATAGAGCAAAACGCCTAGGTAAAACATCAAAAAGAGGACAGTCACGGCATCCACCCAGGCCTTGGTGCGCAGGCTCCAGGTGCTATAGAACAAGTCCATTCTCACGTTTGAACCCAATTGGATGGAGTAGGGTCCACCCAAAACGTAATAGGCCACCATCACAAATTGCGCAGATTCTAGAGTCCAGAGAGTAGGCAAAAAGAATGTCTTTGAGATAGACGACCACAATAGAATTCCGACGAGCACAAAGATCAAATACATCGCCAATCTGCCGAGTGCTCGGTTGATCGCCTCCACGACTCGTACAAAGGCGACGACGGTCTTAGGCATAAATAGCGCCCTCTTGAATTTCTGTGAGCGCGCAGCGCAACATCATTTCAAGTTCATCACATATTTTCTGGCAGCCAATCGCATCAACTAGAAGGTCATTTCGTATCTCCAACATCACGTTCGCCAACCCTCTCGAGATAGCATGCAGTTGCAGCGAGTGTGTGACTCCGTCTTCGGGGCCGTAGGGCTTGTTTCTCAGCACAGATCGACAGGGCAACTGGTCAGAGTTCGACAAAATCGCGTTTGCCAGTCGATCATCAGAATCATGTAAAACGCCGATTTCGACGGTCCGTCTTTCACCAAAGAAAGTCGGAGAAAAGCTATGCACTGTCACCACCACTGTTCTTTTGCCCGCCAATAATCGTGCATCCAAGAATCTACTGACGGTGTCACAGAAAGGCTTGTATACCCAATCCACCCTTTGTTGGCGCGCCGCATCATCAAGGTTTCGATTGCCAGGAATTTCAATCAGCTCAGATTGCACGGGGCAAGCACTCTCCACATGCGGAGGCCGATTACAGTCATAGACCAAGCGCGAGATCCGGCTAGCAATCAGTGGCGCATCCAAAGCAGCAGACAGGCGCAAAGACAGTTCGAGAGCGCCAGGATCCCAAGCGGCATGACTCTCGCGCTGATCTACTGCCAAACCGAGATAGTTGAGGGAATCGGGTATAAAAGCAGAAGCGTGCTCACACAGCAGGCAAACTTGGCTTAAGCCACCAGAGTTATGCACTTCCACTGCAGGATCCATCTCGATGTTCAAACAGGGCTCCTCTCGCTTTGTTAAAATATTTTCACAATCGAGTTTACGTGTCAATATTTTTTCAATAATATTCCGAACAGCCGTAAGGCTCGATGACCCATCATGCAACCTGCTACAAAGACGAGGAAAAATTTTGTCGAAGCCAGCTTCCGTAAGAGAACTCATCCGGGATCACTACCCTGAGTTCAGCCAAGCACAACGCAAATTTGCAGATGCTTTGCTCAACGACTACCCAAATGCAGGCCTAGCATCTATTACAACAGTTGCCAGCAATGCTGGCATTTCCTCACCAACGGTCGCCCGTACGGTACAAAAGCTAGGCTTTAAAGGCTTTCCTCAATTTCACCAGGCATTGCTGCTTGAATTGCAAGCCAAGGTTTCAGGCCCAAACCAGCGCAGAGAGAACTGGGCTAGCGAAGCACCGGACGAACACTTACTCAATCGATTTTCAAAGGCGATCACCAACAACATCAGTCAAACATTTGCCAACATCGACACAGCGCAATTTGACAATACCGTCTCCCATCTGGCGGACACATCTGGACGCTTATATTTAGTTGGGGGACGGATAACGCGAGCGCTCGCTGAATACGCCTTTACGCATTTTCAGGCTATTCGGCCAGACGTCACCCACATGACCGCTTCTTCCGCTACTTGGCCTCACTATGTACTCGATATGAATAAGGGCGACACGCTTTTGTTGTTTGATATTCGCCGTTACGAAGAAAACTTGCTGAGGCTCTCACAACTTGCAGCGACGCGGGGTGTTCGCGTTGTATTAATAACCGATCAATGGTCTTCACCTGTAGCAACAGTGGCCGACTACACGTTCAACTGCTGGGTAGAAGTACCATCAGGCTGGGACTCAAACACCGCGACCATGCTTCTTTTAGAGGCGATGATCTCATCGGTACAAGAATCGAGATTGGCCGATGCTAGAGATCGCCACGAAGAGCTGGACCAATTGTTCACTCAGTCTAAGCTATTTCGCAAGGAGGAATACTAGTTCGCTTCTCTAAGGGGCATACCTTTGCTTTTGCTCTCAAGAATTTTTACCACTTTATTTATTAATTGAAAACTATCCCGCGCTACTCTCGAAAACACTTACTCAAGCACAAAGAGAAGAGCAATGATGAACCAAAATGTTGGAAAGACTCAGGCACCTGCCCGACTAAAAAAATCACTCTTGGCCCTAGCCATCACGCTGACGTGTACAGGCACCAACGCTGCCACTGTCGACCTACGTATAATGGAGGCTACCGATATCCATGTACATTCATTAACCAAAGTGGAAGGCATTGACGCAATTTTATTTGGCCATGCGCATCAACCTTTTCCTAGTGAAAAGTTTTCCGATATCGAAGGGGCAGATGTAGAAAACGGCACGCTCAATGGAGTGCCTGCGGTCATGCCAGGGTTTTGGGGCTCGCACTTAGGTGTCGTTGACCTAACCCTCGAGGTGAATGACGGTCAGTAGGAAGTTGTATCAGGCAAGGGCTCCTTGAGAGGCATTTACGCACGCGAGGGCCGCAAAACAACGCAACTAGTGGACGCCGATGCAAGTTCGTTGCATCCGTTTCCGATGAACACCAAGCCACCATCGGATACATGAACAAAGGCGTAGGCACTACCACAGCACCAATTCACAGTTATATCTTATTGGTACAGGACGAACCGTCCGTGCAGATAGTCACTAATGCGCAAAAGCGCTATGTCGAGAAACTTATTCAAGGCACAGAATTCGATGGCATTCCAGTGCTGTCCGCGGGAGCACTCTTTAAGGCCGGTGGTCGAGGTGGTGCAGACTATTACACCAATATCGGCACCGGAAACATTGCAGTTAAAAATGTAGCGGACTTGTATATTTATCCAAATACTCTACGCGCGGTCCTACTCAATGGTGCAGAAGTCAAAGAGTGGCTAGAGATGTCGATGGGGGCGTTTAATACAATCAAAGCGGGAAACTCTGATGAGCAAATTCTCTTAAACCCCGACTTTCCTTCGTACAATTTCGACATCATTGATGGCGTCAATTTTAGCGTTGATTTGTCACAAGACGCTCGCTACGACAAAGATGGTGCAAAGATATCAGACACCCAACGTATCATTTCAATGCAATTTCAAGGCGAAGCAGTCGATCCAGAGCAATCGTTTATAGTGGCGACTAACAACTACCGTGCAAGCGGTGGAGGAAATTTCCCCGCACTAGACGGTAGCAATATCATCATCTCCGCTCCAGATGAAAATCGCACCGTGCTGGCCAACGACATATTTGCGCTTAAAACCATTGATCCTTCGGCCGACAACAATTGGTCTTTTGCTCCTATCGTTGGTGCCATTGTTGTATTTGAAATACTCACCAAATGCCAAAGAAGCAATTACCGACAGTATGCCGATCACATATGTGGGTGAAGGCAATGATGGATTTGCAAAGTACCGTTTGGCGATGGATTAGGATAGAAAAATCATCGTTCGTACGATATCACGCCGTGTAAAAAAAAGCGCGGCGTGTAATTCCATTCAGCTAAATGAAAGTCCTTCATCAGAGAGACGTACTGTTTCTCCTGACAAAATTGCGCGTTGAGCCGCCATTCCAATCACCACGGCTCGCAAACCATCTTCAACGCCGACGTCAACAATTTCACCTTCAGTGACTGCGCTATAAAAACCTTGATGCTGATAATACGTAGAACCATTGTGATCGCCCGCTTCAAGCAGCTCAGGATCAACGGGAACCAACGACTCAACGGGGCCTGCTGGAGATCGGGGGCTGATAACGATTTTTGGCACCGGCGCTTCGCCTAAGTGCTCAGGCCAGAACCGCCCCGGCCCAGGAACAAAACACTCTAGCTTGGCTTCATCGCCGACAGCACAAAGCTCCTCTTGGTATCGACTGCCCTCAGCGAACATGCATAACTCAAGCATGGCTCGTTGCCCGTTAGCAAAATCCAATAGTACAAAAGCATTATCAATGATGTCCGGCTGTTGCCCTTCATAGCGCTCATCGCGGTGATTGACATCAGCCGCTCCACTGGCACTAACACGCACCACTTCGCTTTGAAGCAATAACCGCATTAGATCGAAGAAGTGGCAACATTTTTCAACCAAAGTACCGCCCGTGAATCGATTAAATCGGTTCCAATCGCCCACTTTAGGCAGAAAAGGAAAGCGATGTTCGCGGACGCTCAGCGTTTTCAGGGAGCCGACAACCCCAGCGTTTAGTTCTTTCCTAAAGAGGGCAATGGGCGGCATATAGCGGTATTCCATCGCCACCCAAATGGGTGCTGGGTAGGTGGCCGCAGCGTTTCGCAGTTTCTCCACATCGGCAAGCTCTGTGCAGATAGGTTTTTCAACCAGTATCGGCAATTGGCTATTAGCCATAATATAAAGCAGTTGTTCCGCGTGCTGATAATTGGGGCTGGTGATCACCAATGCATCAACATCGTCACGTTTGAGAAGCTGCTTTAAGTTTTGCACGCGATCAGCATTTTCAGCGAGTGCGAGCGCCTGCTCGGCCATTGCGTCATCAGGTTCTAAGATGGCTGTGACCAGCGCGCCGGGCAACAACGACAAGTTTCGGAGATGCTCACGGCCCATCATGCCGCAGCCCAACAGACCATAGCGCAGTGTCTTACTCATTTTTATCCTATTTCATTAGCTCCAGCGCGCGAGATATCGGCAATGCGCTGGGTCAAACCAAGTGATTGAATATTCTTCGGGTTTATCGACGTTAGAGAATCCACGTCGCTCTACACGCACACAGTGCGTGTTGCCTGCTAACTGCAAGTGTTTTTTTACCCATTCGGGTGGTAGCTCACAACTGATTTTGTCTTCAACGCGGGCAATCCAAAATCCAAACTGCTCGCGGTAGTGAATATAGAGAGACTCGTGCAAATCGGCCAAAACTAATTTTGGCGCGTGTGCATAAGAAAAATAAATTTCCTCTGCAGCCGCTGGCTTGTTGTTTAGTAAGCGCAGTCGCTTTACTTGCCATTGCTGCAAAGGCTTGCCTGCCAAATGTCCTGTGGCCACAGCTGATTCGCATTTTTTTAGCGAGACCACGTCGGCACTTGGCACACCACCACCGTCGAGAAGCTCAAGCCTAAAAAATTGATATATCGCGTTGCCCGCAGGCGCACGTTGCACATAAGTACCCGAACCTTGACGACGTTGCAACAGCCCCTCTTCTTCTAAAGTTGCCAGTGCTTTACGCAGCGTACCCACAGCCACACCTAAGTCCTCAGCAAGTTCTGCTTCAGGTGGCATACGCTCTCCTGGCAACCAGTGCCCAGCCGCGATCTCACGGTGCAGCAACTCGCCTATCTTCAAATACAGTGGCAATCGGGTCACGAGTTTTCCTAGTCATTACATCTTGAAAGGACGGTCACAGAATATCCAGACACTCGCATTCTAGCAAGAAAATTCATTCATTATTGATTTACATATCAAGATGCCAGTGCTACTGTTTGTTAGCGGATTGAATTGCGCAACCGAAAGACGGTCACCTGCCAGAAGCAGCACGAGATTAAAATGAGCATAGTCCCCATTCATAGTGAACATCTGAAAACAGCAGAGGTGTCGTGGTTTGCACCAATTTGTAGTGATGATTTCCGTCACCTCGGCGTGCCTGAAGGCGACCTCCGAAGCAGCTGGGAGAACACCAGCAAGATCGTACAGACAGCGGACTCTTTGGGATTTCGCAATGTGCTCTGCCCTTCGTCTTATCAAGTTGGTCAAGACACTTGGACCTTCGCCTCCGCAATGGCGCCCTTGACAGAAAATATTAATCTGTTAGCAGCTATCCGTTGCGGCGAGGTGCACCCAGCCATGCTGGCGCGAGCAGTTGCCACGCTTGATCATGCGCTGAAAGGCCGGCTCACTCTCAACGTCATTTCATCAAATTTCCCCGGCGAAGATGCCAGCAGCGAATACCGATACCAACGATCACGCGAAGTGGTTGAAATACTAAGGCAAGCCTGGACCCAAGACGAAATAAACTACGAAGGCGAGATATACCAACTCAAAGGTTTATCAACAGATCCTGTCAGACCGTATCAACAAAACGGAGGTCCGCTGCTCTATTTTGGCGGCTACTCCCCCGACGCCATTGAACTGTGTGGTCAATTCTGCGATGTCTACCTTATGTGGCCCGAACCAGAAGAAGCTCTAGCTGGTCGCATGAAAGCCGTCGCGGAACGCGCTGTAGCTCATGGCCGCACTCTAGACTATGGCCTGCGTGTGCACATGATTGTACGAGACACTGAACAAGAAGCCCGCGAGTATGCGCGCGAGCTCGTCAGCAAACTCGATGATGACGTCGGCAGAGCTATTCGTGAAAGGGCACTCGATTCAAAGAGCTTAGGTGTAGCACATCAAGCACAAAACCGAGAACTGGCCGACTTAGAAGGCTACGTAGAGCCCTACCTCTGGACCGGTGTCGGACGAGCCCGCTCAGGCTGCGGTGCTGCGATTGTTGGCAGTGTCGAGCAAGTACTGGAGAAAATCGAGCGCTATAAAAAGATGGGTATGCGATCTTTTATTTTTTCGGGATACCCCCACTTAGACGAGTGTGAAATCTTTGGTGAAAAAGTGATGCCGCACCTCGATACCTGTTCTTTGCCGCAGGCCTACGGCCGGGTACCATCATCCACCCCACTGACCCCCCTTGGCCTAGGAGAGCGCCGTTAATGCAATCCCTGACTCTACGAGAAAATTCCCCTAAATTTAGTCGACTCGTTTACGGCGTCTGGCGCTTAGGCGATGACAGCGACATCAGTGTCGCTAATGTACGCGCAAAGATAGACGCCTGCCTGTCGCAAGGCATCACAAGCTTTGACCACGCTGATATCTATGGCGATTACAGCTGCGAAGCAATTTTTGGTCAAGCGCTCGCCGCCGACCCAGCTTTGCGAAAGAAAATGCAATTAATCAGCAAGTGTGACATTTTGCTGACGTCGGAGAAGTTTCCAGGCCGTCGGGTTAAGCACTACGACACAAGCGCAGAGTACATCAACCAGCAAGTCGCTCAATCCTTGTGCAATCTACATACTGACCACTTAGATCTACTGCTACTTCACCGTCCTGACCCTATGATGGATCACCATGAGACGGGAAAGGCACTTGATGCTTTGATCGACAGCGGCCGTGTCGGTGCGATCGGTGTATCAAACTTCAAAACTTGGGATTGGGATTTACTTCAGAGCGGCATGCGCCATAAGCTGTGCACCAACCAAATTGAAATGAGCCTGCTAGAGCGTGACACTTTTGTAGATGGAACACTGGCCCATCTACAACAGAGTGACATCCGGCCCATGGCTTGGTCACCGTTGGGAGGTGGTCGAATTTTTAGTGAAGATCCTGCTGCTCAACGTCTGCGACCCATCCTGCAGCAAATCGCTGAAGAAAATAACTGCCAGCTAGATCACGTGGCCATCGCATGGCTATTGGCTCACCCTGCTGACATCTTGCCTATCGTTGGTACGAATAACCTCGAACGAATCGGCCAGCTAGCCAAAGCACTAAACGTAAAAATAGACCGTCAAACGTGGTTTGAGTTGTGGACCGCAGCTGCAGGCCAAGAAGTGCCATGAGCAAAGAGCTTCGCAACGCCTTAGGTTGTTTTGCTACCGGTGTGACGATTGTCACTTGCCGTGATGATACCACTGACCTCGGCCTTACTTGCTCTTCGTTCAATGCCGTCTCACTAGATCCAGCACTAGTGCTTTGGAGCCTACAACGCGATGCAGCTAGCCACAAAGCTTTTCTAGACGCGGGTGGCTATACCATCAGCGTACTGGCCGGCGACCAAGCTAGCTTGGCATTGAAGTTTTCCCGGGGAGAAATGCACGAGCGTTTTGATGGGATACAGATTGAGCGAGCTCCTAGTGGAAGAGCCCGAATTGCAGGTTGTGTTGCTTGGTTTGATTGCTCACTGCACCAAGACATAGAAGCAGGAGACCACAATATCCTCATCGGCCAAGTGGACGACTTTGGATGTCAGCAAGGTGTAGGTTTAGTCTTTGAGCGCAGCCAGTTTGGCACTTTACAATCTGTCGCTTAAGCCAATCTCCTAGGGAACCTCAGATCAAAAAAAGCAGCTATCGAGTTCAGTTAGCTGCCCTTCTGGAATATGACAAGCACGGTGACTGACTGTGCTTCTTTTGGCTTAGTAGCTTAGAGTGCAGTTATTCAATAATGATAACCTTACCCAAATTGGCTCCTTCAACGCTTTTAACGTAGGCGAGCCCAACACGTTTTGAGAACACCTTTCGTGGCCAGGAAAAAACTGCCATACCGTTCTTCAGACACTTCCAGCATTCCTGGACTTACAACATTAATTCGAATTCCTCTGGGCATTTCAATTGCTGAGCCAACAACAAAGCCCACAAGTGCTCCGTTTGCTGTTGCAGCCCCCGCCCCCATCAATATCGGGTCGCGTTCAAGCACCCCGCTTGTCAGTGTAAATGATCCTCCGTCACTGACGTAGTCCAAACCCTTTAATACAAGGTTTACCTGACCCATAACCTTATTCAGTCAAACCCACCATAAACTGCGACTCGGTAAAATCAGCCAAAGGACCAAAATGCACGTTACCAGCCGTAGACACCACAGCGTCGACCTTACCCACTTTACGGTACATTTCAACAATCGAGTCACGATCGGAAATCGTCTGCTTGAACATCTCCACCACGGCGACTAACTTCGACAATTTAGTGCCGTGCTGACAGCTCCGAAAGCGCTGCTTTTCCAACATCGCCTGTGGATCCAATCAATATTATTTTCATTCGCACAGTCCTTAAGAATTACGTGTTGAGGAGCCTCAGATTAAGTCCGGTCAGTGACGTCGGCGTGAAAAAATTGGCTCCAGAAAGGCACGAATCAACGGCAATAGCGGTGCTATTGGCTAGATTTGCAACGCGGCAGGGCCGAATTTAGTGCGTCGATGGTGCGAGCATGACTTTATTTGACGCTCCTTAATCCATCTGTGTCTTCCACCACTGTTTTTGCCTCTACTCGTTCTATTATTTTTAATAGGGTGGTTTGAATTGTCTCGTCTTCTCTAGCATCACCCTCACAAAGCAGTTTTTGCTCCTGAACAGCCGCGCCTTCTTCACTCCTGAAGCCGACAACAACCTCTGTCTTACTTTCAGATGAAACCCCAAAATAGCTAATAGAAATTTGAGGGTAACCGTGAAAACCTTTTTTTACTTTTTTCGCAATGAGCTTTGTAGATTTATCCAGATTCATGATTTTCTCCCAAAAAAGTAGAGCGGAGTGAGCAAGCCGCAAAGGATGTCCCAAAAAATTGGGGAGACTAGCATCCATACCCTAGCTGCAGCTTTCGATACTACACCCTATCAGATACACAGCAGCAACATTTTGAATAGTCTAAAGGTCCCATGGTACCTACGCTGTCTTCTGCTTTACGCTAAAATATCATTAGAACGATAGACAAGCGCCGCTGTCTATATATCACTCCTCACAATTCCATAAGATCTCTTCAATGCCCAATACATTTTTTTCAAAAATCACGACACGTTTCCGGATCAGCTGTCACGCTACTTTAGCGTGTAGCTTTTTCTCGGCATTAGCCCTGAGTCCTACTGACGTCTATGCGCTGGACTGCGGATATAAAGCCAGCCCACCAGATGCTGAAATTGCCACTACACAAAACCTGGCTGCAGACACAGGTGTCATTTCTGCTTGGTATGGTGGAGCGACAACTTCTTATGCACACGGTGTCCTTGGCGACGCCATTGAAGCAAACACCTTATACGCACTTAAAAGTGGCCCTAAAGGATGTGCGCTCGCAATAACCCTAGGCAATGAGTCAGTTTTCGAAGATGTGACACCAAGAATTGCAGACGTTACTGGTGATGGTGAAAACAATGTGATCACTATAGAAAGCCATCAAGACAAAGGAGCCTCACTTGCCATTTATGGAATCAAGAATCAGCGGTTGATTAAAATCGCCAGCACACCACACATTGGCAGAGCTAATCGTTGGCTCGCACCCGTGGGCATCGCAGATTTCAACGGCGATAAAATCAAGGACGTAGCCTACGTGCAAACGCCACACATAGGTGGCATTCTGAAAATCTGGTCGTTTGAGGCTGAAACACCTGAACTGCTAGCGTCTAAACAAGGGTTTTCAAATCACAAAATTGGTCAAAACTATATTACTGGAGGGCTGAGAGTCTGCGGTGATAGAATAGAAATTATATTGCCTGATCAAAATTGGAAGCACACACTAATAGCGTATAAAGAAGGCAATACGATTGTCTCTGATATATATGCAAATAGTGCGAATGAAAGCACTATAAATACGGCTATGCGGTGCCCATGAATCTCCGGGTGAGTGGCAAATAACTTCGTGATTGAAAAGCATAGAAGATAAAGAGCATTCGCGAATTTCAAGCAGCGCCTACAAAAGAGTGACAGACTAAGCTCGATGGATATTCTATCAGCCTTACAAATACGAGACTAACTCTTGAACGCTTCGCGACAAGAACCTTCATTAACCAGCGGCTCTATCGCTGGTCACATAATCCGACTATCAATTCCTGCCTCGATGGGCATGATCTTTAACACCTTGTACAACTTAACGGACATCTGGTTCGCTGGGTATCTGTCCGATGACGCGCTGGCCGGGATGGCAATTGCAGGTAGTGTTTTTTTCCTGCTGCTCTCTGTCGGGATCGGCCTACAAGCGGGTGCGTCAGCCATGATTGCACCGGGCGCTGGTCGAGGTGAGACAGACGAGGTTAAGGACTGGATCGATAACGTTAGCGGGATGGCCATAGGTTTCAGCATGCTCTCTATGCTACTTGGTGCGCTCGCCGCAAAGCCACTCGTCGCACTGCTTGGCGCAGAGCCCCACATCGCTCCCATGGCCATGGAATATCTCTGGGTTACTCTGGCAGGTTCGGTTGGGTTCACCCTCTCCTTTGGCGCTGCAGGTGCCTTGATGGCTCTTGGCGATACGCGCTCCAACAGAAATGCACTCGCCGTAGGTTTCTTTGTCAATTTCGCGCTCAATCCACTATTCACTTTCGGGTTTGGACTCGGCGTGACAGGTTTGGCGCTAGCCACTGTTGTCATCAAGCTTGGTACAGCTTTTTATCTATTGAGGGTACTTGCAAAAAGGCTAGATATAAGCATCCGGCCTGCCATTGATTGGCCGCGTTGGCGAGCCTTACTCAAGCAAGTGCTACCGGCAAGCTTTAACATGTTGACCATCGTGCTGGGAGGGTTTATCACGGTGGCGCTAATCGGACGTTTCGGCAGTGACAACGTCGCGGGCTACACTGTGGGATTACGATTGGAGCAAGTCCTACTGCTGCCCGCTTTTGGTCTCAACAGTGCTGTCATGGCTATCGCTGGTCAGAATTTGGGTATAGGGTCAGGCAGACGAGTAGCGGAAACCTATCGAAAAGCTCTTTTGATCGGACTTGCGCTTTCACTGCTGTTGATGCCAATCATGTATTTTTTGTCTCCCCTCATGATGGGTTTCTTTACTGACAAGCAATCCATCATCGGAACCGGCGTGGCCTATCTCAGGATTGATACTTTTGCCTTCTATGCCTACGTGGTGTTGTTCCAAAGCGTGGCAGTGCTACAGGCAATGCAGAAACCTATGTTTCCGATGTATTTAGGAATTGCACGCCAGCTCGTTATCCCAGCGGGTATCAACTACGTGCTGATCGTACTGTGGGGCTATCCCATGGTGTCGATGTTCTATACCATCGTAATCGTTGTTGTATTGAGTGCCGTGGTTGCGTATTTTTATACACATCGAGAGATCAGACGTTTGCCTGATGAAGGAGAGCACGCTTAGAGGGGCTTGATAACGCAATGGCTCTTTGATTTGGTTGACCTAAAACCAGCCTCTAACAACAAGTCTATTTGAGCAGCTCTTGGACTAAAGCACTATGTGGGTCTTTCAGTCCTTCAATTACAGTAAAGTGATTATGCTGCTCATCGAGGGTGCAGCTGATGTTGGCGTCAAGCCCTTCCCACATCAGTTTCAGTAATTTCGACTGACGAATGAACTCAGGGCGTTCACCACCGCCGACCCACGCCGTTATACTGGAACCACTAGGAGGACGGCAGAGCACTGGGCTCTCAGTGGCGGCCTCCACGTCATCCAGCAGAAGCGACTCGTTCATTTTCGTATGAATTAAAGGTCGTAGATCGTGAAGCCCGCTGATAGACACCGTGTGAGCAAGTCGTGCCCGTACAACTGCGGGCAATACGTTGTCGTCACAGAGCATTCGGGTAACAAGGTGTCCCCCGGCGGAATGACCCGACAGACGAATAGGCCCTGCCACCAATTCAGAGGCTTTTGATACGGCCCGACTCACTTGTTTAGTAATGTCGCTTATTCGTGCTTCAGGCGCCAATGTATAACTTGGTAAACACACCGCCCATCCATTTGCTCTTGCCCCTTCGGCGAAGTCGGTCCAATACGACTTATCGAGTCTGATCCAATATCCGCCATGAACAAACACCACCAAACCCTTCGGTGCTATATCAGGCAATACTAAGTCAAAAACTTCTCGCTCATGTTCGCCGTAAGGAATGTTTGTTTCTAGGTGTCGATTCTCTACAACAGCGTTGCTACGATACTGCGCGGCCCGTTCAGCCCAGAATGCAGGTAAGGCCGATGAATTGGGAATGTTGGCCATGTTTTCAAACGCCAAGTCCCACCGATTACCAGTCATAAAACTAACCTGCCATGTATTGAGGCGCCGAAGCGAGAAACTCGCCATATGCTGTAGCATTTGGATGAGCGAATTTTTCTGCCAAAGGATTGGAACGCTTAGTTTTAGTTGCACCAATATCGGCAAGCAATTCATCAAAATGGCGGAAATGGAACGGTGCAGAGCAAAGCCCACCATACACTTTCGCAGCAGGGCGCTCAGTGCGCTTCCAATTCAACATCATGTCGATATTTTCGTTCATCTGCGTCGCGTTTGGCTGGTTGGCCAATTGCCCATCGGCATAACGCACCAACCAATTGGCAATCATCTCTGCCGACAAAACAGAGCAGAAACTAGAGTTAAATCCAACGAACCCCATGTCGGGCAAATCGGGATTAACCGATAAACGATAGACACGATACTGACCATCCGATTCAATCAACTTATCTTGGTATTCCTGCGAGAGATAAGGGACGCCTAGCTTCCATCCGACCGCTAGAATCGCCGTATCACAGGGCACGGTATCGCCGGTGCTCAGTTTTAATCCTTTGTCTGTATAACCTTCAAAGGTGCCTATCACCGGTGTGATCGTTCCGGCTTTCAAGCAATCAAATAGTCCGGGAGTCACGATGGGCAAGGAGCATGACGCTTCTTTCTCAATGGGCGATGTAGGCACCATATTGTGCTTTTTTAAGCCGAGTTGAAACTTAAGTAACGTTTCTAAGCCGCGGAAATTGGCCCAAACCAATGGTTTGAACAAGGCGGCTAACGCCCGGCTTACAGGAGTTCTGTCCCAGCCGTTGAACTGCTCTTCCTGGGCCCGCATATACAGTAGGTTTTTAAAATTGATACCACCGACATGATAAGGCACCCGCCAGACATTATTTAGATAGACAAGGCGAACAGATTTAGCGCCATTTTTAACGGCGTTTACAGCGATATCGGTCGCGGACTTCGAGCCTCCAAGCACGACTACGTCTTTGTCTTTAACAACCGTCGGGTCTGTGTACTCAGAAGAGTGCATAACTTGCCCTCCTCTTTCGACAAAGTCTTGCTGCCCTGGGTGAGTAATAATGTTTTTTTCAGAGAATTGACCAGTACAGATAGAGACAAAATCAAAATCCTCTGTCCATTCCTTTCCGGCCGCTTCAAGGGTTAAAGTCCATCCCGGTTTATTATCAATACGTTTATGCATCGCGGTTATATTGGTATTGAGACGGAACAGCCTTGCAAGTTTGTGTTTGCTCGCATAGGAGTGCAAATACGCGTGCACCATCGGCCCCTTTGGCCATTCAGGGTAGTCATCGGGCATGGGATGGTCAGTGTAGCAATACAAGCTTTTGGGAGACTGCGTTCGCACATCGGGGTAGGAGCGCGATAGCTCCCACACACCACCAAAATCATGGCTGCGTTCAAACCCTATAACTCGATGGCCTTTTTCATTGAAGGCTTTAGCAGCAGCTAATCCACTAACTCCACCACCAATGACCGCAACTTTCTTTCTATCAACCATTACTATTCCCTCACCAGATATTGAAGCGGTTGTTGTATTAGCCATTTTCTGGAGGGGGTAAAAAATCAACCTCGTGAAGTGCGGATAAGCGCACTAACTCTTCTGGGTCTGTCACCCCATCGAGTTGTTTGAACAAATCAAATAACTTTCTCGCTGGCGCTACGCCAAACACACATTTTGCTGTTTGTCCCGATCGGTTAAAAATGCCATGCGCTTCACCTTTTGGCATACGCACTGTGTCACCGGGTCCTGCTTTGTGCACATCACCAAGGAATTCAATCTCAAGATCGCCCTCCATGACGACGATCCACTCGTCTTGTGTCGGGTGGATATGAGGAGGAACAAAAGTATCGGCTGGGATTACCGCGTCCCAAATAAATGCGTCAGTACTGAGTAATTTAGGCACATATGTTTGGCCTACCACGTTCCAAGACATGCCTTCGATCCCTTCCGACGCTTTTGTTACACCCTTTTCCATTCTATTCACCTTGAGGTTTGTGATCTCTATGTGATGTACACACTAGTCAACGCAATAGAAAGCCGATATCCGAAAAACGAACAATACTGCCAGTGCCTTGATATATCTGGCTTATTTGGTAGGATTAGCGAGTAGGAGCAGTTAAAAAATGGCACAGACTGACATCAGTATTCTCGCCCAACACTCGGTACTTAAAACAGTAGATCCGGATCAGGCAAGGTATTGTGTTTCTCAAAAGTTCTGCGATCACAAGCTCGATATCAGTGATTGTGGCAAGGCACTTTCACTAAACTACAACCATGTAGCGGGCCAAAATTTATCAGTGAACTATTTGCATTACGGAGCAAATGTCACTATCAACCCTGGCATGCTCAATTCATTTTATCTTTTACAAATCCCTATATCAGGCCGAGCAAGGGTCCAACATCGCGGTGAGAACATTGTCGCTAATGTTAATAAAGCAACTTTACTAAATCCTGATCGACCGACCAAAATGCACTGGCAAAAAGATTGTCGAAAACTGCTGTTGCAAATAGATAAATCGCACCTTGATTTGGTTGCAGAAAAATTAACAGGAACGCCCTTGCCCGGTCCAGTACGTTTTTGTACAGGAGTAGATTTAACCAGTAAAAATGGTGCCGCACTCAAACATTTGATTGTGAACTGTGTAAGTGCCATAGAGCACGGACAGGCTTTTCAGGGCAAGAATGACGAAAATGATCGACAAACCGAATTTGATCTCGCCAGTGCCTTGCTCATGCTACAACCGAGCAATGTATCGCATATAGTTGATACGCCGTGTGGCGATGCTACAACACGTAGTCTCAAATTAGCAGTTGATTATATCCACGCTAATCTCCACGAACCTATCCAACTTGCTGACATTGCATTGCATGCCGAAGTCAGTATACGTGTGCTGCAAAAAGGATTTAGTCGCCGATACGGTTTAGCACCTATGCGATACCTGAAAAATGCCAGACTTGATGTAGCTCGGTATCGATTGATGCAGCGACAGAACACTCCACTTGTCACTCGGGTTGCTTATGATTCTGGGTTTTCTCATCTCGGGCGATTTGCCCAAGAGTACAAAGAGCGCTTTGGCTGTTCACCCAATCAAACAAAAACTTTTTAGTCTTTGTTTATTTTTGGTGCTGAGCCGAACCTGCAACCGGAGCTTTCAACTTGAATGCTGTCGCTTTCCTAGCGCCAGTTCCAACATTGCACCTGCAGGTCTACGCCTTTCCATCAAATAAGTTACCAAGCGGGCAATCACAAAACAGTTCTTACACGCCACAGCTCTGGAAAAAGCTCAACCTCTAACATTCTTTTTAAATAGCTAACACCAGCTGTACCACCGGTTCCATGCTTGAAACCGATTATGCGCTCTACCGTCGTGACATGATTAAAACGCCAGCGCCTGAAATAGTCTTCAAAGTCGACTAGCTTTTCTCCAAGCTCATAGAAATTCCAATTGTCTTCTGGGTTTTCATAGATTTCTTTCCACGCCAACTCCAGACTAGCATCATGCACATGGGGTTCAGCTAGATTTCGATCCAAAGCCGATTGCGAAATAGAAAATCCTGCGCGTGACAAAGCGAATACCACTTCTTGATATAGATTCGGTTGTTTTAGTTCATCTTCGAGAGCTTCAAGCAGATCTGGTCGGTGTTCGTGCGGCTTCAACATTGCTCTATTTCTGTTACCAATGACAAACTCACACAATCGGTATTGATGAGATTGGATCCCTGAAGACTGGGCAAGGTCGTCACGAAATTCTGTGTATTCACTGGGAGTCATCGTACGCAAAACATCCCAAGAGCTATTCAGCTGCTCAAATATTTTGGCGATGCGAGAAAGCATTTTGAATGCCGGCGGGAAGCGATCTTTTTTAATGGCTGAGCGCGCTGCATACAGCTCATGCAGTGCTAATCGCATCCACAATTCAGAAGTTTGGTGCTGAATAATAAACAACATCTCGTCATGAGCTCGACTCAAAGGATTCTGTGACGTGAGTATACTGTCAAGACCAAGATAATCCGTATAACTCATCTTGGTTTCGAAATCACCCTCAGCGCCCTCTACAATTGGATCGTAAGGTTTTTTAGTCATTAGGTTACCTCCGAGCGCTTACTAAATTGTTCTTGCTGCCAGCTTTTCTCTCGCATAATTTTTTCGAGAATACAAACAGCATTTAGCACGTCTTCACGTTCAATGTAGAGCGGCGTAAAACCGAAGCGCATGACATTCGGTTCGCGAAAATCCCCTATGACTCCATCGGCTATCAATGCTTGGATAACTGGATAGCCATGCTCAAAAGCAAATGACACCTGTGATCCACGTAACGCACTATCACGCGGACTGATAAGCAGAAATTCTGGGCAGCGTTTTTCAACCTCAGCAATAAACAGTTCCGAAAGTTCTATCGATTTCGCTCGTATATCATGCAACGACACGTCTTCCCAAATATCCAGAGCCGCTGACAATGCCGCCATTTGCAACACTGGCGGCGTACCGACCCGCATCCGCTCAACAGAAGGTGATGGTGTATATGTCCTTTCAAAAGAAAAGGGCTTGTTATGCCCCATCCAACCAGAAAGAGCGGGTTCGGCTTTATCCGCTAGATCCGGCCGCGTATAGATAAATGCTGGCGCGCCCGGCCCTGCGTTTAGATATTTATAGGTACAACCGACCGCAAACTCTGGATGACAAGCTTCTAGGTCGACAGGCAAAGCACCGGCAGAATGAGCGAGGTCCCACAAAGCGACGGCTCCAACCTCATGCGCTTTTTTGGTTAGCTCAGCCATGTCGTGTAAACGACCGGTTCTGTAATCAACTTGGGTCAACATCATGACTGCAACTGTCTCATCGAGGTGCTTTCCCACTTCTTCTGGTAGAACAACTTTCAGCTCAATATCGCGATCAATTACTTTTATAAGCCCTTCCGCCATGTACAAATCAGTAGGGAAATTACCACTATCCGTGAGGATGACTGTGCGCTCTGGCCTCAAATTTAGCCCTGCGGCTAACGCTTGGTATACCTTTATAGAAAGGGTGTCACCTATAACGACGGAGCCGTTTTGTGCCCCAATGATAGGCGCCAATCGATTACCTAGATCACGAGGCTGATGAAACCACCCTGCCTTGTTCCAAGCAGTGATGAGCTGCTCGCCCCACTCATCAGTCACCGCTTGTTGCACTCGCGCCGCGGCTGCCTTGGGTACAGGCCCTAGTGAATTACCATCTAAATAGATGATCCCATTGGGTAGATAGAACTGATCTCTTTTCATCGAATCCTCACAAGTAATCCACGGCAGACAACTGTCCACGTGGTGTGGCTGCTAGAACGATGAAAATATAAACAACGCTCAGCTGAATAGCTTGCGCCGCGAACAAGTGAGGGTGTTCACTTTCGGTTGCACTACATCAGAAGGTAAATACCCTTCTTTGATTAGAGATTATCAAACTCTTGCTGAATTTGGTACTCCTGTAGAAAAGCATCAATATTCATTCAACACTTTGGCACCCTTCACTCAGGAAATTTTGGGCTTTGAAAGGCGTCAAATGAATCATGCGATGTTTAGAGCCGTTTTCATCAACACTGACTGAGAGGTACTTCGCTCTCAGCCGCTACTATTTTTTAACGACAGCTAAAGCCACCTTGATCAGTTTTCTAAATCTCAAACGTCAGCACATAAATCGTCTTGTTATCGGATGAAAATCCTACCCATCCATGACTTCTCCCAAACATCTGCTTCGGAGAAAACTTCAAGAGCTTCTCGGCTTCGGATTTCGTGGGCCACCACGGGAGATCAGCTTTCGGCGTGAGATAGTCCCACTTAGCTATTTTTTCTCCCGTCACGGATTTCCACAAACCAAAATCGTCTTTGCTGACAATAAGTTTTGCAAAAAAATAAAAATCCGATGGAGCTAAGAATCCGTTCCCAACTTGCTCTTCTAGGTATTCCGCTTCCAAAATTGGGCCAGGGAGAGGCATCTTTCTTTCGAGCAGATTAGTCATTTGTATGACGCGTTCAGCTGCCGTCGGTACCGAAACATTTTGCCCACAGCTAGACATCAGAAAAGCGACAGTTATAGGCAGGACCAACAGCCTCATCATAGTTTTCCTTAAAAAATGAGACCTGAGAAAAAGGGCCGCTGCTCCCAAAAAAAACAACTTTTTTGAGGCGTTTACTGCTTTTATACGATTTTGCAAGTGCCTGTCCAGAACAGATTAGCCGCGTATAGTTTACGCCGGTTACTTGTTACCCAAGGCCATAACACACAACAACTCAAACATAATGGAAGCGCCCAAAAACGCTGTATTTCCACTAGGATCAAAAGGCGGAGAAACCTCAACAAGATCAGCACCGACGATATTCACCTTATCCAACGCTCTTACAACCTGCACGGCTTGATAAGAATTGGGCCCGCCAATTTCAGGTGTGCCAGTTCCTGGCGCAAAGGTAGGGTCTACAAAATCTATATCGTAAGAAACATATGTGTCACTGTCTCCCACTAAATCACAAGCTTCTTCCATGACGCTCTCAACACCACGTGCATGAAATTCTTCTATTGGGATGACTCTTATGCCAACTGCATCTGCAAAATCCCGATCTTCGCTGTCATACGCCGTTCCACGAATACCTATCTGAACAACCTTTTTGGGGTCGAGTAGCCCCTCTTCAATGGCGCGACGGAACGGGGTACCGTGAGTGTACTTTGTACCGCCAAAATAACTGTCGAAAAGATCAGTGTGACTATCAAAGTGAATCATCGAAAGCGGAGCATCTTTAGCCAGAGCACGCAGTACCGGTAAAGAAGTTAGATGGTCACCACCAGCAGTTAGAGGGCGAATACCTGCAGCTTTCACTTCGTCATAAAATGACGATACACGCGACATCGTCGCCATGAGGTCGGCTGGATTAGGTGCCACATCACCAAGGTCAGCACAGTTAATTGCTTCGAAGGGGCGTACGCCAGTGGCGCCATTCTGGGCACGAATCATCGTCGAGCTATCTCGCAATTGTCGCGGCCCGTGTCGCGGGCCAGGTCGATTAGTCGTACCACCATCCCAAGGAACCCCTATCAGGCCGACTTCTACTTCTTTGATTTTTGGGTCGTCTAAGGCCATATAGGGCAATCGCATAAAGGTAGCAACACCTGCAAAGCGCGGAAGATCAAACCCGGAAACAGGCTGAAAGAACTTGTCGGTCAATGGCTTTCTCCATCAGTGATACCGCTTAAAGATAAGGCGCTATTTCAGTCTTCATACTACTATACAAATCTCACTACATCGTCAGCGACACAAAGACCATTAGTGACCGGCACAGATACATGATTGCCCCATGTTCAAAGTAAAGAAAGCCCGTAGACAAACAAACCCGACAAGCACAGACTGTGCATCCGCACTAGCAGAGCAGTAAAAATGACAGCGAGCTTTCGCACTGGGCTTGGCCTAGTCTCAATCGCCGTACTTTTATGGGGTACTCTACCCATTGCACTAAAGCTTGTGCTGTCCACAGTCGACGCAGTCACGCTGACGTGGTTCCGCTTTGTCTGCGCCTTTGCCGTGACTTTGTGCATCCAAATTTATGGCAATCGTCTGCAAGCGTTTAAACATCTCAGCGCAAAGCAGTGGGTTATTCTAATATTGGCTATGCTTGGATCAATCACCAATTACGTGCTTTTTGTACTTAGCTTAAATTATCTCTCAGGACCTACAGCACAACTACTGTTCCAAGTAGCGCCAATAATGATGGCTATTGGCGGTGTTGTCTTTTACCACGAGAGACTCTCAACCTGGCAGGCACTCTTTTTTTGTGGCGTTGTCATTGGTATGTTGATGTTTTTCAATCAAGAATTGAAGCTCCTGACCGGCCAAAACCAACTATTGATTGGAATCGCCTGCGTGTTCTTTTCCGCATTTAGTTGGGTTGTCTATACCTTGTTGCAGAAATCCCTTTTGCAGACGTTATCACCGACAAACATCCTACTGTTTGTCTATTGTTGTGCCAGCTTTCTACTACTGCCACTTTCAGAGCCGAGCAAGATAGCGCTCGTCAAACCAGAGCTTTTCCCGGTGCTCGCTTTCTTATCGTTGAACACACTCATCGGCTACGAGGCTTTTACCCGATCGCTATCGCACTGGCCTGTCAGCAGAATCGGTGCAGCGTTGCCGCTTGTGCCTATCGTCGCCTTTACCTGTGCTTACTTTGCCCATTTTTGGTATCCAGCCATAAAAGTGGATTCACTAAATTTAGTGGCACTTATAGGGGTTGCAACGGTGACTGTTTGCTCAATTGGCGCTAGCAGCGCTGGGAGACAACCGTGCTAGAGAAAGTCGCTCTCCGCGCGTTACTCTTTTGAGCAGAAATTTAAAAATGGTGTCTCGTTGGTCAGTTGATTTTCATTTTTTCGTTATGAGAGATTCAAATAATATTTAATTTTTTACACATTAGCATTTAGGTTCATATCCTGCACTTAACACCAACTTACTATTAAATATCTTAATAGTAGGTATATTCAAAACAATTGATAACAGGATATTTAATTCACACTAAGTAATTAAATTCCAGATCCGCTGTCTAAAAATAATTTATTCTAAATCTGTATTTTATTTTTTAAATTATTGGTTTATATTAAAAGTGCACTAAATATTTATGCGACCAGTTAGACGAGGTTTGTCATGTTAGATGGTCTAAGCGCTGAAATGTTAGCTCGGTTCCAGTTTGCATTCACCGTGTCTTTTCATATCGTTTTCCCTGCGTTTTCCATTGGCCTAGCCAGCTACCTTGCTGTGCTTAACGGGCTTTGGCTTTTCACAAAGGACAACACTTACCTCTCGTTGTTCGATTACTGGAAAAAAATATTTGCTCTGGCATTCGCCATGGGCGTTGTCTCGGGCATCGTCATGTCCTATCAATTTGGTACTAACTGGAGTGTCTTCTCCGACAAAACCGGACCAGTACTTGGCCCACTACTCGCCTACGAAGTATTGTCAGCCTTTTTCCTAGAAGCAGGGTTTTTAGGCATCATGCTTTTTGGGCGCGACAAAGTCGGACCTGGTTTGCATATGTTCGCAACCGCAATGGTCGCCTTTGGCACTTTAATGTCAGCGACTTGGATTTTGTCGGTTAATTCTTGGATGCAAACCCCCGCGGGTTTCGGCATAAATGATCTAGGGCAATTTGTACCAATAGACTGGTGGGCAATAGTCTTCAATCCATCATTTCCCTACCGGCTAGTTCACATGGTGTTAGCGGCTTTTTTAACTACCGCCTTTGTCGTCGCGGGTGTAGCCGCTTGGCACCTACTTAAGAATAACTCTGAACCAGCCATTCGAAGAATGTTCTCCATGGCCATGTGGATGGCGGCTATCGTTACACCACTGCAAATCGTGGCTGGCGACTTGCACGGACTAAACACGCTAGAGCATCAGCCTGTGAAAGTCATGGCGATGGAAGGTCACTACGATAGCCATCCCGACGGTGCACCGTTAATCTTGTTCGGCATACCAAATGCCGTAGAAAAGCGCATTGACTATGCGGTGCAAATTCCTAAGTTATCTAGTCTTATTTTAAAACACGATCTCAATGCACCATTGGCAGGTCTCGACACAATAGATGACGCTGATGAACCACCTGTCGCCATTGTGTTTTGGAGTTTTCGCATCATGATAGGTATCGGGTTTTCAATGTTGGCAGTAGGAATTTGGAGCCTATATTGTAGGTATCGCGGCACGCTCTACCAACAAACATGGTTACTCCGATTCTCAGTAATACTAGGACCAACCGGTTTCGTCGCTGTACTGGCCGGCTGGGTGACAACAGAGGTTGGACGTCAACCTTTCACAGTGTACGGCCTGATGCGAACCAGTGAATCCATCGGACCAGTCGCAGCACCGGCGGTGGCAGCATCGCTAATTGCCTTTATCATTGTTTACTTTTTCGTCTTCGGTGCAGGTGTCTTCTATATCTTCCAGATTATGCGTAAGACCCCCAGTGAAATATCCATAAAAAATTCTAAAGACAATGTGACTCCAACCGGAGTTGCAATAGCTCCGATCACTACACTTGCGAACACTAACGCTAACCAGCCGGGGTAAACGTGCGATGGAATTTGATCTTGCATTGATTTGGGCCGCAATTGTCGCCTTTGCCGTTCTCACCTACGTCGTGCTCGACGGCTTTGACCTAGGTATAGGTGTTCTATTTCCGCTCGCTGAAACAAACCGCGATCGAGATATCATGATGAATTCGGTAGCACCTGTTTGGGATGGCAATGAAACTTGGCTAGTGATGGGCGGCGGTGGGTTATTCGCCGTTTTCCCACTGGCCTACGCTGTGATACTGCCGGCCCTGTATATGCCAATCACGGTTATGCTCCTGGCTTTAGTTTTTCGAGGAGTGGCGTTTGAATTCCGCTGGCGCGCCAAAGAGACACAACGTATCTGGGATTGGGCTTTTACAGGAGGCTCGATAACGGCAGCCATGATGCAAGGAATCTCGCTCGGTGCGCTCGTACAAGGAATAGAGATTAGCGACCGGGCCTATGCTGGGGGCTGGTGGGACTGGCTTACACCCTTTTCAATATTAGTTGGCGTCGCGGTAGTTATTGGCTATAGCTTGTTAGGGTCCACCTGGTTGGTTCTGAAAACTACTGGCGCGCTTCAAGCAAAGATGAAAAAAATAGCCTTTAACACTGGCGTAGCCACACTCACACTAGCTGGCATCGTCAGCCTGCTCACCCCGTTCCAAGATCCCATCTACTTTGAGCGCTGGTTCGCTTGGCCTGGGGTTATTTTCAGTGCCCTTATGCCAGCTCTTGTTGTATTAACAACTTGGTGTCTGTTTGACGGTTTGCGCAAAGGCAAAGAGCTGTCACCGTTTTTGTCCGCATTAGCACTTTTTGTTATTTGCTTTATCGGGATTGGGATTAGCTTTTTCCCTTACCTAGTACCACCATCACTGACCATCTATGCAGCTGCTGCACCGCAAAAGAGCCTTGAGTTTGCACTAATTGGCACAGTAGTTTTAGTGCCAATTATTTTGGCATACACCGCTTATGCCTACTGGGTGTTTCGAGGCAAAGTCGACCCAGAAGCAGCATACCATTGAGTAATCAACAGGCCAGCAGTCATCCAACAAAGTGCAACGCAAAAATGCACCAGTCAATGTTAAAACGCTGCTTGTGGTTTGCTGGAATATGGGTTCTCAGCGTAGGTGCACTTTCTGTGGTCGCCTATGCGATTCGCTCGGTGCTCTTGTAGGTTAGCTTTTAGAGGTTAGATTAATCCGCACCTGAGCACGTTGCCAGAACAAAAACCAGACGCCACTAAATACTGGCGGATTTTGGAACGATGTCTTTATGTAGGCTAAGCCACTTCTTTGCCCTTCCAAAGCATGAATTCAAACACTATTTCTCCGCCTTGCCCACCACCATTCACGTAATAGAGAATCACTGTGATATCTCCCTCCTGCCAATATTTTTTCAAATAGTTATTTTTTTGGTCAAACAACAGCAGCTGGGAATATTTGAGTTCTATTTCCTCCATGTATTTGCTCAGGGCTACCTCTTTTTCAAACTCAATTGTGTCCGAATGTGTTGCTTTAGAAGATATAATTTCAACTCTCTTGATATAGATTGATGTCAGCGTGGGTGAGTAAATAAAAATTTGGGATGTGGGATGTGGGCAGTGAGTAAGAGCGTGTCAATGAGTAAAAACGGGAAAAAACACATATTCCCCTTTTTTTGTATGACCTTTCACTGCGTTGTTTTTCTTCTACGCGGACTTCTGGATCTTCAATTCCTTTTTTGTAAACGTACTTCTCTAAATCGACTATGGCATATCCGATGATCAAGCTAGGCATCAATGCCGCAAAATATAATTTAGTCAGACGCATTATTACTCCTAGGACTCGATCAGTCAGTTCGCCAACCATCGCTACTAAGGCAAATAGTTCTCTGCGATGCACCTAGCGTTGCCTCTTCTTTTGCAGAAGTAGATTCACAGCCTGCTCTATTCTATTCTTTCTTGTAGACTCTTTCTTTGCACTCAGTATCCACTGCACATAACCCTTCTTATAAGAGGGTGCTAGGGCCATAAAAAACTCACTTGCAGAAGGATGTGCCGTCAGTTCATCTTGAAAGTCTTTGGGAGTATGAACATCTCTTTTAGAAACATCCCTCCAAAGTTTAAGCTCAAAAGAGTCTCCTAATACAATATTGGCTTTTTCACGAATTGACTTATCGAGCACGAGATAATGCTCTCCATTACCCCGAGGAATCAGCGTCGCGCTGAATTCAATGGTTTTTAATATACCGCAAACAGGTACCTTACCCTTTAAGCCGAATTCCTGCTCTGTGTTCAAGGGCGTGTCAACATAATGCCAAGTCCCCGTCCCTACGGGTCTCTGGAGCGTAGTCTTAAATTTAAATACTTTTTCCATATTCTGCGGGTTTGTTCAAAAGAGACATTCTCGATCACTTTGAGTTGTTCACTGGCTATATCTTTTCACGTCTGCGAAAAAGCACTCTTTGCACCGCCACTACTCTGTGTTTTAAATATTGAAGTCGCATCAGTCGGTGGCGGCAGAGGCATAAGTACAGGAACGTCGCTTAACCGAGCCGCAATACTTTGCTCACCGCAGACCATATTTTTATTAAAATAGTCCCACAGCTCGTGTTGGTTCATGCCGGTAAACACACTCAACGCTCCGCTAATAGGCCAGGCATCGGCCGCCGATAATTCATAGAGCAAAAGAAGTCGTGGATTATCTCCCATGTTTGGGGCGCTGCCATGTGTTGTTCGCACATGGTGAATACTCAATGAGCCAGCCTGACCCGTAATACTCACAGCGTCGCTAAGCCGAGCTGCCTTGTCCTCCGGATTTATTGCACCGCAAAACACACCATCATTAAAATGGGAGAGCACAGGCTCCCTATGGCTACCGGGTATCATTTGCAGTGGGCCATCTTCTTCTCCGATGTCACTGAGCATGACGCCGACAGCTAACAAATCATCATTGGTGTGCGGATAAAACGACCAGTCCTGATGCCATTCGACAGGAGCGCCACCTTGCGCGGCTTTTGTGTTGAGCTTGGAGTTATTCAGCCGGATATTTTCGCCAAGCAGCGGTTTGATCAACTCTAGCAACGTAACGCTGTGCAGAAACTCTTTGTACACCGGATGCACATCATGCGGTGTTTTTATGCGGTTTAACCTAGGGGTCGCTTTGCAGTGCCCTGTGTCCAAATCATACACATCGCTATTTTGCGTAACCTCTCGAGACTGATGGATGAGATCGAGCGTGACGGCTTGCAGTCGACTCAGGATTTCAACGGGTACGGCATTCTCAATGAGAACAAAGCCATCGCGCTCATAGTCAGACTTTTGCTGGGAAGTTAAAGGCGCCATATCAATACTCTACTCAAGCGGCTTGAAAAGCCGATACTCTTTTCCGACTGGACCAACGGCCAAGAGCCAGAAACAAAATCACTGCAATGATTCGTCAAAGAGTGCCATCTCCAAATTAACAACGATAGATTAGCCTGTGCAATAGTCTCTATCGCAAAGGCAAGTACAGAAATTCACGGTAATCCGTTATCAACAGCTTCGCCTTAGCCACTTGTTCAGCAGACATTTTACTGATGATTTTCTGTTGGTTAGCAGCTGCATCTGGGTCTCCACCTATTCCTGAGAGCTCGTACCAAGCATAAGCTCGTACGAGATCGGGTGCCGGTATTCCAAGACCAACTTCGTAGTACCACCCTAGGCCAGATTGCGCGCTGGGGCGTCCTTTGAGCGCTGATCGCAGATACCAATCAAACGCGCGTTCGCTGTCACGCGGCACACCCAAACCCATGGCGTACATAATACCGATAAGCTCCTCAGCGACAGCACTACCTGTTTGAGCTGCGGGTAACAACAGCTCACGCGCTTCGGCAAACTTGTTTTGTTCCATGAGTTGACGTGCTGTTTCTATGTCCGCTTTAACTGGCTCCGCTACTAGGAAAAGAAATATCAAAACTAATGCAGTTTTGCTCCATTTTTTCATTGTAGTGTCACTTCTCATTGTAGTGCGAAACCATATAAATTCTACGCGCTCCATTAAGCCACACGCAAAGTATTATGAATTCCCAATTCAGTACAAAGTCATTTGAATATAAATCGCCGAGTAATTGGGTGAAAACACTGAATAGACCAGCGTCTGGACTATGTAACTGGACTAGCAATATATCATCGGACGAAGCGCTGCTCGAATACCTCTGTACCCCACTGTGCACCTTTTTTTTCCTCAATCAGCTGAAACCCAACGCGCTCATAAAGGTTGCGTGCCGCGTCCAAACCTTTAAAGGTCCAGAGCTGCGTTTCTTTGAAATTTTGCTGGTCGATAAATTCCATGGCGCGGCTTATCAACTGCTTGCCAACGCCCATGCCCTTAGTATCGTCACTGACAATAAACCAACGCAAGTGCGCTATATCATGACCGAGATCTTCGCCATCAATCGACACAGCTCCAACCAGTTGGTCGCCCATTGTCGCACTAAATACAATGTTGCGAGCATTGTCTATTCTGCCCAGAAATTCAGCCATTTCAGCCGCTACTTTTGTTTCAAAGGTTGCGCCAAAATTATAGTTTTTAGAATAGAACTGCGCATGCTGCGTGACGACAAAGCCGAGCAACGTAGACTTATAGCCTGTGTGGTACACGACAGTTAATTGCTCTTCTGGCGTTTCGGCGGTTTTTAGTGCCGAGGCAAAGGTTTGTAATCCCCGCGTGATTAATTCAATATTTCCTAAGGGCTCGAATTGCAGTGCACCTTGCAAGCGCCGCCTAGCATATCGCTCAATTTCTGCAACCTTCTTTTGACCAGTGGTGGTAAGTTCAAGTACCTGCAATCGAGCATCTGATGGATCAGCTGCTGTCTTTAAGAAGCCTTTTTGCACGAGAGATTTAAGCAATCGACTGATGCTGGATTTTTCTAAGTCCAGCAACAGCTTTAGCTCAGTCGCATTTGAAACGCTGCCCGCTGCAATTTCTATTAGGGTATGTACTGCAGAGGCTGGCAACTTGGAATCCGCAAGGTCTTCCTGCATAAAACCCAGCTCGCGCACAATGGCACGAGATGCTTTGCGGATACTGTCGATTTTGTGGGTGCTTAGATGACTCATGATAGTTGTATCATACAACTATCTTGCCGTCTGTCTATGATTTATTTACCCCACTCAAGAATGGGAGCGGTTAAGCGAAACTAGACAATTCCTCCACCCACACCAGATACCGCAGGTCGTTGTTCAGCAACTTTGGCACGGTATCCCGACGTTCGATAAGCAGCCACGGGATCAATCGCGCCACCATTCTCATAGCGTGCCATGCGTAATATTGGCTCTACATCTGTGCGAAAACCTGCTTTTAGAGCATTAGTTGCCATCAGGGCGTCGTTGTTTTCTTGATAGTCCGCCAATGCAAACCGATCAACCAGCAAGGCTTGTGCGTATGCACGTTGCACTTCCATCGCCGATACCATCAAACTTTCAATAGGGTCAGTGACGTTGTGGCTTTGATCAAGCATATGCATCGGTTTAAAACTTGGGTCTTGCTCCGCTTCAACCAGCTCGTTGAAAACCAAAAATAGGCGGTAGGGATCGATAGAGCCCGTGTCTAGGTCATCATCTCCATACTTGCTGTCGTTGAAGTGAAATCCGCCAAGCTTGCCGAAGTGGATTAGGCGCGCGACGATCATTTCTATATTGACGTTTGGTGCATGGTGGCCCAAATCTACTAGACAAAACGCTTTGTCACCCAGCTCATTGGCAATCAGGTAGTTGCTGCCCCAGTCTTGCACTACGGTTGAATAGAAAGCGGGCTCGTACATTTTGTGTTCGGTTAACAGTCGCCAGTCGTCCGGTAGCGCAGCGTAGACTTGTTTAGCACTGTCGAGGTAACGATTAAGCTGTTGGGTAAAATGGCTCTGGCCAGGGAAATTTGAACCGTCACCCACCCAAACGGTTAGCGCTTTCGAACCAATTGCAGCGCCCAGCTCTATGCACTCAATGTTGTGCTCCACCGCTTGCTGGCGTGTGCCGGCATCGGTGTTAGACAACGAGCCATACTTGTAACTGTGCTTTTGGTTGAGCTGGTCTTGGAAAGTATTAGAGTTCATGGCATCAAAACTCAAACCGAGCTGTTCAGCCTTGGCGTTCAAATCGCTCGCAGGGGCCTTGTCCCAAGGTATATGTAATGACACCGAAGGGGTAGCGCGAGTGAGCCTTTGCACCACAGAACAATCGTCGAGCTTATCGAAGATATCTCGCGGCTCACCCACTCCTGGAAAGCGCGCAAAGCGGGTACCGCCAGTACCAACGCCCCAGCTAGGAATAGCCACACCGTAAGCGGCGACTTTGTCTTTGATCTGCCCAATATGGATGTTACGTCGAGCAAGATGATCACCTAGGGCATTGTAGTCCGCCCGAGCATTGACAAAATCGGCATCATTACATTTTTCAATACTGTCGTTACTGATCATAGGTACTCCTAGCGCGTAAACGATTGCACATTGCCGGCATCTACGTTGATGATATTGCCGGTTGATTTTGAAGATGCATCGCTAACTAAAAAATACGCAGCTTCTGCTATGTCTTCAGGTAACACCGAGCGCTTTAACAATGACCTTTCACGATAGTGCTCCTCAAGCCCTTCTTTGTCTTTTCCGTAAGTAGTGGCTCGCTCTTCGAGCCAGTTTCCTGTCCAGATTTTGGAGCCGCGCAATACCGCGTCTGGGTTGACCACATTAACGCGAATACCATCCGGCGCGCCTTCCAAGGCTAGGCATCGTGCTAGATGAATCTCGCTCGCCTTGGCCGTGCAATAGGCCGATGCTCCAGGGGATGCAGCCAATCCGTTTTTGGAGGCGACAAATACAATAGCGCCATTAATTTTTTGCTTTTTCATCACACGAAAAGCTTCTCGGCTGACGAGGAAATAGCCGGTCGAGAGGATGGACATGTTTAGGTTCCACAGCTCAAGCGTGGTGTCTTCTATCGCAGCTGAACTGGCTATACCTGCGTTGGATACCAATATATCCACGCCACCAAATTCGACCACAACTTCACTGAATGCAGCAGCAACTGCATCTTCATCCGTGACGTCCATATTGATGCCGCGAACTACATCAGGAGAGAACTGCTCAGAAAGACTGGCAACAACTTCCGCCAATGCATCGTCGTCGATGTCTGCCAACATAACGCAAGCGCCTTCCGAGAGATAACGACGTGCGGTGGCTGAACCAATACCGCCAGCGCCACCCGTCACCAAAGCAACGCGGCCTGCCAAGGACTTAGGTTTTGGCATGCGTTGCAATTTTGCTTCTTCTAGAAGCCAATACTCAATATCGAAGGCCTCCTGCTCAGGTAACCCACAGTACTCAGACACCGTAGATGCGCCACGCATGACGTTAATCGCATTGGTGTAAAATTCGCTGGCGATGCGTGCAGTTGCTTTGTCTTTTGCAAAGCACATCATGCCGACGCCAGGTATTAGGTAAACAACAGCGTTGGGGTCTCGAATCGCAGGGCTGTCATCGTGCTTGCATCGGTTGTAATAGGCTTTGTAGTTTTCTCGGTAGCTTTCGATAGCCTTCTCTAGGCCATTCAAAGTAACTTCCAGATCAGCTGTCGCCGGATCAAAGTCCAAAACCAAAGGACAAATTTTGGTGCGCAAAAAATGATCAGGACACGAAGTACCCAGTGCAGCTAAGGGCTCCAGCTGTTGAGAATTAACAAACTCCAGCACAGCCGCGCCGTCATCAAAATGACCAACCATGTGCTGCTGTTCTGACACCCAGCCTCGTATCACCGGCATCAACTGTGCAGCTATGGATTGCCGTTGATCTGCAGGTAGGCTGTTATGCTTGGAGCCTCCGAATATAGTTTTGCCGCTGCACTCTTGCTCAAACCAATCCATGGCGCGCTGAATTGTTGCCAGACTGAGCTCATAACATTCATAGGCGTCATCGGCCCAAGTAAACAAGCCGTGGCTTTCTAGAACCACCCCTTTGGCATCTGGGTTTTCAACGCAGAATTTTTCCAACCACAAGCCCAGTTCATAGCCAGGTCTTTTCCAGGGCAGCCAACCAATGCCGTCACCAAAAATTTCCTGAGTGAGCTGCTTTGAATTGCTAGACGCAGCAATAGCAATAATCGCGTCTGGGTGCATGTGGTCAACATGTTTTTGTGGGACATAGGCGTGTAAAGGCGTATCGATAGACGCCGCACGCGGGTTTAGTGCAAAGGTGCAGTGAGGCAAATAGGCGACCATTTCGTCTTCATATTCCAAACCCCGATAGAGCTTTTTTAGGGCTCGTAGCTTGTCCATATAGAGTGTAGAAAAACCGTCCATGTTCATGGATCCTACATCTCCGCCCGACCCTTTTACCCAAAGCACTTCAACCATTTCTCCGGTGAGCGGATCAGTCTCCATCACCTTGGCAGACGTGTTGCCACCACCATAATTAGTGATGCGTTTGTCAGAGCCAAGTAAGTTTGAGCGGTATAACAAAAGCTGCGATTCAGACATGGACTTGGCTTTCTGCGTGTCCCACGCATTAACAAGTGACTGATTATCGGTGCCTTTATTCATATCTGATTCCCTGATGTCAGCGCGATGCGAATTTAGATTGATGCCTATAGACTGATGACTGAAATGATCAATGTCAACGACAAACAATCATTTTTGTGCACTTTATGATTTTTAAAGCAAGTTTATGATTGACAATGACTGCAATTAGCCACAAAGTAGTTCCAGAAGGAGAAATTTAATGCACGAGCGTGAACGTCACCACATCATTGTATCCGCAGTTCAAGACCGACCCGTGGCGACGGTCAGCGAACTATGCTCTTTAACTGGCGCCTCTGAGGCCACCATAAGACGCGACATCGCAACTTTGCATATGGATAACAAACTGCGCCGCGTGCGCGGAGGCGCGGAGTCTATACACCCACCTCAATTTGTTGGACTCGCTGGAAGACCTTTCTCCGTCAACCAAACAATCAACAGCAGTCAAAAACAAGCAATAGCTCAGGCAGCAGTCGATCTTTGTGAAGACGGCGATCCCATTATTATCAACGGTGGCACCACAACTTTTCAGATGGTGCATCCGCTTGCGTCCAAGCGCATGCAGGTTTTCACTAACTCTTTCCCCATCGCCGAGCACTTGCTACACCACAGCAAAAACACAGTGATGCTTTCAGGCGGCACCATATATCGTGAGCAGAACATAATTCTCTCTCCCTTTGATAACGACGTGACGCGCAACTTCTACGCGCGGCGCATGTTTATGGGTGCCAAAGGTGTTGGCCCTATCGGTGTGATGGAGGGGGATCCACTGATCATCCAAGCCGAGCAAAAGCTTATAGATCAAGCCGACGAGCTGGTGCTTCTAGTGGACAGTCAAAAATTTGAAGAACGATCAAGTCTAGTGCTCTGCCCGCTCTCGCGAGTAAACACAGTTATTACAGATGAAGGAATTACCGATCGGGCGAGAACGATGCTCGATAACGCAGGTGTGACACTCGTCGTGGCCAAGTCTGGTGCGACGCAACAGCAAGATTCAGCCGTCGATGGTTGAGACTATTGGAAATCGCTTCTAGGAGAGAAAGCATGCGAGCAATGAAAAAACTATTAACCTCAGTGGCTGTTGCCACTGCTCTAATCTCAGGCACAGCGGACGCCGCTGACAAACGCATCGCGATTGTTGTTAAAGCGCTAGGTATAGGCTTTTTTGAGGCTGCAGCAAAAGGCGCAGAAGAAGCTGCTGCTGAGCTTGGAGATGTAGAAATCATTTACACCGGCCCTACTGATACAACTGCAGAAGGGCAGATTGAGGTCATCAACGCATTGATTGCTCAACGCGTAGATGCCATTGCCATTTCGGCTAACGATACCGATGCGCTGGTTCCAGCACTAAAAAAAGCCATGAGCCGTGGTATCACGGTGATCAGTTGGGATTCAGGTGTTGCAGCGGAAGGCCGCTCCATGCACCTCAACCCTTCTTCTAATGCGCTAATCGGCAACATGATTGTTAAACTCGCGGCTGATCATTTGCCCGAGGGCGGGGATGTCGCCGTGCTATCCGCCACCACCACCTCTACTAACCAAAACATCTGGATAGAAGAGATGAACAAAGTGATGGGAGACTACCCTGGTATCAACGTTGTTGGCACCGTCTACGGTGATGACCTAGCAGACAAGTCGTATCGCGAGGCCAATGGCCTGATGCAGACCTATCCAGATCTACGCGCCATTATCGCTCCTACTTCTGTCGGTATAGTTGCAGCGGCTCAAGCTGTCGCCGATGCCGGTAAAATTGGTGAGGTCAACGTGACTGGTCTTGGTCTGCCCTCTGAAATGGCCGGCGCCATTGAAAGTGGAGCATCTAAGAGCTTTGCAATTTGGAACCCAATTGATCTGGGCTACTCAGCCACTATGCTTGCGTATAACTTGTCACAAGGCGTTGCAGAAGCCAAGCCCGGTGCCGAGATCCCCATGGGCCGTATGGGAAGCCTGACTCTAGATGACAAAAACGAAGGCGCAATGGCCGACCCATTTGTCTACGACGCGTCAAACATCGAACAGTTCAAAAGTATATTCTAAGACTTGCTTGATGGGCTTCGGTGCATCCACGCGCCGGAGCCCTGTTCTTCGTCCAGAGGTAGCCCATGAGTCAGCTCAAGACCGCGCACTCAAGCAGCGAAGACTTCCCTCCTGTCTTGGCCCTGCAAAACATCTGCAAAAACTTCACGGGTGTTCGCGCGCTTAACAACGTTTCACTCAATCTCTACCCCGGCCAAGTCACCGCTCTCGTCGGTGAAAATGGTGCGGGTAAATCCACCGTCGTGAAAATCCTGACAGGCATTCATCAACCTAGCAGCGGAGAGATATTGCTAGCTGGTGAACAGGTGCAATTTGCAACGGCGCATCATGCAGCTTCAGCTGGCGTGACTGCTATTCATCAGGAGACCGTTCTTTTTGACGACCTAAATGTAGCAGAGAACATTTATATCGGACACGCACCACGGAGCAGATTTGGTCTTATTGACACGCAAGCGATGCGCCAGCAAGCCAAGGCATTGCTCGATGACATAGGAGCAGATATTAGCCCCACGGCTATGTTGCGTGACTTGGGCATAGCCAACAAACACATGGTGGCCATAGCTCGCGCCCTCTCGATTGACGCGCGTGTGGTGATCATGGATGAGCCTACAGCAGCTCTAAGCCACAAAGAAATCAACGAGCTCTACGTGCTGGTCGAAAAACTGAAGTCCCAGGGCAAGGCTATCTTGTTTATCTCTCACAAATTCGATGAAATATTTTCTATCGCCGATCGCTTTACCGTTTTTAGAGACGGCGGTTTTATCGGCGAAGGAAAAATCAAAGGCGTCAACGAGAGCGAGCTGGTCAAAATGATGGTGGGCCGTCCGGTCGACCAAATATTCCCAACGCGCCAGCCTGATCTCGGCAACGAAATATTGCAAGTCAGTAAGTATTGCCACCCAACTGAATTTGACGACATCAGCTTTACTTTGAGACGCGGAGAAATACTGGGGTTTTACGGATTGGTTGGTGCCGGTCGATCAGAGGTGATGCAGTCGCTGTTTGGCATCAAACGCCCCTGCAGCGGTACCGCTTCGGTTGACGGCAAACGGTTAGAGATCCGATCTCCCGCCGATGCGATAGCACACGGCATTGTGTATGTCCCCGAAGACCGCGGCAAGCAAGGTGCAATAACCACTTTGCCTATTTTTCAGAATGTCTCTCTGCCGTCTTTGCAACAAACCTCACGTCGCGGCTTTATTCGATTAGCCCAAGAGTTTGCGCTGACGCGCAAATATACCGAGCGTTTAGACCTGCGTGCAGCAGCACTAGATCAAAACGTAGCGGAACTATCAGGCGGTAATCAACAAAAAGTGGTTATAGCCAAGTGGCTGGCAACCCAACCCAAGGTTATTGTTCTCGACGAACCGACCAAGGGCATTGATGTTGGCTCCAAAGCGGCCGTGCATGAGTTTATGGCCGAGCTTGCTTCACAGGGACTTGCGGTGATTATGGTGAGTTCGGAAATCCCAGAAATGCTGGGCATGTCAGACCGCGTCATCGTAATGCGCGAAGGACGCATGGTCACCGAGTTAAGAGGAGACTCTCTTACTCCTGAAACTCTCGTACGCCATGCTGCCGGCATTGGTGAGGAGTAGCCTATGTTGAAAACAATCTTAGCTGCCCGAGAGACTCTGCTTTTAGTAGCAGTGTTACTTCTGCTACTGCTTGTGTCTTCTCGTTTTCCTGCTTTTATCGAAATAGACAACTTGGTCAAGGTACTCACTGACACCAGCCCATTGATTATTTTGGCGCTAGGTCAAATGCTGGTCATTGTCACTCGCTGTATCGATCTTTCAGTAGCAGCCAATCTAGCGCTAACCGGCATGGTTGTCGCCATGCTCAACACAGCCGCTCCCGAATTACCCATTGTCTTTACTCTGCTAATCGCTGTTTCTCTCGGTGCGGTGTTGGGTGCAATTAACGGCTTGCTGGTCTGGAGATTGGCCATTCCTTCCATCGTAGTCACACTCGGTACAATGACCATATTTCGCGGCACCATATTTTTGATCTCAGACGGGCAATGGATCAACGCGCACGAAATGAGCGAACACTTCTCGCAATTCCCACGCGGCAGTGTGGCAGGCATGCCTGTATTAGCTTGGATAGCGGTATTGGTGACAATCACAGCATGGATTTTTATAGCTAGAACTCCGACAGGCCGAGCTTTTTTCGCTGTTGGCAGCAACCCTCATGCTTCTGTCTACACTGGCATTGACGTCGGTCGCACTCAATGCATCGCGTTTATTATCTCTGGTGCGCTCGCCGGGCTAACGGGATATCTATGGGTGGCACGCTACGCAGTTGCTTATGTAGATATTGCCAGCGGCTTCGAGTTAGAGGTGGTTGCCGCGTGCGTTATCGGGGGCATCGCTATCGCGGGCGGACAAGGCTCAGTGGTGGGAGTACTTCTCGGTGCAATATTTTTAGGTGTTGTAAAAAATGCATTGCCAGTGGTGAACATTTCACCGTTTTGGCAGCTGGCAATATCGGGGGCGGCAATCCTCATAGCAGTGGCATTCAATTCTCGCAGTTCGCAGTCACGTGGTCGTCTTATTCTAAAAGAGGCGGAGCAAAGCACATGAACAACACTGTCCAGACTATGCCAGATCATTTACGCTCCCCTTTTTCTAGCAAAGTGAAAAGCTGGGAGACTTTACTACTTCTTGTTGCAATCGGCATCTTCATACTCAATTCTTTTTCTTCACCGTATTTTTTGGATGCATGGAACCTCTCAGACGCCACGTTCAATTTTACCGAAAAAGCGATGATCGCATTCGCCATGGCGCTGTTGATTATTTCGGGAGAGATCGACTTATCGGTAGCGTCTATTATCGCCTTGGCCAGCACGGCTATGGGGGCGGCGGCACAGTTTGGAGCGGGCACCGCAGAGCTCGTATTCGTAGGACTGACTGTTGGTATTTGTTGCGGAGCCTTTAACGCTCTACTAGTCACCGTCATGGGCTTACCTTCCATCGTAGTTACCATCGGCACCATGAGTTTGTTTCGTGGCATCAGTTACATAGTGCTGGGCGACGGCTCCTATCGTGGCTACCCAGAAGACTTTGCCTTTTTTGGCCAAGGCTATGTTGGTTGGGTTATAAGTTTTGAGCTCGCATTGTTTGGAGGGCTTGCAGTTTTCTACTGGGTTTTACTGCACAAAACCAATTTTGGGCGCGCTGTCTATACCATCGGCAACAATCCAGTGGCCGCACTTTTTTCTGGTATCCGAGTGCAACGAGTCAAGTTCATCTTATTTCTACTCACTGGGCTGATGTCGGGCGTGGCTGCGGTCTGCTTGACCTCACGCCTTGGCTCCACGCGCCCATCCATCGGTGTCGGCATGGAACTCGAAGTTGTCACCATGGTTGTTTTAGGTGGAGTGAGTATTTTGGGAGGATCAGGCAGCATTGTCGGAGTAGTACTCGCGGCGCTGGTGATGGGCTTGATGACTTTTGGCCTTGGTCTCCTGAATGTGCCGGGCATTGTCATGTCGATATTTCTTGGCCTTCTACTTATAGGCGTTATAGCGCTGCCGCGCCTATGGTCGCGCTATGTCTCGAGGACTGAATGATGCAAAAACATGCTTTTACCATGCAGCTAAAACCTGGCATGCTAAAAGAGTACCGCCACCGCCACGATAATATTTGGCCAGAACTTATTGCGTTGCTGCGCGATGCCGGTGTGAGCGATTATTCAATACACTTAGACGAAAACAGCGGCGTATTATTTGGCGTACTCAGTCGCACGCCAAATCATACGATGGAATCACTGCCTGACCACCCTGTGATGCAACGTTGGTGGGCGCACATGGCCGATATTATGGAAACAAATGACGACTCTTCACCGGTAGTAACTGAATTGAAACCTATGTTTTATTTGCCGTGACCGCTGCGCGCCACATTGCCGTAATTGACATAGGCAAAACAAATGTAAAACTCGCATTGGTTGATCGTGTATCGCTGCAGGAAATTGATGTCGTCACACGCCCTAATACAGTTTTAGCTGGCCCACCTTGGCCCCACTTTGATGTCGAGGGTCACTGGGATTTTTTACTGCACAGCCTACGTAAGTTCCAACTAAAACACGGCATAGACGGCATCAGCATTACCACCCATGGAGCAAGCATTGTCTTGCTCGACTTCAAGGGCGAGCTAGCGGCACCCATACTCGACTACGAACACACAGCCATTGATAATTTGAGCGATGCATACTACGAGCTACGCCCAGAATTTGCAGAGACAGGCTCTCCGCGCCTACCACAGGGTCTTAATGTTGGGGCGCAATTGTATTGGCAATTTCAACAAGAGCCGCACTTGCTGAATCACGTGGAGACAATTGTCACCTACCCGCAATATTGGGCATATAAACTCAGTGGAGAATGCGCTGTAGATATCTGTTCAGTTGCTTGCCACACAGACCTGTGGAATCCATACGAGGGTTGTTACTCCTCACTAGTTGACAAGCTTGGTATACGTGGGAAGCTGGGCCCTGTTCGTAGACCAAAAGAAGTAATAGGAACTTTACTTGAGCAGGTATCACTACAAACAGGCATACCTGAAAAAACACCGGTGTTGTGTGGAATTCACGACTCAAATGCGTCACTCTACGCGCACTCGCTCAGCCACAAACCGCCCTTTTGTGTAGTCTCTACAGGCACATGGGTTATCAACATGTCAGTGACCGAAGCGCCTACTGAGCTAGACGAAAACAGAGATACACTGATGAACGTCAGCGCACTGGGTCAGCTTGTGCCCACAGCACGGTTTATGGGTGGCCGAGAATTTGAACTAGTTCAGCAAGGCTATCCTTTAATTGCCACTATGACAGATGCCCAAGAAACCCTAGAAAAAAACACCATGTTATTACCCGCAATTGAATCCAGCAGCGGTCCTTATGCTGGTTGCAGTGCAAACTGGGACCCATCTGAACCAGCACTCGGCACCGCTGAACGAGAAATTGCTCTGTCTTTCTATCTCGCGTTAATGAGCAACGAATGCCTGGATTTAGTGGCGGGTGAAGGACGCATCATCGTCGAGGGGCCGTTCGCGCGGAATCAGTTTTATCTGGATATGTTGCAAGCGGCGAGTGATCTTTCAATAACAGCATGCCAATCGACAACAGGCACCAGTATTGGAGCAGCACTGCTTTTTGGTAGTGAAGGGACAAACGTTGAGGCAAGCCCATCAGCCAAACTTGATAAAAAGTATCTACACGCCTTACGGGATTACGCGCTTCAATGGCAACAGTCTGCTGAGCTCGCGAGGCAAACAATTTAGCCGCGACTTATTCGAGCCACTTTCCAGCCATGCGCAACATCGACTTATCCTGCACAAATTCCGCTAGTTTGCTTATTGGCACCCAGGCCAGCTGATTAGACTCTTCACTAACGATGAAATTTTGATCGCCTTTTGCCTGTAAAGCGAATCGCACATCATAGTGTAGGTGTTCTGGCTCTTCACCTCTTGCAGGAATAGCGTGGATGTCTATATCAAAGATCCCAAAGCGAGCCTGCTCTATTTGGCTTAGACCGGATTCTTCTTCGGCCTCTCGCAGAGCTACGCTGAGAATATTTGTATCACCGTCTGCATGGCCGCCCAACTGCAACCAGCGGTTGAGTTTCTTGTGATGGGTAAGCAATACGTTTTCGCCGGTGGCATCAACTAACCATGCTGAGCCTGTCACGTGGCCAATAAGCAGATCACGTTCAAAGCACTTGCTGTTGGTGCTAACAAACTTTATTAACTCGTCGACCGCTGCCAATTCACTGGGGCATTGCTGCCGGTAATGCGACAGCAACTCTAACAAGTCTGCGCGATGCATCTAACCACCAATCACGCATTGCAAAGATTCTGACTGAGCGAAACAGCGAGCACCTTCAGGACACGGCAATTCTGCTGGCAAAGGCGTTGAACCCATTGGGCAAGTGGAAACTCGTGGACCTGTACACCAGCTACCGTCAGCGATTGGGTAACATGCGGCATCGTCCATCAAACAGCCACTGTCACTAGCGATAGATTGGTCACCCGCAAGACAGGCGGTCGCTTCAGCAGCTGGGCGCGACTCATCCGCCACTGAATAATCAGATCCACCGCTACTTGCGTTACAGCCAGCAAGACCCACCACAACTGCTAATACCCACGTTTTAATAACCAAATTCATTGCAAAACCCTCTTCACCCTCAAATAGCGCTGCACCATACGCGCTAATGCCAACGTCGACTGTCTGGCCACTTTAGCTCAGATCTCCGATAGGAATATAGTCGACGGCACTGTTCTGAGTGGTTGTCCTGCAATATCTGTCATGTTGACAGACATTTCAACACTACTGGAAATCCGGATAATTGACAGGTAACTAACATGTTTCTCGCCCTCGAACGAAAAGCCGTTGTATCTCGCTTCATAGCAAGAACCCAAAATAGATAGAAGCAAACGCAAGGGAGGGGCGGTTACTGGGTCAATGTGCAGATTGCGATCTCTGCGAAGGCACTGCATACAAATTGATGGATTTGCGGTGGGGATTTGGAAAGCTGCCACTCTTACAGCCGAGGAGATCCAAGTCACATAAGCCGTGTGCGAACCTAAAAAGACTATCCCGCAGAAAACGATCTATCGGAAAGATCAATTCAGCGACTTGGTCTTCATTTGATTTGTGCGCCAATCGGTTAACCTGTCGAGTGAGCTCTTTCATCAGAACTCCTTCTACTAGCGGGCTAGGCGTTTTCTCAAAGTAATTGCTTAACCATCGCTTTGCATTAACCATATGATTGGCGAGCTCTGCATCCACACCACAGACACAAAGGGGATCGTCGATCACTTTAAAATGCCGGTTTATCACAGCCAATTGGTGTGCTTCAACAAACCCACCAGTACCCAAGCACCAATACAGTTCATGCAGGTAAATCGTTTGAAAATCCGCAAGGACTTGATCCCAGCTAGGCCTATCAAAATAGGGGATAAAAAAGGTGTAACGGCTATACGCTTCAACAGCCACAACAACCCACCCACAGTCGATCGCTACACTATGCAATTGCCAGCAAATCTGCGTGCTGTGTGTCTGTAACACAGGCACACCTCGTTGACCGCATTCTACAATTGTGCCCGACAAATCCGACCTACTACTATTGATCAGATCATTAGAAAGACTTAGAACAAGTTTCATTATTGATGTCGTATAAATTCTTTAACAGATAGGCGCGAGATCATTAAGTGGTATAGCTGATTACACTATGCCGCCGTTAACCTTTCACGCATAGTGTCACAACAAGGGCATTCTTTTTAGAGTGAGGGGTTGTGCCAACAACTCTAGCAATCGGAGTAAGTGTTTTGTAGTTCTCAGAAGCGCTACCCGCTTTTAAAAAACTGTCACATTTACCACATTATGATGACCATTATTACGACGTCCACTTAAACCAGCACTTTTTCGTTTACATGCTTCAAAACTGAAACAAAATAGACCAAGGACCACCGACTGAACAACACCCTTAGGCATCGCGAAATGTCCAACCCTATTTTACAAGCAAGGCACGAAACAAATGGATGAACTGGCCCTTAACCTTCTTGGGCGTCGTACATGAGAATATTCAGCACAACAATGAACAATCCGAGCATAAATTTACAAGCTCGGCGCTTTATTATGGAGACATCCTGACATTGAAGCGAATGATCGGGATCGGTGCAGTGTCGCTGAGTTCAGTCTTTTGCTGATTAGCCATCGCTCACTAATTACGGTAATAGCTCAGTTTTAGTTTCAAGCCTATACCGAGAATTAGCGAGCCCCTAAACTTGTGCTCTTGTTTTGGTATAATTAAGACATAGGCAAACTCTGATGCTGCCGAACTCACCGGCGCAACTCAATCCCTAAAATTAAGAGGAATCAACGAATGGATCTGGCTGAACTCAATGGCCTCGCAGTTGTTATAACCGGTGCCAGCCGCGGCATTGGTGCCGCCGCTGCACGCGCTTTCGCCCAGGCAGGTTGCTCTGTGCTGTTAGCGGCTCGCAGCACCGAGCAATGCAAAGTTATTGCTGAGGAGATTCAGTCAGCCGGCGGCAAAGCTTATGCGACTGCATGCGATGTTTCTCACTACGAGCAAGTTGCCGCTGCTGTCGCGGCTTGCAAGGAGCAGTTCGGCCGCTTTGATATTCTTATAAACAACGCCGGTGTCATCGACCCGATTGGCTTGAGCATTGATACAGACCCTAAACAGTGGTCACAAGCAGTAGATATAAATTTGAAAGGCACGTTTTACGGCGTGCATGCCGCTCTGCAGGCATTCAAAGATCAAGGACGCGGCGTTATTGTTAATGTCAGTAGCGGTGCCGCTCACCATCCACTCGAAGGATGGAGCCACTATTGCGCCGCGAAAGCAGGAGCCGCCATGATCACACGCACTATCCATATGGAAGCAGCAGGTCGTGGAGTAAGGATACTGGGGCTAAGCCCAGGCACTGTAGCCACTGAAATGCAGATCAAAATAAAGTCTTCCGGCATAAACCCTGTCAGTCAGATGAATCCTGATGATCACATTCCAGCAGAATGGCCAGCAAAAGCTTTGATGTGGATGTGTACTCAGGATGCCAAAGAATACGACGGCACAGACGTGCAATTACGTGACGAAGCCATACGACGTCGATTAGGGCTAGCGGTTTAAAAAAGATCAGACAACTAACCGGTAAGTTTTCTGTCTACATAAAGAAATAGGGATTCGCCAATTTATTGGCTAAACTACGCACTCTAAAATTGAGAACGCCCAATGATCAAAAAACTGCTGCCCATTGCCGTCATCGTTGGCCTTGCCGCTTATTTTGTTGGTGTGCCAGCTGGAGAAGCACCGGCATTACCGGAATCCGGATTTGCTACCTACAGCGAAGGTGACACCGATCAGCGCACCTTATATATGAGGCGAATAGAGAATGGTCAGCTTCAAGCTCCTGAGTTAATCGCTACAAAGGGCGAAGGCGGAGATATCATGGGAACCGTCTCGTTCGACGGTCGCTGGCTGGCGTTCGCACGCAATAGCGCACCCGCCGGCCCTGACAACGCACGAGACGGGCAATGGCGCGGATTTGAGAACGAGGATTACCACAAATTCCATGCGTGGGATATTTACGTCGTTCAGCTAGACGGCCAGCTACCAGCTACCCCCCAACGCGTTGGCCAAGGCTATTGGCCTAGCTGGGGCGATGACTCCACCGGCGACAGCAAGACTCTCTACTACGGCAATTATGATAAGGGCAGCATCATGCGTGCAACCATCAATAATACCGGTGTGATCGAGTCCGACCTATTGCACAGTGCAGTGCCCGGCTGGGAGGCTGGCGATCACCACATGCAAGCCTCACCTGACGGTAACAGTGTCGCTATTCGCATAGGAAATAGCATGTGGCTCAAGGGCTTAGCGGGCAGTGATGTGAGCCAACGCTTGGGTCCAGGGTGTCACCCCTCGTGGATGGCAGATAGCCAGTGGCTCTACCATGCCTATACGCAGCTGTGGCACGTCGAGCTAGGCAACAGCTCTGGTCGACAGGGTGGCGAATATCATTTTGGATCTTCGGTGGATCAAAAATGGGCTATTACGATTAGCGACTTTGATGACAATGCACAAAATCGAGGTTGGCCGCTTGAGGTTTACGCGATTGACTCAGCGAACGAAAAAATTTCTCTGATGCGCAATTCGAGTGCATTGATAAGCGACAGTGGCAGTTGGCCTGATATTCATATCAACTAAAAGTTCCTCTGAAATACCGATGGTAATCAAAAAGTTTCATATTTAGCCCACTTGTGCCTACCTCATACTACTGGGTCTTGATAGACTAGCCTTACACTGGCAATCGCACATGTAACACAGATGAAAATACATCTCTGCTCCGCCTATGAAGCCCACGATGCGCTTAACAAGTTTCGTCATGCGGCTTCTCTTGATCGACACAACGTGCACCAACTGTGCGACAGCCCTGCCGAGGCAGACATCATCTTGTTTGTCGAGGATGCACACTTTGACAACTACCTCTATTCAAATTTACTCAATCACACGTACATCGCTCAGTGGCGAGACAAGTGCTTTATGTATAACGAGGTAGACCAGCCTTGGACGGTTTTACCTGGGCTCTATTGCTCCATGCCGAGCTGGTGCTTCGAGGAAAATCGCCAGAGAGCGTTCCCCTACGTGTCCACCCCCAATCAACATGTGCAAAATATTTTTTTGGCAGGCGATTCTGCAGAACGCCCTCTTTTGTTTTCGTTTGTTGGTACCGGTTGCAACAACTTGCGCAAGCGCATGATCAAAAAAGGCTTGCAACAGGGTGGCGCCATCATTGACACCTCTGGCTTTAACGTTTGGGACTGCAGCGCTGAAGAAAAGCGACAGCAAGGCGAAACATTTGCCAAAACCATGCAGCAGAGCAAATATGTTCTCTGCCCGCGAGGCTTAGGGAGCTCATCCTTCCGGTTGTTTGAAACGATGCAAGCCGGGCGTGCGCCTGTCATCATTGCCGACAACTGGGTGCAGCCCGATCACAGTGATTGGAGTTTTGCCGTGAAAATCAAAGAAAACGAACTTCACACCATTGCAGGTCGCTTAAATTCCATTGCCGATGAAGCAGCCGAACGCGGATTAGCCGCTCGTGCCGCTTGGGAGGCCAGCTATGCACCTAATTGCTTATTCCACACGGCTTGTCAAAACTTGCTCGACCTAAAAGAAATGGGCGAATACCACAAAAGCTCGATAACTTCGCACATCCGACGCGAGCAAGTGCGCTTTGACTCAATTCTAATGCAAGCAACCACTAAGCTTCGAGACTACCGACATCGAAATTCTCTCAATGGTTTGATGTAGCTATCGCGGTGAAATTAACAATTGACTGACAAAAAAAAAGCGCCTTCAAGGCGCTTTTTCGTATCCACTGATTGTTAATCAGTTGTGCTTTGCAGACAGATAGGCAGCCAAGTGACCGATATCATCATCATTGAGTCCGCGGGCCACTTGATTCATCACGGCGTGATCACGACCACCAGCGCGGTACTCAAGCAGTGCAGCTTGGAAGCGACCTACATCGCCGGACAGTTGCACGACTGAGCGATCTATACGGCCAGCTGGGGCTTCATGGCAGCCTACACACCCTCGTGTCATGTATAGGCTAGCACCAGCCACGGGATCAACATTGACGGAGCCTGACTGCCCCGCTGTTAAAGCAGCACCTGAGAGCAAAGAAACAAATCCTGCTGCCTTGACAACACGCAACCACATCTACGCTTTTCCCCAATTCACAAACTAGGTTAATTTATAGTTGCTGCTGTGTAATTTACCTGTCTTTTTTAAGTTTATTTAAACCCCTGACTGTATATCCAGCCCTTTAAAAACGGTACTGAATACCAATACGAAGGTTCAAATAAACTGAAAGTGCTTCATCTAAATCTGCCTCGATATTTAGAGCTTCTTCGTCCAGATCTCCTTGGCTAATGGTGCTGGTGTCTTCTTCCGTTAGAGTTACTGACGAGTCAGATAAACCCGATAAACCAAATTCGAACTGCCACGACAGGGCGCTTGCTGTTCGCCCACCCATACCTGTGCGCCATCCAATACCCAAGTAGGGCTCTACCTTGTCGTAATCAATAACTGCCCGCAAGCCACCAACATCATCTGGGTCAACCGTGGTTGATCCAATTTGCGTAGACTCAGAAAGCGTCGCCGTGCCATTTATACTTGACGCATTGCGGGTGATGCCGCCCGAAACGAAAAATCCATTTTCAAAGGGGTGATAGTCCAGCAATAACTGGGGCATGTTGACTGTCGCATCGACAGCGTAAATCACTTCGTCAATTTCTCGTGTCTCTTCAATGGACAAATCACCTGCAAGCACTCGCAGTGCGAAATTAGGACTCAGCTGCAATCCTCCTTGAAAACCAAGCCCAGTGGTACCTGCCGCAACACCAAGAAAAGGGCCAAAACCTTCCGCAGCTTGTAACGCTTGGTTACTCGCCAAGGCGCCCAGAAACACCAGTGAGCACGCATACCATCTAGCGGTCTTATAAACGATCATGTAAACCATCCAGTTATCTTTAGGCAGATACGAGCTAGACCAATTTACCAGCAAGCCAATTCGCAACCAAATTCACAGCGATTGATTAAGCAGTACAGAAAACGCGCATCGGGCCGCCATAAAAATCATATGTAGTACTAATGTATGTCATCACTCAGGCTTGAAGCGCTATAAGCGCTGATCTCGCCGCATCAGCACCCGAAGAGGTTTCGATGCTTACCGCCAGAAATAATAATAAAAACAAAGGCTTTTCGCTAACTGAAACAGCAATAATGCTGATTATCGTCGTCTTGATGGCCTCAACGGCACTGCCAAAGCTGACCACTTCGCTAAAAAGTGAAGATATTTCGGTCGTTTCCACTG
>CALCKW010000017.1 GCA_937965695.1 uncultured Granulosicoccaceae bacterium
GTCGATAGACTTCATGAGTGACTCGTTGACTGATGGGCGAACGCTGAGAACCTTCAACGTGCTTGACGACTATAACCGTGAGGCACTGGGAATCGAGGTGGACCTATCACTGCCCAGTGAACGAGTGATACGTAGCTTAAAACAGATCATCGAATGGCACGGAAAACCGGCGTCAATTCGCTGTGACAATGACGGAAGGCCGCCCCGCCAGAATACATAAGCCAACGGCTAATAGATTGGGCAAGCGAGCAACACATCACGCTGATCTATATCCAGCCTGGGAAGCCAACACAGAACGCTTACATTGAACGATTCAACCGAACGGCTAGGCATGAATGGCTCGATCTTCATCTGTTCGAAACGGTCGAGCATGCACAAGATCTGGCAACACAATGGTTGTGGTGCTACAACAACGAGAGGCCGCACACAGCGATTGGATGGATACCACCGAGGCAGCTCTTACAGGCTGCATAACAATTCTACTCATGACTCCCGTTTAAAATGGGGGGATTACACTAACACAAATGGGTGACGCCAATCCATTGAGGCTATAAAGATCGCAGCTGCTCTATACACCTACCCAACCAACCGCCCCATAAACCCCTCACCCCCACACCCAGTCACCAACAACTTATCAGTAGCCCTAGTCATAGCCACATACAGCAACTTAGCCTCACTCACCTCATCGCACTTAGGCAGCGGCAAAGACTGAGCACCCGTAATTGCAACAAAGGGAAATTCCAATCCCTTGCTACTGTGCATGGTCATCAGACGCACGCGATCATCCACCGATTTCAATTTGCGTTTGGCAGCGGTTGACGATAACCAATGTGTAGGCACACCGTGTTTGTCGAAGACTTTGTTCAACAGCTCACCTTGTGCTTTTACACGGTAGAGAACACACATGTCTGACCATGGCGTACCGCGCTCATGCAGGCTTACCATGCTTCGGCATATGTACTCTGCCTCTGCCTGTTTACTTTCAAGCGTCGTGACCACAGGCGCTGGGCCTTGTCGGCCTGATGCTTCGGGTTGTATAAGCGGCGTGTCTGCATTTGCCGCACTGTCGTTGAGGAAATACTGCGCAGCAAACTTGTGTGCAAAGTGAATGATCTGGTTTGTATTGCGGTAGTTAAGGCGCAAAACCGTTGTGCGGCCACGCGCGTTGACACCCACACTCGATAAGCTAAAGCCGAGTTCTTTTTTGTTGGAGTAGATAGCTTGCGCATCGTCATAAAGCAGCAGCAGTGAATCACTCTCTGGGTCAATGGCGTCGGTGACCAGCTTTAACCATTCGGGTTCAAAGTCATGGCCTTCGTCGATCATGATGGCGCCGTATTGTGCGCGTGGAATCTGCCCGTCTGCACACGCTTTGATCATGCTTTGCACCAGCTCTTCGGTGTATTTATTAAATGAGCCACCCGATTTGGGCTTTTTTACACGATAGGTATCTAACTGCTGACCGCACCACTCGTGAAAACTGCGCACCTGCACTTTGGTTTCAATGCCTTTTTCAGCAATCATGTCACGCAAGCGCGCTGCCAAGGCCAGGTTAAAGCACAGTACCAGTATTGGCTTTACTGTCTGTTGCGCTAAGAACTCACAGCGGTAACCCAGGATCAGCGTTTTACCTGAGCCCGCCACCCCGTGAATAACGCGGTGGCCATTACCCATACTGCGTGCCAACTGCTCTTGCTGAATATCCATGATGCGCACAATGTCGGGGATTCCTACTTCTGCTTCACTCTCATCAAACAGAGTTTTCTGAGTTGAATCATTGAGTCGCATGTCGGGGAACAAGTGCCAACGAATGCGATCAATCTGGGGAAGCGATAGCTTGTGCTCAAAGTAAACGTTGAACATATCCCAAAGACGTTTTTGAAATGTCTCGATATCAACACTCTCTAGCATCTCGTCTTGGCAAATGACTAGATGCTCGGGGAAAATGTCACCAAGGTTATGGTCGTCAAACTGCTTGCGGCTAATGTTTGTCAGTACAACGCCTACACCATAGGGGCAAACCAAGTTGCCCGCATAAGTTCCACTCTGTAGAAGTTGGGGGTCTTTTTTCAGCGCGTCGACCAGCGCATGGCTGCACTCACGCACTTGCTCTAGTGGGTTGTTCTTTTTAACTAATCGATTATTTTCTTTGAGTGTAACTCGGAACCGATTGATCTCGTGGATCGTCTGCAACTTCCAGTCTTTGACTTCAAGTAACAACAAGCCACGACCGGGGTGCAAGATGACAAAATCAGGGTAGCGCTGCTTCACGCTGCCAACGGGCACGTCGTACCAACAGAGGTAGTCGTCTTCAAGGTGTGACGCCAAGCGTTTAGCAAAACGTTTTTCGCCGCCTGTCATGCGCCCTTCACAACTACCATAACTCGGTATTAACTCAGCCACCACGTGCTCCTTGCAAATCCATGTGGAGTTTTTAACTCAATGATATTTTAAATCAGATGCTTGCTGTACGGTGACTGGGACAGTACATCGTACACTAAGGCACTGTTCGAGTAGCGGCATTTGTGTATGTACATTCAGTTATCTTTTTTGCAAGGTAGTTGTGGGCATTTTTTGGTTATGCGCCTTTTGTGATTTTTGATTTATTGAGAACGATTGGAATGACGACCTTTGGGATTTATGTTGCGCTTTAGCTCGCTTACGATTTCATGAGTGAAGGATTATGCAAATCCGCTTGTTTGTTTCGGCTTTTCCGAAAAATCTTTTGATTATGGCCTCGACAACCTCTCAAAGCATCACGATCTAAAGCTACCCTTGGGCCTGAGTCGAGCATCGGAGCTGACAAAGGAGGTAGAGCTTTGGATGTTTGAGGAGCGTGCGACGAGTTTCCAACGCTCCCTTTGGCAGTGAGAAGCGCAGTGTGCGGCAGGTACTGCCGTTGAAGGCTTGGGGAAGCCTTTTGCTTACTTTTGGGCTCAAAGTGAGTCGCCCTCGGAACTTCGCGTCGCGGGCGAGTCCCGGAATAGGAAGCACCTAACCTAAAAGCTACATCTTGGTCACCAACTAAAGCTGGTCCAACCTACAAATACTCTTCTAGAGGCAAGGATTGTTTTGGATTATAGGCTTACTTGGATCGCTGACACGCCCGCCCAGCTGCCAAGCACAGCACACCCTGCCCAAAACCCTGTCGTAATTAAGCTATGCAGCTGAGCGCGGCTATCGTACATTGCTCTTTTGATGCCTTTTCGAGCTTAAACCATGACTCAGCCAAAACACCTGCCCAGCACCATGACCGCCGTACAACTCACTGGCCATGGCGGCTTAGACCAGCTTGTTTATCGCGATGACGTACCTGCCCCTACGCCTAAGCCTGGTGAGGTGCTGATTCAAATCAACGCCGCTGGTATCAACAACACCGATATCAATACGCGCATTGGCTGGTACTCCAAGTCAGTCGAGGGCGCCACCGAAGATGGTGGCGCTGGCGGTATAGATGCGGTTGACGATTCGGATGCCAGCTGGAGTGGTGTGCCGCTTGGTTTACCGCGTATTCAGGGTGCTGATATTTGTGGGCACATTGTGGCTGTTGGCGACGTCGCCGATGCTGCTCGCATTGGCGAGCGTGTGATTGTGCGCAGCATGATGCGTTATTACAGCGACTACCGTCCCTACGAATGCACGACTATCGGCTCAGAGATAGACGGTGGTTTCGCCCAATTTGTGGCCGTGGCGTCAAAGGAGACACACGCGGTCAACTGCGACTGGTCAGATGCCGAGTTGGCGTCGATCCCCTGCGCCTACTCCACCGCTGAGAACATGTTGCACCGTGCGCAGGTGGGTGCCGAGCGTGTATTGATTACCGGTGCATCGGGTGGCGTGGGCTCTGCTGCGGTGCAATTGGCGAAACGCCGTGGGGCCACGGTTGTCGCTGTGTGCTCACCAGCCAAATCTGCAAACGTGCTGGCACTGGGTGCAGACCAGGTGATTGATCGCAACGCCGACTTGGTGGCCGAGCTTGGCGACAGCTGCATCGACGTTGTGCTGGACTTGGTGGCCGGTGATCAATGGCCTTCGCTGTTAGAACTGTTGCGCCGTGGCGGTCGCTACATAACAGCCGGCGCAATTGCAGGGCCACTCGTCACACTGGATGTGCGCACGCTCTACTTAAAAGACTTAAGCCTACTGGGCAGCACCTTCCAAGACGATGTGGTGTTTGAAAACCTCGTGAGCTATATCGAGCGCAATGAGATTCGCCCCGTTGTTGCCAAAACCTACCCCTTGGCAGATATAGCGCAGGCGCAGACTGACTTTCTGGCCAAAAAACACACGGGCAAACTGGTGCTGATTCCACCGGTGGTTGGCGACACCGCCGCATGAAAATAGCCGCGATAGAGTTATACCAAATAGACCTGCCCTACGCCGGTGGTGTGTACCGGCTGTCGGGTGGTCGCGAGTATTCCAGCTTTGACGCATCACTCGTGCGCGTAGTTGCCGATGACGGCACCGAGGGCTGGGGCGAGAGCACACCCTTTGGTAGCACCTATATCGCTGCACACGCACTGGGTGCCAGGGCAGGCATAACAGAGATCGCGCCACACTTGCTAGGCCGAGACCCACGCCACCTTGATCGCATCAACGAGGCTATGGACACAGCCCTTGTTGGTCACAATCACGCCAAAACGCCTATTGATGTTGCCTGCTGGGATTTGTTCGGTCGATCGGTCGGCATGCCGGTTTGTGATCTGATGGGTGGCCGCACAGGACTACCTATGCCTATTGTGTCGTCTATCTATGCGGGCTCGCCGGATGACATGCGTGAGCGCGTGGCAGATCACCGTGCACGCGGTTACCGAGGGCACTCGGTTAAAATAGGCGCACTCGACAGCGAAGGCGGCCCCGCCCTTGATGCCGAGCGCGTTGCGGCGTCACTGGCCGATCGCCAAACCGGTGAGTACTTTTTAGTTGATGCCAACGGCGGCCTCACCCCAGAAAACGCCTTACGCTTTTTGCAACTCTTGCCAGAAGGCTTGGATTTCACCCTGGAAGCTCCCTGCGCCACTTGGAGAGAAACACTCTCTCTTCGCCGTCGCTGCACGCGCCCCATTGTGTTGGATGAGCTCGCGCAAACCGACGAAGACCTTGCGCACCTGATTGCCACGGATGCTGCAGATGGTATTGGGCTAAAAATATCCAAAAATGGTGGCCTGACACACGGACGTCGCCAACGCGATACCTGCCTCTCCGCCGGGTTGACCATGAGTGTGCAAGACACCGTTGGCTCCACTGTTGCATTTTCGGCTATCGCGCACTTGGGGCAAACCGTGCCTGAGCGCTACCTACGCGGTATTCTTGATTGCCGAGATATGGTCAGCATAACTACGGCGCAATTTGATGCACCTGTTAAAAACGGCGGTGTAACCGCACCCGACGCACCGGGGCTTGGTTTAACGGTTGACCGCGAATTGCTCGGCGAGCCTGTAGCTCGCTGGTGTTAATAACAAACTGATCTGCACTCTACACACAGCAAGGTAATAACAATGGACAAAACAGTCGTTGTCACTGGAGGCACAGGCGGTATAGGGGCCGGGGTTGCTCAGGTGCTGAGTGATGCGGGCTATCGTGTGGTGGCTGCCAGCAACTCACAGGCTGAGATTGACGCCTTTGAAACCGCTGATTCGGTAGAAGCACGCTTGCTCGACGTGACAGACAACAACGCTGTGCAAAACTTTTTTGCAGGCTTTGATGCGCTGCATGGCTTGGTCAACTGCGCTGGTGTATTGATTCGCGGTGAAGAATACGATATCGATGTGTTTCAGAAAGTCATTGACGTCAATTTAACCGGCACCATGCGCTGCTGTTTGGCCGCCAAGCCAAAGCTTGCAAAAACAGGCGGTGCTATTGTGAACACCGCTTCTATGCTGAGTTTCTTTGGAGGCCCTTTGGTGCCTGCCTACTCCGCCTCTAAAGGCGGTGTTGCGCAGCTGACTAAAGCGTTGGCGGGTGGTTGGGCTGATGATGGTATTCGGGTCAATGCGGTTGCGCCGGGTTGGATTGAAACCGAGATGACGCGAGGACTGCGCGAGCAACCCGCACGCTCTGATGCCATACTCGGTCGAACACCGCTCAATCGCTGGGGTAAAACTCAGGAGGTAGGCGCACTGGTCAAGTGGTTGCTGTCGGACGACGCCAGCTTCGTGACCGGCTCCGTCTATCCTGTGGATGGCGGTTATTCAGCAATGTAGAAACGCTCAACGAGAAACACAACCATGGCACTAGAAGACGAAAAAGCATCACGCATGCCCTATCAATTGCCTTTTCCTGAAGAGGCACTGGACGAGATAGTGGTACCCCACGCCACCCCAGAGGATGAGCGCGTCTGGGTGCCACAAGCTGAAAACGTTTGGCTGCGGCCGTTGTGCCTCAACCGCTCACAGGGCTATTGGGTCAACCTATTGCGGGTTCGAAAATCCGGTGTGCTATCACGTCATCGGCACCCACAACCGGTACACGGCTTTGTGCTAAAAGGCCGTTGGCATTATTTAGAGCACGACTGGGTCGCCAGTGAAGGCGGTTATGTGTTCGAGCCGCCTGGAGAGACGCACACCTTGGTGGTGCCCGACGACGTCGAAGAAATGATCACCCTGTTCCAAGTCAACGGTGTGATGTGTTACGTGGACCCTTGGGGCAAAACCTTGGGCTATGAAGACGTGTTTACCAAAATTGATATGTGCCGCAAGCACTACACGGAAGTGGGTCTTGGCGAAGATTATGTGGATCAGTTTATTCGCTGATCGCCGTTGAGGGACGCGGCGCCGTGACGGCGCTGCCAGACAAACGAGCGCGTTGATTGCTTTGCTTTAATGGCTATGTTGTTTGCGCCAGCGTGAAGGTGTTTCACCCGTCACCCGTGAAAACTCACGGTTAAAATTGGATTTGCTCGCAAAGCCCGCCGACTGCGACACCTCCAACACGGATTGTTTTGTGGTGCTTAGAAGTGTGCAGGCTTCTTTGATGCGAAAGTCGTTGACGAATTGAGACACGCTTTTGTCGGTCACCCTGTTTATTGCATTGGATACTTGGCGATCGGGCAAATGCAGGCGCCGCGACAACCGACGCAGGCTGAGGTCTTCCATTCGGTGCAGGCCATCACGCTCGAACAGCGCCTCAAGGCGGTCCACGATATCACTGTCTTGGTCAGTTGCCTCAGGGGCCACGGCGGCCGGTGTTTCAGGTTCTTCTGGTTCCACCTCTGCATACTCAGACGAGCGCCCAAACACAGCCGATGCCCCAATGACGAGTACAAACGCTGTCTGTGCAAAGGTGACAATCGTCGCTGCGTTACGGCCATCATTTTTTACAAAATCGAAGATCAAATAGACATCCGTCAGACCCGATGCGACCAGCGCCACCCCCGTTAAACACAGGGCGATGATGATTTCGCGTGCGTCGTTGATGGGCGATAACGGTAACTTGTCCACCCCCAAACAACACAGCCTGAGTAATAACCCACCAAAGCCCAGATAGGTGATGAGAATCAGCGGGTCGGCCAGGGCTGGCACGCTTAAAAAAGCCACCCAGTTCACCAGGATGGTGAGCAATGGCCACAAGTGTTTGCCCGTCTGGCGACCCGTGAGAGCTGTATACGCCAGATACGCAACCACCGGTAAAACCGGTGCCAACAAAGCGACGTAGAACCCAGCACCCTGCACCTCATACCCCCACCTCAACGACGCCAACAATGATTGCAAGGCATAGAGCCCCAGCAGACAAGCAAACAGCTGATGCGCTCGGACAGCCATGTCGCGGGCGGTGATAAAGCGGCCAAGCAATAGGATGAGCATCAGAGTGGCAAAAAGAGGCAGTGGCACAAACAGCATAAAGGTGAGGCTTTTGGCGGAATCGTTGGGTAAATTTATCTCAAAACCGGTTTTAGGACGACCTTAAACGCGTTTAAGGACGAAATGCGCCTGCTGCTGCTCCACATTGATAATCGACATCAATATAAAAACGGAGCAATGCAATGCCAAAGCTTAAAACTGCCCTCAAAGCAACAGCGGCTGTTGTTGCCCTCGGGCTGGCTGGATGGGCCACTTTCGAGGTCTTCAGACCGGCGTATGTTGGCAACGCCGGCATCTCGAGTGGATCAGCTTATGCGCCGGTTAGAGATACCGAGGTCGACTTTGATATCTGGTATCCGGCCACCGATGGTGGCAAGCGCATTACGGTGGGTGGCAACGGTGTTTTCCATGGCACCCCAGCAGGCAGAAAAGCACCCCACCAAAGTGGGCGGTTCCCGCTGGTGATCATGTCACACGGTGCCGGTGGCAACGCGGGCCAATTTGGCTGGATAGCGTCCAAGTTAGCCGCGGCGGGGTTTGTTGTTGTCTTGCCCAACCATCCCGGCACCACCACCGGCAACGCCTCGGCCGAGGCAGCTGTGCGCGTCTGGGAGCGCCCGGCAGATGTCTCCGCTGTGCTCGACGAGATCACTCAAAACGCGCAAGATTATCCCTACATCAACCCCGAGCAAATATCTGTGCTGGGTTTTTCGGCTGGGGGTTACACCGCCATGGCGGTCTCGGGGGCGCGGGTTGACCCCGCTGCGTTGCAGGGCTTTTGCGATGAGACTGATCACGGGATGTCGGACTGTGCGTTCCTCGCGCACTTTGGCGTCGACTTACACCAAATGGATTTGTCGCCCGCCGCGCAAGATCTGCACGATCCACGAATAAAGTCGGCGGTGGTTGTTGATCCGGGCATCGTGAGTACGATGACACCAGCCAGCTTGGCGGCTATCGATATCCCCATGCTGGTGATCAATCTGGGTGACGAAAAACTGGTGCCCGCTGGGGTGTATGCGCGAGCCGCCGCTGAATTAATCCCATCGGCTGAGTACACGATTGTGCCAGATGCCATCCACTTTAGTTTTCTCGCGCAGTGCAAACCTAAAGGAGCAAAAATATTGCAAGACGAAGGCGAGCTGGATCCGCTCTGTGATGACGCCGGCGGTAGAACACGCGCAGATATTCACGACGAGCTGTCGCAGACCATTGTCGCTTATCTCCTGTCACAACAGGGGGGCTAAGGCGACGCACAGTGTATATTGATTCACTGGCGTGTTTAAATTTAAGAGTGGTCAAACTTGAACACTCTTTCACCGGACGTGCAGAGCCTTGTCACTGCAGATGGCAGCATGCCCTGCTCTAACGGCTGAGCTAAAAGCGTGCATTAAAAGCCAACAGCGCATCAGCGCATCAAAAACCAGTCAGCCAGTCTTGCCGTTGCTCAACTTCAGGTCTGAAGAAGGCCACAGACCGCAACTGACCGTCATCGCCATTGCGCGCATCCCAGGGTGCAACGCCGTGCACCGCCAGCCGATGAATCAAATACGCCTCTCCGGGTGGTACGTGTATTTCAACACGCTTGCAGCGGGTGAACACCTCCCTGCGGGTTTGCTGATAGATCTCCGTGATATCGGTTGAAGGCCAGTCTTGCTGGGGTATACCTTGCAAGGCGTTGCTCAGCGCTTGCTGCATGATCAGGTGCGAGCCCTCCCACACAACCGTAGCCCCTGCGTGCGTCGGCGAAGGGTGCAGAGGAATGCCTAGAATAAAGTGGTGGAACTCTTGCGGCATGCGCCTTCGTGTTGGCCCCACGGGCAACAATCCATCCACATGAGCAGCGTCACGCTTGCGCCGATAATTGTGCGCAGTTTCTGTTTCGTTAGCGTCTCGTTGTGGGTATCCCGGTCTCAGAACAGACAACTGCCCTTGCTCCCACTGAAAGCTGTGCGAGTCTTGCAGGTGTAAACACCGACGTAACCACTGCTGTAAATCGGCGCTCAGCGCTACCCCATTGGCTACCTTGCCTGTGTTGTCATTGGGTAAAATATTGACGCCCGCAAACCACGTTTGCCCGTGCCGCCACCAATGCGCATGCTGTGGGTCACACAGTATGTCTTGCGCGACGGCTTGAACCGATTCGCACCAAGCCAATAAGTCTTGATCGACTTCGCGACGACACCAACCGTGCTCGGCGAAGTTGCTTGGTGTTGTTGAACAGCTGTTTGGCACCCGATGGTTCCTCGTTGTATGGTTTGAAACTAAGCGCAAGCCCCTTACAAGAGCATACGGCTTTTTTAGCGCCGCTGAACTTGAAATTGATGGACGAGACAACGACACTGTTAGACACGCTAGGTAGCTAGCTGATTAAACCTTGTTCCGAGGTGCTTGATCTGTCAATCGGTCGAGCAATCCATTCGTGCTAGAGGTAGTTCTGATGTTTTTAGGTCATTTTTTTTCAAGCCGAATTTCCGCTACGCCTTTGGGGCTATGCCTCCTCGTCATGGTTGTACTCAGCGGCTGCGCGACACCAGCAAACCACATCAGTTTAAAAAACGCCAAGTTGCCGCCTTTGCTTCCCGTGCGAAATTTTGTCGCCAACATTGACCACAGCGGCAACTACCAAGTTTCGCCTGACGGCAAGCAATTGCTTTGGTCTGGTGTCAGCCGTTTGCGGCCCGCCCTATTCTGGCGCAATTTAGACGGTACAGGTAAAACACAAGTACGGCGCTTTAAAAAAAATTCACCCCACGGCTTCTGGGCGGCGGATAGTAAACATATTCTCTATCACCGCGATGACACTGGCCGGGAGCAGGCACATGTCTACGCTATAAACTCTGCCGATGGCACAGTGCGAGACCTCACTCCACTGCAAGGCATTACTGCTTGGGTTGCCAAAGTGCCTGAGGCTGACAGCTCCCATCTATTTATCGCACACAACGGGCGAGATGCCACCGTTTTTGACACCTACCGCGTGGACCTAGAGACAGCCACTTTAACGCGCATTTTTACCAACACGGCGAATATCAGTCATCAATTAATAGCCGACGATGGCACGACCCTTATAAGAGTGCTGCGCAAAGGGAAGCAGCGCGTTATTCAACTGCCCGACGGGGACAAGTGGCGCGATCTGCGCACGTACAGCCGGTTTGAAAATTTCTATCCCTTTCAGATCGACAAGCCGGGAGAAAGCGTTCTCGCCTACAGCAATCTAGACAGGGATCGCACAGCGCTGGTTTCGATCAATGTTGATTCAGGCAAAGAGAGGATCGTTTATGAACACCCGACGGTGGATATAGGATCAGTGTGGGGCGGCCCGGGCAGCCGACCGCTGGCGGTAACAACGCAAGACGGCTTGCCCGCGGTGCATTATTTGGACGACAACACCCGCGAACTTTTTGCCGAGTTGCATAACGATCAACCCGCCGGCCTCAATTTATACAGCCTGAGTCGCGACGGCCAGACAGGCACTGTCAGCCGTTACGATCACACGGGAGCCACGACTTATCTGATCAACAAAGGTCAGTTGGAAAAACTCTCCGAGTCTTCTTCAATAAAACATGCCAAGCATTGGTCGCAGCCTCAACCTTTTTCAATAGCTGCGCGCGATGGCCTAAACATTCAAGGCTACGTTACCCGTCCTTTGCATATTAAACAGGCCACCCCGACGATCGTGCATGTGCATGGGGGCCCCTGGGCTCGCGATTACTGGGAGCACAATGATCAAATACAGTTTTTAGTCAACCGTGGTTACACCGTGCTTCAGGTGAACTACCGCGGCTCAACCGGTTATGGCCGTGCCCATCGCGACGCGGCTAAGGGAGAGTTTGCCGGAAAAATGCATACAGATCTGCTCGACGCCGTCGATTGGGCTGTTGAACAAGGCTATTCCGACCCCGACAAGATCGGCATTATGGGGGGAAGTTATGGCGGTTATGCCACGTTAGTGGGCTTGGCATTTTCGCCAGAACGATTCGCCTGCGGCGTCGATATCGTCGGTGTCTCTGATCTCGCTACCCTACTCGAAGACGCGCCACCCCACTGGCTCCCAGAAATAGATTTTTGGTACAGCTTCGTCGGGGACCCGGGTAACAAAAAAGAACGCGCTGCAATGAACGAGCGCTCCCCGCTATACCGAGCGGACAAAGTGACAAAACCCTTGTTAGTCGTGCACGGCGTCAATGACCCTCGCGTCAGCGTTGATCAGTCTGATCGCATGGTGGAAGCGCTGCGAAAAAGTGGTTCCCCCGTGACGTATATTCGCGTCAAAGACGAGGGTCACGGTTTTGGCCACTGGAAAAACCAACTGAAACTGTACCGCCTGACAGAGGACTTTTTTGCCGATTGTCTGGGTGGTCGCAGCAGTGGTTTCGATTTCTACGAACTGGGGAGTTGGGCGTTTTAAGCGCGTGCTGTTAATTAACAGATTGCGCTCAACCGGTTATGCCTACTACGCAGCGCGACATGCACATTGCGAATGGTTGCTGTTCGAACGCCGCCACCGACTGCCCTTGAGACAATAGAGATTGGCTTGGACTCTGTTCACGCTTTCAACAGGTTAAGGAAAGAGTGAGCAGACACATTAGCCTGCTCCCTGTCTTGTATTTCACCGCCACACCCTCACTTGCTTGATTGATTCACCTCAATCATTTGAGCTGGGCACGAAAGCGATACGAGCCCACGCGCGGATTTACCCGGGTATCTACGGGTGCGCCGGCATATACCCCATCGCTGCTGAGATTTTCATCCCGGCATCTTTTAGCTTTTCCAGCACTTCACCTTCCAAGGTTTCCTGCGAAGTACTAGAAACTTGCGTGGAAGCACTAATGGCGGCTATGCATTGTGCATGTAAATTTAGAATCGGAACGGCAACACATTGCATGCCGAGCCCATTCTCTTGAAGATCCAAACCATAACCCCGCTCTTTGGTCAGCGCTAGTTCCTTCTCCAGTGCAGGGAGATCTGTCATTGTATGCGGAGTGATCGCGGGGAGCGGGATATGACCCAGCACACTGTCAAGAGCGCTACCTTCTAAGTTCGACAACAACAGTTTGCCACTCGCGGTTGAATGCAGGTGGGTACGCATACCGATGAACGATGAACATCTCAAAGAACCCGTCGGGCGCTGCACATCTACTTTATCAACATAGACCGCTTGGTGGTGGTCCAACACCAGCATGTGAACAGTTTCATTGAGTTGTTCGCTGAGTTGCTCGAGGAAGGAATGCCCCCGTTCTCGTACATCGAGCCGTTGCAGGTAGGCCTGACCCACACTGACAAGATTTAAACCTATGTCGTATTTACGGGAGGCGGGATCTTGCTGTAGATAGCCGTATTCCGTCAGCGTTTTTACGTGGTGATGCAAGGACGACTTGTTCAACCCTACAGCATCCGCCATTTCTTTAATGCTCAGCGCACGATTGGCCGAGCGAATGGCTTCAAAGACCGAAATTGCTTTACCGATTGTATTTAGTTTTGTGTTTTCTTTTTCCATGGCCATTTCATATTATGAAATAGGTGTTCAGGTCAAGAAATATATTTCTAATATTTTACTGCGCTTCTGTTGACAAGCCTCGAATACATCCTTAGATTTGATCTTGTGTACAGCATTAAGCAATGTCGTTTCACAATATGAAATGACAGCATTTTGCTTTGTCACTCAAAACTAACTCGGAGAAATGTATGAATAAGAAATTTTCTTTAGTACTAGCGGGTGCAGTAGCGCTGTTGTCGATGAATGCCCATGCTGCAGAAAACTGGAGAGCGTGGAACATCCATAACGATGGTCACCCTAACACGGCTGCGATGGACAAATTTTCAGAGCTCGTCGGCGCAGCCACCAATGGCGAAGTCAACGTAGAAGTATTCCACGGTGGTGTACTTGGTTCTCAGCCTGATGCGCTGGAACAGGTTCGCCTTGGCGCGATTGAAATTGGTAATTTCAACTTAGGTCCTATCGGTCCCATGGTTAAAGAAGCCAACCTAGTGTCACTTCCTTTTATATTCAAAAGCGTGCCACACATGTTTCGCGTTTTAGAAGGTGAGGCTGGCGAAACTATCGCAAATGCGATGGCTGAAGCGGGTGTTAAACCTCTAGCGTGGGTTGATGCTGGTGCACGTTCTTTCTACAGCCAGAAACCCATCAACACGCCTGCCGACGTTGAAGGACTGAAGATTCGAGTCATGAACAATGATTTGTACACTTCAATGATCTCAGCAATGGGTGGCAATCCTTCACCAATGGCTTTCTCAGAAGTACAACAGGCGCTTAAAACTGGCGTTGTTGATGGTGCGGAAAACAACTTCCCATCGTTCAAAAATGTTGGTCACTACGAAGTGACTACACACTACTCACTCAGTGAGCACCTCATAATTCCTGAGTGCATTTGTGTGAACACAGCGAAGTTCGACGCACTATCACCTGAGCTGCAGGCAGCCGTCACTGGCGCTGCGCAGGAAGCTGCTTTGTACCAGCGTGAACTCTGGGCTGTTCAGTCTGGTGAAGCGCGTAAGGAAGTTGAAGCTGCTGGCATCATGGTCAATGAGATCGCCGACAAAGGTCCATTCCAGGACGCGATGGTTAAGGTCTATGACGACTACCTAGCTGCCAACCCTGACATGAAGTCACTGGTGGAAATGGCTCAGACTACTGAGTAATTTTTGCCGATATCAAACCTCACTCCAGTTATCTGCTGGAGTGAGGTCGATGGGGCAATATCTACACAACAGTATTAATGTCCGGCTTCTCACAAGGGGTCGGGCATTATTTTTTATGGAGGCGCACCATGAGTGAAGCAACTGAACCGTCAAGCTTGCGGGGCATGGACTGGTTTTTTGATCTGCTTTCCAAGATTTGTTTGATCGTGGCAGGTACGGCACTTGTGACGATGACGCTAATGTTCGCTTGGCTGGTCTATGGCCGTTATGTTTTAAACGACACCCCGACTTGGGTTGAACAGGTTTCGCATTTACTCTTAATGGTTATAGCCTTTTTAGGAGCTTCAGTTGGCGTGCGCCAAGACACGCATTTGTCCGTCGTCATTTTCCGCAGTGCCGTGCCTTCTTGGGTGCGAGCATGCTTTGTATTTGTGACCGACATCCTCATGGCAAGCTTTGGGGGCTTTATGTTTTATTACGGCCTCGAACTCACCAAATTCAAATGGAACACCATGATTCCGCTCATTCAGGTATCAGAAGGTCTGCGTTCGCTGCCACTGACCATTTGTGGAGCATTGGTTTTCCTGTTTTCTGTCGGGCATTTAATCCGCTTTTTGCTCGGGCGAGACGAACGTAAAGACAGCATAGAATAAGAGACGATTATGGGACTTGCACTACTACTTGGGATATTCGCCCTCTGTGTCATTATTGGATTGCCAGTTGCTTTCGCGCTGGGTATTTCCGCGCTAGCCGCTTTTTGGTACGAAGGATTACCGCTGCTTATCGTCTTTCAGCGTATTGTCGCCGGCATCAATGTGTACTCACTGATGGCGATTCCCTTCTTCATTTTTGCGGGTGAGCTGATGTTCCATGGCGGCATTGCCATGAGGCTGGTGCGTTTCGCACAAAATGCAGTAGGCGCTGTACGTGGCGGCCTTGGCATAGTGAACGTGTTTTCTTCCATGTTATTTGGCGGGATTTCAGGCTCCGCTATAGCAGACATCTCTGCGTTGGGATCAATCCTTATCCCGGTGATGAAAGACAAAGGCTACGACGCAGACTACGCGGTAAACGTCACCGTGACGTCATCTATTGCTGGGATCATCATTCCACCTAGCCATAACATGATTATCTTCGCGCTGGCGACAGGCGGTGCTGTTTCAATATCCAAATTATTTTTGGCCGGTGTTGTTCCCGGTATTCTGATGTGTACCTGTCTTGCCGTTGCCGCTTATGTCGTTGCGGTCAAGCGTGGTTATGGGGCAGAAAAATTCCCGGGGTGGACTGTTCTGGTCCTGAGTTTCTTCAGCGCTATTCCCGGTCTATTAACGGCCGTTATCATTGTTGGTGGTGTGCTCTCAGGTGTTTTCACAGCGACAGAGTCAGGTGCCTTCGGTGCGCTTTACGCCTTCGTGGTGACACTGGTTGTTTATAGAGCAATCAACTGGGAGAACTTCAAGACTGCCGTTGTTTCAGCTGTACGCACCACGTCCATGGTGATGATACTTATCGCGTGCGCAGGTGCTTTCGCCTATATGTTGACCTTCTTTAGAGTCCCCAACCTGACGATCGAATTTCTCACGGGTTTGACTGAAAACGTGGTGTTGATTCTGCTGATGATTAACATCGTGCTGCTACTGCTAGGCATGATCATGGACATGGCGGCCCTGATACTGATTTGCACGCCAATCTTCTTGCCCATTATGAACACACTCGGTATTGATCCTTTGCAGTTTGGCATGATCCTGCTGGTCAATCTGGGGCTGGGGCTATGTACACCGCCCGTGGGATCATGCTTATTTGTGGGCTGTGCGGTGGGTCGATTACCCATGGAAAAAGCCGTCAGGACCATCTGGCCGTTTTACCTGGCCATTTTCGTGGCGCTGATGCTTATTACTTTTGTACCCGCCATCTCACTCACCTTGCCCGGTTTAGTGGGTTAAGCTTAAAGTTGGAGGCCCAAAAATGACACATGAAGCGTTGGCTAAAGAGGCGGTAGACTTAATCAAACCTTCCATCGAAGCATTGTTTGAGCGGACAAATCGCAAAGAGCTTCACATAGTCATTATGGACCCACGCGTCAAACCGTGGGAGGCAGACTTCAGCGACGCGATTTTGTACCAAGAATCAATTCGCACTGCCGAGTGGGAACACCCCTTTGACGATTTTGCGCGGAACAAAGCGGAGCAAGCTTGGCGAAACTCACAAGCAAATATTGTGAGCCAAACGCAGCACCCTTCTTCGTTACGGGAAGGTGATTTACCGTTTTACGGCTCATTTGTTTATGGGAACATTGTTGTCGCATGCAGCGGCGTTGAACAATGGTTCGACATGCTGGTCAGCGGTTGGATCGCAATGGCTCTAGAGCAGTTGATGATCCACGAGCGCCATTCCCAAAAATAGTACAAGTAAGAAATACCGCCGATTGACAAGAATTACGCAAACCATGAATGCCGACTATTTCGCTTTAGAAGATACCTTCCTTGGCTGCGTTCATGAACATTTACGCCGTTGAGACTGTGAATAGTCTCAACGTGGCGAAACCAACAAACACGTTAGGAATGACAATATGACACAACCAACAATCGGCTTTATCGGCCTTGGCCTGATGGGCGGCAACATGGTTGAATGCCTGCTGAACAACGGGTTCAAAACAACGGTAATGAATCGCAGCCAAGACCCGGTCGCCGTGGCTGTTGCCCGTGGAGCAACGCAGGCAACCTCGGCTAAAACGCTTGCTGAGGCCAGCGACATTGTGATGCTCTGTGTCACGACCTCCGACGTGGTTGAAGGCCTTGTCTATGGCGACGACGGTCTGCTGGCGGGCATGAAAGAAGGCACCACACTCATCGATTTTGGCACCTCCATTCCGGCCTCTACCATCAAAATTGGCGCCGACCTCGCCGCTAAAGGTGTCGGCATGATCGACGCCCCGCTTGGACGCACACCAGCCCACGCCAAAGATGGCTTGCTCAACATCATGGCCTCAGGTGAACAAGCGACATTCGACAAAGTTAAGCCTGTGCTCGATGTATTGGGTGAGAACGTTTTTAATCTGGGTGCGCTCGGTGCAGGCCATACAACAAAATTGATCAATAACTTTATGGGCATGACCACGGCCGTGGCCATGTCGCAAGCATTTGCGGTTGCTGAACGCGCTGGCGTAGACCGCCAACAACTGTTCGATATCATGTCGACCGGCCCGTCTAACTCACCGTTCATGCAGTTTTGTAAGAACTATGCCGTCGACGGGGACAGTAACTTAGGTTTCTCCATTGCCAATGCAAATAAAGACCTGAGCTATTTCTTAGAGATGGTTGAAAACCTGGGTACGCGTGCACAAATCGCAGAGGGTACTTCAGCGAACCTCAAAGCGGCACTCGACGCGGACATGGGTGATGGCAATGTGCCTGAGATATACGACTATTTTCTGAAGTTGGAAAAATAGGCACCTTAAGAAGCTAAAAAACCGTGGCATGGGGACCAGTGAACGCTCTGCTATTCGCGCAGACTTTCACTCGGCGGATCGATTCGCCATAGTGTCCCCCCGTTTTAAGCGCAGGTCCGTCTAAGGTGCCGGTGATCTCAAGTGTGATACTGCAGCGTAAGACCCCCTTGTGCTGCAGCCACGCTTATTTGCTTAATAAACACTCACGCCCTTACAGCTTTACGGGGCTTTCCAGCTAGACATCTCGCACTACCCACTCAAACACCACGATGTCACCCGCAGGCTCTGGGTTCTCTTGATTTCACGGTTGCTGATTGATACAGGCAAATAAACCTGACGCGCCCTCCTGCAAATGCGCACCAGTGAACGCCAGATCACTATGGACTAGCGCAATTCTCTCTGCAGGTTCTTAACCTTCTGTGTCAATAAACGGTTCAGAACTTGCGCTCACGACCTGTTTCTCCCAGTGTGGTTCTGTTTTGGTTGTGGCCGCCCGCTGGAGGGCCACGACTTTGAGAAGGTGGAGGTCACTGTGATACCGCCGACCTGAACCACCGAGAAATTGCTACCAATCAGAGCTAAGTCTACGACCACACTATCAATGTCATCAAATTCAGATCGCAAGCTGTCTGATTTGGCCTACGAAAAAGTCCTAGAACTGGTCGTCAACGGGGAGTTCGAGATTGGACAAAAACTCCCTTCTGAGCAGATGTTGAGCAAACAACTGACGGTATAGCCCTATTCTGCGCCAAGCTTTAAAACAACTACGCAAAGACGGCATTGTTATTTCGCGGCAAGGCTCGGGGTCATTTGTCAATCGCCGCCCTGGTGGTGATGTTCTAGATTTTGCACCAATCGGGTCGATCGCTGATATTCAACGCGCCTTTGAATTTAGCGCAGCGGTGGAAGGGGAAGCTGCATACCTGGCAGCTAAAAGGCGCAGCGACAAAGACTTAGAGGCTCTACAAAATGCCCTAAAAGTCCTAGACAAGTGTGTGGCAGAAGCCAATCTGGGTGTGGAAGCCGATGAGGCTTTTCATCTGGCCATCTGTAAGGCATCAGATAATCAATATTTTTTGTCAGCTCGCACGTCGATGAAATCAAATATTCTCACCGGTATAAAGCTCACCCGCAACTTGTCATTATTGCGACCCCAAGAGCGCATGCAGCTGGTTCAACAAGAGTACTACACCATCTACGAAGCGATTCTTGATCGCGTCCAAGATACCGCCAGAGCAGTAATTCGAATGCATATTGAGAGTACCAGAGACAGAGAGTTTGAAGGCAACCAAAGTTAACGTCCTAAAAAGAATTCCTAATTTTTTATTCGATTGACTAAACACCACGCAAGCACCGTGGTTGTTATTTAAGTGACGCCTTGTCATCCAGTTTGTTTCCCCCAGAAGCTTACACTCTCCGCTTTACGTCTCGATCAGTTTACTCCAACCGATGTATCGCTCGATGCCGCGCAGCTTTATTTAAACTGTAGAACACTGGTAGAGCGCCCATACTTGCAATATATCATTTGGTATTAATAAGGCAATTAGATGTGACGGCTTTAAGCTCGTAGCTAAAACCTATTAGCAATGCATAAGCTGTTAATAAAGACAATTTTTCCAGCAAAGGCTCACGGCTTTATTACCAAAGGCGGTTGACCACTCCTGTGCGTCTATCAATTTGCTTTGACCCGCTAGCAAGGCAAAATGTATACTTTTTGTACACTTAATAATTGGTTTCATGATGACGGACAAAGCTAGTCAACGAAAAGCGTTGTGCTACGAAGCACTTAGGCGTGACATTTTGACGTTGAAGCTACAGCCCGGTGCTGACTTAGATGAATTACGCCTGACGGGTGAACACGCTCTCTCGCGCACACCATTGCGCGAAGTACTGAGGCAGCTTGCGGGTGAAGGCTACGTTGAAGTGCGCGAAAATCGCGGTGCACGGGTGGCCGAGATGCAACACACCACGCTGCACGAGTTTTTTGTTGCCGCGCCGATGATTTACGGCGCGGTGCTAAGCCTAGCAGCCACTAATGCAAAAGCGGGACAAATATCAGCTCTTAAAAAAGCGCAGAGCAAATTCAAAATTGCTTTGAAAAAGGGTAACAGTGCCGACCGCGCACTGGCCAATACCTATTTCCATGAAATAACCGGGGAAATGGCGCACAACAAGTTTTTACTGCCCAGTTTTAGAAGACTATTGATCGATCACTCTCGGATCAGTATGACCTTCTATGCTGATGCTTTCGGACTCAAAAAGAACCGAAGCGCTCAGCGCGAAGCCGACCAGCACCACGATCAGATGATTGCGGCCATTGAGGCACAAGACGGTGTTGCTGCTGCCGAGCTGGCCAACAAACATTGGGCACTTTCACGCGATCAAATTACACGTTTTGTGATGCCGGCTTCCCTTGACTTGCCGCTTGGTGAAACAGTCGCTGGGTCTTGAATGTCGCTCAAGAAATTTTGCTGCTCTGGTGTGATGGTGAAATGCCAAAAGCCGCTTTATACATGCGAGAAAAATGCGTGAGTGTTTCAAAACCACAGGCGACGGCGACATCTGTCACGGATGCCTCTGTTTGAATCAGTAACTTTTGTGCTCGCTGTAAGCGCAAATCCATGTAGTATTTTTTTGGTGAGCAGTTTAGGTATCGCCCAAATAAGCGTTCTAGCTGTCTCTTGGAAATTTTCAATTGATCGGCGATCTCTGTCATCGACAGCGGTTCGTCCAGCGATTCAGTCATCAACCCGATGGCGCTCATCACGTGAGCATTACGATTTTCCATGCGAGATTGCATCGAAACCTTTTGCTCCGCTCCGCCTTCACGCACAACGTTGTAGACCATTTGATCAGCGACTGCGATCGCTAATTCAGCGCCATGCTCACGCTCGATCAAATGCAACATCAAATCGGCGGTGGCGGTCCCACCAGAGGCGGTGGTCACCGTTTGCTCTGCTTCAAAGACGCTGCGCACTAAGTTCACTTCGGGAAACTGCTCCATAAAAGCGTCGTGGAAATCCCAATGGATAGCGGCCTTTTGGCCATCCAGTAAGCCCGCTTTTGCCAACACCCAAGCACCCGAACACAGTGCACCCAAGGCCCGGGTACGCGAGGCAGCACGTTTCATAGTTTTGCATAGTTTAGGAGTCGCGTGTTCGGCAACGTTTATCCCAGTGAGTACAAATAGGCGGTCACTGGGCATGTCGGCATCGAATGAACCGTCGACCAAGGTCACGATGCCGTTTGAACAAGTCGCCGAGGTGCCATTGCTTGACAACAGCGACCAGCGATATAACTCATTGCCGCTGACTAGGTTGGCAATACGCAGAGGCTCTATCGCACAAGAGAACGCGATATGGGTGAAGTTTTCCACCAACATAAAGACAAAGTGCTGTGGCGCGCTCATGTTTCTCTACTCTCGGGTTTAATGGCCAATAGTGGCTTTTCTTTGCTGCAGATCCGTTGAGAAGTGACCGGCAGGGCTTGTCCACCTAATCTCAGCTCCACCTCACCAATATTACTTTGACCTACGGTTATTTTCGATTGTATACTTTTTGTGCACAATCTTGAAGCAATGCTGATTGCAACGCGACAAGACGCTTGAAAGCCTTAACACATGAAGGCTTAAACAGATTTTACAAAGCTTGTACGGTACGCTCCTCGGCGTCTTATCGTCGGTCCAGGCTGGCCACCGCAGAAAAACTGGACCTGTAAAGCGGCTGACTATTTTTGCTATGACGGCTCCACTGACTTCTCGACTAGGTTAAAACAATGAATCCAATTTTTCGATTTGAAGGCATTTACACGCCTGTCGTGACACCTTTCAATCACAATGGCGGCGTGAATTTTGATGCTTTGCGCGCCGTGATCGAAAAACTTATAGAAGCAGGTGTCAACGGGTTAATATCTGGCGGCTCCACCGGTGAGAACTACGCCCAGTCTGTGGCCGAGCGAGTTGAGATAGCCCAGTTCACCCGAGAGATAAGCCAAGACCGCGTCTCAATGGTGATGGGAACTGGTGCGATGATGACACCCGATTCCATTGCGTTAGCAACTGCTGGGGCCAAGATGGGGGCAGACGCACTGCTTATCGCGACACCACCCTATTCGGTGCCAACTGAACGTGAGAATGCTCTAAACGCAATGGCAATCGAGAGCGCTGCTGATCTGCCAGCCATGCTCTACAACTATCCCGGTCGTATGGGTGTGCACATGGGCGAGGAGTTTCTCGACCGCGTCGGGCGCTCGCGCAATTTCTGCGCTATCAAAGAGAGCTCCGGCGACATCAATCGTGTTCACTTGTTGGCTCGCGACTATCCGCATATACAAATGTCTTGTGGCATGGACGACCAAGCACTTGAGTTCTTTGCTTGGGGTGCGCGCTCTTGGGTTTGCGGCGGTTCCAACTTTCTGCCAGCAGAGCACATTGCTTTGTACCAAGCTTGCGCTGTAGAAGGCAACTTCGACAAGGGTCGTCGCATAATGTCGGCGATGATGCCACTGATGCGCGTGCTAGAACAAGGTGGGAAATTTATTCAATGCATCAAGCATGGTGTCACCTTTAATGGTCTCGACACCGGTCCAATGCGGCCACCGCTTAAAGGCCTCAACAAAGACGATAAGCGCTCGCTAGAGCAAGTTATTCGTGTGCTCAAAACCACAATCGCTGAAATTCAAGCGGAGAAATAGACATGTCATTACTGACCACTGAAGAATACCAGTCGATTGCCAAGGCACTGGACTTACCCGTCAACGCCTATATTGACGGTGCTTATCGACCTGCCCACTCCGGTGCAACATTCAGTTCTAGCAACCCCGCTAATGGCGAGCCAATTGCTGAGATTGCCTCCTGCGACTCGCAAGATGTGGACTTTGCCGTCGTGAAAGCACGTGAAGCTTTTGAAGACGGACGCTGGAGCCGCATGCACCCAAGTGACCGCAAGGAAGTATTGATTCGTTTTGCAAAGCTGCTCAGCCGCAACGCACGCGAACTGGCGGTGATGGAAAGCCTCGACTCGGGCAAAACCATTTTGGATTGCGAAACTGTTGATGTGCCAGAGACTATTCATTGCATCAAATGGCACGCAGAGGCTATCGACAAAATATATGATCAAGTGGCACCCGCTTCTGATGATCACATCGCCTTAGTGATACGCGAGCCAATTGGTGTTGTCGGGCTTGTCTTACCGTGGAACTTCCCACTTTTGATGCTGGCCTGGAAAATCGGGCCGGCATTAGCCGCTGGATGTTCGCTAGTGGTTAAACCAGCGGCGGAGACATCTCTGACAGCACTGCGCGTGGCTGAGCTTGCCTCCGAAGCCGGTCTGCCACGGGGAGTGCTTAATGTATTGCCAGGAAGCGGTGCCAATGTCGGTGAACCCATAGGTCGGCACATGGACATCGATATGGTCTCTTTTACTGGCTCCACCGTCACCGGCAAGCGCTTTCTGAGCTACTCAGCCGAGAGCAATGCCAAAGAAATAGTTTTAGAGATGGGTGGCAAAAACCCCTGCGTGGTGATGGATGACGCAGAAAATCTAGACCGGGTTGCGCAGCACGTGGTTAATGGCGCCTTTTGGAATATGGGCGAAAACTGCTCGGCGAGCTCGCGACTGATCGTGCACAAGAATGTTAAAGATGAATTGCTTGAGCGGATTGCCAGCCACGCCAAACACTGGAATGTGGGCAACCCTATGGACCCGGCAACACGTCTAGGGGCGTTGGTGTCAAAACAGCATTTTGAAAAAGTCAGCGGATACTTGGCCCAGGCTGGTAAGGCGCTAATAGGCGGCAACACGCATGATGGTACTTATGTAGAGGCGACGGTAGTTGAAGTCCCTAACAACCAGCACCCATTGGCGCAGGAAGAAATCTTTGGCCCCGTGCTGACAGTGATTGAAGTGGACAGCTTTGACCAAGCCATAGCCGTCGCCAACGATACCGAGTACGGATTATGCGCCTCGCTGTTCACAGCAAATGCCAAACGCGCTATTAGAGGTGCTCGTGCACTACGCGCCGGAACAGTCACCGTCAACAGCTTTGGCGAAGGTGATATAAGTACTCCATTTGGTGGCTATAAACAATCAGGATTTGGAGGCCGCGATAACTCAGTACACGCTCATGATCAATACACTCAGCTAAAAACCATCTGGTTAGATCTCAGCGATGACAGCGACGAGTCTGTCGATTGAGTAGTTACAACGCAAAGCGTTTGCCACGACATAAGGGACCAGCAGGCTGGAGTGTCATATTAGAAAAGCAACCCGAAGTGGTCTCTCTAGACAGCGACTGCGAAGTTGATTTCGCTATTGTGGGCGCTGGTTTTGCGGGGTTATCCGCTGCGCAACGGCTGTTACAACTGGCACCGGAAGCAAAGATAGCAGTATTAGAGGCAGGACGATTGGCCGAAGGTGCCAGCGGTCGTAACTCGGGTTTTATGATTGACTTACCTCACGACTTGGCATCGGAAAACTATGCAGGCCGAGGCGCAACAAGAGACAGTGACTTAACAACTTTAAACCGCCAAGCTATTACTTTTGCTAAATTAGCAGCAGATGAATACAAGCTAGAGCCAGCGTTTTTTGACCCAAGTGGTAAGGTCAATGGTGCAGTCAGTAGTAAGGGCGATGCGCACAACGCGAGCTATGCCCAACACTTGAGCACGCTGGGCGAATCCTCCGAGATGCTCGACGCTAAGGCCATGTTTGAGCTTACCGGCTCGCGGCATTATGTCTCTGGCTTATACACGCCGGGTACAGTTACTCTACAACCTGCAGGCTATATTCGCGGCCTAGCTCAGGGCCTGCGAGATCGTGTAAGTGTTTATGAAAAGAGCCCAGTAACGGAAGTCAGTCAGACCGCACAGGGATGGCAGTTAACGACACCTGACGCCACTGTTAATGCCAGCAAAGTTATTTTCGCAAATAACGGACAAGTAGAGAGTTTTGGTTTTGCGCAAGACCGACTGATGCATATTTTTCTGTATGCCGTAATGACCCCTGACCTGGACGAATACTCCTTAAAAAAATTAGGTGGTGCACCACGCTGGGGTGTTACCCCCGCTGACCCTATGGGCACTACTGTTCGCCGTATCGACACGCCACAAGGTGGCAATCGCATTGTCACTCGAACCTGCGCGAGCTTTAGACCTGATATGCAATGCACTGACGCCGACTTGGCTCGCGCTAGAGCAGTAATGCAAACGCGATTTGACGAACGCTTTCCGCAGCTGGCCGGTATGCAAATGGAACACGCATGGTCTGGGCACTTGTGCCTGAGCAAAAACAGCGTCGGCTACACCCGTCAACTAGATCACAACTTATACGCAGCCTGTTGCCAAAATGGCCTTGGCACTGCACGAGGTACGCTCAGTGGTATTGCTGCAGCGGAGATGGCTTGTGATATTGAGTCGGATATTACTCGGTTTTTTTGCAATGAAGCAGAACCGCAGAAACTGCCACCTGCCCCTATTGCCAGTATTGGGGCCAACGCAGTACTGCGATATAAAGAATGGCGTGCAGGTGGAGAGTAGACACATTACGCCATTGAGGCGTTGATAAAGCCACGACTGTGTGTTTCAACTAAGGGATTTATAATGCCACTAAAGTTAAGCCGCAACGTCTCTCAATTGGTCTTTGATAAAATCCGTTTTTTCGACAATGCTGGCACCAACACCAATATTGTTTTTTGAACCCGTGACAGCAGCCAAGGCTCCCTCTTCAATGGCGGTTAACCTATCGACGATTTCCTCTAGCTCCAAGACTTGAGCTGTAGACTTTTCCTTGATGCTACTGGCTTTGTTATCCGTTAGTTTAATGAGTTCTAGAAGTAAGATTGTCAGGTCCTTTAAACCGTTTTTGCTCGCACTGATTTCTGAGTTCACTTTTGACATGGAATCCGAAAATTCGGTCGTGTCATTTCTGATGGCTAATTCGATGTTTGAGATACTAGCTATCTGCCCATTTATCATACCCGCATTTTCGCCAGACTTAGTTGCCAGCCGTTTAATCTCTTGAGCCACAACGGCAAACCCTCTTCCGGCTTCTCCTGCTCTCGCTGATTCAATCGCTGCGTTTAACGCCAAGAGATTCGTATTCTCCGAAATTTCAGAAATGGTCACAGCCATTTCATTTATTTTTTCAAACTCATTTCCAAAAATCCCCATTCGATCAACCGACTCTTTACTCCAAAGTTCCGCTTGTCTGATACTGGAAACTAACATGTCGATATGTTGATCTATCTGTTCATAAACGGCATTTACCTTACTCGTATATTCAAAAGTTTCGGTTGCCGCTTCATTAATATCGTTGGCTTCTTGTACGATGTTTCTTGCCACTTGCTTTGACTCGGAAGTCAGCTCCGCACGTGCTTTAGAGGCTGTATTAACATTTTTCGCGGTGGTGAGAACGGCAGTTCCTAGATCACTCAGCTCTTGAGTATGTGCCAGTATGGGCATTGCTACTGAGCTGCTTATTCCTTTAGAAGAACGCAAGTGCCCCATCTGGAAAACAAAGAAAGGGACGATGTAGGTCAGAACAGCGGTCGGCACAACAAAAGACTCACCGTGAAATATTGCGGACCATTGATTAATAATATTTAGAACAGAACCCACAATTGCGGCCGTTATGAACCCTCCTTTCCAACTAAGCTTAGGCAATTTGTACTCCTACGAATGACATAGTTCTTTTAAAGATATTGACGATTTTTCTATGAGATGGAATGCATAAAGGAGGCCATTGGATTTACAAAAAAACTTAAAATAACCTATGGGGTTAATTTGATTTAAATTGAGAGTGAGAGAGATATCTATTAGCAATCGAGCCATCTAGCGTTCGTCGGTTTACTTACAAAAAAATTAAATAGTTGCTGTGGCCGTATTATTCTAGACCCCCCCTCTTATGCTTACAGGACACCAAGAGCACTCGTTAATCGATAGGATAATTTCAATCAAGGTGAGTTGACCGTTGCGTCAATAGCCACGTTTTGTTTTTGCTCCATGATACAAGATATCAGCTAAATTAGCGTCCGCGATATCACGGCCTTCTAGTGCCACAGGATCTAAGTCATTTTTTGGTCGATGTAGGCTAAGACTATCTTGTCGAAGGTTTTCACCACGGATATCCAGCCAGCAATTTTTTCCCACCACCTGGTGTACGTCAGGCGGCATAAAAGACTGCATTGCAAATCCGATGCGCCGCTGCTTGCTGGTATTGGCTTGCGAGCCATGAATTATTTCTGCATGGTGCAGTGACATCTGGCCTGGGCGCAGTATCAGATCTACTGCTCTGCTTTCATCAACATCTCGAACCACCTGTCCACGGGTGAGAATATTGTCTTCTGCGTAGGTGTCATCATGTGGCTGAATCGCTGCTCGGTGTGTGCCGGGAATCATGCTCATGCAACCCGTTTCTCGATTACTCGGGGAAAGTGCCAACCAAGGTGTGACAAAATTGTTTTTGTTCATCCCCATGTAAGTCGCGTCTTGATGCCAACTCACGTAGTGTGGTGTGCTGGGTTCTTTGATGAACATGACCGTTGCCCACAAAGAAAAGTTAGCCCCTATCAAATCCTCAACTACATCCAAAATTCGGGGGTGATGGACAAGTTCATCCAGACAAGCAAAAGACAAGTGGATATTATTGCGTTTCTCTGCATGCGCGTGTTCTGGGTACTGCGATTCAGCCCGTTCAAAGCGCTGTCGGTAATGAACGGCCTCGTCTTCGCTCATGACGTCTATTGGAGATAAAAACCCCTGTTCTTTATAGTTCTCTATTTGTTCTTGACTTAGTACTTTAGGCATGTGTATCTCTTCCAATTAGACTGTATACCTTATAGCAGCATAGACGAATCACAGGTAGCTTGAACACCAGTTCTAAGCACGGCTTACTGTGCGTGAGCCACATTTGTATTGACAGCTTAGATCTATATCAGCAACATATTTGTGCAATGTTGCTTCGACTATCTTGATTCATGAGAATCCTAAATGGACATAAGACAAACAATCAGCCCCCAAGAAACCAAAACATATGATACCGAGCAGTTGCGCCGCAACTACTTGATTGAGTCCCTGTTTAAAACTGACGAGCTAACCATGGTCTACAGCCATCTCGACCGAACAATCGTTGGCGGTGCGGTGCCTACCAAAAGCTCATTAGCATTGCTGTCGAATAAACAGGTTGGCAGCACATCCTTCTTGGAGCGCCGAGAAGTTGGAATCATCAACATTGGAGAACCAGGTACTGTAAGAACATCTGACGGAAGCTATGAATTAGAGCGCACTGATTGTCTCTATCTGCCGATGGGTACAAAAAATGTTGAATTCTCAAGCACTGATCCTTCGAAACCTGCTTCGTTCTATTTTGTTAGTGTGCCGGCTCACCACGGTTATTCACCGCGAAAAATAATGGCCACTGAGGCTAACCGAATAGAACTGGGCACACAGTCTGATGCCAACGTGCGCGTCCTGCGCCAATATATTCACCCTGATATATGTGAAAGCTGTCAGTTGGTTATGGGAATTACGATGATTGAAGACGGCAGTGTTTGGAACACCATGCCATGTCACACCCATGATCGCCGATCAGAAGTTTATTTGTACTTTGATATGGCCGAAGACACCCGTGTTTTTCATCTAATGGGTGAACCCCAGGAAACTCGACACCTTGTTGTGGCGAATCGACAAGCCATTCTCTCGCCAGGATGGTCTATTCATAGCGGTGCCGGTACTGGCCGTTATGGTTTTATCTGGTCAATGGCAGGAGATAACCAAGATTTTACTGACATGGATTTTGTGGAAATGAGTGATCTACGATAAAGCTGAACCGATACCTCACTGTTAGGCAGTCGCATTGGTATTGTTTAGCTGAGCAGTTTTCCACTAGGAGGAAAGATGAAACCTACAGCTGTTTTAGTTCATGTGCCTGACGTCAGCAAAGGTTTAGAGTGGTACCAAAAAGCCTTCCCTACCGCACAGGCGACATACTTCTCAGACAGCGATTTTACAACGTTAAACATTGATGGTTTCTATCTTGAAATAATGCAAGCTGATACAAAAGTAAGTGCTGGAAAAGCGGGTACCGTACTCTATTGGTCAACGGAAAACATAGACGAATCATTAGCGTTTTTTTGCTCCATCGGTGCAACCTTATACCGTGGCCCTATGAGCATTGAAAATGGTTTAGTTATGTGTCAAGTTGAAGACCCATTTGGAAACTTAATTGGACTGCGGGGCAAAAACGGCTAAAAAATTACCACTACCGAAAAGGCACTCACTAACGCTCACCAATAATGCTGAGCTGGGGTTAAACGGGCACCTATGCCCACACGCTAATCATCTTGATTCAAGCCCAATTCTTTTTGCATTTTTTTTGTCAAACCCTTCGAGACAATTTTATGGGATTCCTGCAGATAGTACTGCAGCTCCTTGTCTTCAGGTTCGCTCACGTTGTATTGCTGAATCCACTTCATGCCGCGTGCGGCCATATAGGGTGCAGGCCTATAGCCGGGCTGGTCGGTTAAAAAGTGAAAGTTTAGTTCCGAGGCCTTAAATGAAAAGGCAGGTTTGTCTGTCTTCTCCCAACCCCCAATGGCAAAAACTTTTCCGCCCACTTTCCACACATGGCTATCACCCCACTGCATCACATAGGTGGTAGCAGGCAGTGCTTTGCAAAATGCATTGAAACCTTCGTAAGTCATATCGCTACACCAAAGAATGCTCAAAACTAAAGTCGTCGTTGATAGCCACTGCCGAACGTTATAAACAAATAAAATCACACCAAGCTAAAAGCTTAGTAGGCCAATAACATTTTTACACGTTCAGTAATATCTTTTATCAATGATTGCTCTGAATACCCAGCACGACCTCTAAACACATAGCCTTGACGCATGTCGTACAGCAGGCGCGCTCGATCATAAGAGGGGAAATCAGCGGGCAATATTCCCTTTTCTTTCTCGAGTTCAAACCTAGCTGCCAATCGCTCATCCGTATCTTCAATCGCTTTCATCATACGTTCTTCTACACCTTCGACCTCACCCACACTAGTGGAAACGCAGGACGCTAAGAAACACCCTCTTGCCCCACTTTCGTGCTCCGTCGAGCCATGTATCACTGACAGCAAAAAACCTTCTAGCGCTTTTGCTATATCACTTTCAGATTCAAAAGCCACAATAGGGGCACAGCCATCGACGTCCGCATAAAGATCGATCGCTTTAAGATACAGCTCGCGCTTATCACCGAACGCCGCGTATAAGCTGGGCCCACTGATTCCCATCGCCTTTGTCAGATCCTTCATCGACGTACCGTCATAACCCTTTGCCCAGAAGGTATTCATGGCTGCAAGCAACGCTTCATTCAGGTCAAAATTACGCGGCCTTCCCTTTCTATTTGTATCGTTCAATATATTTCTCTTGACAGCCAACTAAGCTTGGATAATTATATATATCGATCGTTACATATACAAATGAAATGAGTAATTTTATGACTAAAAATGCACTTATCCCAGGTCAAGACTTCCCTTCTATCACGCTGCCACTGCTCAACGGCGGAGAAGTAGAGTTATCGCAGCCGCAGAGCGGACATGACTGGAAACTTATTTTGGTTTACCGAGGAAAGCACTGCCCACTGTGCAGTCATTACCTTGCCGAGCTAGAAAGTGTGCGAGCGCAATTTGAAGACAATGGCATTGATGTAATTGCAGTATCCGCAGATAGCAAAGTACGCGCTGAGGCTCAATTGGCTGAAATTAACCATCAATTCCCTGTCGCCTATGATCTCAACCAGTCCCAGATGAAATTTCTCGGACTGCATGTATCAGGAATTAAAAATGGGATGGATGTTGAGCGCCCCTTTTCAGAGCCTGGACTCTTTGTGGTCAACGAAGAGGGGAAGTTGCAGCTGGTCGATATTTCCAATGTCCCTTTTGCTCGTCCTTCACTGAGCAATGTCGCCGGAGGTCTCAAATGGCTGCGGAGCCAAAGCCAGAAATTTCCTATTAACGGTACCCATATCTAATTTCCAAACTTGCTTAGCAAAGCATTTACCCATCTATCAGAGAAACACTATGCGCGCCTCTTTATATCTCGGCCTGTTAGCCATCGTTTCAGCAACGGCATTTGCTGCCGGCAAACAATCTGCAGCTGTCGAAAGCCTACATGCACTTAATGATCGTTTTAATCGGTCAGTAATCGCCGGAGATGCTGATGACCTTGTCGGACTTTACGCTGACGACGCTCTTTGGATCGAGCAAGGTAAACCCGTTGTTCGGGGCTTAAATGCACCTCGTCAGCTTTTCGAATTTGTGACAACGAATCAGGGCGTAGTCACTCACACTATCGACGACCTATTTGTAGCAGACGATTCCAGCCTTGCAGTAATGATTGGGTCTGTTGAGGCGAAAGTTGATGCCGTTGGCATGGACGCTACAGGCACTTATCTTTTTGTGCTCAAACCCGACGGGAACTCCTGGAAAATATCAACGGACATGTGGCATCAACACCTTAAAGCTCCTGATACCCAATAGTTTTAAACAAACCATCAAGCGGTTTTAACGCACTTATTTCCGCTTTTCTCACCGTAATGGAAAAATCAATGACACCAGAATCAACCCACGCAAAAGACGTCAGAAACCTGATTGACAACCTTATCCAATCTGCAGCAAATGCTCAATTTGACCTTCTCGAATCGCTTTATCACGATGCCATGAAAATTTACATGCTCGACGGTGACAATAATCTGCATATTATGGATAAGCGAGGGTTTATTGAGCACCTACATCTTTCGGCAAAAAACGGCTCCGCGCCTAGCACGTGGGCAAAATACCATATCGTCGAAGCCGATGAGAAAAACGCACACGTCGTGATAAGCCGTAAAGTAAATCTAACCGGAGAGGAAAAGCAAATATCACTCAGTATCGATTTTATTCACGAAAACGACCGTTGGCAGATCACTCGAGAGATGATTTTCGCAGGGTAGACTTAGACTATTTACAGACCAACTTGTAAGAGCAGGCAGGCCGCAGAACTCTGTGGCTTTTCTGCTGATTCATTCTCTCTAATAGGGTTGCGCTCCTCGTTCACGCAATAGTTGTTCTGTCATTTTCTCAATGCGTTTTAAATAGTGCTCGTGCCCTTCGGTGACAGGCAACGACGTATCCGCAATACCCAACTCTCCATGCAGCAACAATTGGTGGCAAAACCAATTCAAAACGGCCCCTCTCGGCAATTCATCTGCGGGTGGAAATTCTCGTTCCTTAGAAGGTGCTGAGTCGATTAAACCGTCCAATAATTTTTGCGGAAATTCTGGATCAACAATAAATGGCCGACCCACACCAATCAAATCAACATCATTGTTGAGCAAGGCGTCATTCATGACCTTCGCACGTCGAAACCCACCTGTCACCATAACCGGGATAGAGACTGCGTTTTTAATATCACGCGCATACTCCAAAAAATATGCCTCGCGCGCAGAGGTGCTCTAGCTGATTGCCGTGTGTTTGTAGGCGACAGGGGTTTCAAAATTACCACCTGATACTTCGATAAAATCAACCATCCGCTACCGACAGACAAGCCTCTCGTCAGAGCCAAATTAGAAAAGATCGCGTCGCCACGACTAAGTGCTATCCCGTTGTTCGACCAGATTCGACAAAGGCACACTGTCCGAAGTAACTACGACCCTGAGCGCATGCCAGACGCACAATTTGAAAATAACTTTTGCGTGTTTAACTCTGAAAAGCAATCCGTTGGAATTTTGAGGAAATCTGAAAATAGAGAGGAATACACTCAAGTCGCTCAGATGGTAACCGACGCCTGGAAAATAGAACTTTCTACACCAGCAAAAATGATGGAGTCCATGCGACTTCTTCGAGTGGGTAGCCGCTAAATTAATCAACACCGAGACGGTATTTCGATTGATAGCCCCTTTATTGTTACGCTATCAAAGTTTGGGTTGATGAACCGCAGTGAACCACCCGATCCAGGAAGCCGAGTTTTTAAGCAGCAAATTGAAAATTTCAACCTTTCGATTGAATCCACGCCGGCTTGGTTTTGGTTAAATTCTGACGAAAATAGTCGAATGGACCAAATACGCGCAGGAAGAACATTTGTCCTAGCGCAACTGCAAGCAACACAGATGGGGATGGTCATGCACCCTGTTTCCCAAGGGTTGCAAGAATACCCTGAAATGGGATCTGTCTATCAGCAGCTTCAGCAGAAGTTTCAAAAGATTAGCGCAGACCCCAAGCAAACGCTGCAGATGCTAGCACGCATCGGCTATCTACCCGATAATGCAGAAAAGCCAAGGCCATCACCTAGACGCGGGTTGCAGGCTCATATCCTCTAGCGAATACAACCCCAAAATAAATGATCGATCTGCCACCGCAGTTTACTGCGGTGGCATGGCCACCAGGGACCAGCTAACTAGAGCTACCGAGGGAAGCCACACTTAGTTTAAACATACTGAATGTCAAAAGAAGCCAACCTTTTGCGTACAAAAGATTGCAGATGTGCTGGGAACTGAGTCTCACACGCGAAGTTCGGATTTTCAGCATTTTCTGCCCCTCCTCCCACGGCAAAATCTGGGTCAGTTTGCTGATTCACCCAACCCAAAACGTCCCAACCACCATCGAGATCAGACCTTATTCGATCAAGATCTTCTTCGATGACTTCTAGGTGCGTTTTATTGGCAAACCCTGTTTTGTCTTCTTCAGTTATTGGTCTGTCACTCATTGTGGTTATCGGCGCAATACGGACTTTTCTCTGCAGGCGAATATATTCTAAACCCAGTAAGCTCTCCAAAGCAGCGATTGTCGCCGCTTGGTGACTGCCATTGACATTAGTGCTCCATCCACCGTCTTGGTAGGTTTTAATTATATCGAGGGTTTGTTCAAAATCGGACGAATAGGTGAGGTAAACACCGTGACTACCGTTATTTAAAAAAGCAGAAGCAATGTTGAGGATCTGACGAGCTTGGTCTTCTGGAGAAACTTCATCACCATCATCATCCTTAAACGGAATAAGTGTTTTTATGAACTTTCCGGGTCTTACCATGCTGCCGCTCCATTTAAAAAATTAAAGATGCAAATTTTACGCAACCGAGTCGAGCAAATAAGGGTAATATTACCGTTAAGGGTGAAAGACCAAATGAGCACCATCTCTCCCGTCACGAATGGGCAGTGAATTCTGTGCTTTGAAATTGATGCTCTGAGTACGCCAAGTTCGCACTAATGGTTGGTCTCTATCCCATCGGTGACAATCTGACGGGCTATGAGAGCAGATTTTTTCACTAGAAAAACGGTACTATGCACTGATATTTTCACCTTACCCATAACACGCAACCGCCAAACCTACAGTTGGATCACCCCTATGAAAAAACCCGTTGTACTCATCACCTCCGCCTCCGGCCGTATTGGTAAAGAGTTATTAGCGCTACTCAAGCAGGACGGAACATTTACCGTACGCGCTTGTTGCTTCAGTCAGAGCAAAGTTGAGTCTTTGCGCAAATTGGGTGCAGATGAAGTCGTGGAGTTTGACTTGAATAACGCTGCGACTTGGAACGACGCGCTTGATGGTGTTAGTGCGGTGTATTCCGCTTCGCTCGATCCAATGCTAGAAGGACATCTAGAATTTTGTAAAGAGCTTGGCAACCGTGTAGATCAAATCAAACACGTAGTGCGTATCAGCTGCATGGGCGCAGACACAAATACCGCCTCTTACGACCCCAATAAACACGCTTCGCGCAAAGGTGCAAGTATTCCTTTGATGTTGCAACACTATTGGTGGGGAGAAAAAGCACTCATTGATGCCGGGTTACAAGTGAGCGTTTTGCGCAACAATTTCTTCATGAATCACTTGCTTAAAACTGACTGTGAATCTATCCAAAACGAAGGTTGGTTTAGCAACCCCCTCGGTGACGCAAAAAACTCTTTTGTTGCAACGAGAGACATCGCTAAGGCCGCGGCTGTAATTTTTATCGAAGGCGCTGAGAAACATGCAAACAAGTTCTACGACATCACCGGTCCAGAGCCACAAAGCATGCACGACATTGCCGATGACCTAGGGCGTGCTATGAATAAGAACATCGAGTACCGTGCTCAAAGCATGGTTGATTTCGAACACGATTTTGGTAGTACTCGCGCGGAATTTTTTGAGTACCTAAACAACGGTTTCTACTGTCGTTGTAGTCCTGACTTTTATAATTTGACAGGTAGAAAACCGACGGCCTACTACGACTATTTGACGACTACAGGCGCATCGGGAGAAACCGGCTTGGACGAGCTCTGGCAAGGTAACTTATGGAAGAAAGGTGAGGACGCGATGGAGAAAGCAGCTTCGCTAAAATAATAATCGCGAAGTGATTTAGTTTAGCCAATGCCGTGCTCACTGAAATGGCACAAGTACTCCTTGTGTAGGCATAAGAAAAATATGCCCCTACGAGGGTTACTCGTTATATAGATATTTTTTAAAATATAATTGCCTCTGAACTACCAATTGAATTTTTGTTATTTAGCCTATTGCAACTTAACAGAGGTACTTATTAGTGTACTAACTAGTGCAAAAAAGCCATTATTCATAAGCCCACAACCATCATGATTTTTATTGGCAAGCGACATCACTAAATCTAGTCGAACAATGCTTCAGTACCACAGCGGAAGCCAATGACTGCACTCTGGAACTTTCCGACACAATTAGTTGTGTTGTCACCGCTCACTATTCTAAAGAGAAAATATCAATAGCCGAAGTGCTTGAGATGAAACGAATAAAAGGCAACGGAATTGCAATGACTGGACGCGGAGCACTAACGCTTCGGACTAAGCTATTGCTGTTGATATTGGGTGTTGCCTTTTCATTGGTAATAACGCTTATCGTTCTAGGACTAGACGCGATTAACCAAACCAGTGAGACGGCTCAATCTATCAGCCGAAATGCACTCGAAAACCTTTCTCAAGATCATATGATTAAGGTCACTGAAGAAAATGCGGGTCGAAACTCCCTAATATTAGAAAAGACCATGACAGAAGCAGGCTTATTGGCTGACACCGCAGGCCAGTATTTCTCTAATTCTGATCACTTTTCTATGGTTGGGTACTTACAAGGTGCGGCTGATCTGCAAGCGATGCCTGAGGGGCATCATCAAGAGGGCTCCTCAGAGCAGGCAAGTATTTTTATTGCCAATTACGTCGAAGTAGACAGCTCCATTACACAACAAGTGCAAATAAGTCGCGCGTTCGATCCGCTCGCCCTTTCAATATTGAATATTGATAAAAAAGCGACCGCCGTCTATTTCATTTCACCGGACGGTTTGACGAGATACTACCCTAAAGGTGGCCTTGACCTACCCCCAGATTTTAACGTCAACGAAGAAGACTTCTACACAGCGGCCATGCCTTCTGTAAACCCAGACCGAAAAAAGTTCTGGACGCCTGTCTACGATGATCCAGCCGGGCATGGTCTTATGGTCTCAGCAATAGCCCCCATCTACACCTCTGACGATCAGTTTTCAGGCATTATTGGTGTCGACTTCCGGTTGGGTGATTTGCAAGAGACTATTGAAGCAGCAACACTAGCAGAGGGCAGTTATTCCTTCTTGATCGACAAAAACGCACGAGCTATTGCTTTGCCCAACATAGGGTATGAAGAATTGCTTGGTCGCGATCGACAGCCTGATGAGTTTGGTGTCGATCTCTCACAACTCAAAGGGCAATTAGGTACAGTCATTGAAGCCATGGTTCGCGGAGAACGTGGAGTACAACGTGTGACTGACGCGGCGGAAGAGAAGTTTGTAGCTTATGCACCGTTGGGAGATGCCGGATGGAACTTGGCCACGGTGGTTTCCACGGAGACGATTCTCGTTGATGTTATGTCATTGCAAGAGGCTCTAGAGAAAGACGCGACCGAAATGGCTTTTGAAAAGTTGATCCCGATGGCTTTAGCTATTTTGTTGGTGGTCACCTCAATGGCTTTCCTGCTAGCCTATCGATTCACCCTGCCACTACGGCAATTGACTAATGCCACAGCTGCAATTGGACGACGTGAATGGGATGTGAAATTACCACATAAAAGCAACGATGAGGTTGGCGCACTGTCGCGTACAATTGCAGATATGTCGATGCAGTTGAAAGACTTAATTGGGAGTCTAGAAACGCGTGTAGAGGAGCGCACCAGCGAGTTAAGCACAGCACTGGGTAACTTAGAACAGACAAATAACCAATTAAGTCAAGAAGCCGCTGATCGTCAATCAGCCGACGAAGCGCGTGCAGATATGGAAGCAAGGTTTACGCATGCTTTTCAAAATGCGCCCATTGGTATGGCAATTCTTGACCTCAAAGGACATGTAATTAACCCAAACCCACAGTTACAAAAACTGTTTTGGCCAGATTTTAAGCCACAAAAAATTCCTCTCCTTGAGTCCGTCGTGATCGAAAGTGAGCGACAGAAGTTCAATGCGCTGTGTGCGTCACTAGACGATGAAACCATCAGTGATGAGTTTTCATGTATTAGCCATGATGGGGGAATTCACCGAGTGGTGTTCTTTTTCTCAAAAGTAAAAAACACTAATAACCACAAAAATTATATTGTGTTGCTGGCTCAAGATGTGACCGACACACGCCAGATGACAGAGCTGTTACATCAACAGGCGAATCACGACGAACTGACAGGGTTGAGAAATCGTCGCGCCTTCGCAACATCCATGCAGAATGTCGTCAAGGATTCTGAAGGTAATACCAAATCGCATCTGCTGTTTCTTGACCTAGACAAATTTAAAATTGTAAACGATACCTGCGGCCATGCTGAAGGAGACCGATTACTCATTGCGGTTTCCGAGTTACTGACCAACCGCGTTCGATCAACCGATACCGTCGCCCGCCTGGGAGGTGACGAATTTGCAGTCCTCTTAACCGGCTGCAGCCAAGAGATCGCGATCCGCAAAGCTGAAGAAATCCGAGCGGCAGTGCAGCAATACGAGTTCTACAGTGGCACCGAACTGTTCAAAATTGGCGTCAGTATAGGGTTGGTCAGTCTGGATGAAAACAGTGCAGATCTCACCGAGCTCCAACAACTGGCAGACGCCGCCTGTTACGCAGCCAAAGAAGCGGGTCGGAATCGTGTGCAAGTTGTCGTGAGTGACGACAACTCGATTGACGAACAACGCGGAGGAATGCGCTGGGCTCAGCGCCTGCGCGATGCGATGACGAACGATAAGTTTATCTTGCATGGACAACTGCTTCAACCTCTGGGGTCAAATGAGGGTCCCGAGTATATTGAAGTGTTGCTAAGGATGTGGGATGCAGACACCCAACGACCGATTCCCTCGGGTGTCTTTCTGCCGAGTGCCGAGCGATACGGCCTATTGATAGAATTGGACACATGGGTCGTGAATCATCTCATGCGATCACTCAGCAACTTGACAGTACCCTTACAGAAGCCACATCGATTTTGGGTAAATCTATCAGGCAGTAGTGTCGGTGATACTGAATTTGCAGAGTTTTTAATCAATGCGATTAAAAATTCAAACCTGCCTAAAGGCACTATCAATTTTGAAGTGACAGAAACCGTTGTCATCCGAAGTAAAGGCAACGCCAAGAAACTCACTGACCAACTGCGCGAACTAGGTTGCGAGATTGCGATCGATGATTTTGGTACTGGCTTGTCATCGTTGCTCTATCTAAAAACGCTGAATGTGGACTACATAAAAATAGATGGCAGCTTTATCCAAGGTGCAGCTAGTGACGAAGTGGATAGACTATTTATAAAATCGGCGATCGAAATTGCTCATCAGATGGGTATTAAAACAGTTGCCAAATCCGTAGAAAGTCGTGAAGTTAAAGATATAGTCACACAACTGTCTGCAGACTACGGCCAAGGGTTTGGCGTTCATCACCCAGTCGAACTGCTCTCCGATCTTTTAGCGACAAATATGCCGCGAACAGGTTGAGCCGTTAGCTCTTACATCCGTCCAACAGTTAAGGTTTTGTAAAGCGACTCTAAGACCTGCTGACTTAGACTACCAGGGGCCAAAACCAGCCCCCTTCTGTCAGCCTAGGGAGCGTCAGATTAAGTCCGGTCAGTGACGTCGGCGTGAAAAATTTGGACCCAGCAAGGCGCGAATCGCTGGCAATAGTGGTGCTATTGGCTAGATTTGCAACTCGGCTGGGCCGAATTTAGTGCGTCGACGGTGCGAGCATGACTTGATCTGAGGTTCCCTAGTCTCAACATCACATCAATGCATCAATATCGGTTGCCGCATGCCGTTCTTTCAACTGAGTTTCCTCTGCGCCAAAAACACGGTTTACAACCCAACCGCGTTTGACAGCAGGTCTTTCACTGATCTGCTGAGCCCACCGATTAACATGTGTGTAGGAGTCAGTGTTGAGGAATTCTGTGGCCTCATATACCTTGCCCAGCACGAGCTGTCCGTACCACGACCAAATGGCAATGTCAGCAATCGTGTAGTGATCTCCGCAGATGTAGTTTCGCGCTGCAAGCAGTCGGTCAAGCACATCTAATTGCCGTTTGGATTCCATGGCGTAGCGATTGATCGGGTATTCCATGGGTTCAGGTGCATAGCTGTAAAAGTGACCAAAACCACCGCCCAGAAATGACGCACTGCTCTCTTGCCAAAAAAGCCAAGATAAACACTCAGAATGACCTGCCGCATCCTCGGGCATAAGGTCACCAAACTTACGTGCGAGGTAATGCAATATCGCACATGACTCAAACACTGGGGTATTTGCTTTCGCTGAGCGATCAAGAAGTACAGGAATTTTTGAATTGGGATTGAGTTGCACGAAATCCGATCCAAATTGTTCACCTTCACCAATATTGACCAGCCAAGCGTCGTACTCAGCACCATGATGGCCAAGCGCGAGTAATTCCTCCAACATCACCGTTACCTTGACTCCATTGGGAGTTGCTAAGGAGTACAGTTGCAATGGGTGCTCGCCAATGGGCAGCTCCTTGTCGTGGGTGGAGCCGGCTATTGGGCGATTTATATTGGCGAATTTTCCACCGTTTTCAGCACTCCACTCCCAGACGCGAGGTAGTGTATATTGACTATTTTTATCCATGAGAACACCCGAGTATTTTTGCAAAATTGTTACTGAAGAGTATAAAGACATAACGCAAGAACGCCTATAGATACTATTACTGCCTGTCGTTGATTCAATACACAATAATATTTAGAGCTTGACGGCAAATGACTAAAGTAGTCCTATTTACAACATTGACTACGACACACGACAAACTTATTTAGGGAGTTGGCACATGCCTGTCATCGATCGAATTTCTGACTTCACTGAAGATCTCGTCGCCATTCGAAGAGACTTCCACGAAAACCCTGAACTGGGCATGGAAGAAGTTCGTACCTCTACCATTGTTGCCGAACTACTCAGAGAATGGGGGGTGACAACACACACGGGTATTGGTCACACGGGCGTCGTTGGTGTACTTGAAGGCAACGGGCCGGGGCGTACAATAGGTTTGCGAGCGGATATGGACGCACTGCCCATTCACGAGCTCACTAACTTGCCCTTCGCCTCTAAAAACCCTGGTGTTATGCACGCTTGTGGCCACGATGCACATACGACAATGTTACTTGGTGCTGCGCGCTATCTTTCGGAAACAAAAAAATTCGATGGAACAGCCATTTTCATTTTTCAACCCGCTGAAGAAGGACTGGGTGGCGCCCGCGCCATGCTGGCTGATTCTTTGTTTGAGCGCTTTCCTTGTGATGAGATATATGGAATGCACAACATGCCTAACGGCAAACCTGGCACCGTTGGTGTAAAACCAGGTGAGGCGATGGCGGGAGCTGACTTTTTCGACATCACTATAAACGCTTCCGGTGCGCATGCAGCTATGCCGCACCAATCTATCGACCCTGTGGTGATAGGCTCTTCCTTAGTGCAACAACTACAAAGCATTGTCAGTCGCAATGTGCCGCCGACTAGCCCATTGGTGTTATCTGTCACACAAATTCACGCCGGAGCAGCCTACAACGTTATTCCGTCGCAGTGCACACTGTCAGGGACTATGCGCTATTTCGATGTAGACCTTGCAAATACCGTGCGGCAACGAATTAGAGACCTTTGCAGTGGCACAGCGACCAGTTACGGCATCGAAGTAGACGTCACTATACGAGAAATATTTGATGTGCTTGTCAACGATGAACATTTGTCAGATGTTCTGCTTGATATCGCCGCTGATGTCGTGGGCAAAGATAAAATTAGTATCACGCCAAACGTCGTCACAGGTTCTGAAGATTTTGCGGATATGCTCCGTGTGATACCTGGTGCTTATTGCACCGTAGGCCACGAAGGAACTTTACCTTTACACAATGACGGGTTTATTCTTGACGAGAGCATATTGCCCATAGGCGCCTCTATCTACGCTCGTTTGATTGAAAGTCGCACTGCTCACCTGTGACTTGTCATTCAAAGATTTATAGCCAGCGCTGTAGATGGTCGGTAATTGGAGACCTTTAAGCATTAAAACGGCACATGAATTATGTGCTGTTAGTGTCTTATTTTTTTGCTGATGAGAGTGACTAGCAGAACACGCTGGCAATGAGCCACAACGTGCAACCTTAGGGAACCTCAGATCAAGTCATGCTCGCATTGGCGACGCGCTAAATTCGGCTCAGCCGCGTCGCACATCAAGCCAATACCACACTTGCCGTCGCTTCGCGCCTTGCTGGGACCAAATTTTTCACGCTGACATCACTGACCCGACTTTGGCTGAGGCACCCTAGCATTCTTTTTACAGCACTAATACTGAAAAGGTTTTATCTCTTCAACCGCCAGGGTATAGCCTGCAGCACCGATGTCCGTCTCGACATACTCAGCGCCCAATGTGCCATAGATTTCCAAAGGTGCCCATTGTTCCTCTAGCACCAAACCTTCTTTCATTTCAGCGTAGATCAGCTGATTTGGCGGAGGTGGTGGAAAATGTACGCAAGCACCCATGTAGGGAACAAATAGAAATTTGAACACCTTTCCGTCATTAAAATCCAACGGCACTACAAAACCAGGGATGCTGATTTTTTTTCCAATCAACTCTTGCACCAGCTCTACCTGGCTTGCATTTCCGTTGTTTTGAGCGCCAAAGTTCACCGGCATAAGACTGTCCCACTCAAGATGAATATATCCATCCTGAGAGACTTCAGGTATCAGTGGAAAAAGCTCATCGTCTTCTAAAGCAAATGTTGATGAGTCTTTGACCACTTCCTCTGCTTGGCTGATTGTGGAACCAACAATTAGCCCAAATGTAATAATGCCTAATAAAGTTTTTTTCATTCTAAATCCTTTGACTCAAACCGTCATTTAAGGTTTGCCTGTACACCCGTAAGGCAGGCAGCGCCCCCAGAAATGCTGCAAGCAATACATAAAGTCCAAGCCATAAAAATAAATAGGGTGCCAGCATACTGATGTTGAGCAGCACGCCAAAACGATCTAAGAGAGCTGGGGCCAAGGCCACCATCAGGCCATAGTGTAAGCATACGCCAACCACAACACCGACCAGTGCAATCAGACCGGCCTCGCCGCATAGAAGGCTAAATACATGCTTAGCCGGAGCTCCAAGAGCACGCAACAACGCCATTTCTCGGCGGCGTTCATTAAGACCGGCTAAAACAACCGTCAACAAACCCAACAAACCACTCACCATTACCAACGCTGAAATCGACAACAGTGTGCTTTCCAATACCCGAAGCATGGACCAAAGCTCTTGCAAGGTCGCTCCCGGGATAATCGCCGAGAGTGGCTCGTCGGTGTAGTCGTTCACTTTGCGTTGAAAATTAAAAGTTTTAAGGCGAGAGGTCATTCCAATCAACGCCGCAGTGATGGTTTCGGTCTGTAATTTTTGATTTTTTTCGGGTGAAAACCCTTCTGCACCTTGAAGACGCACACCATCCTTCCACCCTAGATGAATAGCTTCGATGGCTTGCAGCGAGACATGCAGGCTTCGATCTACGGGTGTGCCAGTTGCTGCCAAAATGCCAACAACTTTGAAGGGCAGGTCATCGTGCTTTGAAAAGCTTACAGCCCCTGTACCGTGCACTAAGGACAGTTGCTGATTAAGCGGATAACCTAATGCGCGTGCAACCTCACTTCCAATGACCACATCGAAGAGCTGATCAAATGACTGCCCTTCCTTAAACGCTAAGTTTTGTTCCCGTCCGTATTGGTAATGATCAAAATAGGCTTTCGTCGTGCCGATGACTCGATAGCCCTTGTGAGAATCCCCCAGTGAAATGGGGACACTCCACGCAACAGCTGGGTCGGCACTTAGCTCTTGGTAGCTTTCCCAGGACATATTGTTGCTCGCGTCCCCAATGCGGAACACGGAATACAACAACAAATTCAATGAGCCAGACCGTGCACCCACCACTAAATCGGTGCCAGTCAACGTTCTCGAAAAGTTATCTTTTGTATCCGTTCTAATTTTTTCTACGGATAAAAACAACGCTACACTGAACGCAATGCTCAGAGCGGTGAGCATCACCGTTAATCGCCGATTGAGTAGACTTTTAAACGCGAGTTCAATCCAGAACATGGGAGTTGCTCCGGTTTAGCTCGTTCATATCAACCACACGATCAAAATATTGTCGCAAGCCTGGATCGTGGCTCACAAATAACAACGCGACCTGTCTATCAGCACACGTCGCGAGCAACTGTTCGATAAACTTTTGTCTGTGCTCGGTATCGAGTGCCGAGGTTGGCTCATCGGCGATAATCAGATCAGGCCCTCCTATCAAGGCCCGAGCCGCAGCTACACGTTGCTGTTGTCCTATGCTGAGTGCCGTCACAGGCTTTTTGGCCAAAGAACGCTCAAGACCCAGCTCGTCCATCAGCGCAAAAGCGGCCTTCTCAACAGAGCCGTTGGCCGCACACGCACGCTGGCGCCGGGTGTTAGACAATCGGCATGCCAGCGTCGTGTTATCCAAAACGCTTAAGTAAGGCAACAAGTTAAATTGCTGAAAAATGTACCCGATGTGTTCAGCACGGAGTTTGTCTCGTTGTGCGGGGCGCATGTTTGCGAGCTCATGGCCAAGAACATGCAGTGCACCCTGGTGCCCGTCCAGAACACCGGCCACAAGGTTCAGCAAGGTACTCTTACCACTGCCACTCTGACCACGCAAAAACACGCGTTCAGAACGAGCAACGGCAAACGACTCAACCTGCAGAGCCGGGCTTTGAGAGCCTGGCCAACTGAAGCTTAAGTTCGTCATCTCAATCGCGTTTTGCATCGCTTTTACTCTTAGCCTAATACCAGCTTGAACCTAGAAACGTATCACAGGTTGCTCGGCTGTTAACGTATCAGCGCCTTGAGTATTCCCAGATAAATATTGGACATCCAATTGCTCCAGATGTTCAAAATACTCAAAAAGAGTCACCGTCATCTCTACATCGTCCTTTGGCTCTGAGCAGTCTAAAGACCATTCGACGTGCACATCTGAATGCCCTGACTCGCCATGATCATCGTGCCCTTCTACATGTTCATCCTTGTGATCGTCGTGCTCTTCTTCATGCTCATCCTTGTGCTCGTCGTGCCCTTCTTCGTGCTCGTCGAAGGCTCCCCCTTCCAGTACTACCGAGACAACCGAACATTCACTGCCTTTCAATGCAAACAACGCCAGGGGGTCATTCAGCATCTTCTCTATTTCTTCAACTTCTTGGTGTTGCGTCTCAGACTCAGCCTGGCCAAACCCTGCAAGGTTAAACATGGGTGAATCCAAGACCAATTGCACCTGTTGGCCATCAACAGCCATTAATAATTGGGCAACACCGTGCTCATGGGCACCGTGTTGACGAACCTCAGCGTATAAGTTGGAGCTGAGAGATAAACACAGGGCTACGCCCGCTGTCCGTGGATTAGCGATTTTCATAAGAGTTTTCCTAGATAAAATTTATAAGCAGAGCGTTGCCCTGCATCAGGGTTTTAATTCAGGAAAAAGTCGGCGGTGCGCGACTGGGTGGCAGGAGAGCCGAAGGAGAGGACGGGAAAAAAGTATTTTTTGCTACATCAGTGCCACAGGTTTTTGACAGCAGCGGAAAATCGAGAACGTGAGCAAACAGTTGCTGTGCGGGCACTAATAGAGAGAGGAGCTCGCACTCGAGTTCATCCTCTTCTTCTGAGTGGATTAGACGATCCAAACCCGACTTGGTGATTTCCAAGTGCACGTGGCTGGACTCGAGCAGATGATCAATGCTATGCGCACTGGCCAGCGTTCCACCCATGACTAGCGATAGAACAAGCGAAAAAATCCAAAGGCGTCTAACGTTTGATTTCACGGGTGTGGCGCATATCTCTTTTGAGGATACAAAGCTACGAACAGGGTAGACGACAATCATAGAGAAAGCAGACGAATGACTCAACAACCGTTTGCCTAAATTTGTAGACACCTCTCAAGACGAACAGATTTTTCTCTCTGTTCTCTGACACTTACGTAACTCGCGATCTTGGCAATCCTCAATGCAAAGGCACTTTGAACAGGTATAATTCACGCGGTCTATCCCAGAAAGACTTGTACACTCTAACCATGCAAAGTTGGTCCTCTCCGAACATCCGTGCAAGCCTTTTCATGATGCTCTCCATGACGGGTTTCACGCTGAACGACAGCCTCATAAAGTCGCTCGACGGCGCCTTCAACGTTGGCCAGATAATGGCAATTCGAGAGGGGATGTTGTTTTTGATGACCGCAGTGATAGTCGTGCAGCAAAGTCTTGCACAAACGGCTTAGAGAACTTCTCTATAAAAAAATACTGTTTCGATCAACAATGGAAGTACTCGCCACCTTTTGCTTTCTCGGCGCAATCAACGCACTACCCTTCGCCACAATTGTGGCCATCTTGCAGGCCCTTCCGCTTACAGTCGCGGCAGGCGCAGCGCTTTTCCTTGCTGAACCCGTGCGTGGGCTGGCGTCGCTGGTTGGCCATAACAATCGGTTTCGTCGGTGTTATGGTTATTATCCGGCCCAGTCTGGGTGGGTTTGAGCCAAATTCGGTGCTTGTTTTATTCGCTGTTTTGTTTGCAGCGGCACGAGATCTAGTCACACGCACACTTCCTTCTGCTATTCCTTCTATTTCGGTTTCCGCTGCAACGACACTCCCGATCAGTTTGTTCGGATTTACATTGACCACCGTTCAAAGAAACTGGCAACCCGTATCGACGTATCAATTGTTGATACTCACCGCCGCAGCTTTTTTTCTATTTTTTGGTTATCAATTTATTGTGATGGCAATGCGCATCGGGGGAGTTGGCTACGTAGTGCCTTTTAGATACTCAAGCCTGATCTGGGTAATTTTTTTTTGGGCTACTTTGTTTTTGGCGAAGTACCCGATCAATACACCTTGATCGGATCTTCAATTGTCATCGCAACGGGTTTATTTACCCTGTATCGAGAAATCGTTTCGCGACACCCATACCTCAAAATTCGCTCAAATTGAAAATGGAATCTGAGGCTCATTATCGCTTCGGTGGCATGAGGCACAGCAATTTAACGTAAAGGTGTCTTTGACGCCGTAGATCTAAATCCCCTCATTCAGAACGATAGAGGGGAATCAGCATCATTGATCAAATGCACGCATCGCCACGCCAGTTACCGTGTAGCTCCGCCCGTCGATTCTCAACACGCCCTACGGCAGCATTGCTGTCTGCTAGGGGCTTGATATCACCAAAATCCAGTACAGAAATCTCAGCCGTGTCTAAACCCTGAAATTCTAGGAATGACTTTATAGCTTGAGCTCGCTGCTCTGATAAACCCTTATTATCTCGGTTAGGACCTTGGTAATCAGCATGGCCGTGGATGGCATCCAGCTCAAACTGTGGGTTATTCATGAGACCTTTAATCATCATTTGGGCAGACAGACCCAAATAGGCAGAGTTTGACTGAAATTCTACAACGACATACACGCGTTCATCTGCATAGCATTCAGTCGATGAACCCTCATAATTCACCGACGAGCCATGACTGTCGTGCCCTTTTAAATAGGCGCCTAAAGTAAGCGCCGTAAAATTTGCGTCTCTGTCATAGCTTTCAAAGTCGACACGGAATAGATAACGTTGAGCAAACCGTAACTGTGCTCCTAATCCAAATGCCAACTGCGCAGTCGTTTGTTTTTCATAACCAATACGGCCATCACTTGCGCTGTTACTCAGCGCTGCTATGCCAACCTTAACGTCTGCAGTCAAATTTCTACTGGGGTCAAAAGGTGCGTATCTCAGCCATACGGCAGGGACTTTATAGTCAATCTCCGCGTCTGGTACTAGTGTATTTAGCGTATTGTTTGTCGGGTTTCCCAGACCTGCAGCGCCCAAGTCTGCATAAGTCAGTTCCCAAGCCCAATGTGGTTTAAAATGACGGCCAAATACAACCCTTACCCCCTCACTATCGCTGTCATCGGTTTCGAATCCATTCGAGCGACCTTCTGGATCCACATAAGTTCTACCAAGACCGAAACCCAAGTAATAGCTTGGGTGGAATTCGAGCTCAGCCTGCACAGCGGCCTCGCCTTTCGACCCGTGAGTCTCATTGTCGTGGGCGACCCACTCATGGTTATCATCGGGCATAACATAGCGAGCACTGTAGTTATCGTGTGCGTGCACATTAGAACCAAGTAGCAATGCCAGTGAAGCAAAAATTGTTTTAGCAACAACGGTCCGACGAGCAAACAAACGAACAGAAACAACCAGTGTCAGGATAAACAACAGTGGCCAACTGGCGCTACCAACGCCCGTCACAGCCGTAGACAGTTCATTATTTTGCAGACGATCCTGGATGCCATCGTCATCACAATCACCATCATCAACGGCATCGGAACCATCACGATGCACACAATCAGCGTTCTCTTCAACGCTATCCAAGAAGCCGTCGTTGTCGCTGTCCTTGTCCAAATAATCCAAGACGCCATCGCCATCGGTATCACGGTTGGCATCGCCGTTTTGCTCGTCGACATCGCTGATTCCATCACCGTCAGAATCACCGGTTGAAGGCGTTAAAACATCAGGCGTACCATAAACACTCGGATTGACGTCAGCGGCGCCGTAAACACCATCTTTGTCCGGATCGTTGGCTGGATCGCTGGCTCCATCAATCACACCGTCTGAGTCGGTATCCAATGCCGTCAGCTCTGCTGCAACACCTGGCTCTGCGATATCAAAGACACCGTCGTTATCACTGTCGACTTCACGATTATCTGGGATGTTATCGCCATCCGAATCAATGATTGAGGAAGCGTTGACAAACACCGGCTGCACGCCTTCCTCTAGGCCGTCGACAAAACCGTCCCCGTCAGCATCTGTTTGACCAGACTCAGTGATATCGAGCAGTCCATCGTTATCGCTGTCGAGATCACGGTAGTCCTGCACGGTATCCCCGTCGCTATCCAGCAGTGAAGTATCCACGGGATTACCGTCAATATTTCCCTGTGCGCTATCAACGAGCCCATCAAGGCCAACGACATTGGCAGTCGTTTGATTTGGTGGGTCTATTTGGCCATCGCTGTCCGAATCCAAGATTGTGATATCTGCTAGAGACAGCCCACTTTCAAGTAAGTCTGGGATACCATCGTTGTCGCTATCTAAATCCAAAGAATCGATGACCCCATCACCATCTGTGTCCGCGGGAACAACCGTCAGCGATTCGCCGTCGTTGTCACCTTGTACAAGGTCCAATATACCGTCGCTGCCGACAACATTAGCGGATGTCTGGCTCGGTGGGTCTATCGCGCCATTGCCATCTTGATCGTAAAGCGCAATATCTTGCGTAGACAGGCCACTTTCTAGTAGATCTGGAATGCCATCATTGTCTTTATCTAAATCACGATAGTCTGCAACCCCATCAAGGTCGGTATCCAAATTTGTATCTACTGCACCGTCGCCGTCGTAATCTAGGCTGGCTGAATCGTCAGCTGTTTCGACTGCATTGGCCAAACCATTTGCACCAACGTCGTTATTAATATCCACTTGTCCGTTGTTGTCGTCGTCTAGGATGGCAACTACTGCAGCAGACAAACCACTCTCTGACAAATCTGAGATACCGTCGTTGTCGCTGTCTAAATCTCGGCTATCCGGGATACCATCGCCGTCAGTATCAACGGTGCCTTCTACGCTATCGGGGATACCATCGTTATCATCATCTAAATCAATGTTGTCGACAATGCCATCGTTATCACTATCTATAATTAGCGCAATGGTCGCTGTAGCGGTCTCACAGACCAAACTGCCCGACTCATTGTTACAAACCTCATAAGCGACTGTGCAGGAGCTTTTTCCATAGTCGCCAATACTAGGTGTATACAACAATGTCCCCGACGTTGCATCAAAGTCTGAAGTACCCAAACAAGTGCCACCTGCACCAGCTGTGAGTGTTGTTACACCTGCATTGTTACTATCGCCGTCGACGAGATAATCATCATTTGCCAACACGTCAATTGCGACACCGCTGTCACCACTGTCATTGGCGACTGTTGCAACGTTTGGAGAAGTGTCAATGCTGTCGGGACTGCCGTCGCCGTCACTGTCAGCATCTTGATAGTCATCAATACCATCGCCGTCGCTGTCTACAGAGCCACCTGGATTACCTGAATCAAAGCCTTCATCTAGATCACAGATGCCATCACCATCGCTGTCATAAATTGCGCAAGCCGTCATCACCGATGATCTATACGCGATAAACGGTGGATCGGCTTGGGCCGGAAGCTCTAGCTCTAATCGAGTGGCAGAAGCAAGTTCAGTGGCGGTGACGCCAAAGTCAGAAAATCCAACGCCAAACCCTTGCACCTGTTGAACACTTGCCGTTCCCGTTGAGTTTCCATTGGAGGTACGGAAACGATCATTTTCAACATCAGCAATGTTGGGGTGAGCATTTTCTGCAGAAGAGACGGTAGAGCCCAACTGATTGTCAAATTCATCATAGAGACGAAACCTAACAAGGCTGCCGTTCGGCCACGCCATATTAAAATAGAGAAACTCAGGCACTGCATCTGTATTGGCAATGAGGTTAATATCACTTAGATTAAAATTTACAGTCGCGGCGACATTGTTTCCAAAAGTCGAAAGGTCCAGCCCACGTATGCCATCCGTCATATACTCGGTCACGTCTCCGCCGGTGACAGGGTATATCAATCCTGTGCCGACGGTTTTGTTGCCATCTATGTTAGAACCCTGTCCAGCATAACCAGAAATAAAACCGATAGGGTTCAGTGCCCGGAACGAATCCGCTTGGTAACTCAGCGCATTGGCATCGAGACTGGCGTCTGCGACACCGGTAGAATAACGTACCCCGCCTGTAGTAAATGCGACAAGGTTATTGGTGGAGTCCGGCACAACAGCACTGATATTCGATTCAGAGGAAGACCAAAAACCACCGTAGTCACCCTCAATACCCGTTATTGAATCAATAGCGTAAGCGGGAGCTATCAATAACGAACTACTAACTAACAAAAAAGCGCTGGCGAGCTTAAACCTTTTACAGGTATTTGCCATGATCATCCATCCAAAAACACGTTGTATTGAGTCGCCCTTTTCTCCCTCTGGGGAGCGGACGTGTGCGTATCATTGCACCGGACACCGCAACTATTAAGCCATTGGTGACACGATTGAAAAGACTTAACTACAACGCAATGAAGTAGGCTTGGATTCAGCCTGAATGAGAAAAAACTCGAGGCTAACTATGATAACGATTTGCTTCGATTTTTAGAGACAACAAAGGAATAGGTCCGCAGAACACATTTCAATAGCTCAGGTTTTTGAGAGCAAGGCGCATCTCTCTTAAATTAGAGCAACATTCAGATATTCAGATGTCACTGATTCGAGATAAACACCTCGCCTATTCTGTTGACGAGAATCCGACACAACAGACGTCAATAATTTGTTGCAAAAACAGGGGGGTGAGTTCACACGCCAAATTCGCTAAGGATATAAGGCGAGCAATCGCAAGCCCGTCCACTTATACCGTCAATGCACTTATATACTCTTTAGTCCTAAGTTCACTTGCAAAGTTTGCGGTGCCCTAAACTCCCAGCCAAAAAATTCTACGCCCGCCGGATCTTCGAGACGCATATCGGGAAAGCGTGTAATCAGAATAGAAAGTGCCAATTCTATTTGGGCTTGTGCAAACCAACGTCCAGCACAAAAGTGATGACCAAACCCAAAAGCTGCGTGGCCACCCTGCTGACGATAAAGATCAAATCGAGCTGGGTCAGTATACTTTGACTCATCGTGACAAGCCGATGATAAAACAGCAGAAACAGTCGCCCCTGCAGGAATAGTAACCCCGCCTAGTTCGACTGCTGTCACCGCTGTGCGCACTTGCGTGCCAATGGGCGCCATCCATCGCAAGCCCTCAGAAATTGCCGCCGGAAGATACTCGTCCTCATTTTGCTTTACTGCTGTAAAAAACTGTCTTTCATTGAGCAAGGCAAACAAGGTTGTTGCTGCCGCGTGACCAGGTTCTTGCATCCCACCTAAGAGGGTTACCAGAACACTTGGCATAATTTCTTCACGAGAGCGGATTTGCTCTTCAGGCATGCCGCTTCGCAACATGTGAGATAGCGGGGTGTGATCATGCTCCTGTCTAATTCGGGTAAATATCGGATCTAGTGCAAGATTAATATCTGCAATGGTTTCTTCGCACAATCGTGCTCTCTCTGGGTCCGCGCCAAAATTGATTGCCCCCATCGCTAATCCATGAAACCAACTTCGCAGCGTTTCTGTATCGACATTTTTTAGCCCAAAAGTCTTTGCGAGGCACTGCACCGAGATCGGTTCAAAATAGGCAGACATCAAGTCCACATTAACTTGGCCCGCAAATGCATTGATGGCGTCTTCTGCAATAGGCGCGACTAGCTCGTCAATGTAGGCCTTTACCTTCGCCGGTAAATAGTGGGGAGCAATGCCATTGCGTAAATTACTGTGCTCTTGCCCGTCACATTGAATGATCGCGGGGTCACCAAACGCAATCGATACAGGTGATCCTGGCGAATTTGCTGTAAACAAGTCTGCCGATTTGGTCACTGTTTGCACGTCGTCCCACCGAGTGACAAGCCAGCATTGCAATGCTGGCACATAGGCAACCGGAGCTTCCTTTCGCAGTCGCGCGTAGAGAGGATACGGGTCTTTCTCTATCTCATCGATGGTAATCGACTCTAGATACTGATTTATCGCAATCATTTTTTAGCCCATCGTTTATATATCAATGCAAATGTTAGAACGCATGTTTCAACGCTTGACTTTATGTCGCCAAATTGTCGATCAATACTATAGGAAAATTCTTTCAAACTAAGCAAGCATGCAACGCAACACGGACTATAACCACTAAAGTGCAGAGATAGCCTTTCTAGATTTCCAGACGTAAGCAAAAGCGAAAAAACTCGCGCAGAACATCACACCAGCTAAAGGTAGAGGCGTGCCATCGTACAGGGCGCTGATGAGTGCACCGCTCATTGCACCAGCGGTCATCTCCGTTGCTTTCAAGACAGAAGAAGCGGTGCCGCTTTGTTCCTTAAAAAAGTGCAAAAAATTGGTTTGAGCATTACTACTAATAAACCCAAGGGAGCTGATCACGAGTAGGACACATACCATAACCCAACGCGAAGCATCATCGGCTAAGAAAGAAGTCATCAGCAACAAGCTAGTATTCACCAAGGTCAAGCGAACACCCCAGAGAAAGATCAACCGCGAATCAAAACGACGCAGCAAGAACGCATTGCCTCTATTCGCCAGCATAAGACAAACAACAAAGCCCGAAAAAATCAGCGGGAATTGAAGAGCAGAAACACCTGAATATTCGTTGAGTAAAAATGCAGCTTGAGTGAGGTAACTTAAAAAGATGGCACTGGAACACACAGAGGCAATAAAGTAAGGGCGCGCCTCAAGTTGGAAAAATATAATACGGTAGTTAGTTAATGCTTTGTTAATTGAGAATGCAGGCAAAGTAATGGATTTGTCACGACTCTCTGGCAAAAAAGCCTTGGCTAATAGCACCAGTACAAAAGCGTAGAGTGCTAAAAAACTAAATATGGATCGCCACCCCCAGAAAGCTAATAACACCGAGCCAACAATCGGCGCCGTCAGAGGAGCTGCCATCATAATAAAAGCGACAGTGGTCATGACCTTGGCTGCCTCTTGGCGTTCAAAGCGATCGCGCACAATCGCCGGGACAATGACCGTAGTTACCCCACCACCAACCGCCTGAACAAAACGAAGCGCAAGCAAACCCTCGTAGCTTTCGGTTAAAGTCATGACCAAGCTTGCCAAGGTAAAAACAACCAGACCTAGTACCCCCATCAATCGGCGACCATAGTGGTCGCTCAAAGGCCCGCCCACCAAACTGCCCAACGCATAGCCGACAAAAAAGCTACTGATTGTCAGTTCGAGCTGATGCAGGCTATAGCCCAAGTCACTGGCCATGACACCCAGCGCCGGCAAATAGGCATCGATCGCAAAGGGGATGACAGAAATGATCGCAGCCAGCATAAAACTGAGCTGTGATGTATTAAGTGCTCTGGGCAAGGCGGTTCTCTTTGATGGGATTCAGGAGGTACTGTAGTTCAGACATCGGTAAGCGATCAATTTCTGGATCTGCCCATTGTCGATGAATGATGCTGATGACTTGCATCTTGGCGGCGGCAGCTTAAAACTGCAACCCCTCTGCGGCATGTGTGCAGTGGGAGTGCTTACGACTCGATAAAGATTAAACCTAATCAAAGCGCTTAATGATTTGGCGCTCTGTTCCCCCCACGGCTTTGATTCAGTAAGCTAAGGAACATGAAACACTCACCGACGAAAGACTACGATTACATCATTGTTGGAGCCGGATCAGCAGGTTGCGTGTTAGCCAACCGTTTGACAGAAGATGGCAAGTATACTGTCTTAGTGCTGGAGGCTGGCCCGATGGATCGCCATTTGTTGATTCATATCCCCGCAGCGGTTTACCGCGTGTATAAAGATCGCAAATTAAATTGGAACTACATCACCGAAGGTGAACCACAAGCCCATAACCGCAGCATCAATATGCCGCGCGGTAAAGTGGTCGGTGGCTCTTCTTCAATCAATTCCATGGTTTATATGCGAGGCCATCCCTTTGACTATGACCGGTGGGGGGAAGACTTTAATCTACCGCAATGGAATTACGCCCAATGCCTGCCCTACTTTAAAGCAGGTGAAGCCAGTGACCGAGGAGCCGATGACTGGCGTGGCGACTCGGGGCCACTGAGCACCACCCGAGGCAAACTAGACAGCCCGCTTTTTGATGCGTTTTTAGAAGCAGGTAAACAATCCGAACACGGCTATTCCGAGGATCTCAACGGCTACAAACCTGAGGGCATTGCCCGCTTCGACAACACCACACGAAACGGTCGTCGCTGCAGTGCCTCAGTCGCTCATCTTCGCCCCGCTTTGCGGCGCAAAAATTGTTCGCTGTTAACGGGCGCATGGGTGCAAAGAATCGTCTTCGATGGCCAACGTGCTTCAGGGGTCGAGTTTAAACATCAAGGTGACCACAAGACCGTCTCGGCAAGACGCGAAGTGATTCTCGCTGGTGGTGCCATCAACTCACCTCAAACGTTGATGTTGTCAGGTATTGGACCCGCCGACCACCTGAGAGCGCACGGTATTGAGCTAAAACTGGATCTGCCTGGCGTAGGTCAAAATTTGCAAGAACACCCAACCGTGATCGTCAAATACGCCTGCACTCAAGCGATGAAGATTCACCGCGCCTTGAACCCCATGAACCAACTATTAGCTGGTGCACAGTGGATGCTAAAGCGCGGCGGGCCCGCGACGTCCGTATTTTGGGAAGCAGGTGGTTTGATCCGCAGCAGCCCCGAAATGGACTACCCAGACATCGAGCTGCAATTTGGTCCAGCGGGTTTTGATATCGGAAGCGATGGAAAAATCTCACTCGATCAGGCATTTTCAATACATGTTGATCAGTCTCGGCCCAGCAGTGTTGGGCACATCGAACTTCGGTCGGCAAATCCTACTGACAAGCCAAAGTTGCATTTCAACTATCTTTCAACAGAAGATGACAGGCGCAGACTAATTCAAGGTATTCGCAAGACGCGCGAGATCATTGCGCAAAAGGCCTTTGATGCCTATCGTGGTGTGGAAATTCTTCCAGGCCCACAGCTGACATCAGACAAAGATCTCCTTGGATACATCAAGGCCAACTTGGACACCGACTATCATCCCTCATGCAGCTGCCGCATGGGCACAGACAGCGATGCGGTTGTGGATGAAGAAATGCGTGTTCAAGGGATTGAGGGATTACGGGTTGTCGACGCTTCGGTCATGCCACGCATTATCAGCGCAAACCTGAACGCGCCAGTCCAAATGATCGCCGCCCGAGCAGCTGACTTTATATTGGGTAAAGCGCAACTTGAACCGACTCAGGCGAAGTACCACTTTGATGGTTAATGAAACGGTTTCATTAGACTTGCAAGCTGACTTCCACCTCTACGACACAGAACAAACTCACTCTCTTCGAGCTCACCCTGCACGCAGCCTAAACAGCGACCAACTATCCCATTGAAGCGGCAGAATCTCAGACTCGATTCCGCCCCTGAAACCAGCACCTGATGGAGGCAAGTTCTGCTACTATCCACGATCAAAATCGAGCGAAGTCTATTTGCGACGGCAACCTTCTTCCCAACCGAAATACACATTTGGAACATCTATGAATTCAAGCCAGCACTACATCAACGGCCAGTGGACAGACTCTCAAGGCGGCCAAGCCGTAGACGTCATCAACCCATCTACAGAAGCTATTGCTGCTTCTATAACTTTAGGCAGTGAAGCTGATACCAATGCAGCTGTTGCTGCAGCCAATGCGGCATTTGCTGGTTGGAGTGCTACCAGCAAAGAGCAACGGCTGGACTACCTGACTGCTATTGCCGAGCAATATCAAAACCGCATGGACGAAATGGCTGTCGCTATTTCCACTGAGATGGGTGCTCCAATAGCGCTTTCACAGGCGGCGCAAGCGGCCGCAGGTCTTGGCCACCTAAAGACCACCATTCGCGAACTCAAAAACTTTGAGTTTGAGCGGGGCCTCAATGATCGCGCTCCCCATGATCGCATCCATTACGAACCTATTGGCGTCTGTGCTCTGATCACACCGTGGAACTGGCCCATGAACCAGGTCATTCTAAAAGTGGCTAACTCGCTGGCCACGGGCTGTACCTGTGTGTTGAAACCCTCTGAAATCGCTCCGCTCTCGTCTCTGCTGCTGGCTGAGATAATCGATTCGGCAGGACTCCCAGCGGGAGTGTTCAACTTAGTCAACGGTGACGGTGTAGGAGTTGGCAGTCAGCTTTCAGCACACCCTGATGTCGACATGGTCTCGTTTACGGGTTCGACCCGTGCGGGCATATTGATCAGTAAAGCAGCCGCTGATTCAGTCAAACGCGTAAGTCTCGAGCTTGGTGGTAAAGGCGCTAACATCGTGTTTGCCGACGCAGACGAAAAAGCGATTGTTCGCGGCGTGCGCCACTGCTTTAATAATACGGGTCAATCTTGTAATGCACCGACCAGAATGTTGGTGGAACGTAGCCTCTACGATGAAGCGATACAGACCGCTGTAGAAACAGCCAACAAAACAACTGTTGGCCAAGCTGCTGAAGACGGTCGCCACATTGGCCCTGTCGTCAGCCAATTGCAGTACGATAAAATTCAGGCCCTTATACAAGTAGGCATCGATGAAGGTGCAGAACTGGTTGCCGGCGGCACAGGCAAACCTGAAGGTTTTGAGCAAGGTTATTTTGTGAGACCCACCGTTTTTGCAGGTGTGCACAATCAAATGCGCATCGCCCGCGAAGAAGTCTTTGGCCCTGTGCTATGCATCATCCCTTTTGACAGTGAAGAAGAAGCGATAGATATCGCCAACGATACACCCTACGGATTGACCAACTACCTACAAAGCACTGACACAGATCGCATCCAACGTGTCGCGCGTAAGCTGCGTTCAGGCATGGTAGAAATCAACGGAAATTCTCGAAGTGCTGGCTCACCCTTCGGTGGCTATAAACAATCGGGCAACGGCCGCGAAGGCGGTGTTTGGGGCCTTGAGGATTTCCTAGAGGTTAAAGCGATCGGTGGCTGGCAAGTATAGACTTGCAAGCTTAGCCGAGTCATTTATTCAGCTAAGCATCAGTCTTGAGAAATAATCTCGCAAAGAACACCGCCGTGTTCTTTGTGAACAGGGAACCTCCAAACAAATAAAAAGATATTGGG
>CALCKW010000018.1 GCA_937965695.1 uncultured Granulosicoccaceae bacterium
TACCAACACGGGGGCGTTCCTGGCTTCGACGGGAGTGATGAAACCGGAGGTGCATGCCGAGGTGTAGTGACCTCGTAAAAACACTGCAAATTAATAGTTGCAAACGATGACAACTATGCGATGGCTGCATAACTAAAACCCTATACCGGTTTTTGTTATAAGCCTGACCCGATTGGATACTTGCCTGTAAGTAGACACGGGTAGCACACGCTACAGGATCGCAGCAAAGCATGCCTCGGGTGGCGCTGCTAAATCTTAAGAGGATCGTCCGCACCACGCACTGTCGCTTTGGCAGGTGTTGGATTAAACAAAACATAAGCGACTAAGCATGTAGTGCCAATGGCGGAGTGCTTGCGGACGGGGGTTCGACTCCCCCCGCCTCCACCAACAACATGTTGACTTTTAGGGTGAGTATTTATCTGGACAACCAGACGAGAGCTTTAAAGTCAGCAGCAAACAAACCGGCTTTTCGCCGGTTTTTTTGTGCCTAAAATAACTGCATGACGGTCCGATAGCGAGCTGATTGTGCCACTCTTTAGAGTCCTAGTTGCTGGGCTTTGAGCCCCCATAGGCTGTTTCAACCACGACCCTATCGCCACTATGCAGTTTGAAATCGCTGGCAAAATGGTAGATGGTGGAAGTGCCGTCTGCGCTGCAAATGCTCAGTTTGTTTTTGCCACCTGCTGTTGCATTCTGCGATGACCAAACGGGGATGTTGGCGTGTGAATATCCCACCGAGAGCGTCGCTACGTTTCGCATACGATAAACCACTCGAACGCCTGCGCCACCGGTATGTTCTTCGGGTTCGTCTGGCCCAAAGGACAGCGACTTTTCTAGCACCTCAAAACCGTATCTAGCTTCCGCGATTTCAACGGGACAATTGAAGGTGTCACCGTGGTTTGTCGAGAACATCGCGTGCTGACCTTGCTGATCAGTTGTTGCGCCCCATCCACCCATCTGTGGCTCGACCATGGCATAACTGCGCTGTGTGTCAGCGTGCTTGCCCGCGATGACTGTGCCAAAAATTGATGCAAAGTGTCCGGATGGCAGTAGATTGGGCATTGCTTCAGCTAGGCCGTGCCAAAGCATATCGACCAGTTTCATCCGTGTTTCAAAATAATAAGCATGGGCAGCTTCGGGACCTGCATGAAAGAGCGTGCCAGGCGTTGTGAGCACGTGCAGTGGTGTGAATGAGCCAGCATTAGCGAAGCGTTCGTTGTCTACAAGCGCCTTAAAAAAAACCTGACAAGCTACAACCGCTCCGTCTCGGCTCAGATTATAAGGTCCTGCTGCTTCCGCAGGAGCATCCTGCAAATCAATGGTCATGCGGTCATCTGAAATTGTGATTACTGCACGCCAATACGATCCGTCGTCTTGTTGCTCGGACACGGGATAGCGCCCAGATGGCAGCGCCTTTAGGCCCGCTATTGCTCGCTTTGTTCCGATGGATCGTGCCTTTAGAATGGCAGTATGAAAAGCGTTTGCACCATAGGTATCACAGAGATTAGAGAGGGTGGCTGCGGCTCGGTGTCCAGCAGATACTTGCGCCCAGAGGTCACCTTGAACAAATTCTGGCAGTCGACTGTTTGTGGTAATGATGTCCACTACGCCTTCATTGCGAATACCCGCTTCAAATAGACGCACAATAGGCAGGCGAAGACCCTCGGCAATTATTTCAGTTGTCTTAGTAGACATAGACCCAGGTGTTCGACCGCCAATGTCACCCCAATGGGCAATAGATGCGACCCAAGCAACACATTCGCCTTGCCAAAAGACGGGCTGTGCTACTACGACGTCGTTTAGGTGTGTAACGCCACCGAAATTGGGGTCATTAGTTAAGTAGACGTCTCCCTCTTCTGTTGAATCAACCATTTTTGCAAGCATGGATTGCACTGATTTATCCAACACCCCGATGAAGGATGGGATACCCGCACCCGAGCTAAGCAATTGACCGGCGGGGTCTAGGACAGCAGTGCCCACATCTAACACTTCGTAGATGATCGGGCTCATAGCCGTTTTTCGCAACACTTCAAACATCTCAAGTGAAGCGGCATCTATCCCTTGTGAGATAACGTCTAATGTGAATTGATCAGCCATCGATGATTTTAAGATCACGAGACAAATCAGAGAGAACTTCTGGACCATCCGCACGCAGCATGACAATTTCTTCAAGGCGTATGCCAAAGCAATCAGACAGATAAATACCTGGCTCAATTGAAAACACCATGCCTTCTTCCAGAACAGTTTGTGAGGTCGCAGTTATATACGGCGTTTCATGCATTTCAACACCCATACCGTGACCTGTGCGATGCATAAAAAACTTGCCGTAGCCAGCTTCTGCAATAACAGTGCGCGCAGCATCGTCGACGACATGTGCTTTAACGCCTGGCCTGGCAGCAGCCATAGCGGCCTGAACCGCTGCTTCAACAACAGCATGAACATCAGCATAACCTTTAGGCGGCGAGCCAATGACAGCCATGCGCGTTATGTCGCTAGAATAGCCGTCAAGTCCGCCGCCTATGTCCATCACAACAGCATCCCCTTTTTGAAGAAGGGTTTCACCGGTATGGTGATGCGGAAAAGCACCGTTACTGCCAGTACCTATAATTGTAAAGAGGGGATTCACGCCTTGTATTTTGAAACTAAGCCGCACTACTTCAGCGACTTGTAGTTCTGACATACCAGGCTTCATGGCAGCCCACGCCGTTCGCATTGCTTCATCAGCGGTTTGAGCATTTCGTTTAAGTGCAGCGTATTCCTTTTCGTCCTTGCGCATGCGCAGTGCGCCTAAGGTAGTCCCTGAAAATTGCCGCAAAGCGTTAGGAAGTGCGTCTTGGACTAGACCTGCGAAATCAGCACGCATGGTCTCATCTAAAACGATTTTTTTTGCTTGCTCAGCACCTGAGACCTTTATAAGTTCAGCAAAGGCTGCAGCAGGCCCATCCGCATCGCCCCATGTATGGAAAGGAAAATCGGTTTGAGCCGCTGCACTTTTTGCTTCGAGTTCAGGCATAAGAAAGCCTGCATAACTATCCGATACACAAAACAACAAAGGCCGCTCGTCCGCATGTGGTCGAACACCCAAAAGCCAAGCGAGATGTGCACCAGGACCTATAGCCACAAGGTCGATATTCTGCTGTAACATGATTTGCCGCAGCCGATCTAATCTACTCATAATCACTGCTCCATCGCACCAGTCTCTACAACGACTTTCCCATAAGTCGTGCGCGAACTTTTTAAGTAGCGCCACGCATCTACATAGCCTTCCATCGGAAAAATACGATCTATATTTGGTCGAAGCGTACCTTCGGAAAGCGCTTTGTAAACAAAGGCTTTACCGCGCGAACATGCAGCTGGATCTTCTACATAATTGAACAGTGAATAGGCGTGGAACCAAAGGCTATTTTGAATCATTGCCAAAAAAGGCGGACTGGAATATGTCCCTTCAAGCCCACCGTATAAATATAGATGTCCATTTTTTGCCAATGCGTTGGCATAACGCTCCATGAAATTCCCTCCAACAGGGTCGAAGGAAGCATGAACGCCCACACCCTCAGTCACATCGCGCAAAAATGCTTCGATGTCGCCACCATCATCAACAAATACGTGTTCGGCACCGTTATCTAGTAGAGTCTGGCGGTTGGCCTCTGACCTTGTGGTACTGATCATGGTAGCGCCTTTCATTCGCCCAATTTGCAGGGCCGCACTACCAGCTGTACTTGTGCCTGCAGGTACAAGAATATTGCGGCCCGGTGCTGCTTTGGCCAATTCCACAATCGGGAAATAGGCCGTCATAAACTGCATCCAAACAGAAGAAGCTTCGACTGCCGTGAGACCTTCTGGTGCTTTGGTCACATAGCTTTGATCAATTATCAACGTGTCTGCGCTTGCGCCTTGTCTGTCGTAAAAATAGGGTAAAGTGCAGTAGCGGTCCCCGACAGCTAAGCCTTTTACATCCGAGCCGATTTCTTCCACTATGCCTGCAGCTTCCATTCCGACGCGTGCCGGAAAGCCTGTAAAGCTAAACGAATATCGATCTAGCATGAGATCACTATCACCCCAGTTAAGTGCAAAAGCTTCGATGCGTATTCGCACCTCTGTAGCTTTTGGCTGCTCACGATTACATTCTTGTAGGCTAAGCCCTTCAAAGCCATCATAAGCATTTATAACCCATTCTCTGGGCGCGCTGTTGGACATGAGATCTGACATATTACTCTCCATACCCATGAATTGATTTTGCTCTCTCAGGTGTTACAAAACCGTTTTTGATATCCATCGCAACTAAATCGGTATCGCGTTTTTTTGGATCGCCGTATCCTGCACCTGATGACGTGATAACTCGAATAACGTCGTCGGTGGTTAAATCAAGACCTGATACAAAGGCGTCGTGTTCTCTGTCACTAGTGACTTTATCCACTTCTATAAAATTTCCCGAGCCTTCTTGCCCTCCCGCTAGAGGCCAAGGCTTTACAACTGAACGGGTATAACCTGCAGTTAGGAATCCGCTTTCTGAACGAATTCGGTATTCCAATACCAAACCACGACCCCCATTGAACTCACCTTCACCGCCAGGTGCGGTGTTTAACGCCATCTTGTCTATAAAAAGGCCATTGCGGGATTCAGAAATTTCGGCAGGCGTATTGTATGTCTCACCATGAAAACCGGAAAAAATGCAAGGGTTACCGTCGCGGCCTTCCCATGCACCCCACCCGCCAATTTGGGGTTCGATAATTGTATATTGGCGTCCAGTGTCAGGGTGAATTCCGCCGACAAATGTTCCGCAGATTGAGCTGAAGTGTCCTGCAGGAAGGCGCTCTGGTATATGAGGTGCGAGGCAGCGCCAGATTAGGTCATAGACTCTAACTTCAGTTTCAAAGTAGAAACCAATTGCCGCAGGTTCTTGAGCATGGAAAACAGAGCCTTCCCGTGTTAGAACTTTCAGCGGCCTAAAAGAGCCTTCGTTGGCCGGTGTATCCGGATCAGTCAAAGATTTAAACACCATCTGAGCGCAGACAATGGTGCCGTCGCGGCTTGTATTAGTACAGCCCATATCCTGATCCGGGTTGTCGCTCAAATCAACGATGAACTCATCATCCGTAATAGTGACTTTTACGCTATGTGTTCGGCCATCGTCTTGTGGTTCAGATAGCTCAAACGTGCCTTTAGGCAATTTGGCCATTTCGACCAGAGCCGTTTTTTCGCCGAACTCCATAAAACTTTCCATCGCCGCTTTAAACGTTAGAGATCCGTATTTTATGGCCAGCTCTTCTAAACGTTTTGCCCCGATACGCACGGAAGCGATCGCAGCCCAAACATCACCTAATAAAAAATCTGGCATGCGGCTGTTGCAAGTAATAATGTCCATCACCGCTTGATCGGTCACTCCTTCGCGGATGAGCTTTACCGCCGGTAAACGCAGACCTTCTTGGAATATCTCGGTCGCCTCACCCGACAAAGAGCCGGGAGCCATTCCACCAACATCCGAGTTGTGGGCAATATTGGCTGTCCACGCAATCAGTGCACCATCAGCAAAAACAGGCATGGCCAAAACGAGGTCGTTGAGATGGGTTACACCACCGTGCCAAGGGTCGTTGGTGATAAATACATCGCCGGGTTTTATGTCTTCACCAAACTTTGACAGAATAAACTGCACGGATTTATCCAAAACGCCTATAAATGCAGGGATACCCGCACCAGAGGATGCAATGCGGCCTTGTGCGTCTGTGATCCCTGTGCCCATGTCGAGCACCTCATAGATAATTGATGACATGGCCGTCTTTCGCATAGCAGCAAACATTTCATCAGCAGCGGCTTGAAGGGAGTTTTGAATGATTTCAAGTGTGATTGGATCGTTCATTACTTGGCCTCTAACATGATATGAATATTACTGTAGGCATCGATAGATACCGCGTTGCTCGGATGTATAACGACGGTTGATCCAGAATCTTCTATGACAGCAGGTCCCGAGAAAGCCATGCCCGGCACAAGTTTTTCACCGTTGTAGATAGTCGCCATATGCTTGCCCTCAAGAGCATAATCTACTTCGCGTTCGCCCTTAATGGCCGAACTGGCATCCGCATCACCCAAGCTCGCTGGAATCATTTCTAACTTACCAACTTCAGCGCGAGCGACAAGATGAATGCCGACCATCTCTACAGGCGCTTCGAGCCGATAGGTGTATTCCCGTTCGTACGCGACATGGAAATTTTCAGCGATCGTCGTCAGTGCATCATCCGTGACCTTCCCGTCCAGTAGCACTTCAGTAGTGTGCTCTTGATTTTGATATCGAAATTTGCCGTAGCGCAAAAATGTCAGCTTATCTGGATCAACACCTTCAGAGACAAAGGTGGTACGTGCCTGATTTTCAGCATCGGCAAAAACTTTTTCGATTCCGACCGCTGCGCCCTCAGACAGGTCAGCCAACTGAGTGACAAAATAATCGCGCCTCAAGTCGGACATCATCATGCCCCATGCAGAAAATACAGATGCAGCAGCAGGTATAACGACCTTTTTTACTTGTAGCTCTTGGCCTAAAGCTACTGCGTGCATCGCCCCGCCTCCACCAAAAGCTAATAATGTGAAGTCTCTTGTGTCGTGGCCACGATTGAGCGATACAAGTTTGAGAGCGTTAACCATGTTGTTGTTAGCGATGCGCACGATGCCTTGAGCGGCTTCATCAATGGACACGCCTAATCTGTCGCCCACATCTTTAAGGGCGCTAATTGCGCTAGCCATATCTGCGTCAATCGCACCACCACAAAAATAGTCTTTGTTTATGCGGCCAAGCCAAAGATTTGCATCTGTTGTTGTGGCGCTGGTTCCACCTTTGCCATAAGCCGCTGGCCCTGGTAACGCGCCAGCAGATTTTGGACCTACGTGCAGTTTGTCAAAATCATCAACCCAGGCGATAGAACCACCACCATTACCTATTTCGACCAGATCAACCACAGGGACCATAATTGGATACCCTGCAGATTTACGAGAGCGCTCGATCCAGTAGTCCGTCATAATGCGAACTTCGCCGTTCTCAATCAAAGAACACTTCGCGGTTGTGCCTCCAATATCAAGAGCCAAGATATCTGGCTCATCGATGAGTTTTCCCAACTCTGCAGCGCCCCAAAAACCGGATGCAGGTCCACTCTCAACCATTGTGATCGGCACTGCTGAGGTTGCGGCTAAACTGTCCACTCCGCAGTTTGATTGCATAATATACGGGCTTTGACGTAATCCCTGCTGTATTAACCTGTCATTGAGATTGCCTAGATAACGTGCGGCGACAGGCTGCACATAGGTGGATAGTACGGCTGTATTAGAGCGTTCGTACTCTCGCCATTCTCGTGTGATTTGATGGCTTGCTACAGTAGAGACTTCAGGCCAAAGGCGCTGCACTTCAGCTAATACCGCTTCTTCGTGTGCGGTGTTGGCGTAAGAGTGCAAAAGTGAGATCGCTATGGCCTGCACACCCTCAGCACGGAAATTATCAACAATATCTTTCAAGCCTGAGAGATCGAGCGGTATGCGCTCTACGCCCAGATATGTCATGCGGCCGGGCACCTCAGCGCGCAGGTAGCGCGGTACAAAAGGTTCTGGCTTTTTATAATGCAGGTTAAAAAAATCAGGACGATTGCCGCGTGCAATTTCCAATGTGTCTCGAAACCCTTCAGTGGTAATTAATCCGACCGTCACACCTTTACGCTCTGTCAGTGCATTAATAACGACTGTCGTGCCGTGCACCATGAAATCAACATCTGCAGGCGCAATGCCCCCTTTCTCCATAACATTCAGCACACCTGTTTCAAAGTCAGGAGGTGTGGTGTCTGATTTTGCAGTGGTGATCTTCAAACCGTCAGGACCAGATTCGATAGCAACAAGGTCTGTGAATGTTCCACCGACATCTGTGGCAACGCGTTTAGTTGTAGTCATTCTATTTGGCCTCATTTTTTAAATAGGCATCAAGCAAAAATGCCAAGGCGCCAGGCTGTTTAAGTGTTTCAGCGGCTGTTACGCGTTCGGGTGTGTAGTGCCCCGCATCATGCAGGCAATTTAAGGTACCGATGGCGATACCATTGACGACAATGGGGAGATTCAAAAAACTTTCACATCCCAAGCTTTGAATCAGTCCGTAGTCGGGAAAAACCGCTGCGATTTCTTCAATGGAATTAGCGACAAAGGTTTCGTGCCTTTCTTGTACCTGTGCGGTCCAAGCATCTTTTTCAATAGGTTTCTCGCCACTGGTGGGGTAGGCATCTGGCATGTTGGAATAGTTTCGTCTCGCTACACCACGGGAAGGATCTATTTCCATTGTGGTAAAAAGCTTTGCACCAATTGTCTCTACAACAAGGGCTTCTAGTGCTTCGAATGTAGCTGCTGGCTGGTTTTCTGACGCCAGAGCGTTGGTGAGATTTGTCATGCACCCTCTGCAAGTTGGTTTCGTAGTTTAAGTTCGGCTTCATCCACCACTGGTACCGCACCAATTAACTGGCGTGTGTAATCAGTTTTTGGGGCTGTAAATATCTGAGCGGTTTCACCCAGCTCTAGTAGTTGGCCGGATTTAAATACAGCGACGCGATCAGCTACATTGCGGACAACAGCCAAATCATGCGTAATAAAAATATATGTCAAACCACGTGCGGCACGCAGATCGTTGAGTAGCCGTAAGACGCGCGCTTGTACAAGCACATCTAAAGCTGACGTTGGTTCATCTAACACCAAAAGATGTGGGTCGCATGCCAGAGCGCGAGCGATGCTAACACGCTGACGCTGCCCACCTGATAAAGAGGCTGGAGCGCGAGTTCGCATTTCACCCGGTAGACCAACTCCCTCTAGCGCTGTTTCGACTGCGGCCCAACGCATATTTTTTTCACCAATATCGTAGACGTCTAACCCTAGGCGAACTGAGGCCCCAATGGAGCGCTTTGGGTTGAGTGAAGATAGTGGATTTTGCTGTACTAATTGAATTCTTCGGCGCTGCTCAGTAGAGCGTTTAGCTGTCAATTGCTGCCCGTTGAAGGCTATATCACCCGCAGTAGCGGACAATATTCCTAAGATCATATTTGCGATTGTAGATTTACCTGAACCGCTTTCACCTACAATGGCGAGGCACTCCCCGTGACTGACATCTAGTGTGACATCGCGAACTGCATGCACTGGTTCAGTCGGTGTTTGGAAGGTTTTAGAAAGTGAATTAATGGATAATAGTGTCACGATGCCTCCGTGTGGCTCACCCGAGCAGCGAGGAAGTCATCACTGACTTCAGGGACTTCTGGCAGACCAGCACCAGTGATGCGTGGAACGGCAGACATGAGTGCGCGAGTGTAGGCATGTAAGGGGTTGGCAAATAGCGCCGCAGTAGGGCCGTCTTCGACAATGCGCCCACGATAAATGACGTAAACTCGGTCAGCAAACTCACGCACGACGCCAAGGTTGTGTGAGATGAACAGCACGGACGTGCCATTTTCTTCCACTAGATCACGCATCAACGATACCGTCTGCGCTTGCACAGATACATCAAGTGCGGTGCCCGGCTCATCTGCCAATAAAAGCTTCGGACGATTCGCAAGTGCCATCGCAATCATGACACGTTGATTCATTCCTCCAGATAACTGAAACGCATAAGACCCCAAGACCCGTGCAGGATCAGGTATAGCGACCTCTTCCAATAACTTTGTTGCTCGATCATGAGAGGCCATTTTGGATAATTTATGATCTCGTCGACGCAAGACCTCTGTGAACTGATTGCCGACAGTGAACATCGGATTTAGAGATGACGTTGGATCCTGAAAAATCATCGACATTTTAGTGCCTCGCAAAGCCGCTCGTTTGCGCGCTGGCATCGCGTTTATGTCCTGACCGTCAAATACAACAGACCCGTTAATACGGGCTGAGCGAGTCTCTTGCAGTAGCCCCAACACAACGCGTGCAGTGACTGATTTACCTGAGCCGCTCTCTCCGACTAATGCTACCTTTTCACCAGCGGCGATATTGAGATCTATGCCGTGTAAAACATCAACTTGGCCCGTCAGTGTTTTAAAAGCAAGGTTCAGGTTTTTAATGTCCAAGATGCTCATTCGTCTTCCCCTAGAACGTCTCGTAGACCGTCGCCTAATAGGTTAAAGCCGAAAACAGCGATCAATATGGCAAGACCGGGGAATATCGTTAGCCACCAGCTATCGGGTAAGTAGCGAGCGCCTTCGGCAACCATTGAGCCAAGGTCTGCTGTCGGTGGCTGTACGCCTAAGCCCAAGAAGGACAGAGACGACGCGATGATGATGACAAAGCCCATGTCGAGTGTCATTTTTGTGATAATCGCTGGCAAGCAGTTCGGCAGTATTTCTCGAAATGCGATGTGAGTTGCACCTGCACCAATAACTTCTGCTGCCAGCACATAGCCCTCTTCGCGTTCCCCCCGCGCGATGGAGTAAACCAGCCTCGCATACCACGGCCACCACATAGCGGTGACCGCTAGCATAGCGTTGGTCAACGTTGGCTCAAGCACCCCCATCATGGCAATGGCAAGCACGAGTGGAGGTATAGATAAAAAGACGTCGACGATGCGCATGAGGATCATCTCAGTCCAGCCACCCAAATAGCCTGCGAGTAATCCGATAATCGTTCCGATGGGAGTCGCTATTGCCAAGACGACAACGCCGAGCGTTAAGCTGATCTGGTAGGCAAACAAAATGCGACTAAAAATATCACGACCCACAAGATCAGTGCCCATCCAGTTTTGAGCCGAAGGCGGACGGTTGTTATTGAGAAAGTCCACAACCGCACCGTTGTGCGTTGGAAAAGGTGCAATCCACGGTGCAAGAATAGCGGCCAGAGTGATTAAACAAACAAGTAACAATCCAAGCAAACTTAAGGGGTTTCCGGCAAGAATTCGCAGGGTGCGGATCATGACGTGCCCCTTGTTGAGTAACGTATACGAGGGTTTAAGAAGGCGATCAATAGATCAACAATGATGTTTACGATGAGGAACGTCACCGCAATTACCAGGACCGTTCCCATGATGGCATTGAGGTCTTTGCGGAGGATAACTGCTACCCCATAACGAGATAGCCCAGGCCAAGCGAAAACAGCTTCAACCAAAAATGCATTGCCTAGCATTACCGCAAAATCTAAACCAATTATTGTCAATGAGGGGATCAACGACGGTTTAAACGCATAGCTGCGTGCAATTCGTGATGGGTGAAAACCGTAGGCCTGTGCCATTTCGATGTAGGGTTTGTCGTAGGTCTCAACCATATTTGCGCGGGTAAGGCGCGCCGCCTGCCCAATACCTGAAAGAGAAAGCGCAACAGCCGGCAAAATCAAGTGGTGCACTGCGTCCTTAAAGGCGGCGAAATTTCCGGCAAGTAAGGTGTCAATAGTCAAAAAACCGGTGGTGCGTTCTATTTCATAGATGTCGGATAAGCGCCCTGCTATGGGAAACAGCGGCAGGTAGAATGCAAATAACAACATCAGTATGACAGCCCAAACAAAGCCGGGAGCTGACACGGTTAATAAGGCAAGTACGCGAACAAAGTGATCAGGCCAGCGCCCTCGATACCGCGCTGCAAGGATACCCAGCGGCAAGCCAACCGCCACCATAATAGCGCCAGCGAGAAACACCAATTCAAGCGTTGCAGGTAAAAACTGCGCGATGTCCTGAGTGACAGGACGGTTGGTGTAGAGGGAAGTCCCTAGGTCACCACGGCTAATATCTGCCAGAAAAAAACCGTATTGCACTGGAAGTGGCGCATCCAAGTTCATCTCGCCACGCAGTTTGGTGATCTGCTCAACTGTGGCATTAGGGCCTAGCGCGATACGCGCGGGATCACCGGGGATGATCCGTGCGATGGAAAAAATCAGCATCGAAACGCCAATTAATACAATTAGAGATATACCAAGCCGATGGAGAAGCAGGCGTAAGACAGCAGACATTGAGGTTTCCGGCAAGAGGGAAAATAAGGCACGGGATAACTACCCGTGCCCCAGAGGAAGGGCTCTTATTCCACCATTTCCATTAGACGAAAACTAAAGCCCATGCCGTCTAGGCCAAAGGCCATTGCGGGATCGGTCATAGCCGGAACTTTCACCCGGTTAGAGGCTGCAAAAACAGATTGACGGTCAAAGCCGTAGATTGTCGGTGCGATTTCCATCAGACGAGCGTTCAATGCAGCGTAAGCTGTTTCACGCTCTGCATCTGAGCCTGCTGTGCGGCCAGCGTCCAAGTGCTTGTCTACCATTGCATCGTTTAAATGCTCCGGTGATTGCCAAGTACCAGGTGTTGAAGAGTGATACATGCCATACAACAAGGTATCTGGGTCACCGGTAACAGCATTAACAAAGAGCTGCTGATATGTGGTGTGTTTTCTGGCTTTGATACTTGCTCAGCAAAAAGTGCCCAAGGCATTTTTTTGATACTGGATGAAATCCCTAGAGCATTGAAGTTGGACTGCATCAAAAGCGCAAAACGCTCTTCTAATGGTACTTCTGCAATCCAGCTAACTTCAAGGTTCATGTCAGCAGGTTCATGCGGGCAATCAGCCAGATAGGCACGTGCTTTGTCTAGATCCTGCGCCTGTGCCATATCCGCACCGTTTGCACCGTACATACCAACGGGTATTGCGCCAGTGGCAGCACTTCCTGCAGAGACTTCATCGTTAATAGCGATCATCTGAATTGCGGTGCCGTAGTCAAAAGCATGGCTCAGTGCCAAGCGGCAATTCACATCATCTAACGGTGCTTTGGCGGTGTTCATTTTAAAATAAAAACCGCCAGTACCCGTTTCAGTTAGCAGCTGTGCACCATCTTTAGCGAGTGCTTGTATGACTTCAGGTGGTAGCCACTGACTGGCGATATCGTGCTCGCCCTGTGCAATTAGTGTGCGTACAGTAGCGGCTTCTAGGCCGTAACGAAGGCGCACCGTATCAGGAGCAGCATCTGCGACACCAAGAAAATAGCTGTCAGATTTTGCCATGACTGTTTCTTCTTGCGGGTTGTGCGAAGAAACACTGTAAGCGCCAGTTCCTGCACCGTTTCCGGACAAATATTCTTCGCCCCACTCTGAGTCAGAGTTGGCTTTTACATGCGCCATGTCGACGATGGGTAGACGTACCAGTGACGCTATAAATGGCGCATAGAGTTTTTCCAAAGTGAATTTCACCGTGCTATCGTCCAGCGCCTCTGCTGTTACACCTGCAAGAAGGTAAGATAGCCCAGCACCCAACGCCTGCATGCGCTCTACCGAATACACCACGTCCGCCGAAGACATAATGTTGCCAGACTGGAACATCACATCGTCACGTAAAGTGAAGGTATAAGATGCGCCATCAGCTGTCCAGCTGGTGGCAAGGTGTGGCACATGGCCAGGACCACCTTGTTGAGGCAAAACAAGTGTGTCGTAGATGTTGAACATTAAGATGCTGTCTGCATAGTCCGAAGCTTTTGCAGGGTCGAGTTCGCCAACAGCTACTTCATCTAGGCGCAAAACTGTTTCTGCAACTGCAGGACTGGCCAACGCAGCTGCAGCGCAAAGCGCTGTTACTAAGGCTGATTTTTTCATCACATTTTCAGTTCTCCTACGGGGTAAGTGGCAACCTCTTGTGGCGAGGCCTTTTTATGAATTGGAGCGGGTGCATCACCGAATATATCCATCGTACCGCACCAGAGAATGGACGCAGGATGCTCTCCGTGATTCCATGTTGAATGTACTCGGTGACTATCGAAGTGAATGGAATCGCCTTTGCGCAAAACCTCCACTTCTCCTTCGATCTCGACGGTTATTTCTCCGTCGATTATGTAAAACATTTCTTCACCACGATGGCTGATAGGTTCCATCCGATGCCCTGGTGGCTCATGCACGATGACCGAATGCAACTTAGAGTCGACGAAGGACGTCGATAATCTTTCATAAGAAACCGAAGCATCTGCCACTGAATAGGCCAAACGACTGACTTCTCGTGTGGTTTGGCTGCCAGCGCTTGGCTGGCGCAAGAAGCTACTAATTTCTGTCTGGAGCACGTCTGCAATTGAGGCTAATGATCCTAAGGACGGTGCTGCCAGTCCTCGCTCTACCTGGCTGATAAAACCAACGGATAGCCCTGCGGCATCCGCGACGCTTTGCATTGTAAGTTTTAGTTCCTTCCGACGAGCTCGCAATAAGCTGCCAAGATTAGGTGAAGATCTATCAGATACTTGCTGTGATTTTTTTAGCATAGGTAAAAAAATGACTGATATCGGGAGTCAAGTTAATCTGTTTTTTTAGCTGGACTAAAATTATGAGGCTCTAATGGCTAGATACCAACCTGAAGAATCGGCAGCTCAACGGAGTTTTTTTGGTAGATTTGAGCTAGATAGAAGACGTTTTAGACGGAAATGTGGCGTTTTATCGATAAAGACCCACAGAGAAAAGAGCCGAAATAACAAGTTTTTCAGAAATCATTCAGGCCGGGGGGAAACAGTTTGAGTGGCGATGTCTGCGGCGCTAATGGCAGAGTCTTTTGGACGGGGGTTCGACTCCCCCCGCCTCCACAACAGTATTCAAATTGGCGAACTGGTTTAATTAATATAACCAGTAAAAAAACATTCAAATAGACGCTTGCAGCTCCAGTGCTTTTTGTACTGCAGCTCTAACTTGCATACGCTCAAAGTGCTCTGCCACCTGCGGCAATTTTGCAAGGGACACACCGTCGCTCTCGAGCCAGCTCGTAATCGTAAATAAGTAGGCGTCAGCCACGGTGTATTGCTCACCCATAACCCAAGGGCCTCGCAGGTACTCTTGTTGCAACAGCTCAAAGCTGGCCAACATGGTTTGCGGTACTTTTGATCGCATATCCTCAAAGGAGGATTCTTGTGTAGCCCAACGAGTACCACGCATTCTGTGAGCATGGTTGATGTGAACAGTTGAGGCTAGATAACTGTTAAAGGATTGCAGTTGTGCAAAATCGAAATCGTCTTTGGGTAATAACCCTGCATTGGGATACCGTTGAGCCAAATAAACGAGTATTGCCGGTGTTTCAGTTAATAAACCTCGCTCTGTGACCAATGCGGGTACGCGGCCTTTGGGGTTGATGGACAGATACTCTGGCTTGGTCTGCGCTGCCTGTTTAAAGTCTATGGCGATGGCCTCAAAATCGGCATCCACTTCATAGAGCGTGATGAGCGTTGCGAGCGCAACTGTTCCCGGAGCATAAAAGAGCTTTAGCATTGTTTAATCTTCCTTGTTGCACTTGACATGAATAAGCCTAGCAATAGTGATCAATACCCTACGCTACAGAGCCTCAGTTTAAGTCCAATCAGTGACGTCGGCGTGAAAAAATTGGATCCAGTAAGGCGCGAATCGACGGCAATAGCGGTGCTTTTGGCTAGATTTGCAACACGACTGAGCCGAAATTGGCGCGTCGACGGTGCGAGCATGACTTGATCTGAAGTCCCCTAGTTTGTCTGTACTGCGCTGCACTGTAAACAACGGCTGACATTCGATGTGCGCGCTTGTTTTTTAGCCTGTATCTATATCCAGCCACTGGGGTTTCGCGTAGACTGAAAGCTTGAAACAAAAGCAGCTCAGCCCATGACAAAAGATCGCATTCAACTGCGCGGTGCGCGCCACAACAACCTTAAAAATATAGACCTTGATCTACCTCTGGGCGAGTTGACTGTGGTGACAGGTGTTTCCGGTTCGGGCAAGAGCTCCCTGGCTTTCGATACTGTCTATGCGGAAGGTCAACGTCGCTACGTCGAGACGTTCTCCCCCTATGCGCGTCAATTCTTAGACCGCATGGATAGGCCGCAGGTGGACGAAGTGGCGGGTATTCCTCCTGCTATCGCTATTGATCAAACGAATCCTGTGCGAACGTCACGTTCAACCGTTGGCACAATGACCGAGCTGAACGACCACTTAAAGTTACTCTATGCGCGGGCAGCTCAACTCTACTGCCACGGTTGCGGGCAATCAGTGGTCGTCGATTCAGCGCAGGCTGCCGCGCAGCGACTGCTTAACGACATTGATGCAGGCAGCCGACTGGCCATCTGCTTTGACGTTCAAGTACCGGACAACTTTAGCGAAGCTGAGGTACGTCATCACCTCAGCGCACAAGGCTATGAACGTACACTAGAAATCAAAGATCAACCGAGCGACAAACTCACGGTGGTTGCGGATCGACTAAAGCTGCGATCAGGAAGTCGAGCCAGATTAGTCGAGGCCTTAGAAGCGGCACTGCTACGCGGGGCTGAACACGCCAGCGCTTGGACGCTTGACGAAGACCAACAAGCATTGCTTGGTTGGCATTTCAGTGCTGGCCGTCACTGCCCCACTTGTGACATCAGCTACCGTGAACCCTCGCCCGCTATGTTTTCGTTTAACTCCCCGGTAGGCGCTTGTTCTACCTGTAGAGGGTTTGGCCGAGTGATGGGCATCGACTACGGGCTAGTCATACCAGACGCCAATCTCAGCATCGCTGAAGGTGCGATCAAAGTATTTCAGAGTGAAACCAATGCTATTTGCCAGCGTGATCTAGTCAAGTATGGCAAACGTGCAAAATTTCCGTTGCACATTGCATGGGGCGAGCTAAACGATGAGCAGCAACAGTGGGTTATTAACGGCGAAGATGGCGATGAAGACAACCACTGGTACGGTGTGCAGGGCTTTTTCAATTGGTTAGAAGGTCGTGCTTACAAAATGCATGTGCGTGTCATGCTGTCGCGCTACCGCAGCTACACACCTTGCGAAAGCTGTGAAGGTGCACGCCTTGTACCGCAATCATTGGCTTGGAGGCTCGGTGATGAAAAATCTTCCAACAAAGCCTTAGCTACAGAGTTTCGTTTTAAACCCGTTGGGCACGATTTTGACAGTCGCCTTTTGCCAGGCTTGTGTTTGCATGATGTTATGCAACTGCCAATTGACCGTCTGCTAGATTTTGTAGAGCAAATAAAGCTACCGGCTACGGTGCGTGAAGTAGCAGAGCAACTACTGCAGGACATCACGGCTCGCTTGCGTTATTTACACACAGCAGGTGTGGGCTATCTCAGCCTTGATCGCCAGTCTCGGACTCTCTCTGGTGGAGAAGTTCAGCGTATTAATTTAACAACTGCGTTGGGTACATCGCTAGTCAATACGTTGTTTGTATTGGACGAACCCAGTATTGGTTTGCACCCACGTGACTTAAACCGAATTGTCGCTATTCTGCAGCGCCTGCGTGATGCAGGTAACACCTTGTTAGTCGTGGAGCATGACCCGCAATTAATGCTGGCCGCCGATCGCATCATAGACATGGGCCCGGGGCCTGGTGAGCGCGGTGGTGAGATAATATTTAACGGCAGTCCTAAACAGCTATTGCGCAGTAAAAAGTCTCGTACTGCTGATTATTTGTCAGGCCGCGCCCAGATTGAAACTGGCCATACTTTTAACCGCCCTACGGCAGAGACAGTATGGTTAAAGATACTTGGCGCGCGCGAACACAACCTTCAAAACTTAGATGTGTCGCTGCCGCTCGGGCACCTCACTTGTATAACGGGTGTCAGTGGTTCGGGTAAAAGCACGTTGATTCATGAAGTGCTTTATCGTGGTTTGCAGCGACTGAATGGTAAGGCGACCGAAACACCGGGCTTATGCGATGCCATAGAAGGCTGGCAGAACATCGCGCAAGTTATGCTGGTGGATCAGTCTGCCATTGGAAAAAGCGCGCGCTCAAACCCCGCGAGTTACACCGGTGCTTTTGAGAGCATTCGCAAACACTTCGCAACGCTCCCTCTATCAAAAGAACGCGCCTACACCGCCGGTAGTTTTAGTTTCAATTCCAATCAACAAAAATGTCCTGGTTGTGGCGGCAGTGGCCATGAACACGTGGAAATGCAGTTTTTATCGGATGTATATTTGCGATGCCCTGATTGCCAAGGTCGTCGTTATCGTGACGAGCTACTAGAAGTTTACGATTTGGGTGCTGATGATGTGAGCCGAAATATCGCTGACATTCTTGCCTTGACGGTCGAACAAGCACTTGCGCACTTTGCTGAGCAACCCAAAGTAATTCGTGCTCTACAAACACTCTGCGATGTTGGGCTTGATTACGTCACGCTGGGGCAACCTGTGCCTACGCTATCAGGCGGTGAAGCACAGCGGCTAAAGTTGGCTGCTCATTTGGTCAGTGCTAAAAAAGATGCACCCAGTTTGTTCTTGTTTGATGAACCGACCACTGGCTTGCATTTTGAAGACATTAGTCGATTGATGACAGCGTTACGTGCACTACAAGGGGCTGGTCACACCCTCGTGATCATCGAGCACAACTTAGATGTCATAGCCGCAGCAGACTGGCTCGTCGATTTAGGGCCAGAAGGCGGTGAAGGTGGCGGCCAAATAATGGCGGTGGGTACGCAAGATGACTTAATTGCTGAAAAACGAAGTCATACGGGCATTGCATTGAGTGATCATGCCAATAGCTTTGATCAAATCGCGGAAGCTCCTGCTTCTTACGGTCTAAAAACCAAGCCCAGCAATGAAATAGTTGTTTCAAAAGCGAATGAGAATAATCTTAAAAATATAGATATTCGCATTCCAAGAGATAAACTAACCGTTGTTACCGGTGTATCTGGATCAGGGAAAAGTACCCTAGCTTTTGACATTGTCTTTGCAGAGGGTCAGCGACGTTATTTGGAGTCACTCAACGCTTACGCCCGTCAATTTGTTCAGCCTGCAACACCGCCTGACGTTGACCATGTGGGTGGTATTCCGCCTACTGTAGCAATCGAGCAGCGCACTAGTCGCGGTGGGCAAAAAAGCACCGTCGGAACAGCTACGGAGATCCACCATTTTTTACGCTTGCTGTTTGTTAAGTTAGGCACCCAACATTGTCCCGACTGTGGCACTGAAATCGCCGCGCAAAGCCGAGAGGCGATTGCCGCACAGTTGTTGAAAAACCATCGCGGCAAAAAGGTGTCATTGTTTGCACCTCTAGTGGTTGCCCGCAAAGGCTACTACACCGATTTAGCCAAATGGGCCAATAACAAGGGTTTTGATCAATTGCGGGTTGACGGCAAAATGCTTGATACCGACAACTGGCCGAGGCTGGATCGCTACAACGAACACGACATTGATCTGCCCTTAGGTGAATTGAATGTCGAAGCTGCGCAACACCAACAATTAGACGAACGACTTGACGCTGCATTGGGGTTTGGCAACGGAACTGTGCGCATCAAAGCTGGACGCTCCGAAAACCTCTATTCCACAGCCCGCGCTTGCCCCAGCTGCCAAACCAGTTTTTCCGAACTTGATCCAAGGCTATTTTCTTACAACTCTCGACACGGTTGGTGTAAAAGCTGTTTTGGAACGGGTTTATCCTTGCCTGAAACGCGCGAGGAACATGCCAGTGAAGAGCACGCATGGTTAGAACCCGAAACGAAAGAGCCCTGTTCTGACTGTAAAGGTGCTCGCTTGAACCCCACGGCGCTCGCCGTAAAATATCGAGAGCTTCCGCTGTCTAGTTTTGCCGAGATGAGCGTTGCAGAAGCCGGAAAATGGTTTGCTAAAATAAAGCTGGCGGGACGAGAAGAATTGATCGCTAGAGATATCATCAGCGAGCTTGGCGCACGGCTCAGCTTTTTAGACCAGGTGGGGCTGGGCTATCTCAGTCTTGACCGGGCTGCACCTACGCTATCGGGTGGTGAGGCGCAACGCATACGACTAGCGGCCCAATTGGGCTCGCAGTTGCGCGGTGTGGCTTACGTGCTCGATGAGCCAACGATAGGTTTGCACCCCAGAGACAACGATTTGTTGTTGGAGACGTTGATTCAACTTCGAGACAAGGGCAATACCGTCATAGTGGTAGAACATGATGACACCACAATTAGGGCTGCGGATCACATCATCGACATAGGCCCTGGTGCTGGTTCACGTGGTGGTGAGTTGGTTGCCACGGGTACAGTGGCACAGATATGTAAAGCCTCTCGTTCTCAAACCGGTTATATGCTGGCCAACCCCTTGCAGCATCCTATGGAACGACTTGAAAAAGCAGAAGCGCTGGGGCAACTTGAAATCAATGGCGCACGTTTGCACAACCTAAAAAACATCAGCTTAAAATTGCCTCTCGGGCAGTTAGTGGGTGTCAGCGGAGTCAGCGGTTCGGGGAAATCCACGCTTGTACGCGAAGTACTTAGTCATAACATCAGCAACCGAATTGGCACCGCGAAAAAGCGTGGAAGGAAGGCCGACTTCTACGGCTGTGAGAACATTGAAGGTATCCAGCAATTAACGCGCGTTTTAGAAGTTGATCAAACACCTATCGGCAAAACCCCCCGCTCTTGCCCTGCTACTTATGTCGGGTTCTGGGACGCCATACGTAAGTTATTTGCAGCGACGGATGAAGCAAGAATTCGAGGCTACGCGGCAAGTCGTTTTTCTTTTAATACAGGTGCCGGGCGTTGCCCGGTTTGCGAAGGCCAAGGGATGACTCGGGTAGAAATGAATTTTTTACCCGATGTAAAAGTCTTGTGCGATGGCTGTAACGGCGCACGTTTTGATCGTGAAACGCTTTCAATATTATGGCGCGGTAAAAACGTCGGCGAAGTACTTTCGATGCCAGTCGACGACGCCGTAGAGTTTTTTGAGGCGCACCCTGCCGTTCATCATGCATTGAGATTAATGCAAGACGTGGGGCTTGGGTATTTAACACTCGGGCAACACAGTCCGACCTTGTCCGGTGGAGAAGCACAGCGTTTAAAGCTAGTCACTGAATTATCGAAAGCTAAGCCGACCCGTGACAACCCAGACGGAAGACGCACCAAGCACAACCACAGCCTGTACATACTTGATGAGCCAACGGTTGGCCTTCATATGGCTGACGTAGAAAAACTTATCCGCGTATTGCATCGCCTCGTCGCTGCAGGTCACAGTGTCTTTGTCATAGAGCACAATTTAGATTTACTCGCCGAGTGCGACTGGCTGGTAGATATCGGACCTGAAGGCGGCGAAAAAGGCGGCCAAGTTGTGGCTCAAGGAGTGCCCGCAAAAGTGGCCAAAAGTAAGCGCAGCAAAACGGGCCAGTATTTAGCCCACTTGTTAAGCTCTACCCCGTAACGACCGACAATTGATAAACCTTGCCAAGGGAAAAGCACGGTGTTCAGATTGGGCAGATCAATTAGGTCGGTGCAGTTCTAGCGGATGAACGATTCTATATTTTGTGTGGGCCTTCGGCGTTCGAGTTATTGGAGGCAGTCTGGCTGTTCATTTTGACCAACTGCTGCATTCTTATGCCTTACCCGAGTATAATCCTTTAATTAACAATAACTCTGGAGCTCCCGTCCATGAATGATTTGCAAAAGGTCATCGAAGAAGCATTCGACAACCGTGACCAACTTTCCGCCAGCAACTGCGATGCGGATATTCGCCGTGCGGTAGAAGACGCTATTAATTTGCTCGATAGCGGTGAAGCTCGAGTGGCTGAGCGTCGAGGTGTTGGTGACTGGGAAGTGAACCAATGGCTGAAAAAAGCTGTTTTGTTGTCTTTCAAATTGCGCGACAACGCGCCTATGGGAGCCGGTGGTTTTACGCAATTCTACGACAAAGTACCTAGCAAGTTTGCCGACATGAGTGAGCCGCAATTTCAAGCGGCTGGTGTACGGGTCGTACCGCCCGCTGTTGCTCGAAAAGGTAGTTTCTGCGCGCCTAACGTCGTGTTAATGCCGTCTTATGTCAATATAGGTGCTTACGTAGACAGCGGGACGATGGTCGATACTTGGGCAACGGTAGGGTCCTGCGCGCAGATTGGTAAAAATGTGCATCTATCCGGCGGTGTGGGCATCGGTGGCGTGCTCGAGCCCCTGCAAGCTGGTCCTACAATTATTGAAGACAACTGCTTTATTGGTGCTCGTTCTGAAGTGGTGGAAGGTGTGATCGTCGAGGAAGGATCCGTTGTGTCCATGGGTGTCTATATTGGTCAAAGCACCAAAATATACGATCGTGAGCGCGATGAAGTCACTTATGGTCGAGTTCCAGCAGGCTCAGTCGTGGTCGCGGGCAACCTGCCTTCAGCCGACGGTAAGTACAGCCTCTACTGCGCAGTTATCGTCAAGCGAGTGGATGCCAAAACTCGCGCTAAAACGGGTCTTAACGAACTGCTGCGCGATATCTAATCGTGTCAGAAACGGTTCTATATGGTATTCCCAACTGCGATACGGTGAAAAAAGCGAGGCGATGGCTAGACGATCAGAACATCGCCTACGTTTTTCACAATTTTAAGAAAGACGGCGTGCCCGCAGACGCTTTGCGGGTCTGGGCCGATGCCCTTGGGCTTGATCAGTTAGTTAATCGTCGCGGAACCACTTGGCGCAAGCTAGTTGATTCTCAAAAAGAACTTATTGAAGCCGGTGGAGCTCCCGCCCTCGCGTTAGTTGCAGCAGAATCATCAGTAATCAAGCGCCCAGTACTTAAAACGGCGCAGAACTTACTCGTCGGCTTCAATGCCGATCAATGGTCAAAGCTGTTCTAGCTTGAGACACAATTTGAACAGGTTTCACGCTGAAACCTGTCGCTGCTCGTTTTTCTCTTGGTTTATTTCTACACCAACAACTGTACTTTCAATTATTTAGCTTTCGGTCTTTAGTTTGCAGATTACCGTGCCGATAGGTTTATTAGCCTAGTAATTAACCGACAACGAGGATTTGTCGTGAAAGTTTTAGTTGTAGATGACAGCGCGTCTATGCGCATGATTGTGAAACGCACGTTAAAACAAGCGGGTTTTGATGGGCTTGATTTTTCTGAGGCTGGAGACGGTTTAGAGGGATTGACACAATTGGACGAAGCCAAGCCAGATTTGGTGCTTTGTGATTGGAATATGCCGAATATGAACGGTATTGATTTTTTACGAAAGGCCCGTGAAGACGGTAACTTGGTCAAGTTTGGTTTTATCACCACTGAGTCAACCACTGAGATGCGACAGGCAGCACGCGAGGCCGGAGCTCAGTTTCTCATCGCCAAACCCTTCAACGCTGAAACGTTTAAAAAGGCGTTGCGCTCGGTCATCGGCTAACGTAGTGGCAAACTTTCTTTGGCTTTAGCGTTTGCCCCCTTCGGCAAGCCTTTCTGCTGTGGTTTTAGCAACCTTGTCCCTTAAGTAAACAGGTTGTGCTTGTTCTGCCTTAAGCGTGACACCGTTTGCAAAATTAGGCAGTGCCAACCTAAGTACATCTTGTGCTTCAGGACGACGATTACTCATGTGTCGCAGCACGATGGTCTGACTTGCAGCTTCAAGTTGTTCTGTGTATTCATCCCAACCAGTGCCTACACCTACCCATCGATTGCCTTCAGGCAATTGTATGTTTTGAGGATCGCACACGGTTTCATCACCGATCAAAGACAGGGTGGACTGGGTGCTGTCATAGCATCCCCAATAGATTTGGCCCATGCGCGCATCCATCGCGACCGCTGCCTGCTTAATGCCCAATTCACGCTTAGCACCCTGAGCGACAGTGGCCAATGTGGAAACGCCCACCAGCGGCAATTCTTTGGCAAAGGCCAAACCCTGCGCTGCGCTGGCAGCGATGCGAAGCCCCGTAAAACTGCCAGGTCCGCGTGCAAAGGCCACGCCGTCTAAATCGCTCATACAAGCGCCAGCAGAAGCCAGTAACTCTTGTACCATGGGAAGCAATAGCTTTGCATGCTCTCGCGTGTTGTGAAATCGATGAGTACTAATTTCACCATTGTGCAGCAACGCGACAGAGCAGCACTCTGTCGAAGTATCGAGCGCTAAATAACTGCGGCTCATGCTTCAGTGCTCTGCTCGCGCTGACGTTTGAAAAAGGTTTCTACCTTCTCAATGAGTCGTGTGCGATGCATACGTGGCAGGCTGTTTAAAAAGAGCGATCCATAGGCTTTTTCGGTTAAACGCGGGTCACAAAGCACCAATACTCCGTTGTCTGTTTCATCGCGTATCAAACGTCCGACGCCTTGCTTTAGCTGTGTGATTGCCTGCGGAATTTGATAGTCCATAAACGGATTGCGACCATTGCGCTCGAGCGCTTGAATACGCGCTTTAGTAACGGGATCCCCGGGAGAACCAAAGGGTAACTTATCAATGATGACACAACTCAGCGCTTCACCACGCACGTCGACACCTTCCCAAAAACTTGAAGTGCCTAACAGCACCCCATTTCCGGCTTGCCGGAAGTTCTCCAGTAATTCTGTCTTACTGCCTTTACCCTGAACGTAGATCGGAAAATCGAGCTTGTTTTCAAAGTAGTCCGCTGCTTCGTTCAAAGCTCGATGGCTCGTGAAGAGCATAAAACATCGGCCACGGCTGGCGTTAATAATAGGCAGCGCAAGCTCAAGAACAGCATTGCTGTAGTCAAACGAATTAGGCTGCGGCATATTGGGAGGCGCAAACAACATCGCGTTTCGCATGTAATCAAAGGGGCTATCGGCGATGCATTGATCAGCTTCTTTAGATATCCCAAGGGAACGCCTGAAGTGGTCAAAAGTTCCGTTGACGGTGAGCGTTGCAGACGTAAAAACCCAAGCTGCCGGCAATCCAGCCATTGCCCGCGCAAATGGCCCTGAAACATCCAGTGGGGTCAGGTTTAGAGAAAAGCCCGTGGCGTAGGTTTCAAACCAGGTGATGAATTCATCTTCCTTGTCATCATCAAAATTTTCTAGCAATGCCATTTGCCTCACTACGCGCTTATGGCAAGTCTCGAGTGCTCTTCCCCGTTCACTGGATTTATCCAGAGCACGTTCAAGCTCAGCGTAACACGCTTGTATATTAGGGAATGCGTCGCAAATCTCCGGTGTGTTGGCAATGTCCAACCAAGCGGCACGACGTTTTTCAATGCCCATCGCCAATCTAAAATCACGAACAGCCCGCTCAAGATCTTCAGCTAATAAACGAAGGCCCGCTTCATCGGGGGCTTCGGTGAGTTGTGCGGCGATAATATCTCTGGACAGCTCGACAATTTGTCTTGACGCCAATCGTTTGCCAAAAAAGGCACTTGCTACTTCTGGAAGTTGGTGAGCTTCATCAAATATAAAAGCCGCTGCGGTGGGTAAAATCTCACCAAAACCCTCTTCTTTTAGTGCCAAGTCTGCACAAAAAAGATGATGATTGACGACGACTAAATCAGCTTCTTGTGCTTTTTTTCGAGCTTGCAGCACAAAACAGCCTTCGAACTCCTCTGCCTCGTGATCAGCACATACGTCGATGTTACTCGTGACTTGTGCCCAAATGGGGTCGTCTTCGGGTACAGCAGACAGCTCACTAATATCACCGCTGACCGTCCGTTCTGCCCAACGCGCTACTTTCGCCAGCTGCGTCTGGCTCTCAGGGGAAGACAGGTGCGGGCTGTATTGTGCTTTAGAGAGTCGATGTTTACAGAGGTAATTGGCGCGCCCTTTCAGTAGCGCCGCTTTGGGCTTTTGTTTGAACATGCCAGAGACTACAGGCAGGTCTTTGAGGAATAATTGATCTTGGAGATGGCGCGTACCTGTAGACACAATGACTTTTTCGCCACTGAGCAACGCGGGTACTAGGTAAGCAAATGTTTTACCGACGCCCGTCCCCGCTTCGGAAACTAAGGTGCCACAACTACCTATGGCATCTTCCACTGCTTCAGCCATTTTTAGCTGACCTGGCCTGGATTTGAATCCGTCAATTCCCTCGCTAAAGGGACCACTATCCCCTAATGCTTTAGCAGCCAGGCTCGTCATATTCTTTGTTTTTTCCGCGTGTAGCTAACAACTGTGTCTGTCGAGTTTATGGACGGAACTGATTCGCTTTTCGCAAGGCCTGATCAGCGCCTTCGATATCGTTATTGATCTCGCGGGCTCGTTGTATAATCAGCCAATTGCGATATATCAAGGTGTTGTTGCCGTTGGCCAATTGCGTGGAGCGCTCAGCGTATTTTTCTGACGGTTCCGGCTTGTTTAAGCGCAGTGCCATTTCTGCAAGCCGACTCCAAACAACGGGATCGGCTGGGTCAATCTCAAGCGCTTTACGCAACTCTCGAAACGCGCCTATAAAATCACCGTCCTGGCGAGATTCTTCAGCGGACCGCCAAAGACCGACAACCGCTTCATTGTTAAATGAATGCCGCACGGCCCCATCGATAGGCTTGCCTTGAACATCTTCATCGCTTTTGCCTTGCAAAGAGCTGCAACCTGATAGCACTGCTACTACAGCTAAAAATGCCAGTGCACGTGCCGAACGCCAAGTTCTGAATTTACTTACAGACATGCTGTTACTCCCACTCAATGGTTGCTGGAGGTTTGCCAGAGATATCATAGACAACTCGTGACACGCCCTCAATTTGATTGATGATCCGTCGTGAGACTTCGTCAAGGAAATCATAGGGCAAACGCGCCCAATGAGCAGTCATAAAATCTACGGTTTCTACGGCGCGTAATGCAATCACTGGGGCATAGCGCCTTCCATCACCCGTGACCCCCACTGAACTGACTGGCAAAAACACGGCAAATGCTTGTGACACTTTGTCGTAGAGATCGTACTCGTGCAACGCTTCGATGAAAATAGCATCCGCTTGTCGCAATAAATCTGCTGCGGGTTTTTTAACTTCCCCGAGAATACGTACACCTAAACCAGGGCCTGGGAACGGGTGGCGGTAAACCATCTCTGGTTTAAGGCCTAATTCCACCCCGATTTTGCGGACTTCGTCTTTGAAAAGCTCACGCAGTGGCTCTAGTAACTGCAGTTTCATGTCATCGGGTAAGCCGCCGACATTGTGGTGACTTTTGATGACATGAGCCTTTCCGCTGGCAGCACCGGCCGACTCAATCACATCGGGGTAAATAGTGCCTTGCGCAAGCCAAGCTACGTTCTCGAGCTTACTCGACTCTCGATCAAACTCTTGGATGAATTGATGACCAATTGCTACACGCTTCTTTTCGGGATCGCTCAAGCCGGCGAGCTTGTCGAGAAACCGTTGTTCAGCGTCAACCCTGATCACTCGAACGCCCATGTTGTCGGCGAAAGTCTGCATCACTTGGTCGCCCTCATTAAGGCGCAGCAAACCGTTATCGACAAACACGCAGGTTAGTTTGTCGCCAATGGCCTTGTGTAGCAAAGCCGCCACGACTGAAGAGTCCACACCGCCGGATAAGCCGAGTAAAACGCCGTCGTCACCGACTTGTTGGCGAATATGGGCTACAGCATTTTCAACAATGTTACCTGACGTCCAGAGCCCATCGCAGCCACAGATTTCGCGAACAAAGCGCTGCAGAATCTCGCCACCTTGTTTGGTATGTGTCACTTCTGGATGAAATTGCAGCGCATAAAATCGACGCGTTTCATCGGCCATGCCCGCCAAAGGTGCTGAATCGGTACTGGCGATACACTTAAAGCCTACAGGCAACTGCTCAACGCGATCGCCATGACTCATCCAAACGTCTAGAAGCCCGTGACCCTCTTCAGTCACTTCATCTTGAATATCGCGGAGTAATGCACTGTGCCCGCGAGCACGTACACGCGCGTAACCAAACTCGCTGTGATCCGCTGATGCGACTTCACCACCGAGCTGCGCAGCCATGACTTGCATGCCATAACAGATACCCAACACTGGGACACCCAGTTCGAACACAAGCGGCGCGACGCTGTAACCGTCTTTGATGGTTGTCGCTGACTCCGGTCCACCGCTGAGGATAATACCGCTAGGTGCAAAGGCGCTTATCGCGTCTTCGCTCATGTCGCCCGGGTGCAGCTCGCTGTAGACGCCCGCTTCGCGCACACGGCGCGCGATCAGCTGAGTGAACTGCGAACCGAAATCAAGGATTAAAAGGCGTTGTTGGTGAATATCTGCAGTCATTGTTTGCTTCACTTGGCAAATAAAAAGGCCGACTCACACCAGCGGTGAATCGGCTTATCCGTTGAATAGCGCGTTCGCGTTATATAAAGAGCCCCTAGCTAGATCGGTAGTTTGGCGGCTCTTTAGTGATGGCGACATCGTGTACGTGGCTCTCGCGCATACCAGCGCCAGTGATTCTGACAAAACCTGTCTGAGTTCGCATCGCCTCAATATCAGCGCATCCGCAATATCCCATACTGGCACGAAGCCCACCCAACAGCTGATGAATCACACCGTTCATTGGCCCTTTATAAGGCACGCGACCTTCAACACCCTCAGGTACAAGCTTCTCTGTAGCGCTACCACTTTGAAAATAACGATCGGATGACCCACGCTGCATCGCACCGACTGAACCCATACCGCGATAACTTTTATAGGAGCGCCCTTGCCAGAGTTCAACTTCTCCCGGTGCTTCTTCAACACCGGCGAACATGCTACCAACCATGACGCAACTAGCGCCGGTCGCTATTGCCTTAGATAGATCACCGGAGTATCGGATACCACCGTCCGCGATAATTCCGACCCCTGTGTCACCGATGGCCTGTACGACGTTGTCGACGGCTGTTATTTGCGGGACACCGACGCCGGCGACAATGCGAGTCGTGCAAATTGAGCCTGGTCCAATACCTACTTTTACACCGTCCGCACCGGCGTCAACCAATGCTCTGGCAGCGTCACCCGTGGCTATGTTGCCGCCGATAATATCAACCTGCGGGAAGCTCTTTTTGATCCAAGAGATTTTTTCCATGACGCCACGGCTGTGACCATGAGCCGTATCAACAACAATGACATCAACACCTGCTTCGACCAGCGCTTCTACACGTTCTTCAGCGTCTGCTCCCGTACTTACAGCAGCACCAACAACCAAGCTTTGGTTTTCGTCTTTACAGGCATTGGGAAAGTCATGCGACTTTTGAATATCTTTGACGGTTACCATTCCGCGCAGAGCGAAATCGTCAGAGACAACTAGAACTTTCTCGATCCTGTTTTGGTGCAGCTTTTCTTGTACCTCGGCACGGCTGGCACCTTCGCCGACGGTGACGAGTTTTTCACGCGGTGTCATCACTACAGAGACGGGCTCATCCAGGCGTGTTTCAAACCGCAGGTCACGTTGTGTGACTATGCCGACCAGCCCTTCTCCGTCCACAACGGGCAACCCAGAGATTCTATGGCGTTTCGTGATATCGAGCACTTCTTGCACAGTGGCATTAGGCGAGATGGTCAGCGGCTCTCGGATAACACCCGACTCAAATTTTTTGACCGCTCGCACTTCACGCGCCTGTAATTCAGGAGACATATTTTTGTGCACAATGCCTATACCGCCCTCTTGCGCAAGCGCAATCGCAAGGCGTGACTCGGTGACGGTATCCATGGCAGCTGAGGCCAAAGGAATGTTGAGCGAGATGCGACGGGTCAATCGTGTCTTCAGATCGACGTCCTTGGGCAGGACTTCCGAATGAGCGGGGACCAACAAGACGTCGTCAAAGGTGAGGGCCTCACTGATGATACGCATGGGCGTTTTACTGTCTCCAGAATGGTGTTTGCGGGGGACGACAATGAGCTCTTGCATAAAGGCTCTGCCGACAAAATAGAAGTATACCAGTGCCGAGCATTTCAAGACAGCTCGCTGCATGTTTGTTTACGCACTTTAAAGCCGTGTTGCTAGATAACTTTTTTGCGGTCTTGCCCGCTTGCGATATAGTGTCGGGCTTTATTTCAATTATCGAGTACTCGACGTGCAGCGCGAAAGCTCTCTTCTTTTGGAACCTCAACGAGACGTGTTTAGCGTCAGTCGACTCAACCGTGAGGTTGGTGAACTTCTGGAGCTCACACTCGGCTGGGTATGGGTTGAGGGTGAATTGAGCAATTTATCCCGACCGGGATCGGGTCATCTCTATTTCTCTTTGAAAGATAATCGCGCCCAAGTGCGCTGCGCGCTGTTTAAACAAAAAGCCAAGCTGCTGCAAATCCCGTTAGAAAATGGCCAACAAGTTCGGTTGCGCGCTCGCGTTTCTCTCTATCAACCCCGCGGTGATTACCAGCTTATTGTTGAGCATGTTGAAGACGCAGGTGCTGGTGCACTTCAGCGCCAGTTCGAAGCAATAAAAGCCAAACTAAATGCAGAGGGCTTGTTTGCCGCAGAACTTAAGAAACCCTTACCAGCTACACCATCAACAATAGGGGTAATCACCTCTGCGTCTGGTGCCGCTGTACGCGATGTTGTACACGTTTTAGCTCGACGCTATCCGTTAGCAGACGTAGTGGTTTTTCCTACGCTGGTTCAAGGGCCACAGGCGCCTACAGCTGTCGCAAAAGCAATTGCTCGCGCAGATGGTTATGACCCTTGTGATGTTTTACTTCTGGTACGCGGCGGAGGCTCGCTCGAAGACTTGTGGGCTTTTAATGAAGAAATTGTTGCTCGCGCCATTGCAGCCTGCTCCCTGCCAATAGTCAGCGGTGTAGGCCATGAGGTCGACACCACTATTGCGGATTACGTCGCTGATGCCAGAGCACCGACACCGTCCGCGGCGGCAGAACTTGTGAGCCCAGATGTAGCGTCGATGCGTCGAGGACTGGCGGCAATAGAAACACGACTGCACAATCATGGGCGGCGCTGGCAAATAGATTTACAACATCGTGTGGGCGCGCTATCCAGAAGACTCGAGCTTTGCCATCCGCAACGCCAGCTGTTGCAGCAGCAACAACGGCTAGACAATGCGCAGACACGGTTGCACCATACGCTGGGCAATATGCAGCAGCGCAGTCGATCTCGAATGGTTCAATTGCAATCGCGACTAGCCCTGCAATCCCCTCAACAGTTGATAACAAGGCAACAACAACGTCACGAGAACTTAGCCCTTAGATTAGGTCGTGCGATGGAGGTAACTGTGGAAAGAGCATCACAGCAACTGAGTGGCAACAGTCGCGCACTCGACGCTGTAAGCCCGTTGGCTACTCTGGAACGTGGTTACTTGGTAGCGCGTCGACGAGGTGAGCTAATCACAAAGGCAGCGCAGCTCAATGTTGGCGACACCGTCGAGCTTTCCCTGCGTGATGGAAAGGCAATGACACGTGTTGAACGATTAGAATCGTCTGCCCAAGTCGCTGACGATGACTAGAGCAAAAACGAGTGAGCCTCGAATTATGTTCGGCGAGTGACGTCGGCGTGAAAATATAGGACCATCAAGATGCGAACCGACGGCAATAAAAGTGCTTTGGCTAGGGTCGCAACACGGTTCGGCAAAACAAGCGCGTCGATGGCACAAGTATGACTTGATATGAGGTGCCCTAGCATGCATATAGCGCAAACTAAATTAGGTATTGAGAATGAGTCAATTTACAAAAATAGATGAAAACTTTGCTGTCTCAGCACAGATATCGACAAGTGCGCTGGAGATAGCGGCTAAAGAAGGTTTTCACACCGTTATTTGCAACAGACCTGATGGTGAAGATGCCAACCAGCCAACGCATGACGAAATCGCCAAGAGTGCAACACGCGCTGGTCTAGCGTACCACGCGGTTCCATTTGATATGTACAGCCTGGATCGCGGCGTGATTGATGCTTTTGAGACCGCTGTGCAAAGCGCAAATGGCCCTGTATTAGCCTATTGCCGCAGCGGTACGCGGAGCACAATCGCGTGGTGTGTTTTACAACGTCGAGCTGGTTTACCGATGAGCGATGTGCTGGCAGCTGCACAATCCGCAGGTTACGACTTGCACGCTCAAGCACCTTTGATTGAATCGCTAATTTAAGCGAATTTTCGCCCCTTTTTGACGGTTTTTAGCGTTCTATTATGTATAGAACTGAAATTTTTATCATCAAGCGTTGGGTAGTGTGCACCATCTAGCGCTTAATATTATGTTGCATCTATGTGACTAGATGTGGTATTAAACCCTGCTTTTAAGAATGGATCCAAATAGACAAAAGCTATGGCCAATTTAACGGAATCTAAAAAAAATAGTAGCGATGTAGCGGCATTCACCCCGTATGAAGAAAAAGCGGGTGAGGAATACATGAACGCCGAGCAGTACGCTCACTTCAAAGCCATCTTGCTGGATTGGAAACGTCAGCTGATGGAAGAAGTAGACCGCACAGTCGGACATATGAAGGACGATGCGACCAACTTCCCCGATCCGAACGATCGAGCAACCCAGGAAGAAGAGTTTTCTCTTGAGCTGCGTACCCGAGATCGCGAGCGCAAGCTGATCAAAAAGATCGACGAATCCTTTCGCTTAATAGACAGCAAAGACTATGGTTTTTGCGAGAGCTGCGGTATTGAAATTGGTATCAGGCGCCTTGAAGCACGCCCTACGGCCACCATGTGTATTGATTGCAAGACCATGGAAGAAATTCGCGAGCGACAGTCAGCGTAAGTGATGTCGTGAGGGAATATGTTGGGCGCTTTGCGCCCTCTCCCTCAGGTCCGCTACACATGGGGTCTCTTGTGGCGGCACTGGCCAGCTACGTACAAGCTCGATCGCAACGAGGGCGTTGGCTCGTTCGCATTGAAGATATCGACCCTCCCCGAGAGATTGATGGCGCTGCTGCGGAAATACTGACGAGCTTGGCTGCGCACCATTTGCATCATGATGGCGCAGTGCTGTATCAGTCACAGCAAACACCCCTTTACGAAAGCGCACTGCAAGGCCTGCGCCTCGCGAACCGTCTTTATGCATGCAGGTGTACGCGCGCGCAACTGCGGGTGTCAGCAAACCAGCTTGGGAGAAGTGTGTACCCAGGCACTTGCCAGTTGGCAGAGCACGATGAGTTTGGCAATGCCATTCGATTGAAGCTTTCGGACCCATGTCGACATGTATTCACCGACCAAGTGCTTGGTGAACAACGCGAAAACCTTAGAGAGACCACGGGTGATTTTATTTTACGACGTCGCGACGGGCTCTATGCTTATCAACTCGCGGTTGTTGTAGACGATGCCGCTCAAGGTGTTAGCCAAGTAGTCCGGGGTGCCGATCTACTGGATAACACGGTTCGTCAAATTCACTTGCAGCAAGCATTGCACTTAGAACAGCCAAGTTACGTGCATATTCCGCTTTTACTGGATCAAAATGGCAATAAACTAAGCAAGCAAAATCATGCACCAGCGTTGAATTTGAACCGTCCTTTAGACAACTTGCAACAGGCTTGGAAGTCTCTGGGTCAACCTCCCGTTGAGTCCTCCAAAAACTGCGTTGATTTTTTAGATCGAGCGATTCGGATCTGGGATTTACGCAACGTTGCTTAACGTTTGTTATTTGTCTTTAAGACTTAAAAAGCGCATTCCATTCTTCTCTCAAAGCATCTTGAGCTTGCCGCACTGAACTAAATACGTTACCTTTTGTAACGAAATAACGCCTAGCGAAGCTTGAAAACGAGAAACAATGAGCCAAACCCCTAAAACTGGCGATCCAAGACCCCCTCTGGATAAAGTCGTGATATTGCTGTTGTTGGCTGCCTTATTATTTGCTTCTCCTTTGTTCGATTGGCTCATCCGCGAACGTCCAGCTTGGTACACGCCTTTTGTTCTTTGGGCAGGTTTGATCGCTGCAATTTACGCGGCGAATCGTGGTGATAGCGGCACATGAGCGCCTGGATTGTCCTGTTTGCCTCGCTGAGCTACTTAGCGCTTTTGTTCCTTTTAGCATGGCTAGCTGAGCGAGGAACAATACCGCTGTCCGTTGCTAGGCATCCCATCACATACACCCTTTCTTTGGGAGTTTACGCAACCAGTTGGTCCTACTACGGCAGTGTTGGATTAGCGCAGGGCGGTGGGTTTTTATACCTCACCATTTATTTAGGTCTGACGGTCGCAATGGCTATGACCCCGGTTTTGCTGCAGCCCATACTGCGATTGGTCAGAGATTATCAACTGAGTTCACTGGCGGACTTGTTTGCTTTTCGCTACCGCAAAAACAGGGTTGGCGCATGGGTTACCGCCGCGATGTTACTGGGGTCTATCCCTTATCTATCGCTACAAATCCGAGCCGCTACCCAATCTGTGCAGATGCTCACTGCTGACATCGCTCTGGACACCCTAGCCGCGGCATTTTGTATCGTATTAACCATTTTTGCTGTTTTGTTTGGCGCCCGCCACCTCACCCCTCGCGACCAGCACGAAGGTCTAGTAGTAGCCATTGCTTTTGAGTCTGCTGTGAAGTTGTTGGCTTTGTTGAGTGTGGGTGCTTTTGCCATATACGGCGTTTTCGGTGGTTACGGCGGCATGGAGCAATGGCTTGAAAAAACACCTGAAGCACTGGATGCGTTATACGAGCCCGTTCAAGAAGGTCCGTGGCTGAGTTTAATGGTGTTGTCTTTTTGTGCTGCATTCTTGCTGCCAAGGCAATTTCATATGATGTTTACTGAGAACCACAGCTCCCGATCGTTGCGCATTGCTTCATGGGCCTTTCCGCTTTATCTGCTGCTACTCAATTTGCCCATTATTCCCATTTTGTGGGCGGGACAGAATATCGCACCTGGCATGTCTGCTGATCTCTACGTCATGGCAGTGTCACTGGCAGCAGAAAACCCTTGGCTGTCTTTGTTCGCGCTAATAGGTGGTATGTCAGCGGCGAGCGCCATGATGATCGTCGCCACACTGTCTTTATCTTCGATGGTGTTAAATCACTGGTTGGCACCCGCCGGTATGACAGCGCCGCAAGCACAAGATAATTTCTATCGTGCATTACTTTGGAGTAAGCGCGTTTCAATATTTTTTATTATCCTTTGTGCCTATGGGTTTTATTTAGTCATTGAAGATAACGCAGGGTTGGCACAAATGGGGCTGATCTCATTTGTGGCCGTCGCTCAATTATTGCCTGGAATGATAGGCCTATTGTTTTGGCAACGCGCAAATAGCGATGGGTTCCTGCTGGGACTCGTGGGTGGCTTTGCCATGTGGTTTGTCATATTGATCGTGCCGCTGCTGGTCAACTCTGACATCCTCAACCAGCAGATCGATCTACGCGCTATATTTGGTGGCGAAGGAAGCGATATCTGGACAGTTGCCACCTTTTGGACTTTGACGGTCAATTCTCTGCTGATGATACTGGGTTCTTATGCCACAAGAGCCTCAGCTGAGGAAACAGAGGCTGCAGAGCTGTGTATTCACCAAGCGGCCCGCCCGCTTACGGGTACTGTACTTGCGCTATCTCCGCACCAATTTACGCAGCAACTAGAACAAGTCATGGGCCCGTCGGCCGCCGAAAAAGAAGTGCGAAGTGCATTGGCCGAAATGCAGTTAGACTGGCAAGAATCTCGTCCCACAGAACTACGCCTGTTACGTGAACGCATAGAACTAAATTTGTCTGGTCTACTTGGGCCCACACTTGCACGTTTAATCGTCAATGACAGATTGCAGCTTCATGTTGAAACTCATGCCGCCCTCTCTGATAGTTTTAAACGACTCGAAATGCGGCTTGAGAATTCGCGCAATCGTCTGCGCGGAGCTGAGCGAGAACTCGATGAGATGCGTCGCTACCATCGAGACGTCCTCCAAGAGCTGCCTATTGGAGTTTGTTCCTTGGATACCAATGGAACAATCGTCATATGGAATATCACCATGACAAGTATCTCGGGGATTCCTTCAGCTGCAGCTCTGGGTCGCGCTGTTGATACCTTAGAAGCACCCTGGGGTCGCCTGCTAAACGATTTTGCCAGTACCGACACCGGTCATCTGTTCAAACAGCGTGTTCATCGGGACAGTAAAACCCACAGTTACAATTTTCATAAATCCAGTATCGAAACCAGTGCTGCAATGCCAGAAGCGCGAAACGGACTCGTCATTCTAGTGGAAGATCGCACAGATGTTGACCTGCTTGAAGCCGAGCTAGCGCATACGGAAAGGCTTGCTTCAATCGGTCGTTTTGCGGCCGGTGTGGCCCACGAAATTGGCAACCCCTTGACTGGGATTGATAGTTTGGCACAGAACCTAGCCTACGAAAGCGATGCAGAAATTGTGATATCGACCGGGGATAATATTGTTAAGCAGACTCGGCGAATTAATGAAATTGTAAAATCACTACTCGCATTTTCTCGACGAGAGATCAGCAGTGAAGCTCATCGAAGCAACTTCGCGCTGCACTTATGCATAAATGAAGCACTTGAACTGATAAAGCTTGATCCCGCGACGCGTCCCATCAACTTGAGCCGTGAGTGTTCCAGTGATTTATTTATAAATGCTGACCGACAGAAAATATTGCAAATGATTGTCAACTTGCTTAGTAACGCCTGTGCCGCGAGTGATGCCGGTAGTGACGTGAAAGTCATTGCTTACTTGGTTGAAGACAATTGCATCATCGAAGTGACTGACCAAGGAGCTGGTATAGACACACTGGCGCGCGGATCTATTTTCGAACCCTTCTATACGACAAAAGCCGTGGGGCAAGGAACTGGTCTCGGTTTGTCTCTGGTGCATTCAATCGTGGAAGAACACGCGGGCCGTATCAATGTGGAAAGCACACCGGGTGTAGGCAGTTGCTTTCGAATCACCCTTCCTAAATCTACGACAGAGCCTCCCATGGAGAATTTCCGCGCATGAGCAGATTGCTACTCATTGACGACGAAGATGTCATTCGTCTGTCACTTCGACGCGTGTTTGAACGCGCCGGGCACGATGTTGAGGAGGCGAACTCTGTAGAGCAGGCGACGGCTTTAGCTCTCGACAGTTTCGATATAATTGTCAGCGATCTACGCTTACCTGGAGAACCGGGCACTGCAATTATCAGTCATGTAGAGCAAGTCCCCGTCATTATCATGACGAGCTACGCGAGTGTTCGTTCCGCTGTAGAGGCCATGAAAAATGGCGCGGTCGACTATATCAGCAAGCCGTTTGATCACGAAGAAATGTTGTTGATGATAGAGCGCTGCCTAAAACGCAATCAGCTCAATCGCCAAAATGCAGCACTTAAAAATGACTTGCAGCGTGCTTTTCCAAGCGCAGGGATGATCGGCGAATGTCGAGCAATGAGTGCTGTATTTGAAAGAATTGCCAAGGTTGCCCCTGTATCAATGCCAGTGCTAATCACTGGTGAGCCGGGAACAGGCAAAGAATTGGTAGCCCGAGCAATCCATGATTCAAGTGCACGCAGTGATGGGCCCTTTATTGTGGTCAACTGTGGTGCGATTCTAGACGGATCAATCGAGGCGGAGCTTTTTGGCCATGAACGAGGTGCCGTCGTCGGCAGTGATTCAAGAAGAAAAGGTCTTGCGGATGCCGCACACGGTGGCACGCTTTACCTTAGCCACCTTTGTGAACTCAATGAAACAGCGCAGGCACGATTGCAGCGTTTACTCGAACACGGGGAGGTCCGTGCTCTTGGGTCGAGTCATGCGCGAAGAGTAGACGTGCGGTTAATCGTATCTTGTCAAAAAAACCTTGCTGCTCTGACGGAGAATGGAGAATTTCGAGAAGATCTCTACTTGGGATTGCGAAGCCTAGAGATTCCCCTGCCCGCTTTACGTGACCGTGAAAATGACGTTCTGGCACTGGCGGAGCACGCGTTAAAAAGAGCACGAAAAAAACTGAGTACTGAAATCGAAGGTTTTAACGAGCGCGCGCAAACTGCTATGCAAAAGCACCATTGGCCCGGAAATGTTCGCGAACTCATGAACGCCGTTGAACGCGCAGTAATATTGTCTGACGACCCTTATATCGATGCGGGCATGCTGGGTATTTCGACAGAGCCAGACCCACAGGCCCCGCAAGCACCTCTTGCCGCCAGCCTCAGTTTGGATGAGTATTTTCGATTTTTTGTGGTCACCAACCAAACCCATATGAATGAAACGGAGCTGGCCGCACGGTTAGGGATTAGTCGAAAAGCCCTTTGGGAAAGGCGGCAAAAAATGGACATTCCACGGCACACAGCAAAGTAACTATCTGACTTTGCCATAATTGGGAGAAAAGCGTCCCTCGCAGTTGTTTTGTTACCTTTTTTCTCAAATAGTGAAAGATTTATTTGACAATACACTAGTGAGTAGAGCTTCAGGCTAGTCTCAATCTCGCTATACTATTGATTATAAAAGATATAATTATCAGACTATGACTTATCACCATTGCGGTGAATAATAGTGCCGTTGCTCTCGTGATGGCAGATTTAGCTTCATCGATCATGAATCGAACGCACCATCGATGAAAGAGCTCAAACACAATAAATAAAAACCGATTTCCAATGGAGTCAGCACATGTCGACCGATAAGTTGTATCCAGTTCCAGCTGAATTTGCGGCGCAGGCGAATATTAATGCCGAACAGTACGAAGAGATGTACAAGCGTTCAATCGAAGACCCAGCCGGCTTCTGGGGCGAACAAGCTGAGAAGTTCTTGACGTGGTCCAAGCCTTGGGACAAAACCCTTGAGTGGGACTACAACACAGCAGATATCAAGTGGTTTCAAGGCGGAGAATTAAACGTTTCTTACAATTGCCTCGATCGCCATCTTGAGACTCGAGCAGATCAAACAGCAATCATCTGGGAAGGCGACAACCCCGACGAAGATCGTCACATCAGTTATCGTGAGCTTCATGCTGAAGTATGCAAACTGGCTAATGGCCTAAAAGCCCGAGGTGTCACGAAGGGTGATCGCGTGTGCATCTACATGCCGATGATCCCCGAAGCTGCAGTTGCCATGCTGGCCTGTACGCGTATCGGTGCGGTGCACTCTATTGTATTTGGCGGCTTCTCACCCGAAGCGTTGCGCGACCGTGTGATTGCAGCAGAATGTAAAGCCGTTATCACCGCTGATGAGGGCCTCCGTGGCGGTCGACCCGTTCCCTTGAAAGCCAATGCCGATATCGCTTGTGCAAACGCAGAATGCGTGAGTACTGTTGTGGTTGTGCGGCGCACCGGCGGAGATGTCGCATGGGTTGATGGACGCGATGTTTGGTATGACGAGCTTCTTGCGTCACAAAGCCCTGACTGTCCTGCTGAAGCAATGGACGCTGAAGATCCACTGTTTATTCTATACACCTCTGGCTCAACAGGTAAACCAAAGGGTGTTCAGCACACGACTGGCGGCTACCTGCTCTATGCCGCTATCACCCACAAGCATGTCTTTGACTATAAAGACGGTGAAATTTTTTGGTGCACGGCAGATGTCGGTTGGGTCACCGGACACAGCTACATTGTCTATGGTCCGTTGGCGAATGGTGCAACAACTCTGATGTTCGAAGGTGTGCCTAACTATCCGGACGCGAGCCGTTTCTGGCAAGTTATCGACAAACACAATGTAGCTATCTTTTACACGGCACCGACGGCAATTCGTGCGCTCATGGCAGCCGGTGATGAGTTTGTCAAAAAGACCGCTCGTAAGAGCCTTCGCGTTCTGGGTTCAGTGGGTGAGCCAATCAACCCTGAAGCTTGGGAGTGGTACTACAACGTGGTCGGCGATGCGCGTTGCCCTATTGTCGATACTTGGTGGCAAACTGAAACTGGTGGTCATCTGATTACCCCGCTGCCCGGCGCTCATGCGCTCAAACCGGGTGCTGCCTCAAAACCCTTTTTCGGCATTGAGCCGGTTCTACTCGATGAGCAAGGCAAAGAACTTCCTGCAGAAGGTGCTGCAGAAGGTGTGTTAGCGATTAAATCCCCATGGCCTGGCCAGATGCGGACACTTTATGGAGATCACAAACGATTTCATGAAGCTTACTTCGCTATGTACCCCGGTTATTACTTCTCGGGCGATGGTGCTAAGCGAGACGCTGATGGTTACTGGTGGATCACGGGGCGCGTGGATGATGTCATCAATGTTTCAGGGCATCGCATGGGCACAGCAGAAATTGAATCCGCGCTAGTACTGCACGAAAATGTTGCAGAAGCAGCTGTTGTCGGTTACCCGCACGAGTTAAAAGGTCAAGGTATCTATGCCTATGTCACGTTGATGAACGGTGTGGATTACAGTGATGAACTGCGTGCTGACCTCATCAAACACGTTCGCAAAGAGATTGGCCCGATTGCCAGCCCTGACGTGTTGCAGTGGGCACCTGGTTTACCGAAAACTCGCTCGGGGAAAATTATGCGCCGGATCCTGCGTAAAATTGCACACAATGAGATAGACAGTCTCGGTGATACGTCAACTTTGGCAGACCCGTCTGTAGTTGAGGAACTCATTGGTAATCGTGCTGTAAAGTAATTTTTTGGAATAATATCGCCTGAGAAAGCCCCGCATCTAGCGGGGCTTTTTTTTATGCGTGTCTTGGATTTGCTGATCAGAATCCTGCTTGTGTTATAAAACAAGCACAGCGAATACAAAATGCTCGTCGTCTGGTGACAGTGATTTTTACAAATCGATTGAAAAAGAGTTTTAGCCTTAATACAAGCAAGATCGCTGCGAACAAGAGCACTAAAAAATGATACAATGAACTAAAAGCTATAACATTGCGCGCTAGGTCGCTGCCGCGTATGCTGCGTTAATCCTTTCTCGCCACCTCAATTGTGAAAGTCATGGCCAGCTATCTTCGATTTATCCGCGATAATGCGCGTTGGATTGGCGGTGGTTTTTTATTAACTTTCTTCTCTAGCTTTGGCCAAACATTCTTCATCTCTTTGAGCGGTGCAGAGATTCGTTCTGACTTTAATCTGAGTCACGGTGAATTTGGCGGTATTTACATGGTAGCGACGCTTGCGAGCGCAGCAACACTGCCGTTTCTAGGCCGCCTGGTAGACATCACTACCGTATCACGCACCTTGCTGATTGTAATACCTATGCTTGCGATCGCTACCGCATCAATGGCAGTCTCACAATCAATAGCTCTTCTGGTGCTGACGATCTATCTGCTGCGACTATTTGGACAGGGCATGATGTCTCACACTGCTGTGACCGCTATGGGCCGTTGGTACACAGGGCACCGCGGTCGGGCTGTATCACTGGTGTCTCTAGGGCATCAGGGAGGCGAAGCAGTCTTACCGTTATTGACGATAGTGCTTTTTACATGGTTTGGCTGGCGCCAAACTTGGCTTATATCAAGTGTGATACTTATTCTTCTTGCTTTACCGGTCACGTCCATTTTGATGAGTGTTGAACGAAAGCCTCAACACAATGACGCCCCTGAGCGCCGTTCATCAGTTGTGCAGTGGCGCCGAGACCAAGTGATTCGTGATCCGCTTTTTTGGCGGTTAATCAGTGCAGTTCTTGCACCATCGTTTATTGGCACCGCAATTTTTTTTCATCAAGACTATTTAGTCACATTGAGAGATTGGCCAACCGAATCGTTTGCCAAAGCATTCAGCGTAATGGCCGCCATAACTGTCACTTGCTCACTCATTACCGGGCAGCTTGTCGATCGCTTCAGTGGCGTGCGCTTACTGCCTTATTTTCTATTGCCACTAGGCTGCGGTTGCTTTGTCATTTGGAATATCCAGGCAGTGGTTGGAATATACCTCTTTATGGCGCTTCTGGGCTGTTCTTACGGCATGAGCTCTGTGCTCTTCGGCGCTCTATGGCCTGAACTCTACGGTACCGCCCACTTGGGCGCTATTCGATCCCTAGTGACAGCTTTGATGGTTTTTTCGAGCGCACTCGGCCCAGGTGTCACAGGTTGGTTAATCGATGCTGGCGTGCCTTATACTTTGCAGCTGCTCGTGCTCGGCTGCTACTGCCTCTTGGCAAGTGCTTTGATGTTTTCACTCAGAAAAGCGTATATGCAACGATAACCAGAATCAAAAGTAGGATGACTATTTGATGAGTGAAGCGACGGGTTGAAAACCTTGGCGAATTTTACGGTACGCCAGTTGTTGTAACTTTTTAAGTGCTTCGCTCAATTCCGGAACCCAGTCCACTTTGCACTGCCCAGCGGAGCCACACCTGCCCCACTCTCGAACCAAACTCCAGCCACCAAACAAATCAGCGGTCACAAAAGCACGATAGAATCGAGCGTGTCCACTGCTGTCGGTTCCGGTCATGTAGATAGTCTTTGGCATGAAAAGCGAGCTCGTTGAAATTCAAGTGATTGATTGTAGTAGCCACCTTTAAAAAAATGAGATTTTTGGACCTTAAGTCTGGCTCCCTAAAAAACCGTTCCAGTACTCTGATCTAAATGCGACTTGAATCCATGTCGCAAATAGAAATATAGACATTCGGAATCAAGCAGATTACTCAAATTGATTTTACCTAAGTTAAAAATGGGCCAACACTGTACCTATTTAAAGCCAAATCAGCCGTTGGAACGGGGGTCAATGCGCAATCTCGAAGCAAATATACAAGAAATGCAAACACAGCTGGTTGCTTACTGTGAAAATAAAAAAAGACTAAGTTTGCCCCCTCATTTTTATACTAATAAACCGTGGTTAACTCATGAAAAAGAGCATCTGCTTGAAACTCAATGGCTATGCGTGGGACGGGTTGATGAAATCCCAAATCCAGGGGATTTTTTTGCGACTGAATTACTCTCACAGCCGTTAATCGCCGTCCGTGACAACACCGGTGAAATTGCTGTGTTGTCCAATGTATGTCGCCACCGCAACATGCAACTGGCCGAAGGCAGTGGAAGTTGCAAACACTTTATCTGTCCGTACCATGCTTGGAGTTATCACCTTGACGGCCGGTTACTTGCTGCTCCATTAATGAATGAGCAGCAAAGTAGCGATTGTGACCTTCCCCGTTATGCGGTGGAAATATGGCAAGGATTTATATTGGTCAACCTGGCTGGAAATTGCGAACCTTTTTCACCACAACTGCAAAAACTAAATACTCTACTGGCGAATTTTCATTGCGATCAATTGCAACACGTTTTTGTAGAAGAAGAAACTTGGCCCGCCAATTGGAAATGCCTCATCGAAAATTTTATGGAGGGCTACCACTTATCCCGAGTACACCCAGATACACTGGGTAATCGAACACCAACCAGATTGTGCGAAAAACTGGGGGATGGCCCTGGATTTACCGCTTATAAAGCCAACTACCCCCAGAACGCTCCTTCACGCGGTATTCATCACCCAGACCTCAGTGAAGATGAGCTAGCTGGATCATTATTATTCTGCGCTTTCCCGGCTCTGGTTTGCTCAGTTTCAAGCGATGTACTTGTCTATTTGTCTCTACAGCCAACTGACGTTGATCATGTTCGTTTGCGTTGGGGTATGTCTGTTTATGACGACAAAATGCCTCAAGATGAGATAGAGCAACGAGTGGCATTGTGGCGTCAAATAAACAGTGAAGATCGAGCGAAACTAGCCAAAGTCCAAGACGCTTTGTACTCACACCATGCGCATTCTGGCCCTTTGGCACCCGACGACTTTGAAGGAACAATCTATGACTTCGTGCGGTACTTCGCTAAAAAACTGAGCATTTGAAGCTACCAGCACTGGTTTGTAGTCCAGCTAAACAATCGTTAGCCAAATCACCGCTAGCATAATCACCTGTGTCTGCTTGAGTTTTTGGCGACGCCCGAGAGCAAAATGCCTGAACTCGATCGCGAGATCAACGCTATAATCTGTCTGTAGATGCCAGATAAACTGTTTTTAAAAATAAGTTAGATGTACGTGTTCCTGCTTGAATTGTTCAATACAAGCGACTCCATTGGGTGCTTTTTTTAGTCCCCTGAGGCCGCAAAGCCATAATTCTGTAGCTAAGCGTCTGAATTTTCGCCCTGCATTGCCGACTACAAATAAACCCACCAGTCAATATCCATTTTGGCGTAAGATATAGCCCCATTGATATAGCTACTCGTTTTGGCCCTCATTCGCCAAACAGACATATCAACAGCATTTTCTTTTGCTAAGTGATCAAGGAACCCAGTCAAAAATGTCTGAAAACAAGCAGAAAATAATTTACACCTACACTGATGAAGCACCTCTGCTAGCGACCGCTTCATTGCTCCCGATTGTCCGCACCTTTACAGCTGCAGCGGGCATCGATGTTGAGCTCAGCGATATTTCGGTGGCGGCCAGAGTACTGGCGGAATTCCCAGATTACCTGAAGGAAGAGCAACAGCTCCCAGATAATCTCTCGGCGTTGGGTCGTATGACTCAAGATCCAAACACCAACATTATCAAGCTGCCAAACATCAGTGCGTCAGTTCAGCAATTAAAGGCTTGTATCACTGAGTTACAAGACAAAGGTTACGCCCTGCCTGATTTTCCTGATGATCCTCAAAGTGACGATGAGCACGAGCTACGTCGCCGCTACGGCAAGATTCTGGGTAGCGCCGTAAACCCAGTTCTAAGAGAGGGAAATTCTGACCGCCGTGCGCCCAAGGCCGTTAAAAACTTTGCCAAAAAATACCCGCACTCTATGGGGGAATGGAAGCAATGGTCACAAACCCATGTCTCACATATGCACAGCGGTGATTTTTATCATGGCGAGCAATCAACCACGCTAGACAAAGCACGCACCGTAAAAATGGAACTCGTCACAGATGGTGGCGAAACCGTGGTTCTTAAACCGAAGATAGACTTGCTTGACGGCGAAGTGATCGATTTGATGTTTATGAGCAAAGAGGCTCTTTGCGATTTCTACGAGCGCGAGATGGAAGACTGCCGTGAATCGGGCATTCTTTTCTCATTGCATGTAAAAGCAACCATGATGAAGGTTTCTCACCCCATTGTGTTTGGCCACGCAGTTAAAATTTATTACAAAGATGCCTTTTTGAAACACGGCGAGTTTTTCGACGAGCTTGGAATAAACGTCAACAACGGTATGGCGACGCTCTATGAGAAGATCGCCGAGCTGCCCGCTTCCAAACGAGAAGAAATTGAGCGCGACCTTCATGCCTGTCAAGTACATCGCCCTCGGCTCGCTATGGTCGACTCTTCCAAAGGTATCACCAACTTCCACTCGCCTAGTGATGTTATTGTCGACGCTTCAATGCCAGCTATGATTCGTTCAGGCGGGCAGATGTGGGGTGCAGACGGCAAGTTGTACGACTGCAAAGCGGTGATGCCCGAGTCTACGTTTGCTCGTATCTATCAAGAAATGATCAACTTCTGTAAATGGCACGGCAACTTTGACCCAGCCACCATGGGTACGGTACCCAATGTTGGGTTGATGGCTCAAAAAGCGGAAGAGTACGGCTCGCACGACAAGACCTTTGAAACGGCTGAGGCGGGTATCGCGCGCATCACTGATGTAGAGACTGGTGAGGTGCTGTTAGAGCAACGCGTTGAAGAAGGCGATATTTGGCGTATGTGTCAAACCAAAGATGCGCCAATACGCGATTGGGTCAAACTCGCCGTCAGGCGTGCTCGTGAATCCGACACACCCGTCGTGTTTTGGCTCGACCCCTATCGCCCGCATGAAAACGAGCTGATCAAAAAAATAGAGATTTATCTCAAAGAGCACGACACTGAGGGTCTGGATATTCAAACAATGTCTCAGGTTCGAGCTATGCGTTATACGCTAGAACGCGTTGCTCGAGGCCTGGATACTATCTCGGCGACTGGGAATATCTTGCGCGATTACTTAACGGATCTGTTCCCCATTCTGGAACTAGGTACCAGTGCAAAAATGTTATCGGTTGTCCCTCTGATGGCAGGTGGTGGACTTTTTGAAACAGGTGCTGGCGGCTCGGCACCCAAACACGTTCAGCAGTTGCTCGAAGAAAACCACCTTCGTTGGGATTCACTGGGTGAGTTCTTGGCATTGGCGGTATCGATCGAAGAGATGGGCCTGAAGCACGATAACAAGAAAGCAAAAGTTCTTGCGGCGACCCTAGATGCGGCGACCGGCCGACTCCTAGACAACAACAAGTCCCCCTCGCGCAAAGTCGGTGAGCTGGACAATCGCGGTAGCCATTTTTACCTTTGCCTTTACTGGGCAGATGAGCTCGCCAAGCAAACTGACAATGCGGAGTTATCCTCTCAATTTAAACCACTGTTCTCTCAGCTAAGTGAGCACGAGAAAACAATCGTGGACGAGCTTGCCGCTGTTCAAGGTAAGGCTGTGGATATTGGCGGGTATTACAAGGCCGATGTTGAGGCATGTAACGAGATTATGCGCCCCAGCAGTACCTTTAATAAAATTCTGGATGGCGCAACAGTTTAATCGTTCTTCCTCCAGATTTAACCCGGTTTGGCCTCTGCCTTGCCGGGTTTTTCTATGTGTATTTTCCGGTGACTTCTGAACGAGTTTGAGGATCAGTGACAAAACTACCTGCTATTAGCCTGCTCTTTAAGTAGCGCCCTCACCGCCTGTGCGCGTACGCTAGCCTCATGACCGGCATGGCTCGCGACAACAATAGAAAGACGGTGTTTGCTGGCTAATTCTAAGGGCACGGTACAGACCTTCGCGCCACTGTAGGTTGAATTGGTCTTTGGAATTTGATTGAGCAAGCTATAACCTAAACCTTCTGCCACCATACAACGAGTCATTTCGAAATTGCTACTGCGATAAGCCGGCTTAGGAACCGCACCTTCGCTTTCAAATAAGCCGTGAAAATAATCACGGCTATGGGGAAGATCTAACAGTACAAACGGCTCTTCTCGCAGGTCCAATAGTGAGAGACTGCTTCGATTCGCCAAGGGGTGCTCAATAGGCAGCAGGACATGAGGTTCACAGCTAGCTATGTGCTCTGTGACGATCCTCTCGTGAGCACCGATACCATAAACAAGCACCAACTCAAATCTTCCATCGATGACACCCGCTTGCAGCTGGCTTAAGTCACCTTCAACTATTTCGATATTTAGGTCTGCGAATTGATGCTTTGCACTTGAAAGCAATTCGGGGCCCCACAAAGGTGCTAGCGTACTAAAACAGCCCAAGGTAATATCGCCAGAAACCTGTTCGTTTAACTCTCGAGCAAAGTCGTTCAACGAACCCGAATGTTGCAACATGGCTCTGCTGCGAGTCAGTAAGCGACTGCCATTGGCTGTCAGCGTGACCCCCCAGGCCTTGTGCCTTATAAAAAGCTGTGTGTCCCATATTTGCTCAAGTTGAGCCAAGGCCGAAGAAAGAGTGGGCTGCGATACATGTAAACGCTTTGCCGCTTCGGAAACCTTGCCACAGTCAGCTATAGCAACAAAGTACCTTAACTGTTTGAGAGAAGCTTGCACGGCTTAGCCTATTTCGAAAGAACACCAGTGCAAGATACCTTTGTTAAGTCCGAAAAAGCTAGATCAACTGATAAAAAGATGGGAACGGCGTGAAAAAGGTCAGTGTTCGGCGATGCAGCAGATGCATCATCGTAAATAGGTAAAAAATATGGAGATGCCGAAAAGGCGAATTACTGGAATTTTTTCTAAATCGCCAATTGCTGTTAGTGATTTGGCGGTTGATTACCCGCACCTGAAACTTCATTCGATCCTGTTCCGCTCCACAAGGCGCGTACCGCTTTTTCATCCATACCACTGCGAACTCTTTTGTCGTAGAGCATTTTTATCAACTGTTCATCTAGGGCGCTATAACTTGTGGTGGTAGACCAATGTTGATAAAAGATGCTGTCTGGGTAACGCTTTGAGTCCGCCATTAGGCCAAAAACTTGCGTCAGCTCTTCACGCAAAAGATGTCTGCGTTCATCGCTATTTCTTGCACGATGGGTGTCCACATACATCGTCGCACTTTCGATGCCTTCAACACTAGCAAACCACTGTACGGTGAAATAGCCCCAGTTTTTCCTGAGTCGATTACTCGCATTAGGAGCGTATTTCTCTGAATATTTTTTGTAGGGCCCAAAATAGATCAGCAGATTAGCCTGCTCAGCGCTATCGACCCAACTTACATCTAGCTGTGGCGCGAGTTCTTTAAGTTCATCGATGACGGTGTAAGCCTCTTTGACAAGAACTGCAGGCTTGTCGCCATCGATAAACACCCGAACGGGTCTTTCCCATCGCCTCACAAGAGGGTCCGCATCTCCAAACTCACTGCGCAGAGCAATCTCGAGAAAATAACGCTGCGCATCGTCTAACCCTTCAACCTGCTGACCGCTAACACGACTACTTTCGAACCGCATTATCTCTGGCTTGCTGGCGCAACCGGCTAGCAATGAAATGAGTAACAGTGTTAATAGTCTAATCCACATGGGGAATATATTAGCCGTGTTTGCCAAGCAAAATGAAATATTCGTCAAAAGCATATAACGTCACTAAACCAACGGCTTAGCATTGGCTTGGACGCAGACTGCCGCTACACTTGTCGGCAACACAATCGAGAATTTAAGCCATGATTGAAACGGCAAAGTACATTATTACTACATTTGCGCACGATGGCCCCTACGAGAATTTTTTATACCTACTGACCGACAAAGCCAGTGGCCAAAGTGTCGCCATCGATCCCGCATGGGAGGCCTCATTTTATGAGAGCATGGCAGTGCAGAGCAAGGGTCAAATCAGTGCTATTTGGCTAACTCATTCGCACTTTGACCACGTCAACGCGGTTGATGAAATGCGTTCCAAATACGAGCTGCCTTTGTATATCGGCACAGCAGAAGCCGAGTTCTGGGATGAAACACCGAGCGACGCAATTCTCTTTAACGATGGCGATAAACTGACTATTGGCGAGACGTCGGCGACAGTTATCGTCACACCTGGACATACGCCAGGGTCGTGCTGTTTTCTTTTAGATGAACACTTGATTGCTGGGGATACACTGTTTACTTGGGGCTGTGGGCGCTGTGATCTGCCGGGCGGATCACCGGCGCAATTGTTTGAAAGCTTAGCAAGGCTTAGTCGCGATATACCCGGGAACATTCAAGTACTGCCTGGTCACAACTATGGAGACAAAGACAGCGTGAGTATGGATGAGCAAATTGCGGGTAACCCTTTTATACATTGTAAAACCGCTGAGGATTTCACGCGTTATCGGATGGTGCTTCACGATCAGACTCGAAAATCGCCTTATCAGCCCATGCGGCCTGAAGACTTACCGCTTTAAAGGCCGCTTTTTAAGTGCTAACGTGCCACGACGCTAGTAGCAGGCATGCTTTTGAACGCTTTGTCCGCAAGTGAATTATCGCTGTGCAGCACAAATCCCTATAAAAACGACACTAAATGAGAAGTGAAGCCCTATTCAGGCAACAGTTGGTTGCCCTGAAACTAGGCAACATATATCATGCTGCACTGCGACATCGCCTAAGAATATTGCCGATATGACAAATCCTGAAGATAATTCCGAACTGCGTATTATCAAAAAATATCCCAATCGCCGACTGTACGATACCACTCAGAGTGCCTATATAACGCTTGAAGGCGTCCGAGAAATGATCGTCAGCCATGAGCAGTTTCAGGTAATCGACTCAAAAACCGGCAAAGACATAACTCGCACTATTTTGCTACAAATTATCGGTGAACAAGAAGCCAGTAACGGAACAGGAAATCCGCTGTTCTCTAATGTATTCCTAGAACAGCTAATTCGGTTCTACGGTAACTCTTTGCAAGGGCTATTGAGTGAATACCTTGAGAAAAGCTTGCAATCGTTTATGCAACAACAAGATGTTTTGCGTAAACAAATGCAAAATGTCATGGACGTTAATCCGATGAATATCATGTCGCAAATGGCGCAAAGCAATATGTCTCAGTGGGAAACCATGATGCCCAGAAGTAAGGCAAAACCCACTGAACCCGAAATTGCTGATCAGGCCGCTAAGAAAAGCCAAGGCCAATCCTAGTAAAGGGCCCTGTCACCTTCTCCTGAGCTCGACTCGAGTTCTGAACATTCAATAGTCAAAATCAACAAAAGCATATTTTCACTGGTCAATGGTTTTTGAGTATTTTTTGGCTTCTCAGAATTGACGCAATACTTGCGAGACAAATAGCACCTACTTTTACGCGGTTTTCAAGCGAATCCATTTGTAAAAGCTGTTTGCTTTAAGCGTTTAATTGCCCTAAAACCGTATCGCGTAGTTCGGCATTTGAAGCCGCTAACACCGTTCTAGTCTCCAACGACAAATTGGAACCATCGAGCTCTGTGATCAACCCACCCGCTTCTCGCACGATGACCGCAAGTGCCGCAATGTCGAGAATATTGACATCGGACTCTACAACCAAATCGACGCCGCCTGACGCAAGCAGGTGGTAATGCACAAAATCACCGTATCCGCGATGACGATGTACCTGCTGCATTAGCTCTCCCAGAGCAGACCAGCGTTTTGCTGAAGCAGCCAAGCTGCCCACATTGCCAATTGAGAGTATCGATCGGGTCAGAGATTGCTGTGGATTAACATGAACGGCTTTGCCATTAATGAAAGCGCCCTGTCCTTTTTCCGCCCAAGCCAGCTCTCCATATGCGGGGGTATTGGACACACCAACTATCAATTCTCCATTGTGCATCAATGCAATTTGGGTGGAAAAAAAGGGGCAACCACGCACAAAAGATTTGGTGCCATCAATGGGATCTATCAGCCACAAGTACTCAGCATCTAGATTACTCTGACCTAATTCTTCTCCATAAAAGCCATGGTTTGGGAATCGATCTTTTAGTGTTGCAACGATTATCTCTTCAGCTGCAATATCCGCTGCAGTAACCGGGCTGTCATCGGCTTTAAAATCAACAGCAACACCCGAATTATACAGAGCCAAGATGCCCGACTGAGCTGCTTGTGCTGCATCCACCGCAGCTCTTAAAAAAGGTGAAGCACTTTCGGGTAAAACCGCCTGCATGGCAAATCCTCAAAAAATTATATAAAAAACACTGCAGCTGATAACACGGCAACAACCAATAACAAAGCCTTGGGTGCATTCTTCACAGCAGCATCTTTATCGCCACAAGCTGTTTGTACAAGTGTATCTGCTGATTCTACATCTATGTTGATGCTGAACAACTTCTCTAGCTGCCCTCCGCTGCCGGTTGCCACCTGCGCTATTGCATATAGCCGTGCCGGCAACCAATGCATAAAACCGAACAGTAATCGAGCATTTTTATTAAGCTCAAGGTCACCCACCAAGGATGGTGCTGGTGACTCAGCTAATTCACGTGCAGCCCGGTAAAAGACAGCCCCAGGTGCACCGAATACAGCTGCCCAAAACAATGCTGCTACAGGTTCTCTCACAGCGAGTAAATGATAGCGCTCTGCTGTCAACGACGAATGCATATGATTTTCGTCGCTTAGATCACCCAATGCAGGTAATTCAAAAAGCCGTTGCGGGCCCATACACAAAAGCACCACTGCCACGCCGATAGGCCAACTGATAAACGCACCTAGCCCCATCAAAAGGCCTATGAGGATAGCGGGCAACGCGGCAACAATCACTGCGGCAGTGAGCCCACGCGCCCAAGGCTGGCTAATCAAGGGGGAAATTTTCTCAGCTAACCAATCCAATGCGCGTGTCACCGGTACATTTGCCAAGAGATCGGTGTAACGGTACAGGCCCCAACAAGCCAAAAGTGCCAGAATGCCCACTAGTCAGATACTCCTGTTAATTGTAAGTCGAGATAGTGATTAAATAGCTGCCAGCTAAAGGCTTGACCTGGATCGGTTTTCCGACCAGGTGCAATGTCGCTATGCCCTGCTATTCGTTCACGTGTCATAGCGGGGTGGGCGTCGGCAATAGCGTAATAGACAGCGGCAAGTTGTCGATACTGTACATCTTCGTAATCGCAATCATCGGTGCCTTCTAACTCAATACCCACTGAATAATCATTACACGCGGAACGGCCTCGATAACTACTTACACCAGCATGCCATGCACGCTCATTCAACGAAACATATTGAACGAGCTCCCCATTGCGTCTTATCAACGCATGGGCTGAAACCCTTAAATGCGCTATTTCTGAGAAATAATGATGTTCTTTCGGTTTCAGTTGGTTGCAAAACAATTGATCGATGTAGGGCCCACCAAACTTTTGCGGAGGCAAGCTTATGCCATGAACCACCAACAGAGAGACATCAACTCCGGGTGGTCGTTGATCGTGATTTGGCGAGAGGCAGAGTCTAGCGGGTGACAACCAACCACTACACGAGTCATAGCTGAGCATTACATTGAATGTTTGATTCGGGTAAACCAGCATTTTAGCACGTAGCTAGTAATAGTTTGAGACAGTACGGGCAAGCAAATTAGCGACATCGGTGTCGATACGCCAATACGGTTGTACCCACCTGTCTGCACGGTACAATAGCTGTATCAATCCAGATGATACCCATGCAATGCAGCTCAACCCACAACAAAGCGCCGCAGTCCAACATGTGGACTCCCCCTTGCTGGTGCTGGCGGGGGCAGGCAGTGGCAAAACGGGTGTTATCACTCAGAAAATAGCTTATTTGATTCGCGAACGCGATATGAACCCTCGCAATATCTTTGCAGTGACCTTCACCAATAAGGCTGCCAATGAGATGCGCACGCGGCTGAGCAGAATACTGGGACGGGACTTGAGCAAGCCTTTGCACGTGAGTACATTTCATACATTGGGATTACGCCTTTTGCGCGAAGACGGGGCGGCCGTTGGATTGCGCGCAGGCATGACCATCATGGACGGCACAGACTGCAATGTAGCAATAAAACAACTCCGTGCTGAAGACAACCGCACATCGCTGTTTAATGATGATCAATTGCGTTGGACCATCTCGGCCTGGAAGAATGATCAGATAACCCCCGCTCAAGCTTTGTCGATAGCTGAAGATGACTTGCAACTTGAAGCAGCAGAAATATACAGGCGTTACGACCGTCTTTTACGTGCCTACAACGCAGTGGATTTCGACGACTTACTGTTGCTTCCAACGCAACTTCTTCAAGAACCTGTGCTGCTAGAAAAATGGCAAAATCGAGTGCGTCACTTACTGGTGGATGAATATCAAGACACTAACGGTGTGCAATACGAATTGGTTAAACAGCTTGTCGGTCAGTTTGGTGGCTTGACGGCCGTGGGTGACGACGACCAATCGGTGTATTCATGGCGTGGTGCAAAGCCAGAGAACCTGGGTCGACTCCAAACAGATTTCCCCAACTTACGACTGATCAAACTAGAGCAAAATTATCGCTCCACCCTGCGCATATTACGCAGTGCTAACAAGCTCATATCCAACAACCCGCACCTGTTTGTGAAAAAACTATGGAGTGATTTGGGATTGGGCGTAAAAATGCGGGTTATGCCTTGTCGCAGTGCGGATGACGAAGCAGATTGGGTTAGTTCGGAAATTCACGCACATCACTTTAATCAACGCGGTGGCTGGGCACAATATACAGTGCTGTATCGCAGCAACTTTCAAGCGCGAACGTTCGAACGTGCACTTCGTGAGAAAAGCATCCCTTATAAAATAAGCGGCGGCAGCTCATTCTTCGACAAGCCTGAAGTAAAAGACGTGATCAGCTATTTGCGATTGCTCGTCAACCCGACAGATGACACGGCTTATTTGCGTGTCGTCAATACACCGCGTCGGGAGATCGGTGCGTCAACGCTGGAAAAATTGGGTAACTACGCTAGTCATCGCAACTGTTCGATGTTGCAGGCTAGCGGCGAACTAGGACTCGCTGAAGCAATGCAAGCCCGCTCTTTTGCGAAAGTACAAAAATTTCATCAGTGGGTGCAGGAGACGACTGAATTAGCTGGACGTAGTAAACCAACGACTTTTTTAGCACAGATGTTAGAAGATATTCAGTACCAAGCTTGGTTGTACGAAACGGAAGACACGCCAAAAGCGGCTGAAAAACGCTGGGCTAACGTCGTGGAGTTACTCAACTGGGTCAACCGTATTCTCGAAAGAGAACCGGATGCTGACATAGACCGCGTTGTCAGTCGACTGACTTTGATGGATATTTTGGATGGCGACGAAGATGCCGAATACGACGCCGTTAATCTAATGACACTGCATGCGTCCAAGGGCTTAGAATTTCCCTATGTCTTCATGGTTGGCACAGAAGAAGAGCTTTTGCCTCACCGCAACAGCCTCAGTGATGAAGCTATCGAGGAAGAACGACGCCTGGCCTATGTTGGTGTAACCCGTGCTCAACGAGAGCTGACATTTACTTACGCCAAATACCGAAAACGCCAAGGTGAAAAAATGCATTGTGAGTACAGCCGTTTTTTATCTGAATTACCTGAAGAAGATTTGGAGTGGCTGGGTGAAAAGGCCAACGCGGAAACCAATGAAAAAAGTGGGCGAGCTGCGCTAGCTGGATTGCGTGCAATGCTCAGTGGAGACGATCAATGACGCCCTATTTAAAAGAAATTCAAACGATTATCGATAACGATATTGGACCAGCGGGTGTGCTTGGGTTTGAAGTCGAAGACTATAACGGGCTGGAACTCAAATTGACGGCGCCGTTGGAACGCAATCGCAATCATCACGGCACGGCCTTTGGTGGAAGCCTGTTCTCACTGGCGGCGGTTTGCGGCTGGGGCTTTGTCTTGCTAAAACTACGAGAAGCCAATAAACATGGACGCATCGTTGTTAAGCAATCCTCTGTTGACTACCTTCTTCCCGTCACTGGCGATTTGTCGGTGAGCTGTGGCGCCGCCCCAAATAACGTTGAAGCATTCATCAAAACCTATCGAGACAAGGGTCGTGCTCGATTAGTAATCGAAGGTGTCGCCCCTGCCCTCAATGGAGAAGCTGCCTTGCGTTTGCAAAGCACCTACACCGTTATCGCCTCTAACCCGGATTAGAAAAATGTTAATTGACTCCCACTGTCATCTCAATTTTGACTCCCTACTCGAGGAGCTGCCGGATGTTTTAGAGCGCGCCGCCGATGCGGGTGTTAGTCACATGCTCTGCATCAGTTGCACGATGGAAGACTACCCTACCATTCGGTCCATAACAGATGCGCATGACAATATTTTTGCGTCGGTAGGCGTACATCCCTGTTATCCCGATGTACCCGAGCCAACCATAGAAGAATTAATAAAACACGCGAGCGACAGTGGTGTGGTGGCTGTCGGCGAGACGGGACTCGATTACATGCGTATCGAAGGAGACATGGAATGGCAAAGGGAACGATTTAGGCGGCATATTGAAGCCGCTGCTGCTGTAGATAAACCATTGATCATTCACACACGTGCCGCTGCAGATGAAACGATTGCCATGCTCCGCGAACATCGTGCAAATCGAAGTGGCGCTGTGATGCACTGCTTCGCTGAAGACTGGCGCATTGCTGAACAAGCACTGGATATGGGGTTTTACATATCTCTTTCAGGCATTGTCACTTTTAAATCTGCAAAGGCTGTTCAAGAAGTTGCTCAAAAAACTCCGTTAGATCGACTGCTCGTTGAGACAGACTCACCCTACCTTGCGCCAGTCCCTTTCAGAGGAAAACGCAATGAGCCTTCATATGTAAGACACACAGCACAGTTTGTTGCAGATCTTCGCGGAATCCCACTCGAAGAACTTGCGGCAGCCACCACACAGAATTTCTTCAGCCTGTTTAAACAAGCAAAGCCATAAAACCAGGCAGCGTCAGTTTTGTCGCTGCCACATCCCCATGGCATCTGTTTCGGCCTTAAGCTGTTTTCTTCGCTATCCACATACCCAGTAACATCATGGGGAATAGCGAGAGCATAGCTTGAGACGATAGCACCAAAGATACTAAAGCTGGGCCTGGGCAATAACCTGATAATCCCCAACCAACTCCAAAAAATATAGCGCCCGAAATTAGTGGGCGATCAATATCCTTACGATTCGGGAGATCAAATCTAGGTGCTGAGAAAGGCTTACTGTTTTCCCCCACCAGACGAAATCCAATCGATGCAACTGCTATCGCACCAATCATGACAAAAGCCAAGCTAGGATCCCAGCTGCCTGAGAAATCCAAAAAATTAACTACTTTTGCTGGATTAGCCATACCTGACACAACTAAGCCAGCTGAAAACACTAACCCTGCGATAAATGAAATAACTAGTCTCATCTTAGATCCAGCCTAGCAAGTGTCTTGCGATATACACCGTGACAGCCGCTGTGGCCATAAAAACGAGAGTTGCGACTATTGAGCGCTGAGACAATCGAGAGATTCCGCAGACACCGTGGCCGCTAGTACAACCATTTCCTCTAACCGTGCCGTAACCCATGACGAGACCAGCCAGACCCAGATAAAGGGGATTGCCGTTAACGGGAGGAATGCTCGATACTTGACCGCTGACCATTGCTAATAAAGGCAATGCTATAACGCCGGCAACAAACGCCACACGCACTTTTATATCTTGAGAACTAGACCAAGGTGGGAGCAGCCTGCTTAGCAATCCGCTGACACCCAATATCTGGCCACAGCCCCAAAGCATTAACACCGCTGCACTGCCAATTAAAATGCCGCCAAATAGAGAGTGCCAAGGAGTGAATAGTGTTTCCATAGAAAGCCAACAATTGCATATGAGAAGCAAAGGCTATCAGAATTTTAAGCACAGACACAGTGACATATTCTCTGCCATGCATTTGATAAGAGGCGTAACAGCGAATCAAAAATGGTTTTTTTGTCGTTATTGGCTAGCCATAAAAGCAGTGGCTTAGAGCCACTGCCTCTTCAAGTTTTAACCCTGCGTCAATAGGCTTATTGCTTTGCTAGCCATTTCTGCAGTGTCGTAGGAGTATATGTCTTCGTGAAAGCGCACCTTCCCCGCCAAAGTCGGCTCAGCCGTCAAATAGATAGTGTTAACGGAAACAGATTTTTCCAGTGGAACAGAACGCGTTTTTCTAGCAGCTATCAGCTGATCAACACTTCTTTCCAATAAGCTCTCATCCGCCGTGTCGACTTGATTCTGAAAAAGAACCTCGGCTAATCTCAAAGGGTCATTGACACGAACACAGCCGCTGCTAAAAGCACGAATGTCACGACCAAATAATTTTCTATTGGGTGTGTCATGCAAATAAACAGCGTGCTGATTTGGGAATAAAAACTTCACCTGGCCCAATGCATTTCGCGGTCCAGGTGGTTGTCGGATACGAAGCTTATCCTCAGTAAATACGTCTGTCATACTCGAACCCGCTTCGACATCTCGAATTTTTCCGTCCGCACCATAGGCCAGGTAGCCCATGCGCTCCCAGTAGCCTGGGTCTCGACTCGCCCGCGGCAAGATATCGCGATAGACAAGTTTGTTTGGCACATACCATGAAGGATTGAAAACAACTCTTTCAATTTTACTGCTTATTTCTGGCGTCCTTCTGTCAGTTCTGCCAACTATTACTCGATCACTCCATACAGGTGTACCCGAGCTAAAATATTCGCCCTTAAAAGCGGGAATATTGACGATAATATTGCTGTCTGTCTGCAATCGTTCCTGTTGTTCAAATCTCGCAATATTTGCACGGATGGTCTGTAGACGGCGCCAAGCGGGAACGAGCAAAGACTGACGAGTGGCTTTGTCTAATACACCGCTGGCTTTTAGACCTTGTATACCTTGATATTGCCTCAAAGCTCGCTTTAGATCAGAATCAAACTTATCGCCATTGCCTGGCTTGTATCCCTCACTAAGCAATCGAGCTTTAAGAATACTCACTGCACTTCCGCGATCACCCAGTTCAAGTTTAACACTAGTCAACACTGGCCAGTCACCCGCTTGAACTATTAAACTGTATTGCTGCTCCACTGCTTGCAGACGGCGTAAAAGCAGATTATCAGTGGACAACTCTTGTAGGAATTCTTCTTCTAAATTATTTACCAGGGCGTGCTTAAAATTGTACAGATCGGAAGCAGTTGCATTTAGTTGCGGGTAGGTTTGGCTTTTCGCCTTATTGATAATTTCAATGGCCTGCATCGAGGTTTGAATATCTCGTTGCGCAATGATGAAGGGGCTTCGAACAACATCTCCGCTGGTATTGGCAGCTTTTCCACTCAACTCCGCAACCCGAATTGCCATCTCCGATGTCCACTGGGTACCCATGTTGTCATTTTGATAAAAACTCGACAAGGGTGCGCTGCTTCCGTAAGTGCCACCTAGCCTTACTCCGTCCAAAGCGGCTTGTACACTACCTTGATCAGAGATGGGGGTTGCAGCATGTGCGTTCGCGATGGCAAGTGACACCAGAATACAACTAGTGCTTATTTTTATTAGTTTTGCTTTCAACGCCTATATCCTCAAACTTCCCTGGGTACCGTTAGTGCTCACACGCAAGAGCACTAAAGCTCTTGTGCGTAATTTATCCACTCATCATTGCGTGCGGACCGGCTAACTGACATGCGTTTGCTCAGATCAAACTTCAACCAGATCAAACGCGGAATGTACTACTTATGTAATACTTCGGCTGGAGGCGCTTGGTTTTTACCCATGTACTACTAGAAAGTTACTTTTATTTCTCCGCTGTAAGGTTTGATACGGAATAATCAACAATACAGAACGAAAACGCACCTATATCGGCAGTTGGAACAGCAAAATTGCGATTAGAAAACCTTAACAATAAGCATCATATTGCATATATAGTTGCCGCTTAGGGTTTTGATCTCGGTTTGAGATGGCAGTTAGACAGCTAAAATTTGTAAAGGGTTAGATTCACCGTAATCTAAAAGTAATGGGTCTTTTTTGGCCATTTATAAGACTTCAGATAGGGTTCTCTACACTCTCGATACTTAGTTGAGAGAGACTTAGGATTTGGTCCGAATACGCCATACGCCAGCGCTTTTCATTCTATGCAAAACACATCCACTGGCGTATAGATTGGGTCCTGTCGATAGGACATCAACGACACTTCCCAATAGGAGCCCGACATATTGTGATCAAGTACTTGGGCCAGCGATCCCTCTGGGCTACACTCGCAACTGGACTACTAAGGTGAATCAACCGTGCAAGAAAATTACCGCGATATCCTAAAGAGCATCGGCGAAGATCCAGAGCGTGACGGATTAATAGATACGCCTCAGCGGGCCTCAAAAGCAATGGCCTTCCTAACACAGGGCTATGGCCAGACCGTGGAGGAAGTACTCAACGGTGCTGTCTTCGAATCTGAGTCTGATGAAATGGTTATTGTGCGTAACATTGAGCTTTACTCCTTGTGCGAGCATCACTTGCTGCCCTTTATCGGTAAAGCGCATGTGGCTTACTTACCTGATGGTAAAGTTATCGGTCTATCTAAGGTCGCACGCATTGTCGATATGTATGCACGTAGGCTTCAAATTCAAGAAAACCTGACTAAACAGATTGCTGACGCGATTATGGAAGTCACTGGCGGTTTGGGCGCGGCCGTTGTTCTCGAAGCTCAGCACATGTGCATGATGATGCGCGGGGTCGAAAAACAAAACTCTACAATGACAACGTCTGCGATGCGTGGCCGTTTCAAAAAAGACCAAAATACACGACAAGAATTCTTGCAATTGATTCGATCTAGCTCGTGACTGGATCCTTCGATTGGCGGAATATCGCCAGTCAAATGCGAGCTAAATCTCTAGTCTCATTAAGCCTTGTTGGTCTGTCGATTTGTCTAGTTTTACTCACCATAGTTACAGCCAATTGGTTGCTGCTGATCCTAGCGCTTTCGCTGTTTGCAAATTCAATTTTCAATTTTCGTCAACCCGCAGATTCGGCTAACACTGATCTAGCTAAGCTAGAGCAATGGCTAAATAACCTCTCTACAGGTAACAAAACGACTATACCTGAGCAAGGCCGAGTGGCTGCCATAACCCGTCAGATAGAAGGACTGTTGGTAAGGGCTAAACCGACACTTGATGACATCAACTCCAGCGAGCCGCACGCCGATACCCTTTTGACCCAAACTCGGTCATTAGGCGTTTTATATGACATTGCCGCTGGGGTTAATGTATCTAGGGATCTAGATGACCTACTGAACCGCTTTCTAGAAGCAGTTTCCAAAATTGCGGACACGCGCGCAGTCGCAGTGCGGTTACTCGATGGTGAGGATCAATTGGTACTGGCGGCTCAAGTGGGCTTGGATACCAAAACAATACAAGGCGTTCACAAAGTACCCGTTACCGGGACCAGTAGTGGTAAAGCTATCACAGAAAGACGAGTCGTCTGGCAAGATGATAAGCAACCAACGACACTCGGTGCCGCCGAAACGTTGATGCGAGAAAACCCTGAGTTGCTCATGGTATCTGTACCTCTACAATACAGGCAGAGCACCGTTGGTGTTTATAACGTGTTCGTCGATCGACGACACGTTAAGGAGCGCGAGCCACTAGAAGAATTATTTCTCAGTATAGGGCGCCATTTGGGCATAGCAATCGAAAAAACAAGATTGGAGCGCGAGGCTTATCACTTTCATATCATGCAGGAACGAAGTCGATTTTCAGCAGAGCTGCATGACTCGCTTGCACAAACACTAGCAAGTCTCCGTTTTCAAGTCCGCGTGTTAGAAGATGATCTCAACAATAATGATGAAGTTCGAGTACGCAGCATGTTGGAGCGTATTGAGCGTGCAGTCACCGATGCGAATACAGAGCTACGCGGGCTGATTGCCCACTTCCGAGCTCCCATAGACAGGCGTGGCCTGATACCTGCGATTAAAACGGCTGTAGATCGTTTTAGAGAAGAAACCGGGGTTGTGATATTTATGCAATCTGTTTGGCCAGAATCGCCATTAGAAGCCGCACAAGAATTACACGTTCTTCGAATAATTCAGGAATCACTAGTCAATATTCGCAAGCACGCCAGTGCCAGTGCGGTGAGAGTTTTTCTAGGTACAGAGGGAGCACACCTTAAAGTAATCGTAGAAGATGATGGCGTTGGCTTTGATCAATCATCTTCTCAAGGCAGTGACGACGGCCATCACATAGGCCTAGGCATCATGACAACGAGAGCGGAACAACTCGGCGGAGAGTTAGTCATAGATTCTGAACCTGACGAAGGCACACGGATTTTACTCAAATTTCTTCCCCGCAGCGCCGGAATAGTCGATGATAGCGGATTGAAGAGCTAATTTTTTTGGGAGTATGTACCTTGCGGGTACTCGTGATAGACGACCACACGCTGTTTCGCGAAGGTTTAGAAAGCCTGCTCAACGCTCGCGGTATTGAAGTCGTAGCAGCAGTAGGCGATGGTAGACAGGGTGTTGAATTAGCACACGAATTGAACCCTGACATTGTGCTTTTAGACGTGAGAATGCCCGCACTTGATGGAATTTCAGTGTTGCGTATCATTCAGGAGTCTCAACCTGATTTCCCCGTTACACTCCTAACCACCAGCACCGAAGAACGAGATCTTTTAGACGCTTTGCGCGCAGGCGCTAAAGGTTATCTCCTCAAGGACATGGAACCGGACCAACTCGTGCAGAGTTTACGCGAAATCGTCAATGGTCAGACAGTCGTGTCGCCAAATTTGACCCATGTTCTCGCTGAAGTGATACAGGGCAAAGTCGCCCTTCCCACGGATCAAGACAACAGTCCGTTTGACGGGCTGACCCCTCGCGAAACTGAGATTCTAGCGCTTTTAGCTGAAGGACAAAGCAATAAAGTAATCGCTCGAAACCTTGGTATCTCCGACGGCACAGTTAAATTACATGTAAAAGCTATTCTGCGAAAACTCAAAGTACACTCACGGGTAGAAGCAGCCGTAATGGCTGTAGAGCGTGGCCTCCGCGATCATCTGGCAAATAAAGAAGCTTAGTCCCGATATGTATTACAACTAAATCATAGGTATTCCCAAGCAAACTCAGCAACGTACCGCTCAATTTTTTCTTCACTCGACAGATCACAGAGCTGTCCCATCGCGGCCAAAACCGAATGCCCCTCACCTGCCACGGTAGGCAATATTATGTCTCTGAATTTTGACTCTGTTGATGCTGAAGAGACCACAACTGATGATAGAGCCCCCGTGCCGACAACAACTTGGCGTGCGTTCCCTGTTCGACTAAACGTCCTTTTTCGAGCACCAATATAACGTCTGCATCTTCGATGGTGGACAGTCGATGAGCAATAACCAGTGCCGTCGCTTTTCTAGAAAGGCGCTGCATTGCCGAGGTGATCTGGCGTTCAGCACGACTGTCCAAGCTGCTGGTCGCCTCATCGAAAACAACAATAGGGGCTTGCTTGAGTACTGCGCGAGCAATAGCGACCCGTTGCTTTTCACCGCCAGAGAGCTTTAGTCCTCGTTCTCCAACAATAGTCTCTAAGCCTTCAGGCAGTGACTCTATAAAGGCGCCAAGTTCAGCCGCCTCTAGAGCAGACAACAATTCTGCTTCACTTGCACCTGGGCGCGCGTAGTCTAGGTTATATCGGAGCGTCTCGTTGAATAACACGGCATCCTGTGGAACCACTGCAACAGCTCTTCGCAAACTGTGTTGATTGACGCGGGAGATGTCTTGCCCATCTACGCAAATGCTACCCCCTTGCACGTCATAAAAGCGCAGCAACAGTCTCGCGAGTGTTGACTTCCCAGCACCGGACGGACCAACGATAGCGACCTTTTGGCCGGGCTCTACCTTAAAGCTTAAACCCTGTAAAATTGCACGCTCTTCTCCGTAATAGAAATCTACATTTTTAAATTCTATTTTACCGGATGACACTTCGAGCTCTACTGCACCTTCAGCATCCACTACCTCAGGCTTTCGTTGTAATAACTCTACAATTCGATCCATGTTTATCAACGAATAGCGCATAGCGCGATAGACAACACCCAGAAAGTTGAGCGGTATAAACAACTGCAGTAACAAGGCATTCAACATCACTAAATCACCCAATGTGAGGTTTTCAGCCGCGACGTCTGTTGCAGCCAACCCCATCATCACAGTAACTCCCAATGCCACTAGCATGGCTTGGCAAAGGTTCAGAATTGACATTGAGAATACTGATTTTTGTGCTGCATCTGCCCACTGAGTGAGCAGACCGTTGTAAGCATCGCTCTCGCGTCGCTCATTGTTGAAATACTTGACCGTTTCATAATTAATAAGACTATCAACAGCACGGCCATTCGCTTCAGAATCCAGCTTGTTCATCTGTACCCGATACTGAGCGCGCCAATTCATAAAACGCACAGTAAATGCAATATACAACCCCACCGCAATAAGCGTAACGAGTGCGTATTGCGGGGGATAGTTGAAGAGCAATATTCCAATCACCATCGCTAGTTCAAGAACAATAGGCGCAATACTGAATACTGCATAGTTGAGTAGCTCGCTTAAGCTAGCTGTACCACGCTCAAGATCGCGTGTGATGGCACCCGTGTTGCGCTCTAAGTGAAAACGAAGGTTTTGACGATGTAAGTGATCGAGCACATCAACCGATAATTTGTGCATTGCTTTAAAACGCACTCGCGAAAAGAGGATGTCGCGCAGCTCATTAAACAGACTGGTTGCCATTCGCAACCCACCGTAGGCAGCCACTAGTGCCAGCGGAACTAACAGCTCTGATCTGGCTGCACTTCCAAAATGATCGACGATGCCTTTGAGTGAAAAAGGCACCAACACCGTGGCGACCTTACTGACGATGAGGCAAACGATTGCAAAAGCTATGCGACCACGATAAGGCCAGAGGTAGTCCGTCAGTTGGCCAAAGTTGGCCCAGGCTCGACCCTCAGCACCGTTTGAAGGTATTTCACCGTCGCCCCTTTGTCGCATTGATTATCGTCCTGAGCAAAGGTAATCAACATGGGGGTGCAGAGGGTAAATTACAAGCGCTGATAGAACAAATAACGCGAAATAATTACCTCTAGCTTATTGATAGTCGACAGCGATACTGCAGGCTATCTCGAACGGCATCGAGGTGTCCTTGTTTTCGAGGCACGCGCGAATTACCTCACCATTTGCGTTTAACGGTTGCGCCCTCTCATCCATCATTTGCACGCTTAAATCAACAAACTGCCCTTCTACCAGCTCTAGATCGCAACAAAAGGCGATGCCATTGGAACTCAGGTTTCGTACCTTTCCTTTTCCGCTGGTTCCATCGGATAACAAGATACGGACCTCACAATCAATCACCATACGATAGAAATCACGTCGTTCAGAATAACTGGCCAGTGGGTCGTGCAAAAGTGAAAAAGACATGCTGGTGCTCTCGATTATGTGTCATCAAATACTATTCACCACCAAATGGCAGCTACTTTGTAAAGATTGCGAGCAAAACCCACGCCGTCGGCAGGCAGTTTGCAATGTAATTTTATTGCCGATGGAACGAGCAAACGGGTGTATCCAGAAAAACATGAATGTTAAGTATAAATCGAAATGCAGAGAACTCTTGCTTGTCTGGATGACGGCGTGTGTCAGCGAACTTGCGTTTGCTGCCAAAAAGCTCGGTGCTGATCCCTTTAGCACGAACTGGGATCTCAACCGAGAGCAATACCGCTGCACCTTGGGTCAGGTTGTACCCCACTTTGGCCAAGTGCTTTTTAGCCGTTCACCCGACAGTAACCTGCGTTTAGAGATCATCGCAACTTCACCTTTAAAGCGTGGCCAAAAAAACAAGCTTAAAGCCCGACCACCAAGCTGGCGTGCTGATATAAGCGGTTTCATGATCAGTGAAACGAGTAAGATTGGCAGCGAGGCTACACAGTCTGTTTTTAACCAAAGCGATAGCCAAAAAGCGTATAAAGCACTCGGTGATGGATTTTCTCTTCAGCTATCGCTGCTGCACGGTACACCACCAGAGCCCCTAGAAATTTCTATCGAAGGGCTTGGTTTCAATACCATGTTGAAAGACTTCAGTACTTGCCAAGACGAGACAAAACAATTACAGATCGCAGACAATGCGCGCATAGAGATGGAAAAAAAAGCGGCTGATGAGCTGGCCCGCAGTATGGCAAAGCTGGATGCCAATTCTCCTAAAACCGCGGCTTTGACCGATGGTGTGCCGGCAGCTAGTGGCAGCCCAATGCGGCAAAAATTGGAAAACCTCTACGATTACTTTCGTGTGCCTTTCAACGAAGGAGACACCGAGCTATCTCAAGAGAGCAGCGCTATCTTAGACCAGCTGCTACGCCGCTGGGAGCTACGCGGTATGCCTGAGGCTGTTGCTCTGCACGGCCACGCCGATGACGCTGAAAGCACGGGTAGTTACATCAACTCAGACTTACGTGCACAATCGGTGGCACGCTATCTAGTGTCTAAGATGCCGGAGTTGCAACTTCGAATCGAAGCACATGGAGACACCTTAACACTAGATAAAGTTTCATCACAGAGAGTGGATGTCGTGCCAAGCGATCTGCCTAACTGGGAATAAATTCAGAAATCACTCACGACGGATTGATTTTAACGCCGTATCCAACACGTCGATTCCAGCGCCTTTTTTATACGCATTTTCGCTGAGGTGACGTCTAAAAGATCGTGCACCCGGCATGCCATTAAACATACCCAGCATATGACGGGTCATGTACATCAAGCTCACCCCTTGAGATAGGTTTTTCTGAACATACTCTCGCCACTGTTCAATAACTTCCCAGCGATCGGGGTCGGTTTCCGCGCCAAAAAACAAACGGTCAACCGACGACAACATCCACGGTCCCTGATAAGCAGCACGGCCGACCATAACGCCGTCCAATGCAGGCAAGTGCTCAGCAGCGAGCTCCCAGGTGGTAATTCCGCCATTGATTGCAATATGTAGATCGGGAAGCTCTGATTTTAATTGATGGACAAACTCATAACGCAAGGGAGGCACATCTCGATTCTGTGCTGGACTCAGCCCATCCAGCCACGCTTTACGCGCATGCACCACAAAACGTTCACACCCACCATCGCTGACAATGCCAACAAAATCTCTCAGTGGCTCGTAGGCGTCGTCGCGATCTATCCCGATTCGACATTTCACAGTTACAGGGATCGATACGGCATCACGCATTGCTTTTACACAATCAGCTACTGTCTGAGGTTCGGCCATTAAACACGCACCAAAGCGACCTTTTTGTACACGATCAGAGGGACACCCTACATTGATATTAACCTCGTCATAGCCCCACTGCTCGGCTATGCGCGCACAAATCGCCATATCTTTGGTATCGCTTCCTCCCAACTGCAACACCAGGGGGTGCTCTGCGGCCTTAAAATCCAGATGCCTCGCAGGATCTCCGTGTAACAACGCTCCGGTCGTGACCATCTCGCTCCACAACTGCACACGCTTGCTGATCAATCGGGCGAGATTACGATAGTGTGTATCCGTCCAATTGAGCATGGGAGCGACAGAAATGACAGGATCTGCGGCTTTTATTTTTTGGTCTAAAGCATTCACTGAAGGTTTGGACTCTATCTGACAAGAATAACGCGGACTCGAAAGATACAGGAGATCGCAACGGGTTCAAACCCTGCAGGGGTTTGGTGCTAAACAATCGCTATCATGCCGTTATAGCTTTCCTGCGCAATCCCCACATTGACCAGATACCAAATACAGGACCAAGTGCCAACAGAGCCATTAACACCGGCCAGCCAAGGCTAGCTGCCAGAGCGGGTGCCCATTGCACTGTGAGGATCGTCATGGAAAAACCTATCGCCAGCTGAAAAGCCATCAACGTGCCAGCAAACTCTGGCGGTGCATAGTCTGCAACCAGTGCAGAAAACTGTGCAGAATCAGCAATAACGGCCATGCCCCAAACAATAGCAATCAGTGCAACCAGCCAAACAGGCCCACCGAAGCTGAAAGCAAATGCCAGTGCGCAAAGCCCGCTGATGATCAGAGATGCTATCGCTAGCTCAGCCTTGCCGTGTTTGTCGGCTTGCAGACCGACCCAAACACAGCTCAGCGCACCAGCAGCTACTGCGATAAAAGTGATCAGCTTTGACAATGACAAAGCGCTAGGTTCTTCCAACTGCATTAAAAAACTCTGGTGTAATGCCGTACCCAACCATGCCCAATAGATAAAAAGCTCCCACATGTGGCCTAAGTATCCGCCGTAAGCGCGTCGAATCCGTACATCAGACCAGGCCAACCACAAAGCTCTAGGCTGGAACTTGGGCGCCTTTGCATGGAAAGGTCCCAATTGCGTCAACAAAACAAGGGCAGCTGAGATCAGCGCCAAGATAGACGCAACCACAACCGTGAGTCGCCAATCAGCGCCACCCAACCAAGCAAGTAAATGCGGTGCAGCTGTCCCCAAGGTTAATCCGCCGACAAAAAGACCGACCAGAAATCCTCGATCATGCTGGCCCCAGCCGCTGGCGATTTTCATCCCGACGGGGTAAACGCCCGCCAAAGCAACCCCTGTTATAGCTCTTAAAATGACCGCTTCTGTCCCACCGATGGGAACCCAGAGCAGGCAAAGATTAGCAACACCAGCCGCCAATGCAGATGCTGCAAACACCTGTCTGGGGTCGAGTCGGTCGGCAATGCCACTGATTGCAACTATCAACGCACCAACCACAAAGCCGCCCTGCACTGCCGAACTCAACGCTGCTTTAGCTGACTCGCTCAACGCAGCCTCCGCGCTCATTTCAGCGAGAACGGCAGCCGAGACAAACCACAAGCTCATGGCCAGCACTTCCGCACTGACTAACAAAAAAAGTACGCGTGATTTGTTGGGAACGATCGACGGGGTTTTTATGTTCATGGATTCTTTTTTCGTTGGATAATCTATAGATTATCTGCCTGCGCCGGTGTCGACAATAAGGGATGCTCGCACACATGCAGCTCAGCGCTGTACCTCCCATTTAGCAATACCCATAATAGGACATGGATACACGATGTTACATCGGTCTGCCGCAGTGGCAGCACCCTCTTTGGCATGCCGATCGCCCAAATGGCCTGACTGCATTGCGCCGATACGCTACACATTTTGGCAGCGTTGAGGGCAATACCAGTTTCTATGGCGCTCCAAAAAAGGAAACCTTAGAGCGATGGCTAGAAAACACACCTGACGAATTTCGTTTTTGTTTCAAAGTTCCACGGACAATTAGTCATAACGTGCCGTTACACCAACGGGGTGATGAGTTACTCGCTTTTCTAGACAGTTTAGCGTTTGCGAAACCGAGACTGGGGATCATTTGGCTGCAACTGAGTGACAAGTTGGGACCTGAGTCTCTGCCTGCCCTTCAGATGCTGTTCGATAACCTTCCGGATGGATTCAACTTCGGTTTGGAGGTTAGGCACAAAGCTTTTTTTGACAAAGGAAACGCCGAGCGATCTCTTAACGCGCTCTTGATAAAACACCAAGTCAATCGAGTGATGTTTGATACAAGACTATTATTTGCCAATAGAGCCCGAGACCTTGAAACCTTAGAGGCTCAGCGCAAAAAACCTCACGTACCGTTACATGTTATTGCCACAGGTCAATATCCAATGGTGCGCTTTATAAGCCCAATGGACACGCAGCTCGCAGATCATGCTTTGAAGCAGTGGGCGGCGAAAGTCAGTGCGTGGATAGCCGAGGGTAAACATCCAATGGTGTTTTTCCACACCCCAAATAACGATACCTCCCCTCATCTAGCAGGGCAATTCCAATCGCTTTTGGTTCAAGAGTTAAAAGATTATCAGCCGGCAATTCCGTGGCCCAAAGTCGCGTCACAAAACTGTTTGTTTTAAAAAAACCAGCTCCATATCACACGAACCAACCCCGCTAAAGCAAGCGCAAATAAACCTAGAACCGCGCACCTTCTCAGCATTGCTTCATCAACGCGATCAAATATAGCGCTTCCCACCGCGACGCCCAGAATCATGGGGATCATTGAGAACAACGCTGTGTAGACAATACTCAGATTGTATACGTCGGCGAAGAGTGCACAGATGATAAACAGGGTCTCGATTCCGACGAAAACCATCACCATTGTCGCGCGTGCCTGCGCCAAACTTATCGAAGTACTGTTGAGATAAACGGCGATAGGCATGCCGCCAATTCCAGCCACACCATTACAGAGACCGGCGATTAGACCCACGCCAAATAAATGCTTGCTGCCTAACTCGCCTTTAAACCGGAAGCCACTCAGCATGACGCTGGCTAGGATCAAGATAAATAAAGCGACGACTGCCCGCAGCAGATCATCTGGTGCAATTGCTAGCGCATACACCCCGATAGGTGTTGCGATGAGCAATGCCAGTAAAATGCGGTTGTGCGCTCGCCAATGCACCGAAGACAACGCGCTTGGCAGCATTTGTATACTCGCCGCAATTTCTAGCAGCACAACCATTGGCACCAATAGCGCAGGTGAAAGAAACAAAGCCCCTGCAGCCACGACTAATGCCGAAAAACCAAATCCAATGGCACCTCGGACAACACCTGCGGTAAAGACAATCACCGCTAGGGCAATTAGCTCTATTAAACTGCCACTGATCAATTGCAATTAAAGAAGCTCCTGTAAATCGATAACACAGCATAAGTTAGAAATGATTATGATGTGCCGACCAGACAAAGGTCTATTCATGCACCAGTTACTGCTCAATCGCCACATCTACGACGAAGTGATGCAAAAACACTTACCAGAGGCAAAACGCTTCGTCTGGATAGTCACAGCGGATATAAAAGATTTGCACTTAGACGCTGGACACGGGTTCGAGCCTTTGCTCGGTGTATTGTCGCGGCTAATCGAACGCGGTGTTGGTGTGCGCTTGATTCACGCCAAGGAGCCCGGCCCTCGCTTTAGAGCGCACTTTGACGATTACCCTGCACTGCTTAACAGTGATCTTTTCGAACGCATTCTATGTCCAAGGGTACACACCAAAGCCATTGTGATCGACGGCAAGGGCGCTTTTGTTGGCAGCGCTAATCTCACCGGTGCTGGCCTTGGTGCTAAGCATCAGCACAGCCGCAATTTTGAAGCAGGTTTTTGGTTTGATGAGCCAAGACAACTGGCTGAGCTAATGGCGTGGATCGACTCTCTGTATCTCGGAGATCAATGCGCGAATTGCCGGAGACGCGCCTATTGCCCAGACCCTATCGATGAAATGCACAAATGAGACATCAATGGTGACTTTGTCGGACAGCGGCTTGTAGCTGTGGGTAAAACTCCAGAAAAAGCGCCGTATGCTCTTCTCGATTGTTCATGATTTGATCAATCGCTGGACTTAAGTCCACGGGGCGTTTCAACCGGCTAGTGATTCGCTTTAACCCTACTTGCATGACTTCTGGCTCTAACAGTCTGTGCAGCAAGTCACTGTCAATCAGATAACGCGTGAATCGCTGCATTCCCTCTGTCCAGTCACTTTGGTGGGCTTCTAGCGACGCATACATTTCATCGACATCTTTGCGCAGCTCGCCCCCAGCGAGCTCTCGCCAATGCAAGGCTAGTAAATGATCGTAATAGAGATCTAACACCAAACCAGAATAGCGTCGATAGGGTCCACTCATGAGTTCTTTTGCGCGCCGTGTATTGGCGTGACTATCGGTAAAGCTGTCACACGTGCGGTGCCTGCGAACACCCAGCTGTACCTGAGCATGTAATTCCTCTAGCACGAGTCCCTTGGCGAAGTCGCCGGCTATTTGGCCGATTTGCTCATAAGGATTGCCTTGAGCCAGATGTAGGTGCGCGAGAAAATGCATAGTGAAAAGAATACCGTGTCAGCTGACAAAAAAACCAAAAAAAACCGGGCAGCTCACATAAGCGCCCGGTTCTCTGCCAGTTAGCCGTTTAGCTGAGTTCAGCTGAAGAACTGACGACACGGTCAACCAAACCGTAAGCAATCGCTTCTTCAGTGGTTAACCATTTGTCACGCTCGATATCTTCTCGCACTTGCTCGATCGCTGTACCTGTACGGTCAGAGATGATTTGCGCCAGGCGCTCACGCATTTTGATGATCTGCTCTGCTTGGATGGCAATATCGGTGGCTTGACCACCTGCTCCACCAGATGGTTGGTGAATCAGGAAACGCGTGTTTGGCAGGCAAACACGGTCAGCTTTTTCAGCGGCCAAGAAAATATGCGTTCCTGCACTGGCTACATAACCGGTGCCAATGACAACAACACGCGGCTTAATATAGCGAATCATGTCGTGGATGCTATCACCAGCTTCCACGTGGCCACCTTGGCTGTTGATAAAGAGCTGAATGTCGTCATCGGACTTGTCGGCCAAAGCTAACAGCTGCGCCATCACACCTTTTGCCATTTTTTGATTTATTTCTTCGCAAATCAAGACCTTGCGGCCCGCCATCAGCTGTTCACCGAGGCTCACCTGCTTGTCTTCTGATTTTTCTTCGTCTGCCATGGATACTCCGCGGGTATTAGATAAAGGGCACTTGTTAGCAATCACTGGCAAAGATCAGGCCCAGCTCACAGGAAGATTAGACCATTGGTGATGGATAGAACAGGTTGACAGAAAAAGCATTGCCTTTAATGCCAGAGATTTCCACTGTGCACCATGCATCGCACGCTAACAAAGACTAAATTCTCTAGTCGTGCTTCATTTTACTATGGTCCATCTCACTGTGATCCATGTCCTTCATGGCAGCCATTTTCCGAACGGGTGAGACAAACTCAACGCGCTCGCCATTGGCAAATTCGAGCTCTAGGTCGATGCTTTGCCCTTCTCGCAAAGGCTCTATGACGCCCAACATCATGATATGCAATCCACCAGACTTTAGCTCTACAGCAGCACCTGCCGGAACTTCAATTTCTTGCACTTGACGCATCTTCATCAACCCGTTGTCATCGATGACTGTGTGCAGCTGCACCTCTTTGACCGCGTTAGAATACGCTGCAACGATTCGTCGGGATTCGTCACCAGCGTTAATAACGGTCACGTATGTTGCACTGTTGACGGCTCCCGGTGGTGTGGCTCTAGTCCAGCCATTTTCGACTGAGATTCCATCAGTTGCCAGCACTGGAAATGATAAAGTCAACCCTAAAGCGGCGGCAGAAAGGTAAAACGAGTAACGCATGAATCGTCTCTTTATTAGTTAATAATCGTCGTTATATTAACATTCCTTGTGAGGCAACCTCGAGGGCTTGTGATCAAAAAGGCTTTTTATCAGCTTGTACCTTTGCTGAATAGCTTGCCCACACCAGATGTATCAAAGCGCGATTTGCAAGCGCCCCATCAACTTTGACAAACACAACACACGGTTGCTCTCACTGCTTTACAATTGACCACCAAATCATCAAATAGTGCTGAACACTTTCACTTGATCGAATCAAACTATGCCAGAACATATTGATCTACAAAATTTTTTACCCTTTCGCTTAAACAGAGCAGCTACTGTGTTGTCGCGTCGATTGTCTGAGCTCTACAGTAAAAAATACGGTCTCGACATACCACAATGGCGAGTGATGGCAACGCTAGGTTATCGCCAAACATGTACTGCACAAACAATTGTCAGTGCAACCTACACTCACAAGTCCACGATTAGCCGCGCGGTCAGTAAGCTCGTAGCTTCGGGATTGATAGAGAGTTTTAGTTCGGACAGAGACAAACGAGAGATGCTGCTTCGCTTCACCAAAAATGGGCGTGCGCTCTATGATGAACTAGTGCCGCTTGTGCGAACCGTAGAGGCTGAGGTAATAGCCGAGTTACAAAGTGATGAGTACGAAGAGCTAACGCTTGCTCTCAGTTCGTTGGAAAAAGCGCTAGGCATTGCTCCTGCTGGTGACTCGGACAGCTCCTAGGAAATGCATTTCTCACCGCAGAATGCGCCCTACTCTCGTCGAGCGCACTTACGTCGTAAATGTTCAGCCTTCGCTGTCGCACCCCAACATTTGTACTCCTTCTGAACCTGCTCAAGAATCGCGTGTGCCTGCGCTGATCGATCTTTTTCGGCGCAAAAGTACGCTAATTGTTCTTTGAACAACAGGGCATCGTGAATCATTCCGCGATGCTGTGCCCTTTCTATTGCTTGATCGAAGAGTTCTAAAGCAAGCTCAACTTTGTTGAGAGACCCTGCTTCGTTGGCCAGAAGAAATAAATTATAGTGACCAAAATTCGTGTTGTATGCTTCGTCGCTTGAATTGGTATTTGAGCGGTAATCAGAAAATAAGGATGCGGCGGCAACTCGGTCCCCGCTTCTATGAGCGATAATAATTTCTAAAATTTGCAACACCGCACCACAATAAGTAGCCGCACAAGATTGCAGTGTTTCTTTCGCTTTTCGAATATTTCGATCAGCAGCGACGGGACGATCAAAGTGTAAGCCTAATAATGATTTACAGAAGTAGAGATAAAACAAGACCATTTCATTGTTGTTCTCCTCCAACAATAAAAGTGACTCTCGTTCACTGAATGCCTCGCCTTCTAATTCACAAACATCCACATTGCCATCCATAAGGTTTATGGTGAACTGATGCCAAACACTAATTTGAAAGTTTGGAACCTGGTGCAGTACTTGGGTTGTGTATTTCGTATAGTTGGCTGCTATTTTTTCAAAGTCTTTGAGTTTTTTACAACTAAACAGTTTTTTTTCAGCGGTAAAAATTGCGCTGTAAGATGCAAAAAGATAATCGCCCGATTCTATACACTGCTGAGTAAGTCGTTCACAATCATTGACAATATCGTGCAATGGATCACGCCAGTGGCGATAGAACGAATTATAAAATATGTCTTTGTGACTGATCACTTCTTTGTCTGGAAAACGCAGTTCAATACCTTGAGTTTGATCAAATACAGTGAAAGCATGGCTAATGTTGTTTTCCGAAAGATACAAAGTGCCGAAATTGCAAATAGCCAGTGTCGCATTTGCACTAGCACCCCGGTCCAGACAGAACCTCATCTGCATAACCACCAGCTTTCGATACGCAGTTGCAGTGGTATAAAATGCTGCGGGGGTCATTGACAATAACAGCATCAGTGCAATCTGATCACTAAGTACGGCATCTCTCTCTAACTGTTGCGTTTCAATTAGAGATATACCTTTTAAAGTTTCTGGCAGTTTTTCGTTACCAATGCGTTTGAAGCCAACCTTCTCTAGACTTTGATAGCCCACTTCCAACGCATCTTCAAGTTTATTTACAAGACAACATAACTGCACTTTTAGCATAGCGTGATGGAGTATCTCCAAAGGAGCTTCCAGCAGACATTCAATGTCTCTTAACAAAGTAAATGCGCGATTGAACTTGGATGCCATCAACGCTGAGGCAGCTGCTTCAAGATGAAGATTAACGTAGCTATTGCGATCAAGCTGAACACCCCCAGCACCCAACGCCTCAATTCCGTTTTGAAAATAACCTAGAGATTCTTCATAGGCAATAAATGCCCGTGCTCTGACTCCCGCTTGCTGACAAAGCGCTGCCACGGCTTGGCGTTCTTGCCCCGTTTCGAGATAAGAGAACCCACTACCAAGCTTGTCCAACATATTAAACAAAGAACGATCATTGCTTCCTCGTTCATAATGTTCAAGCAAACGTCTACCCAAACTCGAATGGAAAGCAGCTCTATCAGCATCGGGGATTAGTTTATAAGCCGCCTGCCTTACTCGGTCATGTACCAGGCAAAATTCTAGTTCTTCACCATACAAAAGGCTAAACTCATCCCATGTATTTTCATCGTTGGCGCTATACTGAAACTTATAGACATCGCGGTGCAGCACAACTAATTCACTGTTCATCGCACTCCGAAGAGTTCTTGCCAATGGCAATCGATCGATGCCCAAACAATTTGACAATGTTTGCAAATCAACACTTGAACCGAGACAGGCCATAGCCTGTAATACTTCAAGTGCTTCTGAGCTAAGCTCAAGCAGTCGGCTGCTCATGAAGATATCGATACTCTCAGCAGAAAATTCGCGTTTTACAGCACTCAAGTCACATGTCCAACAGTTATCGTTTTCAGAGAAAACGATCTGCCCTTCTCTGTGGAGAGAGTGGAGCAACTGATTGACATAAAATGGATCCCCACCCGTTCTCTGAGTCACTAGAGACGAAAGCGGCGCTGCCTTTGCTGCGGAACAGCCCAGTGTTTTGGCAACTATATTTCCAATATCACTGACGGCCAAAGAATTCAGTTCAATTCTCTGTGTAAAAGGTCCTTTCACCTCCAATTGATCAAGCCACAACAACGAACCTTCGATTTCTTTAGGGTTCTCGTCTCGATATAGAAGCAATAGAAATAATTTGTTGTGATCAACTGACGCACAAATAGAAGTGATCAATTTGACAGAACTATTATCAGCCCAATGGCAGTCGTCAAGAATTAACACCAAAGGACTGCTGATCTGTTCAAAAGCGTTTAAAAAATGTAGCAAGGCGGCTGTCAGTCGTTGTGCCGCTGGCTCACCTGAAATGGGTGCAACTTTTGGTTGTAGGCCGACTAGCTCTATTAAAGGAGGTAGTAAATCCTGAATAACGCCCGATTGGCCATGCATTTTTTCTTCTATTTTTTTTTGCCAAAAGGTTTGCACGGAAATCGGCTCAGCCAATATTTGTAACAGTAAATCATTAAAGGCATCTACACAGGCACTCAATGGTTCGCCCTTGCGATATTGCGCAAAAGTTCCCTGTGCGACTATTGATCCTCTGCTACGCGCCCACGAGGCAAACTTATTCACTAACACAGTTTTCCCCATGCCAGCTCCACCACATATTTTTACAACGCCAAATGAAGCGGGATCAGAGGGTGAAGATTGAATACTCTCGTACATTCGATTAAGGATGCGCAGCTCTTTGTCACGGCCAAACAGGTCATCACTAACCGCGAATACATGTTGCTCTACGGGTAAAGAAGAAGTTATTTCTGAACTATTGTCACTAACGCTTAGCCAGTCAATGCAGTGCTTTAAATCCTTAATCAGGCTTGTGCTATCCGAATATCGCCGATCAACATCTACGTGTTTGAGTTTTGTCATCAGGGTTTTAAGTAGAAGCCCGCCAGGCTCACTCAGATCAACATCTTCAGTAAAGCATCTTGGGTATCCATCAGCTAATTGGTAATGACCAACAGAGCCCTCATGACGCCTTGCTTTAATTCCCAACAGGTATTGCAATAAACTACCTAGTGAATAGATATCTGACTGAAACGTTATGTTGCTTGGTTGCGAACGACTAACTTCAGGCGCTATATACTGAGCGCCACTAACATGAACCTCGTCTCGGAATTTGAAGCCATCTGAAACGCCATTCTTTTTTGAATAGGAGAAGTCAATAACATGTAGAGCACCGAATGACATGTTCACCCAGATACTTTCTGGATTTAGGTTTCCATGAACAATTCCTTCATCCACTAAATATGCGATCGCTTGCGCTATTTTTAAAGTCAGGAGAAAAGCAGGTAGATACTGTGCTTTGGCACCTCCGTTGGCGAAATCGTTATACAGTTTCTGCTCAGCAAATTGACGCAGAGAGCCACTGCCTAAGTCTTCTAAAACTAACACTTGCAGGGTCCCAACCTGGTAAAAATCTAGAACGGGTAAAACAAACTCGCCGGCAAGCTCACTGGCAATTTTAAAATAATTTGACAGTTTTGATTCATTTGGTTCCAAGGACAAATGGCACTTTGAACACTTTAACAGAACCTTCTTGGCACTGGTTTTCTCACGGGCCTTGTACAAATAAGTGCCCGCGTCTTCCTCCAACAAATCTGTAATTTCGAATCGGCATGCTAAATTTCTCAAATCACTTGTGCGTGAGGGCATAACTTGTAGCTCTGAAATTTAGTGGGCTAGAGAAGCTCGGATCAAGTCATGCTTGCACCGTCGACGCGCTAAATACGGCCCAGCTGCGTTGAGCATCTAGCCAATAGCACCGCTATTGCCGTCGATTCACACCTTGCTGGGTCGATTTTTTTAACGCAGGCATCACTGAGCGGACTTATTCGGAGGATCCCTAGCACTTGAGATTAGAAAATTAGAAATTCTATCTTCGCACTGGCTCTTGATTATTTTTGATGCGCAAGCATACGCTCAAATAACGATTTTTAAATCATGGAATCGTCAGTTTGTGACAGGAGCCTTTGACGACGAATTTTCCCAAGACAGAATTATTGCGCATAAAGCACTATTAATCCAGAGAATTAAGTCGCCTTGAACGCTTTTAGATTACTCGATCTTTTGAAACAAACTGGAAAGAGAAGGCCACCTATGACCACCGCATGCGAAGGATGTATACGGGGAACTTCAGATCAAGTCAGGTCGACGTCACTGACTGGGTTTAATCAGAGTATCTCTTGGATAGAATACGATCAGTCTTTGGGATCAAAGGCCAAAACTACGCCGGTTTTCCTTGACCCTGCATTGTTACGTCTTGCCAAACGAGGCAGTTTTGCGCTTAAGCCGGCTGGCAAGCTTCGGTTTATTCGATCTATATCGCGAGCAAGACTTTCTATTTGCTCTGCAGAGTTGGGAATTTTTCGTACTAACTCCGCGGTGGCAATTTCTGCGAGCTCACTGTCGTTTTCTGATGCAAAGGTTTGAGCAAATAGTCTAAGCATGCAAGCCAGGTCAGCCCTACCGCAGAGTTCAGAATTTGCAGCCGTCATATGCTGTACTAGTTGCAGCATTCCAACATATGAACGGTAGTAATCATTGATTTTTATCGCCTGTTCAGTTTCAACAAGTAGAACACGCATAGCCGTCGATCCGGACTCGACATCGCTACCCAACTCGGATAACAAACCTAAAATCCAATCCAACCGCGAATGATTGGCCGTTTTCTCCAGTTCGAATAAGGCAAGCGTCTGCACCACACTAAACCTTTGCACGGCTGTCGCTTCCCCGCTCAAAATTGAGCGTAGTACTGAAGGACTATCCAACTGCCCTGCAACTCTCATGAAATCTTTCAAATTGCCGCTGTTGCGCAGCACTTTCGCCCAGCCGGAATTGACCACATGGTGACCGACCACCCAATTCGAGGCGGAGCAAAGCGCACATCCCAAGACATAATTGCTCTTACGGAAATGATGAAGTTCTGGGGTGCTGAAAGGGTCTTGGCCAAGCTGAGATAACATGCCACAGAGAGTTGCGAGAGTGCGTAAATCTTCTTGTGCCGCGGCCATTCGCCAGGCTAATCGAGTAGAATCAAGCCAAGCCTCATTGCCTTCATTCGCGAATGCTGCAGCCAAACTGCTCATAGAAGCGGCATCTAGGCCATCGTCATTGACACTTAATGGATACCAACTACTGCGTTTTGAGAATTGCCGTACAATAGATTTGGAATCTCTGTGTTTAACCCAACGATCAGAGATCCAAAGCTGAGAATCAAGCATCTCTCCAATTCCGGTGTTCACTCTGGCCGCTCCTTGGCTAAACTACATTTACACTGTTTCATCAAACGATTTCAAATCTAAGTTTAAGTCAATTCTTTCGTTTTGATGGCTTGCGATTTCGAAAGATCGCATCAAGCTTTGAAACATCAATCCCAGTGATTCAGGTAAATCAGATACTTCTGGGCTATCCGTGAGTTCTCGAATAACGGTATGTCGCAAATTGTCACTAACGAATTTTGCAGACCGCAAATAGACAAGAGCCACTTCTGAAGCCTCGGAAAACGATTCTGTCTGTAATAGAAAACGAATACGTGCATGGGTCGCTATGTTGCAACGCTCCAGCCTATAAAGGTTGGATTCGACGATTTCATCCCAGAGCTTGACGGCGTTGTGAAAATCTTTCTGCTCTACGAGTCCAGCGTACTGCATCGCAAGCAATTGAAAACTAAATACCGGCCCTAAACACGACTCCGTTCTCAGCTCCGCAGCACCATGACCTGCTTGAATTAATTGACTTCGGTAATAGAGTCCGTGCAAATGAGCTAACTGGCAATATTGCGTATAGATCAACCTATCGACTGTTGGTGCCAGAGACATCGCCTGCATCAGAGAAACGGCTGCAGGCCCATCTCTGCCATTTTCAGACATCGAGATACTGTGTCGAACGAGGCAGACGAGTAAACCGTCGTTCCTTTCTTGCGCTAAATAAGTGTTAGCAGCTTGTTGATAGTGGTAAACACTCTGTTCAAAATCACCTTCATCAGCAAAATAAACGCCCAGCAAACTATGCGTTTCGGCGAATTGGCTGCTATTCGGTGATACAGAATTCACCAAACTGAGTAAAATATCTTTTGGGTTTTCATGAGCGGCAGCGTTGCATAGTACGAACTTGTGGTAGACAGCAAGCGCGAGGTCTACAGACGACAACTGTGCGTCATCACAGGTAAACCGCAGTGCACGCAGCGACGGAGAAACCTCAGCACCGAGAAAGAACTCTAAAGGCCCCGATTGCAAGAGCTCCAGGCACTGTTGGGCTCCGTGCACGGGAATCAATGGAGAGATATCGATGTCTTTTGATTTTATGTCTTTCCAACTCACATATAAATCCTGGGTCAAATACGCTCAAATACCGTGTTCATGAGCCCCTAATTATCGATGACACGCGTCGAAAAGAAGCGACCATCTGTCAAAACCAGCTCGATAGGGACTGAGAGCCCAAAAGAACAAAAATCCTTTTCGACAAACTGATAGCAACGAATTTAACATATCAGTTTTTTTTTGCTTTGGGCTAGTGCTAATACAGTGGAATTAATGGGCATCTGCAGATGCTGATGCATGAATAAGTTTTTAACCTAAATCTGCTCGCTGCTTTAGATTAAGAACTTCATTTTTTCAAAGCCACTACGTGTATCAAACTCAGTACATACAGGCACGGAAAACGGCTAGCCTATTAGCACTTGACTATTTTTTACGGCTAAAGCAATATTCTCTGTGAATTGACAACGGCTTATAGATAAATGTTTTTCAGCGAACACACAATTTTCGTTCTCTCTTTGGCTAACGCCAGAGAATTCGTGTGTGCTTGTGTCGTGGTCGTCGTCGCACTACTGGTCGTGGTACCGGTTATTTAGCGGCTAGGTCAAACAAACATCAGACCCCGCCGCAGCACAGCACGGCGGGGTTTTTTTTTATCTCGCCCAAGGTGCGAACCGCGGGGCTAAAGCCCTTAAACCAGCAACGAGAGACGCAGTAACAATGACTTCTTTTCAGCCTACAAGTGATACACCAGCGGACGACACAAAGCTCTACAGCGGTGCCGAAATCATCGTGAAGATACTAGAAAGACAAGGAATTGAGATCGTCACGGGAATGCCTGGTGGTGCTGCTCTGCCCTTTTACGATGCATTGCGTCAGAGTGAAAAAACTCGCCATGTGTTGGCTCGGCACGAACAAGGTGGCGGTTTCATTGCACAGGGAATGTCTCGTGTTCTAGGTACTCCTCAAGTATGCCTTGCTACCTCGGGTCCGGGTGCGACCAATTTGCTAACCGCGGTTGCAGATGCTCAGCTGGATTCTATTCCCTTAATCGCGATAACGGGCCAAGTACCGCAGCAAATGATAGGTACCGACGCATTCCAAGAGGTCGACACCTACGGTCTCAGCCTGCCCATTACTAAGCATAATTTTTTGGTGCGCAGCGCTCGCGAGCTATTATATGTGGTGCCTGAAGCTTTCCGCATTGCTTCCTCCGGTAGACCTGGACCAGTATGGATCGACGTGCCCAAAGACGTTCAAGTAGAACGCATCGCTGTAGAGAATTGGCCAGAAATCTCGACGCCAGACACCCCTGTTCCTGCCGAGCAATCGATTGTAAAAGCGGCTGCCGACATGCTCAATGCCGCCGAAAGACCTGTTTTCTACATTGGAGGAGGTGCGGTTTCATCGGTGGGTGCATCAGAAAAGTTAAGAGCGCTCATCGACGATAAAAACCTACACGCCGTATCTACCCTGATGGGATTAGGCGTGCTGCCAAGCGACCACCCTCGTGCACTGGGCATGCTTGGTATGCACGGCGCTCTGTACACACATTCTATACTTGATCGCGCCGATCTATTGGTCGTCGTGGGTGCGCGCTTTGACGATAGAGCAACCGGCAAAGTGGCTGAGTTTTGTCCTGACGCAAAAGTGATACACGTTGATATAGACCCTAGCGAACATTCAAAATTGAAGCACGCGCACATCGCCATCAGCGGTGATGTTTCCACCACATTGGATGCCTTGGTGCCGCTAATCGAAGACAACCCGCGTACAGAATGGGCTTCAGAAATCGCCGACTACCGCAGGCGTATGCCACTGAAAACGCCTGACGTTGATAACCCAACAAGCCCTTACGGCATAATCAAAGCAACTTTCGATTCCGCTGGGCCCGATGCAATCGTCACGACCGACGTAGGGCAGCATCAAATGTGGGCAGCCCAAGCGTATCCCTTTAATCGCCCAAGACAATGGCTCACCTCAGGGGGGCTGGGCACGATGGGCTTTGGATTGCCTGCCGCTATCGGTGCTGCATTGGCAGCACCCGATAAAGCGGTAGTCTGTTTTACGGGTGACGGAAGCATTTTGCTAAACATGCAAGAGATGGCTACCTTGGTTGAGGAACGCCTGAATGTGAAGATCGTACTACTAGACAACGCCGCACTCGGCCTTGTCTATCAACAACAATCAATGTATTACGGCGCTAACCACTTTGCCTCTACTCTGCAAGAGGCGCCTGATTTTTCAGACCTCGCTCGCGCGTTTGGCATTCCTGCGTGGAACCTTGGAAACCTTAGCGCCGATAAAGCGCGAGAGCGGTTGCACGAGGCTTTCGCCGGTGATGGACCAGCGCTGATTCATTGCCCGATAGAAGCAGCTGAACAAGTGATGCCAATGGTGCCACCCGGCGGCGCTAACCGTGATGCTATCGACTACGATTCGAAGCCCACAGCTGAACAAGGAGATCGCGACCATGCTGCAGCCGTATAAAGAGCTACCCGACACCGCTCAACGACCCAACACAGTACTACAACTCACGGTGCGGAATCACTCTGGCACTCTGTCACACGTTGCTGGGTTGTTTGCACGAAGAGCTTTTAATCTAGAGGCAGTATTAGTCTTGCCCGATAAGAATGCAGACACTAGCCGTATGTGGCTAAAAGTCGCCGAAAGACAACGTCTAAGCCAGGTCGTCAGTCAGTTACAAAAGCTAGAAGATGTATTGAAAGTGGAACATGACCCTGACGGGGATGACATCTTCGAACGCACCGATGCGGCGATTGCCTAAACGTTTTCAATAAGCGTTGCACCGAGCGTAAACTTCGCTCGGCCGCAACAGTATCATGCTGCTGTGTCTATGGTGCAGCACTTGAAGCCCTGTTTTAGTTTCTCCTAATCGGCTGGTATTTGACTAAGCATCGTCCTGAATCAGCTGAACTCCCTGTTGTAAAAATATATTTCTACAACAGGAAATATTATGAGAAAAATATTGTCATGACAGGTAAGATATTGTTACCCCTGCCTATCGTAGGCACTTAAACCATGACGAGATATTTCGGGAGAAATTTCATGAAACGATTATTAGCCGGTGTGGCTGTCGCTGCGTTCAGCCTTGGTACAACTCAAGCAATGGCTAGCTGTGACGCAGGTGAAATCACCATCAAATTCAGCCACGTGACCAACACCGACAAACACCCTAAAGGCATCGCGGCGACTCTACTACAGCAGCGCGTAAACGATGAAATGAACGGTGTCGCTTGCATGGAAGTTTTTCCAAACTCGCAACTCTATAACGATGACAAAGTTCTAGAGGCCTTGCTCAATGATGACGTTCAAATGGCTGCACCATCATTGTCTAAGTTTGAAAAATTCACTAAACAATTCCGTATTTTTGACTTGCCGTTTATGTTCAAAAACATAGATGCTGTCGATGAGTTTCAAAATTCAGATACTGGCATGGCTATGCTTGATTCTATGCAACGCAGAGGTCTTCAAGGCTTGGCTTTTTGGCACAATGGCATGAAACAGCTTTCCGCCAACAAGCCATTGATCATGCCTTCGGATGCCTCCGGGTTGAAATTTCGAGTTCAGTCTTCTGATGTTCTCGTCGCACAGATGGAAGCACTGGGTGGCACACCTCAAAAAATGGCTTTCTCCGAGGTTTATGGTGGGCTACAAACTGGTGTCGTCGACGGGCAGGAAAACACCTGGTCAAACATCTATGGCAAAAAGTTTTTCGAAGTTCAAGATGGAACGACAGAAAGTAACCACGGCATCATTGACTATATGGTTGTTACATCGGCCAAGTTCTGGACCGGCCTACCAGCAGAGGCGCGCGATCAGTTGGCGACAATTTTGTCTGAAGTGACCGCGACACGAAACAGTGAATCAACAGCAGTTAATGCATCGGCCAAACAGGCAATCATAGATGCAGGCGGCGTTGTGCGAGAACTAGATGCTGATCAGCGTCAGGCTTGGGTCGACGTGATGAAGCCTGTGTGGAGCCAGTTTGAAGGCGACGTGGGTGCAGATAACATAGCAGCGGCACAAGAAATCAACGGAAAGCATTGATCTATCAGGAGTAACAATTATAAGTTACTCACTAGCGGGATCGACTTTCGTCGATCCCGTTTTCTTTAGCCAGATATCGAAATATCCCCTTTCTGTCTCTTTGGAGTGCGATCATGCCTCAGCCTAAAACCACAAGCTTTCTCGATTCGATCGAAGAGACTTTGATCGGGGTTATTCTTGGTTTAATGACTTTGGTCACTTTTGCCAATGTTGTGACGCGCTACGGTTTCAATAGCAATATTCTTTGGGCTCTGGAAGTTACTTCCATCTTATTTGCTTGGCTTGTTCTATTGGGTATTAGCTACTGCATCAAAATAAATGCGCATATTGGCGTTGACGCGGTTCTTAATTTGTTGCCTGCCAGAGCGCGCAAGTCAATTACTGTTTTATCCGCAATGTTGTGTATTTTGTATTCCATATTTTTACTCAAAGGAGGCTGGGATTTTTGGTCGAATTTTGCCAACCTTCCCGCTACTACTGGGCGCTGGTTTCCCACCGGTTTTGAGCAAGACTTCCTCGCCAAAGGCTGGTACGAAACACAAGACGTCGTGATGCCGCAAAGTCTGCAATTTATGAGCGATATATTTAACGAAGGTGAGCTTTACGAGAAGATGCCACGGTTAGTACCCTACTTCTTACTACCTGTCGGATTTGCTTTGTTGCTCTTCAGATTTATTCAAGCCACTTTGATGATTTGGCGTGATGAACGAGAGCTGCTAATCGTCAGCCACGAGGCCGAAGACGATATGGCAGAAGCTGCAGCCAAACTAAAGAAGGGAGAATAAACAATGGAAATTGCAATTCTCTTTTTGCTTATTATTGCTCTGTTGCTAATCGGAGTGCCTATTGCTGTTGCTTTAGGCTTAAGCTCTATCTTATTTCTTCTTGTCGCTTCTGAGAGTTCACTCGCCTCTGTAGCGCAGACATTCTTCGAAGCCATGGCCGGGCACTACACCTTGCTCGCCATCCCATTTTTCATTCTTGCTTCCAGCTTTATGTCTACGGGTGGAGTGGCCAAGCGCATCATTCGTTTCTCCATATCCCTCGTGGGGCATATGCGTGGCGGACTTGCCATAGCAGGTGTTTTTGCCTGCATGTTATTTGCAGCACTATCTGGATCTTCTCCAGCCACAGTGGTCGCCATCGGAAGTATTGTAATTGCGGGCATGCGTGAAGTTGGTTATAGCAAAGACTTTGCCGCCGGTGTTATATGCAACGCCGGTACTCTGGGCATTCTGATACCACCTTCCATCGTTATGGTTGTCTATGCCGCTGCCACCGATGTATCAGTCGGTCGAATGTTTTTGGCTGGAGTCATTCCCGGCCTGCTGGCAGGCTTTATGTTGATGGTCGGTATATATGTTGCGGCGAGAGTGAAAAATCTACCCAAAGGCGAATGGAAAGGCTGGGGTGAAGTTTTATCGGCAGGTAAAGATGCCGCTTGGGGATTGATGCTAATTGTTATTATTCTCGGTGGTATCTATGGCGGAGTTTTTACACCAACAGAAGCGGCTGCCGTGGCATCCGTTTACGCCTTTTTTATTGCCAACTTTGTATATAAAGATATGGGCCCTCTTTCAAAAGAGGATGGCGGATCCATTTCATTGTTTAAGAAACCTTGGGCTTTGATCACAGCTTTGTTTCACAAAGATACAAGAGACACTCTCTTTGAGGCAGGAAAGCTAACAATAACCTTACTTTTCATCATCGCAAATGCGCTGATACTAAAGCATGTTCTGACCGACGAACAAATCCCACAGCAAATTGCTCAGGCGATGCTGGGCGTCGGAATGAGCACCGTGATGTTTCTCATTATGGTCAATATTATTCTGCTGATCGGTGGCCAATTTATGGAACCATCGGGGCTGATCATCATCGTCGCGCCATTGGTTTTTCCCATTGCAATGGAGCTTGGTATCAACCCTATCCATCTTGGCATCATCATGGTCGTCAATATGGAAATAGGTATGATCACACCGCCCGTTGGTCTAAATTTGTTTGTTACTTCCGGGGTGGCAGGTATGCCAATGATGCGCGTTGTCAAAGCGGCATCACCTTGGTTGGCAATTTTATTTGTCTTTTTGATCATGGTCACTTACATCCCTTGGCTCAGCACTTATTTGCCAACCTTATTCATGGGACCGGAAATCATCACCAAGTAAGTTCTGCAAGCCCATATGCTTATATTGAGGCTTGAGTCATGGTCGAGCCTCTAGGGAATACAAATTGATTTTTTCTTGAGCTATCTCAGCTCTTTCACGCCATTTAAAAGTGATTGCAGCTGTGCGACCATGTGGTCGTCCTCAAGCATCTGCTCGCAACTCATTCCACTTCCGATCAACGGGATATCTATACACCCTGGCTCAATGATGCGAGCAGCCATAATCGTCAAAACCTCTCTCTCGCAAAGCCAGTTGTGCATGATTTGCTCTGGGGGAGGTGTTGATTAGTACCACCGGTTTGTCGACAAACTCTTCACCTGAAACCAAATGGTCAAGCAGGTTTTTCATCACACCAGAAATGCCGTGGGCATATTCTGGACTCGCGAGCACCAGCACATCTGCTGACAGCAACTGTTGTTTCAACCGGGTAAGTGCCGGCGCTGGTTTACTCTCTAAGTCTGGATTGAACAGCGGCAGCCGACCAACTTCGTTATAAATAGTGACCTCAAAATCACTGGTTGCCAAAAGCTTCAACGCCTGTAGAGCCTGCAGGTTAAGCGATCGGATGCGCAAACTGCCACATACTCCAAGTAACCGTAGAGGCAGATTAGTCTTCAATGAGGCGTAAACCCATGCTGACGCAAGCGTCGTCAACAAAACCAAATGAGCGGTAAAATTCTTGCGCTTGAAGGTTATCGGATCGCACCTGCAAATTGATTTTGCAACAACCTATCGCCATCAATTTTTGTTTGGCGCTGTCGACTAAAATTCGCCCGATTCCCTGTCCCTGTTTATTGGGTGAAACAGCCATATAATTTAGCCAACCCCTGTGACCATCATAGCCCGCCATGACGGTACCGCAGATTTCACCGTCTTCGGGATCAATGGCTAGTAGGAACAGTTCGGGCTGAACGTCGAGCTTGCGTGCGATATCTTTGTAAGGATCATTCCAAGGTCTGAGCAAACCCGCTTGCTGCCACAACAGCACAACCTCTTCACTGTCAGAAGCCACAAATGCACGTATTTCCATTGCTTGTGTGCTCCTTAAACACGCTATGATGATCACAGGTTATCACACTGAACTTCAATGAATTCATCTCTGATGTCCACCCGTGAAGTGGCCGAATATCTCAACCTCAAAGAGCGCAAACTATACGATATGGTTGCGCAGCAACAAATACCCTGTGTTCGCGTGTCGGGTAAATGGTTGTTTCCTCGTGAGCTCATCGACAATTGGTTGCTGGCCAATCGACACGGCCCAAAAGTCACAGCTTCTGATCGGCGGCCAGGTGTCGTGAGCGGCAGTCACGATCCTTTGCTGGAATGGGCCCTCAGGGAATCTGGCTGTGGACTCGCGCAACGATTCGAGAGCTCACAAGAAGGGCTAGATTGCTTTGATAAACAGCAGAGCGTGATGACTGGGCTGCACCTTCGAGATGCTGAAGGCAACTACAACACTCAGCAGATAGAACAACGTTTCGCTGGCAACCCAGTGGTTCTTTTGCGGTGGGCCCAGCGACAACAGGGTCTTATTATTCCCGCTGACAACCCGCAGAAAATAGAGTCACTACTTGATGCAGTCAAACATCGTTTTGCGTTGCGCCAAAGTGGTGCAGGTAGTTATCAACTACTGCACTCGATGCTGCGAGAAAAAGGCGTTGCGATGAACCTCAGTGAGCATGCTGCCGGTATTTTCCGCAGTGAACAAGATGCGGCACTCGCCGTCGCCGAAGGAACAGCCGATGTAAGTATGGGCCTGGCAACAGTAGCAAAACAATTGCGTTTGGGCTTCATTCCATTGGCTGATGAGCAGTTCGATTTAATGATCTGGCGCCAAGAATTTTTTGAAGATGCACTTCAGTGTTTCTTTACTTTTTGCCGTGGCCAAGAGTTTGCCACCAGAGCTGAGCAGTTAGGTGGCTACAATTTGAGCGAGCATTTGAGCATTCGTTACAACAGCACCGTATAATACTCGGCAGATCTCAACTCAATGATATAAGACGATGAGCCAAGAGCCTGGCACCACAGATAGCACTAACTTCAACCGTTTGGAACGCAGATTGATGCGTGAGAGCGGTTCCGCCATCCAAGACTTCAATATGATCGAAGACGGTGACAAGGTACTGGTTTGCCTTTCTGGCGGCAAAGACTCTTACACCATGCTCGATCTACTCATGCAACATCAGCGCCGCGCGCCGATAGACTTTGAATTGATTGCTATGAACTTAGATCAACGTCAGCCGGGCTTCCCCGTCGACATTCTGCCTGCATATTTAGACGAGCTAGGCATTAAATACCATATAGAAGTCGAAGACACATATTCCGTCGTAGTCGACAAAATTCCCGCGGGCAAGACCATGTGCTCACTGTGCTCTCGTCTGCGTCGAGGAATAATCTACCGCGTCGCCAAAGAGATGGGTATCAACAAAATTGCACTTGGGCACCACCGTGACGATATTCTAGAAACCTTTTTCCTGAATTTTTTTCACGGTGGTAGATTAAAAGCCATGCCGCCGAAGCTGTTGAGTGACAACAGAGAAAACGTCGTGATACGTCCACTGGCCTATTGCCAAGAGGATGATATTTCACGCTATGCTCGTGCAAAAAAGTACCCTATTATTCCCTGCAACCTGTGTGGATCTCAAATCAACTTACAGCGCAAAGTGGTGAAATCAATGCTCGCTGAATGGGAGAAAGTTCAACCAGGAAGAAGCGGAATCATGTTTCGCGCGTTGCAAAATACGTCGCCTTCACACCTGCTCGACAAAGAACTGTTCGATTTTAAAAGCTTGAGCCAAGCACACAATCTTAATGAACTCGACACAGTCTTTGACCCACATTGATTGCTTTGCTACTGGCGTAATAAACCTTGTACCTAATTTTCTGTGCTTTGATTGACGGGAAACTTCACGACAACTTTTGCTCCCCCTAAGTCACTAGAATCTGAGAGCTCCACCTGAGCTCCATGCCATTTGGCAAGACGCTGCACAATAGCTAAACCCATCCCGTGACCTTTAAGACGACTGTCTTTGGAAGCATTCAAGCGAACAAAAGGTTTAAGTACTTCGGTGCGATCATCGAGAGGGATTCCTTCACCGTCGTCTTCTATCGACACGATGCATCGCCCACTTTGCTTTTCAACGGATATTTGTATGCGCGATAGAGCGTGCTGGAATGCATTGTTGAGCACGTTGAGAAACAACATATTTAAGTATCTGATATCCGCCGATATCTCGGCATGCCGCGCTGCGTGACTTAGAAAGTTAATTTCAATTTTTTCTTCATTCTGTGCAAGCAATTGCGGTAAATAGACGGCTAAATCCACCGTCTCAAAATTGAGAGTTGGCCGACTGTCTTCCATACGCGCATAGTCCAACAAGGTCGAGACAAGAGACTCCATTTCATCTATATCATGCTCTACACGCTGGCTATATTTTTGTCGTTTTTCTGCGTCGACGTTTTGACTTAACATCTCCACACCGAAGCGCAATCTTGCAAGAGGTGTTTTTAAATCGTGTGAAACGGCCCGACTCAACAAGCGATTATCTGCCATTAAATCCTGAATTTTTTCAGCCATTTGATTGAAGTCTGCTTCAATTGCAGCAATGTAAGATGTCCCTTTGCTGCTTAGTCTTTGTTTCAAATCACCCTGACCGAATGCGCGAGTCACTTGACGCAATGCGCTCAATCGTCGTACCAGCGGTGCTAGCCACATTAAGACAACCCCTAACAGACCGGCATAGAAAGTCAGGGTTAAAAGCAAGCGCGTGCCATCTGCTTTACGCACTTCTTCGACAGGCAAACCATCAATGATTAAGAGCTGATCAGTCTGGGGAACCGACAGGTAAACGGACAACGCTGTATTGTTTAAAACACCCTCTCTTTGTAATAATAATGGCTGACCATTTGCCAGCGACTCAGCCAAAGTCAAAGGTAGCTGCAGATCATTTTGAGAAATGAGTGAAAGCTCTAATCCTGTAGCCACATGGGCTTGTTCCAGCGCGAGCGAAAGGTCGTCGGCACGACTAATTGTAAGCGCTAGTTGGCCACCCAACGCTTTATAAGCGCTGTTGTCACTTGAGTTTTGCTCTCCATCTAGCACGGTATAGAGTTCACTTAGTAAAAAACCAAGACCTACAACTCCAACGACAACAACTAATAGCAGAGAGGCCGTGAGACGATTGAATGGCATTTACCAGGCGTCCTGAGCCAACAAATATCCCTTTCCGCGTACTGTTTTTATACGGTAGGGATTACCAGGGTTGTCTAGCAATTTTTTTCGCAGGCGAGATATGCGCACGTCGATAGCTCGATTAAAACCATCGTAGTCATAACCGCATAATTTTTCTAAAAGGATTGATCGCGGTAAAATTTCGCCAGCGGACTCCGCCAACACCCAAAGCAAGTCGTATTCATTGGCACTGAGATCAACAATTTTTTTATCCAAGTGGACTGATCTAGAATCTGGATCAATCAGCAGCCCTCCCATGGAAATGACTCGGCTTTCATCCACTGGGCGACGCTCTCTACGCAAGAGTGCCTGCACCCGAGCCAACAAAACTCTTGGACGGACGGGCTTTGCAATGTAGTCGTCAGCACCATTTTCAAAGCCAAGAACTTCATCACTTTCTTCAATACAAGCCGTGAGCAAAAGAATGGGCTTTTTATACGCTGGCCGAACATTTTTGCAAACTTCTAAACCACTCATACCGGGAAGCATGACATCAAGTACTACCAAATCAGGCTGATCCTGTTCGATGAGTTCGACAGCTGAATCACCCCGATTCGCTATGCTGACTTGATAGCCGTGCTCCAGTAGGTAATCCGCTACCCACTCAGCCAGAGACGGGTCATCTTCGACAACTAAGATGTGGGCTATCTCATCCACTTAGAACAACCTCCAGCCTGAACCACGTTTTCGACGGCTTTTGTATACCCACGCGACGACCATGTCCAATTCAGTCATAACAACACCATCATCCCTCTGTAGCTGAAATCGAGTGCTCCTATCGGAGCCAAAATCAAAAGCAAATTTGCCCGGACTCCCACCTAACCAACAATGCAACGGTTTTTGGCTCTCTTGTTCGACAATGCAATAGTTGTGTTGTGCGTCTTGAGCTTCCCACCGAAAAACAACTTCTTGGTAACAAGTTTGCCCTTGATGGAGAGCTATGCAGCGATTGGGCTTTAGCACAAGAAGCGTTTCTAAATCTTGGCCCACAGCAATACTCGGTGCAAACCCGATGCAGCTTAATCCTAAAAACAGTGTCCTCAGCCGTAGTCTGTGCATAAATCAGAAAACGTAATTCAGCGTGGTGCGAAAGCCTGTGAACTGATCCTCAGCAAGCAGAGAACTTTGCGACACTTCATCGGAATACTGTGTATGCAGCAATCGGGTATTCCAGACCACATGTTCAGATATTGGGTAGGCCGCACCGAGTTCAACTGATATTGCAGACCCAGCGTCTGGCGCATAAGCCACAAATTGATCAGTGGCCTCTTCATCTGTAATACCTACCAAGTAGGCCATTGTTTTGGAACTGGCATAGTCATAACTAACAATACCGTGCAGGTTCCAATTGCGTAGCTGCCAGTTCCTGCCCGCCCTAGCACTAGCCCTCACACCGTTGTCTTTGTAAATATCGCTGACAATTCGACCTTGAAGCACATAGTCGCCTAGGTATCGAGTAAGACGAATTCCTGCTCCTGCATAGAGTGAATCTCTTTCAACCAATTTTTGGTCTGCGGTTTTGTTATCAGATTCGTCACCAATACTGAGATCACCAGACAAGCTGGTTGCCAACAGATCCACACTCCAATCGGTGTTGGAGACTATTTGGTAACCGAGATTGAGGCCATCATAGGACTCAAGTGCAGCTTCAATAAATAAACCCTTGTAGTGGTAAGCCCCACCCAAATTGACCACAATACCGTTTGATTGACTGCTAGATCCGTCCGCTTCAGCAGACAGCGCACTGCTGTACTCGTAGCCTAAGCCGATTTCAAAGTGCCCCCCGTGATCAGTATCGATGCCTGTTTGTCGGATATCCATCGCAATATCAGACGCGCTTGCGATAGCCCCCGACAAGGCAAATAAGGCTGGGATTATAATTCTAAATCGCATGAGTATTTTCTTCTCTTCATCGTCGCGCAAGCCACACTCGCGCCTTTCACTACAGTATCGGCAGATTGATAAATTAAAGCGTAAGCAAACTTTGCTGGTTGTAACTAACTGTATCAACATATGGCTTTTCAAAACTCTAAAACGATACCCATGACTGAGGGCTTCTTAACCCTGTAAGCGTTGGCAACGCTCAGTAAATGAAGACCATCTCGCGTCCCGGAGGTACTAAATTCCACGTATCCGAAAGCGGTATCAATATTTGATGTACTACACTTTCAAAAAATCCGACCCGCCGCAGAATTTTCTGCGACAATTCTCCCGATACACCGTGCCCCGAGCCAAACTTCTGCGATGCAGCTATTCAGGTTACTAGACCAATTTGTAAAAGCCCCGCGTGATACCGGATCTATCGTACCGTCATCGCAAGCGTTGGCCAGAGCACTCCTGAACGACGCCGAAATTTCTCGATGGAGCACAGTGGTCGAATTTGGCCCAGGAACAGGGGTGTTTACGGAACATCTTGTCAATATGGTGCCGGAAAATGCCGTATTTTTTGCGATGGAAATCAACCCGTTCTTGGCACGGCAGGCAAGGTTGCGTTGCCCGCAAGCGCAAGTCCATACAGCATCGGCCACAGATATTGTCGAATATCTCGGTCGTCATGGCCTTCGTCACTGTGACTGTGTTGTCTCTTCGCTACCTTGGGGTTCGCTAAAACCAGCGTTACAAGACGCCATTTTTGCTGCGATCATGGATGCGCTGCCTTCAGGAGGTCGATTTGTCACCTTCACCTATGCGGGAGTGCCCTTTATGCCCGCAGGTCGTGCGTTTAAAGAAAGGTTGGTGAGCAATTTCAGCGACGTCAAAACATCACCAATTATCTGGGGTAATTTTCCTCCGGCTATGGTTTACAGCTGTACGCGGTAAGCTTGGCTATGAGCATAACATCCCTATTAATTCTATATATTTTACCCAGTCAGCTGCTCTACCACCCAGTCAATTGAATTCATAAGCAACAATGCCGCTACACTACCTATAAACTGTCAGCTTATAACCCGACCTGCCATGATCACCACGCTATTTGTTCTGCATCATCAAACACATCTGCAAAACTGGCAGGCATCGGCACTTCGCGACGCCGTCGCTGATGGTTCTGTTGTGCTGCACTTTGTGCAGTTGCCCGGTAGTGGTGCAGCACCGAGTAACTTGGCCAGTCGACTGGTGCACTGGGCGGATTCCAAGCTGTTTGGCGCTCATATCACAGCACTTAACCCTATTCCTCTTTCCCAATTAGGCGCCGAATGCAGTCAGGCAGCCAGTTTAGATAACGTTGTTTCGGGTGTGAAGAGTCACAGCAATGGCCAACAAGCGTTGATCTTGAATCTGAGTGAATGGCAGCAAGACAGCACCATCGCCAGCGCTGCAGGTGTACCTGTGATTACCCCACAACTCTCTGAAGCTGCAGACTGGCGCGAGACACCACCAGGTTTGTGGGAAGCGTTAGACCATGAGCTAGCTGTGGGCTCTCGCCTGCAAGTGAGTTTGCCGCGAGAGCCCAACCCTAGGGTTGCTGGTCTGGGTTTTTCTAGGGCTGACGACGCTTCCCCCCTCCGAAATCGACACGAGGCAGCTTGGCGTTGCGCCGGGATGCTGCGAAGGCAGCTTAACCGCATTAGTGCAGCTGCACCAAATTGGGGAGACTTGCCGCTAGACAACATCCAAAATAATCACGGCCTTCCAAGCCTATGGCGCGGCCTTCAACAAGTACCCATCCACTACATTAGGCGTATGCTAGCCGGTCGCCGCAAACGAGGTTTATTGACGCAGTGGATACTGCTCTATAAACGCGGGAGAAGCGACGAACTAGCCACTGACTTGTCTAATTTTGAAGCGATTCTTCCACCCCGAGACGTTTTTTGGGCTGACCCATTTCCCGTCAACAAAGACGGTAGAGATTGGATTTTCATCGAAGAGGCGACGTTTGAGCCTAGGCGAGGACACCTGTCGGTGATCGAGATAGATCAAAACGCTGAAGTGATTGATCACCAAGTAATCCTCAAAACGCCTTACCATCTTTCCTATCCAAACGTTTTTGAGCACGAAGGCGAATGGTATATGGTCCCAGAGAGTGGAGCCGACAAGACAATCCAGCTTTACCGCTGCACTGAGTGGCCTGGTCAATGGGAAAAGGTGATGAACCTTATGCAAGGGCCGGCTTGCTACGACACGACTTTTGTACAGCACGAGGGACGCTGGTGGATGTTTGTCAACATGCAGAGCTATGAAGCTCAGGGCCCTGATGACGAGCTTCATTTATTTTATGCCGATAACCTGTTGACGACCGATTGGCAGCCTCATCCTTTAAATCCAATCATCAGTGACGTCAGGTGCGCACGCCAAGCTGGACCAATAATTAAACGTGATGGTGAGATTTTTCGCCCCTCACAACACGGTGGAGGCAGTTACGGCAATGGCACTCACATCAACCGTATCGACGTGTTAAACACCACGAACTACGCTGAAACTAGGCTTGATACGTTCTACCCTGACTGGTCTGATGACATCACTGCAACCCATCATCTAGCTGAATCCGGTGGCCTTACGGTGGCTGACGCGGTATATCTTCGACCAACAGAGAGTTAACTGCTTGAGCCTCATCGGCAAATAAACGATAGTTAGCGATCACCAGCCTCCTCCGTAAAATTCTTGCCATGCCACAAAACCCGCCAACGCACGATAATCTTTACGCTCAACCTTTGGGTCACGTACCCGACTTCAGCTTTGATAGTGCGGTGGTTGAGGTTTTTGATGACATGATCAACCGCTCTGTGCCGGGCTACGCCAGCATTGTCAGCTTGACGGGACATTTAGCAGCGAGACACGCACAACCCGCCACCCGCCTTTATGAACTGGGTTGCTCTACAGGTGCATCGCTTTTCTCCATGCGCCGACATGTCGAAGCAACTGGCTGCACGTTAGTCGGTGTGGACAACTCTTCTGCCATGATTGAAGCCTGCCGTCACAACTTGAGCAAAGCCGGAGGCAGCGCAGCGGTAGAACTTTACTGCCAAGATTTTTTTGACAGCGACATCAGTAATGCATCGGTGGTCGTGCTTAACTTCACAGTGCAATTTGTACCTAAAGAAAAACGCGACGCATTGATCAATCGAATTTATAAAGCACTACAACCGGGTGGCATTCTGATCTTATCCGAGAAGATTTGCTTTGATGACCCTCGCCAGCAACAACTGCACACAGACATGCACCACGCTTTCAAGAGCCAGCAAGGCTACAGCGATTTAGAGATAGCTCAGAAGCGCAGTGCCATCGAGCGAGTTATGCAACCCGAAACACTTCAGGCACACTACAACCGATTACGCGGTGCCGGATTTGACAATGCTGAGGTTTGGTTTCAATGTTTCAACTTTCTGTCGTTGGTTGCACTGCGATGATCGACTGGGAGCATTTGATAACCCATGCTAAAGAGCCCGCATTAAAACGTTGGATAGAAAAAATCCGAGACAATGACGACTGCCTTAAATCGGGCGAACGACATGGAGATCTTCCTCGTTGGCGAAAAGTTTTGGACGCTCTTCCTGAGCCAGAGTCAGCGCTAGTAGACCTCAGTCTTAGCGCCCCCAAGAGTGAGTTCAACCAGTCTGAAGAAGAACATTTAGAACTGCGGGAGAATTTACAAGGCCTACACCCCTGGCGAAAAGGACCTTTTGATCTGGGTGGCGTTAAGATAGATACAGAGTGGCGTTCAGATTTCAAATGGGACCGTATCGAGCCGCACTTGCATTCCCTACGCGATCGACAGGTACTGGATGTTGGGTCTGGCAACGGCTATTTTTGCTGGCGGATGGCTGGTGCTGGTGCATCATTAGCACTGGGCGTGGAGCCATCTCTACTTTTCAATTTACAGTTCGACGCCTGTCGCAAGATGTTGGGACAGCGCGCTGCTCATTTATTGCCCTTGGGCATCGAAGCCGTACCAAGAGACCTTTACTGCTTTGATACTGTGCTGTCCATGGGTGTGCTCTACCACCGAAGAGACCCACTTGACCATTTAAAACACCTACAGCAGTGTTTGCGTCCAGATGGACAATTATTGCTCGAAACGCTAGTCGTTCCGGGAGATGTCAGCACCGTTTTGGTTCCGGAAGGTCGCTACGCTCGCATGCGCAATGTATGGTTTCTCCCAAGCGCCGATGCGCTGTGTCGCTGGCTAAAACGGCTCGGCTACCGAGAGGTGACTTGTTTAGATATTAACAAGACAACCGTTGAAGAACAGCGCAGCACCCAATGGATGCGTTTCGAATCGCTACCTCAATGCCTACAAAGCGACAACACAGAATTTACCGTCGAAGCGCTACCGGCGCCGAGACGTGCCATTATCAGTGCACTTGCACCATGAAGCATCCAAAAGCTAAGTTGATGGTGTTAGAATTCGCCTTCTGCGCCCTAGGGCAGTTAGTTTTTTTACTGCTGGGCGAGCTTAAGGAAACTCTCGAACCATGAGTGATATCCCGTTTGATAACGGTACAATCCACCGCATAGACGGCGTGATGCGAATTCACTACGACGGCTATTGGATTCGTTATTACAACCCGCCAGAGGAAACCCCTTCCAACCAGCGCGAGCTCATCATTAGCTTAACCAAACGGGCATTCCATCACACTGAACGCGGTATTAACACTCAGGGCTATAGGCTTGAGGACGCCCGTCGGGCATGGGACAGAGAGCGAGACCCAGCGCGCAAGCGTGTTAACGCAGCGATGTTAGCAGGCGCTTTATTTAATCGAGCTACCGATATTTTTACTACCGTTGTTGAGCTGGATAATAAAGGTGTGCACATATCACGCAAAAATGAGTTGATGAAAAGTTGTGGAGACTATTTCCGCGAAGCGTTGGACATTGGCAAGCAGGTTCGACACTACAGCGGCGAAGAAGGTATCGATGAGCTCTGGGGTGAGCCTTTCAAGGCTTTTACCATGACTATCGCAAATTTTTATCAACAACGGTATATCAAAATCGCTCAAACCATGCGGGATATCGACGCAATTGCCGCGGAGATGATCGGTATTTTTGGTGAAATCAAGTCTTTTAGTGGCCTAGAAAATTTACTTTTAGACTACGCGTCCGCCTCACGAGCAGATTGCGAAACCAATAAGACCGATAACATTTTTTTTGAAGTTTGGCCAAGATACGTTGCAGCAGGTGAACACCTAGTCAATTTTCGACCAACCACTAGTCCTGAAGTGAACCCTACTTTAGAGCCCCATCTAAGTTGGGCACTACAGCTTATTCGCGCTGGAAGAGACTTGATGTGTTACATCTCTGGCGCCCGTGTGCCGATGCCCGTTAGCACCAAGCAATACATCCAAGAATTGCGACGGTTTTCGTTAGAAAGTGGTCCACTCTTCAGCGAAGTGCAGTTAGATAAAAAACGCTGAATTGATGATCGAAGCTCAACTAACTGGAGATGGTTCCTACACACTCTACGATGCTGATAGCGATGAATGCTATCACTCTCACAAAGGCGCCTTGACTGAATCAGAGTTCGTTTTTGTAGCGGCTAGCGGTTTGCGTAAACGGCTACTAGAAGCTAAGTCTGAAGGCCATGCATTAGTGATCATAGAAATGGGCCTTGGAACCGGTCTGAACTATTTACTCAGTGCACGTTTGGCTTATCAACTTGGTGTTGAGTTGCAATACCACGCATTGGAAAACAACCTTCTCAAAAGATCCTCCATCGAGCATTTAAAGTTCAATGAAATACCGGGTATGTCCGACGTTTACAAGGACTACCTTAAACTGGATATTCACGCGCAACAGCTTCCGCAGGGCCATCATGGTTTTTCAACCATTACCGGTCAGTTGCACCTTCATCATGGGGACGCGCTGCAATGCGCATTACCAGTCGACCATTTTGAACTCTGTTTTTACGATGCATTTAGCCCTAAAACCGTGCCTGCTCTGTGGCAAAGAGCACAGCTACAAAAGTTCTACGACTGCCTTAAACCAGGCGGCAGTTGGGTTAGTTATTGCGCTAGCGGCGCCGTGCGACGTAATCTAGTGAACTGTGGTTTTTTGGTTGATCGCCTGCCGGGACCACCCGGAAAACGAGAGATGCTGAGAGCAAATAAACCAAACGCCTTACAATTGATGCCAACGAATTGACGAATTCCTAAAACAGCCGCAGATACGCCAACTATACTCAGAATTAACTCTTTCTGGCGAAGCCTGCAGACATGCATTTTTCATTAAAAACCCGCACGCTAAGCACACTTGTTTTTGTTGCAGCAATGGGTTTCAGCACGTCGATTTCTGCGATCGAAACCCTGCGAAACTGCTCAATAGCCTTGAACAACGACCAATACGTGGTTTTGTCAGGGTTTCAAGGCTCTGTGCTGGACGTTCTCGCCAATGACAGCGGTGAATTAGATCGAGAAAGCCTTGTGACTGTTGGGCAGAGTACTGCCGCTGGCGGTTCAGTGTTTGTCTTAGACGGCACAATCACTTATAGCCCACCGCCCAATTTCAGTGGTGAAGACAGCTTTAGCTATCAGGTGTCTGAAAAAAATTGGCGTGGCGACAATGTCAGCGTTCCGGTGCAAGTGTCAGATGCCGGCGCTCCCCCTTCAAGCACGACTACTGGCCTATCAATAATTGCGGCGCCTTCAATAAGTGCTGAGTCCAACTGGGAAGCTGGAAGTGGACTATCTGGAGAGAGCCTATTTGGTCGACAAGTCAGTTTGGACGCCGAGTACACAGGTTGTTACCAAGACTCTGATCCAAGATTTTCTGTGCGTTTGCAATGGGTGCTTAGCAAGCGTTCTGGGCCTACCAACCCCGCTGACCAGTTTGAAGCATCCATATCGCCACTTGCCAACCACCCCACCGCTGCCCTAGCTAGCCAATCCTACGCGTGGCCCGCTTCCAGCTCGCGGCAGCTCAACCTGAATATTGATGACATGGCCGGCAGCCAACTCCAGCAATTTCGAGCAGGGTTATTTGCGCAAGCACACGACAGCTACGGCAGTTATCAGTGGCGATCGTCTAGCGTTCAAGCGAGCGCGTCCATCAGCACCTCACATTGCTTGCTCTGTACACGTGAGGCTCGCGTAACCATAACGGTGGACACAGACAGCGATGGCGATGGCGTCTCTGATAGCGCTGATGTGGATGATGACAATGATGGTATCCCCGATCTTATTGAAGGTCGTGTTGATAGTGACAGTGATGGCATACCAAATCATCAAGACTTAGACAGTGACAACGATGGTCTTCTGGACTTGATAGAAGTTGGCGGTGCCAGCATTGCCGTTAACGGCCGACTTGACAGCAGTCAAGATGCAGACGGTGACGGGTGGAACGATCTGGCGCAATCAAGTCTGCAGCCAGAACGCGACGCTGACGGTGATGGAATTTTGGGATTTTTAGATCTTGATAGCGACAATGATGGCACACCAGATTTGGAGGAACAGGGGCAGACGGATCAATCACCTCGTGATGGCCGCATTGACGGATTTCGTGACGCTAACGGCGACGGCGTTCACGACTCTAATTTGAGCAATATGCAACTGTTGGACACCGATGGTGACGGCACGGCCAATCTTTTGGATTTAGATACTGATGGTGATGGCAGCTTCGACTCAATAGAAAACGAATTGCAAAACTACGACTTAGATCAGAATGGCAAATTAGATGCACTAGAAGACAGTAACAACAACGGTATTGTTGATGCCGCTGACGCCAGCCTGACAGGTGGTACAGATCTCAACCAAAATGGGATCGATGATGCTTTTGATGCACGTGTACAACTGGGCGGTGATCAAGACAGCGATGGCATTGCCGACGTTAGCGACCCTGACGCCAATGGCGACGGCTGGCTGGATGCAGCAGCGCTGTTCAACGCCATAGATGGGGACAGCAATAATGTTTTTGACTATCTGCAGGCAAGTTACAGCGGACCTGCATCCCCTTCCGACCCCATTACAGATGATGGAACTATCGCTAAGAACTCTGCCTCTGCGGGTTTGAATGGATACGGTGGTTGCACGCTCAATCCGTCAGCGAAGTTTGACCCCATACTGTTATTGATGACCCTGATATCATTTTTGTATTTGCTCATGCGCAAGTCTCAGGCCCGCACGGTAAACTTGCGTGATCACTAAAAGCCATTACCCAGCACTTTTACTTACTGCTATGTCACTTGCGGTGCCCTCGTTTGTCAACGCTGATGACGTGTACTTTCCCAAAGCATATATCGGTGCAGCACTTGGGCAATCATCTCTCGCTCCTGAGAGTTCAGCCGGTTTAGATCAAGATCAAGACGGTGCCTTTAAGTTGATGCTTGGATACGACCTCAGCGAACGCAGCAGTGTCGAAGCGCATCTAGCTGATCTCGGTGAAGCATCGTTTGTCGGTGGAGGAGCTCTTGGGTATCAAGTGTATGGCGCAGAATTCTTATATAACGTCTTTGCTAGCCAGGGGTTGGACGGACTGGAATTAAGGCAAGGGGCCATTGCTTTTATCAAGGCGGGCGCTGGATTGTTGCGCAACAGTGGCAAAGGGGTAGATTTCAGTCGAGAACACGATTGGCATATCAGCTTTGGTGCAGGTATCGGCATCAGCCTGACGGAGAGAACGCGCCTGCGAGTTGAATACAATGCCTACGACACCGATGCTCACTTGTTGAGCATTGGCTTAGTTAGGCGCTTCTCACAAGTGCCCGCATGGCCATTTCGCAATCAGACACCCGCAGAACCCTTTCCGACAGTGATAAAGCCACCTCTACCACTACCGCAACCCCTTCCAGAGCCCGCTTCTGCTATACCGAGTGACATCGACGCAGACGGCATCGATGACAGTCGCGATCTATGCCCCGCAACCCTGCCCAATAGGCGTGTGGATGAGTCTGGCTGTGTCTTTGGCGGTATCTTGGATGGCGTCCAGTTTGAAGTTAATTCAGCGCAACTTACTGTGGCGGCAAACGCCCGGTTGGACGCTGTTGTGCAGGATATGCAGCGCTACCCGAAACTCCGTGTACAAATAACGGCACACACCGATAATCAAGGCAGTGGAGAATACAATTTGCAATTGTCTATTAAGCGAGCGCGGTCAGTTGCCGAATATCTAATAGAGCATGGAATCAGTCCAGATCGTTTGCGTGCGGTCGGTGCCGGTGAGAGCCAGCCCATCTATCGCAATGACAACGCATTTGGTCGTCAGGGCAATCGACGTGTCGATTTCAAGGTGCTCAATTACTAATGGCAACAACCAAGGCAAGTGGACAGCATTTTATGAAGAAAGCCGCGCACAACTTCTACCTCATGCGACACGGCCCCACTGAATGGAACAGTGCTAACCGCATTCAGGGGCGAACCGATGTACCGCTGAGCGACTACGGTAGACAAGTCGTGCTTTCCCGCCAATTGCCGGTGGAAGCAAGCCAGATTGAATGGCATTCCAGTCCGCTGCGCCGAGCCCGTGAAACCGCTCGATTGATGGCCTTGAATTCCAGCACTGAGCCTGCTTTGACCGAAATTGGCTACGGTGCTTGGGAAGGTCAGTTTGTCTATGATCCAACACTTCTTCAGCAGCGACGTAGCCGCGGCTGGGATTGCAGACCACCGGGTGGAGAGACGCGTCGTGAGGCTTTCGCACGTATAGAAACATGGCTTTTCAATCGTGCTTTGCAAGGCATGGACACCGATCTTGGTGCGGTTGTACACGGTGGACTGATCAAAGCCATTTACGCGCATGTGATGGGTTGGGATATGTGTGGTGAAGCACCCGTCAATTTCGGCTGGGAAGACCTTCACTGTTTCTCACTGGATCGCAGTGGCCACTTGTTACCCGGTAGCTACAAGGCTGAGAGTATGGGTGAAGACGCCCATTGGCGATTTGGGCAGGCAGCCTGACCGAGCAAACGGCAAAAAGTGTGAGAGCTGTCACAAAGGCAGCTAACTTTCGGTAAATCAAACCCCTACGAACCAAAAATCTCCCGTGTTCATGCAGTTCTCGCGATAAACTATCGGCTAACAGTCAGCCACTTATCAAAGCCAGTATGCCTCGACAACCTGCAAAAGACTCGACCGCCACTAACTACCTGCCAACTGATCTAGTTTTACTGAGCAACATTCGCTCGTCTTGGCTAAGGAGTAATGCACAGTGAATGTCACTGTATTTGGCTCTGGCTATGTCGGTTTGGTCACCGGTGCTCTCCTGGCCGATGTTGGCAACAACGTGCTGTGTGTCGATATTGACGCTAAAAAAATAGCCTTACTCAATGAAGGCGTCGTTCCTATACATGAACCTGGCTTAGACCGAATAATAAGCAACAACCAGGCATTGTCTCGTTTGGAATTCACGACTGATGTTGAGCGTGCTGTCGCACACGCTGAGCTGCAGTTTATAGCTGTTGGCACACCACCCGACGAAGACGGAAGCGCGGATGTCAGTTTTGTCAAAACAGTAGCGACAACGATCGGCAGTCTAATGACAGAGCCACGCATCGTTATTAACAAATCGACGGTGCCTGTAGGTACGGCAGATCTAGTAGCCGACTGCCTCAGCGATGCTTTGCGAGCACGGGGGGAAAAAATAGAGTTCCATGTCGTCTCCAATCCGGAGTTTCTCAAAGAAGGCGCCGCCGTAGACGACTTCATGAAACCAGACCGAGTAATTATCGGTAGCGATAACGAATACGCGCAGACCAAAATGCGCGAATTGTACGCCCCCTTTTGCCGTAACCATGACCGATTTATTGTGATGGATGTGCGTTCTGCGGAATTGAGCAAATATGCGGCTAACGCCATGCTGGCCACTAAGATAAGCTTCATGAACGAGTTATCAAATGTCGCCGACCGTCTCAATGCGGACATAGAAAATGTGCGCATTGGAATCGGCTCTGATAGCCGCATCGGTTTTAGCTTTATTTACCCCGGTAGTGGTTATGGTGGCTCTTGCTTTCCTAAAGACGTAAAGGCTCTCGTTGCTACAGCGAGGAACACAGGATTCGAACCTTCACTGCTTGCTGCAGTTGAAAAGGTTAACGATCGGCAAAAGCATGTTTTGATCGATAAAATCACCCGTAAGTTGGGCGAGGATCTCACGGGCCAAACGATCGCTATGTGGGGTTTGGCATTTAAGCCTAATACGGACGATATGCGAGAGGCCCCTTCGCGCGTGTTGATGGAAGCCCTGTGGGAACGCGGTGCGACAATAAAGGCTTACGATCCAGTTGCCATGGACGAAGCGCGCCGACTATACCCCGATCGAAAAAGTCAGTTGTTGTTGATGGGAACAGCTCAAGACGCACTCTACGGTGCTGACGCTCTTGTTATCAACACGGAGTGGCGCGAATTCCGCAGCCCCGATTGGGAGGGTGTCAAAGAAACGTTAAGCAAGCCACTGGTCTTCGATGGTCGAAATATGTACGATCCAGCGACTTTAGCGAGCTACGGTATCTCTTATGCCTGCATCGGGCGCCCCGAAACAATTCCAAGCACCTAACTCCCCATGACAATCAGCTTTGCGGCTGCCCAATCTAAGACTTGGCGAGTCGCTGGTCCTATCATGCTGTCTAACATCACCGTGCCACTAGTCGGTATTGTCGATGCAGCCGTCATTGGCCATTTACCCGATCATCGCTTGCTTGCGGCGGTCAATCTTGGAGCCGCCAGCATATCTCTGCTTTATTTTATGTTTGGATTTTTGCGGATGGGCACCTCTGGACTGGTCGCGCAGGCTTTCGGTGCAGGAGACCACCACAGCCTGCAAGTGACATTCCGCCGATCCTTAGCATTAGCCCTATTTTTGGGCCTAGCCCTAGCACTTTTTCAAGCACCCATCGCATTCATCAGTAGTCAGTTGGCCGGTGCCGACGACACGTTCGACCCCTTGTCAGGTTATTTGGCTTTTAGACTGAGCGCAGCACCTCTTGCTCTCGCAGCAACTGTGACCACCGCCGTTCTGATTGCCACTGAGCGAACCGGAACGGCTGTATTGATCCAAGTGTTGGCGAATGTGCTCAATATTGGATTGGATTACTGGTTTGTCTATCAGTGGAACATGAGCGTATCCGGTGTGGCGCTGGCGAGCGCAATCGCCGAATCTAGCGCCTGCTTATTGGGGTTGTGGGTGCTGCGTCACTGGTTAATCAACCTGCCCGCTAACATCGGGCAAAAAAATAAAATCGGTTGGCTCAGACTATTCGCCGTAAACCGCGATATTTTTATTCGATCCGCGTTGTTGGTTTCGGTGTTTTATTCTCTCACCGCGATAAGCGGACAATTTGGTAGCCTAGCGTTAGCAGCATGCGGGGTACTACTGAATTTATTTTACCTCTGCTCTTATGGTTTAGACGGCTTTGCACATGCCGCGGAGGTTTTAGCGGGCCATGCCTACGGAGAGAAAAAACCGGCGAAGCTGCGCCAGTTTGTGCGTGCCGCGTGCTTGTGGTCCTGGGTTTTTGCCACGACGATGAGTGTCGGTTTTTGGTTTGCTGGCGAGAGTCTAATAGCCATCCAAACAGACATACCAGAGGTGCGGATATTGGCTCGAGAATACCTGCCATGGTTTGCATTACTGCCGTTGCTAGGGGTGACGGCTTTTTTAATGGATGGTATTTTTATAGGCACGACTCACAGTGTTGAAATGCGAAACAGCATGATCTTTTCTACATCTATTTACTTAATCTGTTTGGCTGCGCTGCCAGTTTTGGGGTTACACGGTCTATGGTTGGCCTTTTGCACCTTTATGGCTGCTCGTGGTGTTATCCTCACGTTATTCTACCCACGTATCGAAAGAGGTCTTGCGTCCGCGTGATCATCGAGTCCGGATATTCCTTAAAAGCGCACAACAGTTTCGGCTTTGATGTCAACGCGCGTTTTTTCACCTCCGCTGGCAGTGAATTCGATGTTATTGAAGCACTGGAGTGGGCAAAGCAAAACGGGCAGCCAATCTACCCGCTGGGTGGCGGCAGCAATACCGTTATGGTCGATGCTCCGGCGGGCCTTGTTTTGCACATCAATATTCTTGGTATTGAGCATTACCCAAAAGAAGATGGCAGTGTCGTTTTACGTATCGGGGGCGGTGAAGATTGGCCACGCCTGATAGCCCACACCATTGATCAAGGCTGGTTTGGCCTTGAGAATCTCGCGCTTATTCCTGGCAGCGCTGGTGCCGCGCCCGTACAAAATATCGGTGCTTATGGGGTAGAACTCTCAGATGTACTGGAGAAGATTGAAGCCGTTCACAGAGAGACGGGAGAGATTGTAGAGCTTAGTGCTGAAGACTGCTCATTCGCCTACCGAGACAGCGCGTTCAAAGGTGAGCTACGAGACAAGTACATCATCACACACCTTTGGCTTCGACTATCGCTAAGCGACTCTCCAGTCGTTGAGTACCCTGCCCTGCGCGAAGCACTGAATGATCCTGATGACACAAATGCCAGAGAAGTGTTCGATGCAGTCGTCAGCGTTCGCAGTAGACGTTTGCCCTCACCCTCCGAATTAGGCAATGCGGGCAGCTTTTTCACCAACCCGATTATCACCACTGAACAAGCCAAGCAGCTCACCGATCAATTTCCAGAACTGCCACAATGGACAATTGACGAGCAACGTATAAAACTCTCTGCTGGTTGGCTCGTGGAACAGTGCGATTGGAAAGGGTTTCGCGAAGGTGAAGTAGGTGTCTACCCACACCAAGCAATCGTTTTGGTTAATTATGGCAATGCTACAGGGACTCAAATTCTCAACCTTGCTGCGGAGATTATCCGTTCAGTGGATAAAAAATTCTCCGTGTCATTGGAAATTGAACCCAATATTATTCGCAATGACTAGCGTTAAACTTCTTGTGTGAATAATAATGAACGCTTGGATAGGCTTGTTTGACCTGCACGCAGCTGTGTTATAAATATGCACCTATGAGAACTTTCTCGAACTGACAACCAAATGTCGACGTATTTAATACCCCAAGGATCCCCCATCATGAAAATCTTCCAACGCTGGATGCTCTGTGCCGCTCTATTTTTATCGCTGACTGGCTGTGGTATTAACAACATCCCCACTTTCGACGAAAACGTCACAGCAGCTTGGAGCAACGTTGAAAATCAGTTTCAACGACGCGCCGACCTGATTCCAAACCTTGTTGAAGTTGTCAAAGGCTATGCTGCCCAAGAAAAAGAGGTATTGATCGGGGTTGTTGAAGCCAGAAATAAAGCGACGCAGATGCAATTGCCGGAAGATCTACTGTCCAACCCAGAGGCGTTTGCCGCTTTTCAAGCAAACCAGGGAGAAATAACAAAAGCGTTGAGCAAGTTGTTTGCATTGTCTGAAGCCTATCCTGACCTCAAGGCAAACCAGAACTTTCTAGAGCTCCAAGCTCAGCTCGAGGGCACAGAGAACCGTATCGCCGTTGCTCGCCGTGACTATATTGGCGCAGTTCGCCAGTACAATACTGAACTTCGCACTATTCCCGGTCGCTGGTGGCACTCGCTGATGTACTCCGACATGCAAAAAAGAGAGTCTTTTAGCGCCGAAGAAGGCAGCGATGAAACGCCTACTATCAAGTTCAATTAATCGAACTGAAACCTAAAGATCATAGGTCTTAAACGTGCAAACACTTTGTTTTCGTTTTGTCTTACTCTGTCAGCTGCTTGTTGCTTCAATCGCACAAGCAGCGCCAGAGATCCCTGTACTGAACGGGCGTGTTGTCGATGCGGGCAATATGCTTTCGGCTGGCACAGAAGCGCAATTGAGCCAAGCACTCGCAGCCCACGAGACCAGCACCAGCAACCAACTGGCGGTGCTGACTGTTCCCGATCTACAAGGCTATGACGTCGCTACTTTTGCGTTAGAAGTCGCTCGAAAGTGGCAGCTGGGCCAAAACGACATAAACAACGGTGTACTGCTTTTAGTCGCTAGAGACGAGCGTAAAATACGTATTGAAGTAGGCTTTGGACTCGAAGGCGATCTCACCGATGCCCAGTCCAAAAGAATTATCCAATCGCAGATTCAACCCGCCTTTAAACAAGGCGACTTTGACCAAGGCGTCATTGCAGGCGTCACCGCAATAACTGGCACAATAGACGGCAGTTATGTGCCCACTCCAGAAGAAAAAAATGGCTTAAATTCACCCTTCATCCCACTGGGGTTTATTGGTATGTTCGGCGCGGTTCATTTTTTACAGGGTCGGGTGCATAAAAAACACCTTAATGCCGTAATGGGCGGCAGTTTTGCTGGCGCAGCTGTTGGTCTAGCCACCACCAAGTGGTATTTCGGTGTTCTAGCTGCTCTAGCATTTGGTGCGTTTTTATACAATGCGCGTTCAAGTACGCGCAAAGACATCCATGGCGATGACCCAGGCCGCGGCCGATTCGGTCAAGGTGGCTTTGGAAGTGGAGGTTTTGGCGGTGGCGGGTTTCGCGGTGGCGGTGGTGGTTTTGGTGGCGGCGGCGCCTCGGGAGGATGGTGATGCGAACGTTTCTCTCAGAACGTGATCAGCGATCGATCAGTGAGGCAATAGCGACACAAGAGTCTCGCACTCAGGCCGAGATGGTCACCGTCGTTGCAGATGCTAGCGATAGTTATCGATACATTCCTGTGCTTTGGGCATCGATAATTTCTATGTTTGTACCTGGCCTGTTGTACATCAGTGGTCTTTGGACTGACTTCAGTACCCTCTATACCATCCAAGTGATGTTGTTCCTAGCTCTGGCTTTCGCCTTTAGACAGGGTGCTTTGAAATTCCGTTTGATACCAAAACGCGTTTTAAGGGAGCGAGCGGCCCGAATGGCTAGACAACAGTTTTTCGAACAACGCTTACATCACACCGAAAAACGTCTGGGTGTTTTACTGTTTGTCAGTGTGGCAGAGCGCTATGTGGAAATATTGGCTGATTCAGGAGCCAGCGACCAAATTAAGGATCAACAGTGGCAACATATCGTGGCTGAATTCAGTCTGCAGGTTGCAAAAGACCGTGTGGTTGATGGGTTCATCGGGGCTATTGAGCAATGCGGTGATCTGCTGGCCGCTGTTGCTCCGCAGAAAGAAACACCGGTAAACGCTTTGCCCAATAAATTGGTAATTCTAGACAGCGACGACTCGAGCTACGTTATCTAATGCTCATAAAAAAAGCCACAGATAGTCTGTGGCTTTAAGCGATGCTAGCCTCAATTAACGTGCTAGCTTGCCCAAAAGTCGTTTCAACTGCGAGCGTTCTTCCTCATTAAAGCCCATCAGCGCTTTTTCTTGAATATCACGACCGACTACCATGGCCTCAAGTAACACTTGGTGCCCAATATCGGTCAGTGTTAGTTGTACCCGTCGACGATCTACTTCATCCGGGACACGCTGAATATATCCACGCTGAACCAGGCGGCTAATAACGCCTTGAGTGGTGGCAGGGTCCATGTCGATTAGACGGCCCAATTGATTTTGTGAAACACGACCTTTCTCACGCAGTCGTACCAACGCGTTGTATTGAGGTGCGGTGAGTTGGCTGACGGTCATCATCTGTTGAAACAACCCTGTCACTCGCTGGTGCGAGCGACGCAGCAAAAAGCTCAGTTGATCATCTAGGGCCATGGGTGTGCGCGTCTCAGCCATAGAATGACTATCGACTCGCATTTTGTCTAACGCTTGATCACTATCCGAATGCATAACACTTTCCTTGTCTTATCAGTTGGATGACACTCTCCCGTCGAATTTAATTCCAGATTTATTGGAATCGATTTCACCCGCTTTACGCTCTACATCCTTGTGTCGCGTTGGAGAGTCGCGAGATACTACTCGCTGACATGCCGAACAACCATTTGTCGGCTTAACCACACTCTGAAGGTAGACTTAGCTGCAGAGCGGCGAACAAATGATTATCAAAAGTTCGCGTACAAAATGGAGCAATCCATATGCCATATGAGCGCAGAAAGACGATTTATCTACCCGATGAATATTTATTGGACCGTTCATCATGAATTGCGGTCGCGCTTATTTCAAGTGTATGACATCAAATGACTGTCATGTCATTGTTAGTCGCTAGAGGTATTAAAGACTTGTTTTCACAGCCTCAATGAATAAATTAAGTTAGTATTACTTTCAAAGACACAAGCAAAGTTATTACTTTGCCGCTTATTAGACAAACCTTTAATACGGTGCTCGCATGACTGACAAAGTTAAATTCTCCAGTACTTCCACCTATATCGCCACTCCAGAGCTGATGACTTCTGTTAATGCAGCTTTGACTCTGGGTCGCCCCCTCTTGATTAAAGGTGAACCAGGTACCGGGAAAACTCAACTGGCCGAAGAAGTAGCCCACTCTTTAGGTCGCGACCTGCACCGTTGGCATGTTAAATCCACCACGAAAGCCCAACATGGCCTCTACGAATACGATGCAGTATCCCGTCTTCGCGATTCGCAGTTAGGTGAAGAGAAAGTCCACGATATAAAAAACTACATTGTTAAAGGCTGCTTGTGGCAAGCATTTGATGCCTCTGCACCGACAGTGGTTCTTATTGACGAAATTGACAAAGCGGATATCGAATTCCCTAATGACTTGTTATTAGAACTAGATAAGATGGAATTTTACGTCCACGAGACTCAGCAGCAGATAAGCGCCGTGCATCGTCCGCTGATGATCATCACCAGCAACAATGAAAAAGAACTGCCAGACGCGTTTTTGAGACGCTGTTTTTTTCACTACATTCGATTCCCTGACAGAGACATCATGGAGCAGATAGTTGGCGTTCATCACCCTGAGATAAAAAAGAATTTACTGCGTGAAGCATTGACACTTTTCTTTGAAGTTCGTGATACGCCTGGACTGAAGAAAAAACCTTCTACATCGGAGTTGCTCGATTGGCTCAAATTATTACTCGCGGAAGATATTCCTGCTGAGAAATTACGGACGGAAGATAGTAACGACCTAATCCCAGCAATGCACGGTGCTCTGTTAAAAAATGAGCAAGATGTACACTTGTTTGAACGATTAGTATTTATGCATCGCCGTCAAAACAAAAACAACTAAAGCAGACGCGCTCTCGGAGTAATATTCGTGTTTATCGATCTCTTCTATCGGCTTCGTAAAGCTGGCGTCCCCGTGTCTGTCACAGAGTTAATTACACTTCACAGTGCACTAGAGGCAGGCCTTGCCGAGGCTAGTATCGATCAATTTTATCAATTGTGCAGAACCACTCTGGTCAAAGATGAGAGGCACTACGACCGATTTGACACCGTCTTTGGCGCTTATGTCCATGGTTCGGACTCCGTCATGGATGCCATATTCGCGGAAATACCACTTGACTGGTTGCAACGCAGCAATGAGCTAGATCTCACTGAAGAAGAGCGCCTAGAAATAGATTCTATGGGGGGCTGGGATGCATTGATGGAGGCCTTCAAAGAGCGTTTGCAGGAACAGCGGGAACGTCATGAAGGCGGTAATAAATGGATCGGTACAGCCGGCACATCGCCGTTTGGTGCATTTGGACAAAATCCTGAGGGAATACGCATCTCGCAGGGCGCAAGTCGCAACAGAAGTGCCGCAAAAGTCTGGGAAAAGCGCGAGTTTAAAAATCTCGACGACAATGTCGAACTGGGTATTCGCAATATTAAAATGGCACTCCGCCGCCTGCGAAAATTCACGCGTGACGGTGTCGCGGAGGAGCTTGATTTATTAGGAACTATTTCCAGCACTGCTCGCCAAGGTGGAATGCTCGATATACAACTCCGTCCCGAGCGGCGAAACACCGTCAAGGTTTTGCTTTGTATGGATGTAGGAGGTTCAATGGACTATTACATTCAGCAGTGCGAAGAACTCTTTTCGGCGGCGCGCGCGGAGTTTAAACATCTCGAGTATTTTTATTTCCACAACTATGTATACGAAAAGATGTGGAAAGACAATCGTCGCAGACACGAACAAGCTAAAAATACTGCTGAGATCATTCGCACTTATGGCAAAGATTATAAGCTAATCTTTGTCGGTGATGCTGCCATGAGCCCCTACGAAATATCGGCTGTAGGTGGTAGTGTTGAACACTGGAATGAAGAGCCCGGAGCACTTTGGACCCAACGATTGCTGGACCACTTTAAACATGCAGTTTGGCTAAACCCAGAGCCCGAGCAGCGATGGCTGCGAGTTCCAAGCACACGGCTGATCCATAAGCAGATGGACGAACGAATGTACGCCTTAACACCCAAAGGCATTGAAGCTGCAATGCGTCGCTTAACTAGCAATAAAGCTTAAAATCAAGACGCGGGTTTCGACAAACTTAAGTCCAGCAGTCGAGAAAAGTCTCTCTTGTCTAGTTGGTCAAACTGAGCAGCCAATTGTTGCAACTCCACTGCTCGCTCCCTTCCTAGAACTGCATCCGCAAATTGATGATACTTAATCTGCAATTCATCGTCACTGATAGGATCATCAGGATCACCACGGGCGCTTCTTGGCGCATCTTCGAGCACTCGACCATCATTAAGATAAATATTCACTTGCGCCCAACGTTTATCGATACTAATTCGTGTCATTTCAACGTCATCAATTAACTCGATGCGCTCACTGAGCTGAAGAATTTCAGGGTCGCGCAATATACTCGCCTTTAGCTCTTCTACACCAATTTTTCCTTTTATTATTGCTAGCGCTACCGGAAAACAAATTGAGTAGCTAAATTCGTCTAAATTGGCCGGCCGAACGCCTGCGAGTCGGGTGGCGTAGTGGAATGTTTTTATAGAAATTTTTTGTACTTGATTGATCTGGAAAGAATGCACTTGCATTAAATGCAGCACACTATCGATAGCGGGATGCGCCCACCGACAACAAGGATAGGCCTTGAAATGAGTTTGCTCTTCCACTCGCCATGATGCGCCCAAATCGTCCCAGAAAGGCTTCGCTTCTTGCCCTTCGCACGTGAGGGCCGGCGCACCAGTGAATCCCATGCTCGCCATATAAGCACCATTGACTCCACTGGGTGATCCCCAACCTACTCCGTCGCGCAACATACTTGGACGGTCGATACAGCGCATCATTTGGCTGCGAGGTCCGTGGTACTCCCCTATGCCAGCGGCATGCCGTATCTGCTCAGCGTCACAACCCAACAATAGTGCCGCCCCTACTGCCACTCCGACAGAAGTCCAAGCGCCTGACGTGTGATAGTCAGCGCAGCTAGCATGTTGTGCAAGACCAGCTCTGTAACTCACTTCATAAGAACTGGCAAGCGCGACAGCAAACTGCTGTCCATCCAAGGCGTCACGCTCTGATCTGCTATCCGCTACCGCCAACAAAGCGGGGAAAGCAGCTGAGCCTGCATGACCTCTGCAAGGAGAGCTACCATCGTGAGCGTCAATGCTGTCGACCATAAACGCCCCTGCCATGGCTGCGCCTACCGGGCTAACCAGATGACCACTCATCAATACCCTCGAGGAACCAGCATTTCCCGGTGCATAGAGAGCCAAAGCACAGCGCTGCGCAATGCCAGCCATCTCAGTCGTTGATCCGACAGCCGCAACACCTAAGCAATCATAAAAGCTTCGCCTTAAAGTCTGGCGCACGCCTTCTGGAATGTCTTGAAATTCGAGAGCAGAGGCAAATTCTGCAAAATTCTGATCGGGCATGGCACAGGCCTTCGTCAGGATGGACTAGATCCGAGTATCCGCAATTTGTGTAACCAATGATACTCCCGCCCCTATCACGCCAATCCAGGCAGCATAAAAATTTGATCTAGTCGGCTAAGACTAGGCAAAAAAAAAACGCTCCAAGGTTAGCCCTCGAAGCGTTTTCGACAATAAGACTGATCTAAATTTTAGGTCCCCGTTTTTGCACCGATTTCACCGGTCACCGCCACCGGCGAGTTTCCTGAGCGCACTTCTTCTGTACTGAGTTTGTTCAAGTAACGTTCAAAATCGGCACCAATTTCTGGATGGTCCAGTCCAAACTCAACTTGCGCTTGTAGGTAACCAAGTTTATTACCACAGTCAAAGCGCTTGCCTTCAAATTCGTAGGCCAATACACGTTGTTCATTCAATAACTGAGCGATAGCATCTGTCAGCTGTATTTCGCCACCGGCGCCACGGGGAGTCGTTTCCAGCAGATCAAAAATTTTAGGCGTCAAAATATAACGACCTACAACCGCCAAATTGCTGGGTGCTTCGTCTACCGGAGGTTTTTCTACAATAGCGTTCACTTCTTGCAAGCGACCCTTGAGTTGATCACCCGAGACAATACCGTAACTGCTTACCTCATCCTCAGGCACGCGCTCCACACCCAATACCGAACTGTGTTGAAAATTGTAGATATCAACCATCTGCGACAACACGGGTTTGTCAGAGAAGTTGATTAAATCGTCGGCCAAAATAACAGCAAAAGGCTCATCGTTGATGACCGGTTTGGCACACAGCACAGCGTGTCCTAAGCCAAGCGCCTCTGCCTGACGTATGAATACACAGGCAACATGAGGTGGCACAATATTACGCACAAGCTCTAGCATCTTGGTCTTGTGACGCTCTTGCAACTCACGCTCTAGCTCATAAGCCTTGTCAAAGTGATCAACAATCGCATTCTTGGTACGGCCATAAACGAATACCAAGGTGTCTACACCCGCGGCAACAGCTTCTTCGGCAGCATACTGAATCAAAGGTTTGTCGACGACAGGAAGCATTTCCTTCGGACTGGCCTTGGTCGCCGGCAAGAACCGTGTTCCCATTCCCGCCACTGGAAACACAACTTTTTTAATGGGTTTCATCTATGCTGTCCTTATGTCGGATAACACGCTTGAAAAAGTATCAACACAACAGTGAAGATGGCATTCATTTGGCGCGCGTTCCTACGTATAATTGTAAACTAATATAGCTATCGTTCTTCGGAGACACCATGACTTTCGTAGTCACTGATAATTGCATCAAATGTAAATACACCGATTGTGTGGAAGTCTGTCCAGTGGACTGCTTTCACGAAGGGCCTAACTTCTTGGTCATCGACCCAGACGAGTGTATAGATTGCTCTCTTTGCGAGCCCGAATGTCCAGCAAACGCCATTTACGCCGAGGAAGACTTACCAGCGAGTCAAGAGCATTTCACCGCTCTCAACGCAGAATTGTCTCCCCAGTGGCCCGTAATCACCGAACAACGAGATCCGTTGCCGGATGCAGCTGACTGGGACGGTGTCGAAAACAAACTCGAACACCTCGAGCGATAAAAACTGGAAAATCGGGCGTCACGGGAAGCTATGCAACTCTTGACGCCTTCATACAACATAGCAAAGTGCTTGCCGGATTCTTGACTTTGCCTGTGGACTAACGTTCTCATTCTATTCAGCAATGAAACGGCAGTAATTCGCCATAACAGCCGCACAAATATGCTGCTACCCGGGGTACCCACTTCTAATCGCCCGCTTTACCAATATTTTTAGCCACCCATATCGCCACTATAGAAATCTGCTGTGTAGTTTTCAAAACGCGTGTATTGCCCTAAAAATGAGACACGGCAGCTACCAATTGGCCCATTTCGCTGTTTCCTGATCAGTATTTCAGCTGTGCCTTTGTCAGGGCTGTCGGGGTTATAAACCTCATCACGATAAATAAACACAATTAAATCAGCATCTTGCTCGATAGCTCCTGACTCGCGCAAGTCGGACATGACAGGCCGCTTGTCGGTTCGTTGCTCCAAACTGCGGTTTAACTGGGAGAGTGCGACGACAGGCACCTCAAGCTCTTTTGCCAAAGACTTTAGGCTACGGCTGATCTCAGAGATCTCAGCAGTTCTGTTTTCCCCTGTGCCTCCTTTGATTTGCATCAGCTGGAGATAATCAATGACAATTAGACCAAGACCATGCTCACGCTTGAGTCGCCTGGCTCGCGCCCGCACCTCCGTCGGTGACAAACCAGCGGAGTCGTCGATGAAAACACTATTACGCTGCTCTAAAAGGGTCACAGCTGAGGTAATACGTGGCCAATCCGCGTCCGTAAGTGCCCCTGTTCTAATTTTCTGCAACTCAATGCGGCCAAGCGACGCAATCATTCTCATTGCCAGTTGCTCTGCTGGCATCTCCATACTAAACACCGCAACAGGTTTGTCACCACTGACGGCTACATGCTCTGCGATGTTCATCGCAAACGTTGTTTTCCCCATTGATGGGCGGCCTGCGACGATCACTAAATCAGAGGGCTGCAAACCCGAAGTCATTTCATCAAAGTCATCGAAGCCTGTGGGAATACCGGTAATAGAACCTTCACTGGTAAACAGTTGATCTATACGGTCAATGGTATTGGCTAGAATGGGTTTGATTCCACGAAACCCATCAGAGGTTTGCTGCATCTGATCGGCGATTCCCAAAACTTGTGATTCCGCTCTATCGAGCAGTTGATCACTTTTTTGATCACCAGGGTTATAAGCGGCGTCCGCAATTTCATTGCCGATAGCGATCATTTGTCGCAAGACAGCGCGTTCACGAACAATACTCGCGTAGGCTTTAACATTTGACGCGCTCGGTGTGCCGCTGGCTAATGACCCTAAATAGGCAATGCCACCCACTCCATCCAATTCATCGCGTTTTTGCAAACATTCAGCCACAGTGACAACGTCTAAGGGCTGCTCATCAGAAGACAAGTCCTTGAGCGCTCTAAAAATCAATTGGTGATCATGGCGATAAAAATCTGCCTCACCAATTAACTCTTCAACCGCTTCCCAAGCGCCTGCACTGAGCAAGACACCACCAAGTACTGACTGCTCAGCCTCCACAGAATGCGGCGGCACCTTGAGGTTCTCGACCTCGACATCGTGATAGTTATTGTCGGCCTGATCGTACATAAAATAATTCCATCGCGGAGCCAGATCGATCTTGATTAGCAATCGACACAGTATATAAATTACTGCAAAAAAAAAACCCCGGAAAAACCGGGGCCTTTTCATCAACAGAGTTCGAGAGTTACTCGATACCCTCCACGTTGATGGTAACCACTGTATCTACATCACTGTGCAAATGCAGCGTTACTTCATGCACACCAGCAGTGCGCAAAGGACCATCGGGTAGGCGCACTTCACGCCTAGACAACTCTTCTCCCGCTTCAGTAACCGCTTGCGCGATATCCTGAGGGCCGAGCGAACCAAAGAGCTTACCTTCCGTACCAGAATTGGCTTGAATGGTCACTGTCAAAGCAGCGATTTTATCTGCTCGCGCCTGAGCGGCACCGAGCTGCTCGGCGGCAAGTTTCTCTAGCTCAGCGCGACGCGCTTCAAACTCTTTCTTGTTGTCTTCGGTAGCTACTTTACACAAACCTTTGGGCAACAAGTAGTTACGTGCATAGCCTGCACGCACATCAACTATCTCACCAAGACCACCTAAGTTGTCTACTTTTTGAAGCAAAATCAATTGCATGACTGAATTCCTCTACCGAATAAAATCGGACTAGTTGTTCGGGCCTGCACTTCGCTAGGAGCGTTGAGCACGAGCCCTTAAATCAAACCAAGCATCTACCATCGCCAGCACGCAGATCAAAACAACCACGTGAGGTACCAGCAGTGCCAAGTAAACCGAAACTAAAATCACCTTGGGCCATTGACGTGCGGCGGCCACGCCGTGCACGACCGCTAAACCCTGGATCGTCAATAAAAACACCAGAGGCATCGCTATCGCAAAACCCAGCCCCGTACCACTATAAAAGCCAAGAACGCAAACCAGTAATACTGCAGCGATTACTGATTTGCCAAGCTTAAAGCTGATAAAGGCCTCATGGAAACCACCAGGCTGGAACTGCAATGCCTGCCAGTACCGCCCCAGATAAAGCCCTGCCAATGTATTAAGCAATACACCAGTAGCCAAAATACCTGTCGCTAATTTAGCGAAAGACTCCAAGAGATCTACCCCGCCTTGCTGGGTAGATTGTGCTAACAACTCATTTAACTGCGGGTTCGCCCTCAGCAACCCTTCCCAAAAAACGGTTGGGTCACCTAAGATGGCGTAGCTAAGCAACACAACGGCAATAGCTAAGGCCACGCATGATAATGTCGACAACTCAAGACTAACTGTTGTCCGCAATACAGAAGCGACCAATACTATTGGCAACCAAAATACTGCTGCGCTAATTGCGCCTAACAATGCATGTCCAAAAACCGCCCAAGACAACAGTGATGCACCCAGAACCGAAATCAACATCATCGGTACTGAAGGCTTCAGGCCAAAACGCATAATAAATAGCGCAATGGCCGCGTTACTGAGCCAAACAATCGGTGGAAAAGCGACCGAAAGTGTTAAAGCAGTTGCGGCAACTAGCGCCGCTTGACCTGGGCCACGAAGTATAAATCTAGCGAGTGAGCCCACGTCAAAAACCCATCTGCTGCCTAGTGGCCGTCAGTGTAGGGCAACAGCGCCAAAAAACGTGCGCGCTTAACCGCGGTAGACAGTTGACGCTGATATCTAGCTTTAGTACCGGTGATACGGCTAGGGACAATCTTGCCGGTCTCGGTGATGTAGTTTTTTAGGGTGTCCAGATCTTTGTAATCGATCTCTTTGACTTCTTCCGCGGTGAAACGGCAGAATTTACGACGACGATAAAAACGTGACATGTGCAATTATCTCCTGTGATTGTACTCAGGCATCAGCCTGAGGGGTGGCATCATCGGCATCGGCAGGAGCTTCGGCGGCTGGCGCCTCTGCTTCAGTCGACTCGTCCACAGCGTCATCTGATGACTCTGAAGAACGCTCTTTACCGCGGCTGCTGCTGGCAGACTCTTCGCGCTTGGCGAGTAGTGATTGCTCAGTGACTGCTTCGTCGCGACTGATGACCATGTTGCGGATCACAGCGTCGTTGAATTTGAAAGCGCTGGTCAGCTCTGCGAGCGTCTCAACAGTCGTTTCAATATTCATCAGCACATAGTGCGCTTTGTAGATCTTATCGATGGGGTAAGCCAACTGTCGGCGGCCCCAATCTTCTAAGCGGTGGAATTTGCCATCTGCTTCGATTAGCGCTCGATAGCGCTCGATCATGGCGGGTACTTGCTCGCTCTGGTCCGGATGAACCATGAACACGATTTCATAATGTCGCATAAAATCTCCCTTTGGGTTTTGCCAAACAAGCGACTGATTGGACAAGGAGTGGATTAAACCAACAATTCTGACAGAGTTGATAACGCGATACAAGTGGCATTTGTCAATACATAACACTACCCCACTTTTCTTACGGGGGAAGCCTCGCAATATGTCCGGTCAGTGACGTCGACAGGAAATTATTGGACCAAGCAAGGCGCGAATCGACAGCACTAGTGGTGCTATTGGCTAGATTTGCAACGCGGCCGAGCTGAATTTAACGCACCAACGGTGCGATCATGACTTGATCTGAGGTTCCCTAGCTTCGTTGGCGCACCGCTTCAAACAAGCAAACGCCTGCAGCGACTGAAACATTCAAACTTTGTACCGTTCCGGCCATCGGAATAGCAACGAGCTGATCACAATGCTCGCGTGTCAAACGACGCAACCCTTTGCCTTCGCTACCTAACACTAACGCGGTGGGCTCTTTGAAGTCACAATCGCTATACATAACGTCAGTCTCACCGTCAGTACCAATGCGCCAAATACCGCGTGTTTGCAACTGCTGTAAGCATCGAGACAAATTGCTTACTTGAAAAAAGGGAACAAATTCGGCAGCACCCGTCGCCACTTTTCGAGCCGTTGCGGTCAACCCAGCAGCCCGATCTCGCGGCGCGATCACTGCGTGCACTCCAGCAGCATCTGCGCTACGAAGACATGCACCCAGATTGTGTGGGTCTTGAACGCCATCGAGCACCAGCAACAAGGGTAAAGATATATTGTCGAGCAACTGCCATAACTCTTGCTCGGTGCGCGGCTGATTCGGCATCACCTCTATACAAACGCCCTGATGCCGCTCATTGTGGCTCAGTTTGTCCAACTGCTCAGAGTCACATCGCTCAATCAAGAGACCTAGATTTGTTGCAATTTCCAACAATGAACCTAAGCGGAGATCTTGTCGATTATCCTGAGCGTGCACGCGCACAACAGCTTCGGGCCTACCTTGTAAAACGGCTTCTGCAGCATGCAAGCCATAGACACGGGCAAGTTCCGTATCTTTTGATGGCTTTTTTCCACGCTTGCTCATCGACGCTTACGTCGTGATTTAGATTTCTTCTTGGGCTCGGCTACTTTAGCAAGGTCTAGATCAATTTTTCGCTCGTCTAAATCCACTCGCGCCACGACCACACGTAGCTTAGTCCCCATGCTGTAAGTTACGCCATGACCTTTACCCACCAATTGCAGTGACACTGGGTCGAAGTTGTAATAATCGTTAGGCAAATTGCTGATATGGACTAAGCCTTCCACGTAAACAGCAGGCAAATCCACAAACAACCCGAAGGATGTTACCGATGCTACAACGCCGTCAAATTCCTCACCGACGCGATCGCTCATATATTCGCACTTGAGCCAGTTTGTGACATCACGGGTCGCGTCGTCTGCACGTCGTTCTGCGCTTGAGCATTGCTGCCCCAGCATAACCATATCGTTGACGCTGTATCGAAATTGCTTAGCCGCTCCTCCGCTTAAGAAATTCTTAACACCAGCGTTCGCGATAATCTGCTTCAAGCCTCGGTGCACCAAAAGATCTGGATAACGCCGGATCGGAGATGTGAAATGCGCGTACTCGTCCAATGCCAATCCGAAGTGGCCATTGTTTTCAGGTTGATAGACAGCCTGCTTAAGAGAGCGCAACACTGTAATCTGAATTTGCCCTGCGTCCTCTCGTCCTTCGGACGCTGCTAGAACTTTTGCAATATCCTTTGCACGAGGTTTTTCGCCTCCGCCGAGAGACAGCCCACGCAAAGCCAAATAGGAGCGAAGCTCGTCAAGTTTTTCTGGTTCAGGCCCCTCGTGCACGCGATACAAGGTTGGAACTTTTTTACGCCCCAATGATCTGGCTGCAGCGATATTAGCCAAAATCATGCACTCTTCTATCAGTCTATGCGCATCATTTCGAACTAACGGGACAATCGCATCAATCTTGCGTTCTTCATTAAACTCGATGAGCGTTTCACGGCTCTCGAACTCCATGGCCCCTCGTTTGCGACGGGTCTTGGTTAACAACTGATACAACTCGTCTAATACTTCCAAATGCGGTAGCAGGGCAGAATTTTCTCGACGTAACAGTTGATCATTTTCGTAGAGCATTGCCGCGACTTGATCGTAGGTGAATCGCGCATGCGAGCGCATCAAGCCATTGTGGAACTTGGACCGAACAATCTTGCCTTCAGTATCGATCGTCATTTCACATATCATGCAAAGACGGTCAACGTCAGGATTGAGTGAGCACAGTCCGTTGGACAATGCTTCGGGCAACATGGGCACAACACGACCAGGAAAATAGACCGATGTGCCGCGCTGCTGCGCTGACTCATCCAATGCGCTAGCGGGTTGGACGTAGTGAGCTACGTCAGCGATAGCGACAAAAAGACGCCAACCGTTGCGGCGACGTTCACAATAGACCGCATCGTCAAAATCTTTGGCGTCCAAGCCGTCGATAGTGACCAGTGGTTTATCCCGCATATCAAAGCGATTCTTTTTATCGGCTTCGAGCACCTCTGGTGCAATGTCTTTTACCTGGTCGCGTACAGCTTTCGGCCATTCGCAGGGAATTCCATGCGCATGAATGGCTACTTCGATTTCCATTCCCGGCGTGAGATGCTCTCCCAACACCCGGCTAATTTTGCCAACCGGTGGGCTGCGCCTTGTGGGTTGCTGTACCAGCTCAGCCAGTACAATTTGATTTGGCCGCGCACCACCTAGATCGCCAGGGGCAATCATCACATCTTGATTGATACGCTTGTTGTCAGGCACAACAAAATTGACACCTTTCTCCACGACCAATCGCCCAACTATTGAATCGTTGGCCCGTTCCAGTACTTCGACGAGTACCCCTTCACGACGGCCACGGCGATCAATTCCCGCTACTCGCACGACCGCTCTATCTCCGTGCAGCACTGCACGCATATCACGTGGCGCAAGATACAAGTCGTCACCGCCATCGTCTGGCTTTAGAAAACCAAAGCCATTGGGGTGGGCAATCACCTGCCCTCGAAGCAGGTCTTGTTCATCGACAATAACGTAGGCACCGCGGCGGTTTTTCAGTAACTGGCCATCGCGCACCATTGCCTGCAAGCGCCTTCGCAACGCCTCTTTATCGTCATCGCTGCGCAGGCGCAGGATGCTCTCTAGTTCTTCGCGCGTGGCAGGTGCGCCGGATTCGGCCATTAGATCGAGCAGATGCTCACGCGAGGCAATCGGTTTAGCGTATTTGCCTTTTTCGCGTTCTTGGTGTGGATCTTGAGAGCCGCTGCGCGGCTTAGATCGTTTTGACATAGGTATTCTTTTATCCAATAAAAAAACCAGACGCGCTCATTGACAGCGACTGGTTGACTGCGTAAATTACTCGCTTTCCGGTAGCGGCGCTAGCGGAAAAGCCGAGGTGGCGGAATTGGTAGACGCGCTAGTTTCAGGTATTAGTGGGATAACTCCCGTGGAGGTTCGAGTCCTCTTCTCGGCACCATCAAATCTCTGGGTATCCTAACCCAGTGCTTATGCTATTTGTCAGGGCACTTTCAAAACAATAACCACCTAAGCCGGCATTTCATTTAATGCATGCTCTTCGCTGATCAATGTGACCTGAATACTTCATGAGCCTAAAAGCGGATGACGCCTGATTTCAACGCACCCGCTTCAAGTACATCGACCGCAACTAGACGCCAAAGACATCCCGAAGAATGACATTCTGATTGCGCTCCGGTCCCGTAGACACGATATCAATGCCCACACCAAGCTCCGCCTCTATACGGCGTACATAGTTTTGTGCAGCTTCAGGAAGAGCCGCAAAATCGGTTGCTCCAAAAGTGCTCTCTTTCCAACCTGGCATACTCTCATAAATCGGCTCGCACTTTTCCAATGCTTGCCAGTTTGAAGGAGGCCAGCTCAGCGTTTCGCCATCGGCAGATTTATAGCCCACACAAAGCTTAATCTCATCCATACCGTCCATGACATCCAATTTGGTCATGCACAAGCCGTCGATGCTGTTGACAGCGATCGCTTGACGTAAAAGAGTTGCATCAAACCAGCCACAGCGGCGCGGCCTGCCAGTGGTAGCGCCAAACTCCTGGCCTTTCTCAGCTAAATGCTTACCGTCGTCATCAAACAGCTCGGTCGGAAACGGTCCAGCACCAACGCGTGTTGTATAAGCTTTGACAATGCCCAGGACGTAATCAATGTGGCGTGGCCCGACACCCGAACCCGAACTGACACCGCCTGCTGTTGTATTTGAAGATGTCACATAGGGGTATGTGCCATGGTCGATATCTAATAACGTGCCCTGCGCACCTTCAAAAAGAGAGCACTTACCTGCTTGTCTTGCTGCTTCAAGTCGCTGACCCACATCGACGACCAATGAGCGAAAGTGTTCGGCAAGTGCCAGCTGGTCACGCAATATTTCTTCAACATCCATTGGCTCTTGGCCATGACGCTGAACCAGCAAAAAATTGTGATATTCGACCAGATCACGCAGACGGCTCTCGCCATATTCGCCCTCAAAAAGATCACGCAAACGCAATCCGCGTCGCGCTACTTTATCTTCGTATGCTGGGCCGATGCCGCGACCGGTTGTGCCGATTGCAGCACTCCCTGCTTTGTTCTCTCGGGCCAAGTCTAAAGCTTGGTGTGTTGGCAAAATTAGCGGGCACGCTTCACTCAGCAACAGACGATCAAAGACCGGCACACCCTTGGCAATCAGCATGTCGGTTTCTTTTTTCAGCGCTTGCAAAGACAACACCACGCCATTCCCGACATAACACTCGACATTGTCGCGGAGCACGCCCGAAGGCACTAAATGCAAAACAGTTTTTTCATCGCCGATGACCAGCGTATGGCCAGCGTTATGCCCGCCTTGAAAACGCACGACAGAAGAGACTTTGTCGGTCAATAAATCGACAATCTTGCCCTTACCTTCATCACCCCATTGGGTACCAAGCACTACAACGTTCTGTTTCATTATTTCAAATGTCAGTTTGCAGCCAGCCGGTATCGGCAGCTTGTAAAATCCGATCACAACCGTGCTCTTCGGCACTGTCACGATCACTAAGACCACAGACTACGCGCTCACCCGCCGCGCGCAGTTTTTCAATGTTTGTCCAGGCGTTGCCAACATCACTGCTGGCAACAAAAACACCAGCCGTCGTTGCGGACTCTTCATAGTGTCGCAACAACAAACGCAGATCCGAGCTGAACCCCGTCGCTGGACGATCTCGCCCAAAGCTAGCGCCGACGCCGTCATATCGCCCGCCTCTAGCTATTTCATGCAAATGCCCGTCGCTGTACGCGGAAAAAACCACGCCATTGTGATAGTGATAACCTCGCAGCTCGGCCAAATCAAACAGCCAGACAATATCGCTCTCTCGTTTGAGCAGCTCTTCGGCCAAGGCTTCTAATTCATTCAGAGCTGCCAACACTTCTGGTCCAGCACCTGCGAGCATTTCCCGAGCCTTAGGCAACACTTCTGCACCGCCGGCACACGCAACCAGAGACCTAAATCGTTCGGCATGAACTTCGTCGATATCACTGTCTGAGAAAAACACCTCCATCTCTGGCAACGACTTTCGCTGAAGCAGCTCGAACAAGCGAGTCTCTGTATTCTCGCTGAGTGAAGCTTCGCGCGCTAGGGCTCTAAAAACACCCACGTGACCAAGGTCCACATGTAGGCCTTTCACTCGCGCCTCGCGTAACGACGCAATCATCAGAGAAACGACTTCAAGATCGCTCTCGATTCCACGATGACCGAACAGCTCGACACCAACCTGTAGAGGAGCCCGACTGGTGTCCAAACCCTCTGGGCGGGTGCGAAGCACCGTTCCGACATAACACAAGCGCGTCACACCCTGTCGAGTCAGCCTAGAACTGTCTATACGGGCGACTTGCGGTGTCATGTCCGCACGTATCCCCAGCGAGCGGCCACTGAGCTGATCCACCAGCTTGAAAGTCTGCAAATCAAGCCGCCGGCCAGTGCCAGTTAACAGGGATTCAAGATCTTCAACAAGAGGGGGATAGACGAGCTCGTAGCCGAATCGCTGGTGCAAGTCGACAAGTCGGCGGCGTAATGCCTCCAACTGGCCAGCTCTCGGCGGCAGAATTTCTTCGATACCGTCGGGTAACATCCAGCTTTTATGTGTCATGGCTCTTTAAGAATTACGTCGCTTTGGCGACTGATTGCGCCCAAACCCGACATGCTATCGCGTTGAGGCCGCACTTGAAAGCACTAGTGTGCTCTATGTTGAAAAATTGGCTATCTAGGGGCTACATCAGTGGAATAGGTATAACAATGCCACCCCGAAGAGCATCAACCCCAGTCCAAAGACGCGCAGAGATTGATCCGGCAATTTGCCTAGCTGTTCTACGGTAGATCGATAGCTACGGGGCGAGACAAAGGGCAAAAAACCCTCTATGACACAAACTAAAGCCAAAGCGACCCAGAGCTCAGAGCCCATGGGTCGCCGCCCCGAGGATTAACAGCAGCGCCACTACTTGAGACGCCCACCGTCAAAGAACTTGAAGAAATCTGAATCAGGATCAAGCACCATAACATCACCGCTTCCCCTGAAACTATCTTCATAAGCACCAAGACTTCGGACAAAGCTATAAAACTCGGGATCTTTTCCAAAAGCACTGGCATAAATAGCCGCTGCTTCAGCATCACCTTCACCACGAATAGTCTCAGATTCCGAATAGGCTTCGGCCAGAATTTCTTCTCGCTGGCGATCAGCATCCGCTCGAATTCCCTTTGCGCGTTCTTGGCCACGAGAGCGAAACGCCTTTGCCACTGTCGCACGCTCCTTACTCATACGGCTAAAAACGGAATCAGATACATCAGGCGGAAGCTCAACCTTTTTGACACGAACATCCACGATTTCAATGCCGATATCACGCGCATTGAGATCTGTCTGAACTCGCACTTCTTCCATCAGTGCCAATCGCTCACCACTCACCACTTCTTGAACGGTTCGCTTACCAAAGGCATCCAAAGTTGTCTTCTTGATGAACTGGGCCAACAGCTGCGTTGCACGCCGCTCGTCACCACCCGCTGACCGGTAATACTTTTCAGCGTTGTCGATGCGCCACTTAACAAAAGAATCGACAACAACGTTTTTCTTTTCGCTGGTCAATACCAATTCAGGCTGAGCATCGAGCGACATAATACGTCGATCAAATTTATAAACTCGCTCTAAAATAGGCAGCTTGAAATGCAAGCCAGACTCATAGCTCTTGTCTTTAACTTCACCCAAGAACAGTTTTATACCTAGCTCTGTTTCTTTAATGTGGAAAGTACAAGTAGCGGCAATCAACAGCGCAAAGCCTGCAGCAAATATTCCAATTCTAGTCATGTTCGACATTAGCGGTCCCTCGAGCGGCTGCTAGTCTTAGAGCGTGTATCACGCTCATCTATATATCTTGTGATGGTATCTGGTGATACAGGCGGCTGACTGTTCTGAGCGTTATTTGAGTTCTGCTGAGATTGCCCTTGGCCAATAGGTAAATAGAGCAGACTGTTGCTTTCATCATCAATCAATACTTTTGACGAGCTGCTCATGACGTCAGTCATTGTGTCTAAATACATACGCTCACGTGTGACGTCTGGTGCCTTCTTATATTCGACTAACAAATCACTGAAGCGTTTAGATTCACCTTCAGCGGACTTGACTACACGGGTGCGATAACCCTTCGCGTCTTCCAACTGCTGTAACGCGTCACCGCGTGCCTGTGGAATAACACCATTAGAGTATGCTTCAGCTTCGTTGATATAACCCTGCTCATCCTCTCGCGCTTTGATGGCGTCAGAGAAAGCAGCCTGTACTTCTGCCGGCGGCTGAGCCGACTCCAGGTTGACGGTGGTAACTAAAATCCCAGCATCATAGAGATCGAGGGTTTCTTGCATCGCCTGCAAAGTGCGCGCAGCAACAGCGTCACGACCTTGAGTGATGATGAAATCCATGGTCTCTTTACCGATGACTTCGCGCATCGAACTTTCAGCCACATCGCTGACTGCACCATCTGCATCACGGTTATTAAAGAGGTAGTCCTCGGCACTCTTAATGACGTACTGAACACCCATGTCGATCTCGACGATATTCTCGTCTTTGGTCAACACTTGCTCATTGCGTAGCAACGTAGATCGGTTTTGATCGACATTGACGCGCTGCATAGTCTCTAGTGGCCAAGGCCAATGCCAATTAGGGCCCGGCATACGAGTATCTACATAAGCACCGAAGCGTGTCACAACACCTCGCTCAGCAGGTTGCACGATAAAAAAGCCCGTCGCTAACCACACTAACAACCCTAGGGCGACAAGAATGCCAATACCCTTACTGCTGAAGTTGATCGGCTGGACATTACCGCCACTTCCACCGCTACCATTAGAAGACCCACCGCCTGAGCCGCCTGGCTTTCCGCCAAGCACCTGGTTGACCTTTTTCTTGATGTTACCAATAACTTCATCAAGATCTGGCGGACCATTATCGTTTCCGCCCCAAGGATCCCGGTTCTTGTTACCACCCGGCTCATTCCAGGCCATCTGACTCTCCAGTTAGGCGTCGCCGGCAAATTACACCTTCGCGCCAATCAAAATTAAAAAAACTGTTCAATCGCCAACAAAGCGATTACTGACAAATCTTGCCAACTGTTTACAGTGGGGTCGCATGACGTTGATTCAAGCCCTAAAATGCAGCTTTTTCCAAAACACCGCGAGAACAACAGTCTAGCATTTTCTTAGGCTTGACCAGCAGCCAATGGTAGTGATTCTAGTTCGACCTGGCCACGTTTTGCCAGTCGCTGCCAAGCGATCTCGTCGACATCAACTTGCAGCTCGAAACCTCCGTCGTCCACGACATGCTCATCGATGACCGCTCCAAGCTCGTAGAGCTCTGCACGTAGCTTGCCTTGGCTGGCTAAAAGCGTCAAAACACCCCTGCGACGACTGACCGCAAGATGTTCGACCACTGCGTCGTGTAAAAGATCCAGACCTTCACCAGTCATGGCGCTCAACCACACGCGAACTACGCGGCCCTCGTCATCACGATCTATGCGAGGGGCTTCGCCTCTCAGATCAACTTTGTTATATACCGTAAAAGAAGGCACATCAGTCGCGTCGACCAATTCAAGTACTGAATCGACCTCATGCTCAAACTCGGCTCGGCGAGGATCTGCCGAATCCACAACACGAAGCAAGAGAGTCGCTTCTGCGCTCTCTTGTAATGTGGCATGAAAAGCCTCTACTAGCTCATGCGGTAAATCACTCACAAAGCCAACCGTATCAACGATAACGGCTTCTAGGCCTGGAAACAGCTCCAACTTGCGAAGTGTTGGATCAAGCGTCGCAAACAGGCGATCTGCAGCGTAGACGTTGGCATTGGTCAAAGCGTTAAAGAGCGTGGACTTGCCGGCGTTTGTGTACCCGACCAATGAAACAGTGGCGACTTGTGCACGCTGTCGTGCAGCACGATTAAGCTCACGGCGCTGACGAACTTCATCCAAGTCACGACGCAGTTTCTTGATGCGAACAGACAGCAAGCGGCGATCGGTTTCAAGCTGCGTCTCACCCGGTCCGCGAAGACCAATACCACCCTTTTGCCGCTCCAGATGTGTCCAACCACGAACCAGTCGTGTGGACAGGTGCCTCAGTTGAGCCAATTCAACTTGGAGTTTGCCCTCATGACTTCGGGCGCGCTGGGAGAATATGTCGAGTATTAAGCCGGTGCGATCGAGCACACGGCACTGTAAAAGCTGTTCAAGATTGCGCTCTTGCGAGGGTGATAAGCTGTGATTAAAAATCACAAGCTCTACCTCTTCTAATTTGCAACGATCGGCGATTTCTCGGGCTTTACCTGATCCGACAAATAACCTGCTATCAGGTTTGTCGCGAGAGCCACGCACGACATCGACCACCACTGCACCCGCAGATGTGGCCAACTCCTGGAATTCTTGGAGGACACCTTCATCTGCGCTGTCGCGGCCTAGATCAAGATGGACTAGCAGTGCGCGGCTACCGCCGCCGTGACGCTCAAACACTATGCAGCATCACTTTACCGTCGAGGGAAATCAGTCGACGTCTCCCTCTTCTATCTCACCTTCGGGGGTGATATTGATCGGACGCTGGGGGACTACCGTCGAAATAGCATGCTTGTAAACCATCTGGCTGACACTGTTTTTTAGCAACACCACAAATTGATCAAACGAGTCTATCTGCCCCTGCAGTTTGATCCCATTGACGAGGTAGATCGATACAGGCACACGCTCGCGGCGCAATGCGTTTAGAAAGGGCTCTTGCAACGTGTGACCCTTGGCCATTTTTCTTCCTTCTCCTGACAACTAAAGACTCTCACCCATAGCTGACGTTTAACCCTGCATGAACAAAGCACTGAGCTTTGCGAAGGCCCTCACACGAAAACCTCTTGCTAAAGAAGGTGGCTTCGCGCATCTGGTGAGCCGATAAAGTTCATCGGACAATAGCAGCTCGCAGAAACCAACTCAAATTATATTAGCTCCATCAAAGCATCGCGTTGATAACAACGTAAATCGCAAAGTATCTCAAGAACTTAAAGTGAAATTTCGGCACTAAGTTGCTTTAGAAACAGTTGACGTTAACGTAAACGTAAATTTAGAATGCTACTCTCTGCCAAAGTGACTGTATTGCTCATCTAAGTTTGATTCGAAAGCGTGAACATGCGAATTTGCAGTAGTTGAAACGAAATCTAGCGTGCAGAGCTGAAGTTTTTTGGACCATTGCTGATCTACTCTTTGCGCTAACGGCAGTATGACTGCCGCTAGTCGGCAAACAAAACTGGAGGAACTATGACCGAGAGCTTTGACGATCTTTACAACCGATCGATTGAAAATCCTGAGCAATTCTGGGGAGAACTCGCCAAAGACGTGCACTGGAACAAAGCACCTCAAAAAGTCTTGGACGATTCAAACAGTCCCTTCAACCTCTGGTTTCCTGATGGCGAGTTGAACGCTTGCTACAACGCTCTAGATTTACACGTTGCAGAGGGCAATGGCGATCGGCTCGCACTGATCTACGACAGTCCTGTGACCAACACGGTTCGTAAAATCACTTTTAGCGATATGCGAGATCAAGTCGCTAAACTCGCAGGTGCCCTTCGTGACCGAGGTGTGCAGCCCGGCGATCGAGTGCTAATCTATATGCCCATGGTGCCTGAGGCGACCATGGCAATGCTGGCTTGCGCGCGCATTGGCGCGGTGCACTCGGTGGTGTTTGGTGGCTTCGCCGCGAATGAACTTGCCGTGCGTATCGACGACGCTGAACCCGTCGCTATTCTTGCAGCTTCCTGTGGCATTGAAGGCAACCGGATCATCCCATACAAACCTCTCCTCGATGAGGCCATAGAACTTTCCAGTCATAAGCCAGGCACTTGCTTGATATTACAACGCCCGCAAGTCGAGGCCGGCATGATCGGCGGGCGCGACATGGACTGGGCTTCAACTGTGGCAACTGCCGAACCCGCTGACTGCGTGCCCATGCCAGCCAACGCACCACTGTATGTGCTCTATACATCCGGCACCACCGGGCAACCTAAAGGTGTGGTCCGTGACACCGGCGGATACGTCGTGGCGCTTAAATGGTCAATGGGTGCGATATACGGTGTGCTACCTGGTGATGTCTATTGGGCAGCGTCAGATGTAGGTTGGGTCGTTGGACACTCCTACATTTGTTATGGACCGCTATTGAACGGCAACACCACTGTCATGTTCGAAGGAAAGCCCGTCGGTACCCCTGACCCCGGTGCTTTTTGGCGTGTTATTGCAGATCATAAAGTCAAAGTATTATTCACAGCTCCTACCGCATTTCGTGCCATTAAAAAAGAAGATCCCAGTGGATCATTCATCGGCAAATACGACATCAGCTCTCTAGAAGCACTTTTTTTAGCGGGCGAGCGCTGCGACCCCGACACGCTAGAGTGGGCTCAAGACAAACTCAAACTTCCAGTCATTGATCACTGGTGGCAGACAGAGACCGGCTGGTCAATAGCGGCCAATTGTCGTGGCGTTGAATTGCTACCTATTGTACCTGGCTCACCTACTCGTCCAGCACCCGGCTATTCAATGGATGTGCTCGACAGTGAAGGCAAACCCATCACGACGGGTGACATTGGCGCACTAGTCGTTAAGTTGCCTTTACCGCCAGGCTGCTTCCCTACGCTTTGGAACGCGCCAGAGCGCTATGTCAGTTCTTATTTCAGTGCCTTTCCGGGCTACTACGAGACCGGTGATGCGGGATACATTGACGAAAATGGATACGTTTTTGTGATGGCCAGAACGGACGACGTCATAAACGTTGCCGGCCATCGCTTGTCCACTGGCGCCATAGAAGAAGCCTTGGCCGGCCACCCAGATGTAGCGGAATGTGCCGTGATGGGTGTTGCCGATGAACTCAAAGGACAAGCACCCGTCGGTTTATTAGTGCTCAGTGACGGGGGTGACAGAGACCATGGGGGTATCGTCGCCGAGTGCATACAAAGGGTCAGGGATCAGATTGGCCCCGTTGCAGCATTTAAAACAGCCACTGTCGTCACTCGATTGCCAAAAACACGGTCTGGAAAAATTCTGCGCGCCACCATGCGCGCAATAGCCGATGGCACTCAATGGAAAATGCCAGCCACCATTGACGATCCGATCATTCTTGATGAGATCGCAGATTCGCTCAAAGAACTTGGCTACCCAAAAGCCTGAATTCGGGCATGTATTTTACGAGGTGACGCTAACTAGTCCAGCGTCTCAATACTGCATCATCCACTGATGATTGCAGTTTTTTGCACACATTTTTTGAAGAGAAAAGCATGCAAGACATTCTTGAGCAGCTCAATCAGAAACGAGAAGCGGCACGCATGGGTGGTGGCCAGCGCCGCATCGACGCCCAGCATGCCAAGGGAAAGCTAACGGCAAGAGAGCGCTTAGACGTGCTACTCGACGCAGACAGCTTTGAAGAATGGGATATGTTTGTCGAGCATAACTGCCACGACTTTGGCATGGAACAAGAGCACATTCCGGGTGATGGCGTCATTATCGGCCGCGGTACGATCAATGGCAGATTGGTTTTTGTTTTCAGTCAAGATTTCACCGTGTATGGCGGTAGTTTGTCCGAGGCGCATGCGGGCAAAATCTGCAAGCTTATGGACCAAGCCATGAAAGTTGGCGCGCCGGTAATCGGCATCAATGACTCAGGGGGTGCTCGTATACAAGAAGGTGTGGCATCACTGGCGGGCTACGCCGAAGTGTTCCAGCGCAATGTCATGGCTTCGGGTGTGATTCCTCAAATTTCGGCAGTAATGGGTCCTTGTGCCGGCGGTGCCGTCTATTCCCCAGCCATGACCGATTTTATCGCCATGGTGCGTGATACTTCTTATATGTTTGTCACCGGACCAGAGGTGGTCAAAACCGTCACACACGAAGAAGTCACACAAGAAGAGCTTGGTGGCGCTGGCACGCACAGCAGTACATCGGGTGTGTCAGACATGGCTTTTGACGACGATGTAGATGCATTGCGTCGGATTCGCGATCTTGTCGGGTTTATGCCTGCCAACAACCGCCTTAAACCCCCTCGTCGTCATACGGATGATCCCGCGGACCGCTTAGAACCTTCCTTGGATACGATTGTTCCGGCCAATGCCAATGTGCCTTATGACATGCACGAAGTGATCAACAAAATAGCCGATGAAGGGGATTTTTTTGAAATCCAAGCTGAGTATGCAAAAAACATTCTGACCGGCTTCGCTCGCATGGATGGAAACCCAGTGGGCATCGTGGCTAATCAACCTGCCGTATTGGCTGGGTGCTTAGACATCAATTCATCGCGCAAGGCGGCTCGCTTTGTGCGCTTCTGTGACGCCTTTAACATTCCTATCGTTACGCTTGTCGATGTACCTGGTTTTTTACCCGGTACTGCGCAGGAATACGGCGGCATTATCAAGCACGGCGCAAAATTGCTATACGCCTACGCAGAGGCGACAGTGCCGAAGATCACTATCATCACACGCAAAGCCTATGGAGGTGCCTACGACGTTATGGCGTCCAAGCATCTACGAGGCGACATCAATTACGCCTGGCCCACCGCTGAAATTGCAGTGATGGGACCAAAGGGGGCGGTAGAAATCATCTTTAGACAAGACAAAGGTGACCCTGAAAAAATCGAGCAACGCACTGAAGAGTACCGACAGAAGTTTGCCAATCCCTTTGTCGCCGGTGCCAAGGGTTTTATTGACGACGTTATCCAGCCTCGTTCAACCCGAAAACGCATTATCCGAGACCTAGCGATGCTAGCGACTAAGGAATTGCAGAATCCGTGGAAAAAACACGGCAACATCCCACTGTAAGGCGATTAGACACATGAAGAAGTTATTCGACAAAATACTCATCGCCAACCGTGGCGAAATAGCCTGTCGTATTATTCGCAGCTGCCAGCAGCTGGGCATAGCGACGGTCGCAGTCTACTCAGAAGCCGATGCCGAAGCGCTGCATGTACAGATGGCTGATGAATCAGTGTTGATTGGCCCTGCCGCCAGTGCCGAAAGCTATTTGCGGATCGACAAAATTATCGACGCCGTTAAACAAACCGGTGCACAGGCGGTTCACCCGGGGTTTGGATTTTTATCTGAAAATGCCAATTTTGCAGATGCCCTCAAAGAAGCGGGAGTTTCGTTTATTGGACCTGGCAATCGAGCCATTGCCGTTATGGGCGATAAAATCGAATCCAAAAAGCTGGCCGAAAAATCTGGCGTCAATGTTATCCCAGGACACACCGCCGCACTTATTGATGCCGACGAAGCACTAAAGGTTTCAACAGCAATCGGATGCCCTGTCATGCTCAAAGCGTCTGCCGGCGGCGGTGGCAAAGGCATGCGTGTGGCCTGGACAATCGATGAAGTGAAAGATAGCTTCAATAGCGCACAGTCCGAAGCACGTACCGCTTTCGGAGACGACCGCGTTTTTGTTGAAAAATTTATTGAACGGCCGCGCCATATAGAGATTCAAATCCTCGCCGATTCGCAAGGCAATACTCTGTACTTGCAAGAGCGGGAGTGCTCCATCCAGCGCCGTCACCAAAAAGTTATAGAAGAAGCGCCCTCACCGTTTATTGATCCGGAGACTCGCCAAGCCATGGGCGAACAAGCGGTAGCGCTTGCCAAAGCCGTGGATTATCAGTCTGCCGGAACTGTAGAGTTTATTGTCGACAAGGATAAAAACTTCTTTTTCCTTGAAATGAACACGCGTTTGCAAGTCGAGCACCCAGTCACTGAGATGATCACGGGCCTAGACTTAGTGGAACAAATGATACGCGTGGCAGCAGGAGAAGCGCTGCAACTGAAACAATCAGAAGTACAAATGCATGGCTGGTCCATGGAATGCCGTGTTTACGCGGAAGATCCAGACCGCAATTTTATGCCTTCCACGGGTCGCTTGAACCGCTATCAACCACCACGAGAAAGTGAAGCGGTACGCGTAGACACGGGTGTCTTTGAGGGTGGCGAAATTAGCATGTTCTACGACCCGATGATCGCCAAACTTGTCACCCACGGTGATTCGCGAGAGGCTGCAGCAGAAGCCATGCAATCAGCGTTAGACGCTTATGTTATTCGAGGTGTGCAGCACAACATCCCATTCTTGGCCGCCCTCATCCGCCACCCCTCTTTTAAAAGTGGCGAGCTAACGACCGGCTTCATTGATGAGCATTTCCCGGAAGGTTTCGACAGCAATGCCGAGCCAATATCAGATACAAAGCTTTTAATCTGTGTAGCCGCGGCTTGTCAGGCGATTGTTGAAGATAACAACCTGACAATCGATGGACAGTTAAGCACACCGTCATTCCCCGAGTTAACGCGCTATCAAGTTGTGGGTATAAACGATGAAGATATTCCGGTTGGTGTCTCGATGGCAGCCACCGGATGGCAAATAAACATAGACGGTGAGCAGCATATTATCCAGTCAAACTGGCGCCCGGGAGAATTATTGTTTAGTGCGGATTTGGACGGCGCAGAACATTCGGTTCAAGTCGATCGCGATGGTATGAACTGGCGTTTAACCCACCGAGGTCGTGTGGTCGCCGTCAAAGTATTAGCTCCGCGCTTGGCTGAATTACAAAAGCTCATGCCAGAGAAGATAGCCGCTGACATGTCTCGCTTTTTGCTTTCACCCATGCCTGGTTTGCTGATGCGTCTTTCAGTTAACAGCGGGGACACCGTCAAAGCAGGCCAAGAGCTTGCGGTTATAGAAGCCATGAAAATGGAAAATGTACTGCTTGCCGAGCGAGATGCTGTCGTCAAAGAGGTTCAATGTGCGACAGGGGAAAGCCTCGAAGTAGACCAAATAATTTTAGAGTTTGAGACACTGGAAGCCTAAACCTGCACCCCGCGGCAAACAGGATTTGCAGCGGGGTTTCATAAAAACATTTGTTCGCCTACCAATGCCCGCGGATTGATTTTTGCTCTAGCAAAGTTATCAATACGCAAATAGGTGGAACCGAGGTCTGGCGCCAAGCCAATATGACCGAGCCGGATAAGCGATTAACAGGAAGCCTAATCGAAGCCGCATAGCATTTTTAAGCACTACCACCGTCGCACAACCCATGGATCGGGAAGCGACACCCATGCATATCAGCATTCTCAGCGCGCAAAATGCGCTACAACAACTCGCCAGCAGCTGGCTCAGTTTGCAATCTCGCTGTGCTCAGGGCGACAACAGCAACAACTATCTGTATCTCGCCGACCATTTACAGAGCGAAGCGCAATCAGATCTCTTGGTACTTTGTGTCCATAGCGGAAAACCATCCCAAGAGCTGCATGGCCTGTGTGTTTTGGAACAACACCGTCACTGGATTGCCAGCCGGCAAACTTTAGCCAATTGGATTTGCAATCCTGGACTGAACAGCACCCCACTGCTTTATGAAGAACAACGATTTAGCGCGCTGGATGCCATTATGCGCGAGCTACCAGCCTGCCACGCGAGCACAGGCATAAACCTTAGACACCTTCACCCGCGTGACCCCAATGTGCCCGCGATAAAAGCCATTTGTAAGCAGCAGCGATTAGCTGTTGAAATCACCAGCGAACGCGCTGGTAGCATGTGCGAGCTAATGATATCGCTGCTGCCCACTTCCGCAGGTGTGAACGCTCCAGCGGTCACTCAGCCATTCACTTCTTCGCGTAGCCTACCTTGATACCTTTTCTTCGCATTCGCCCTGCGCCATTACGCTGAAAAGCGTAAAATGCAGTCCTCAGTGAATAATCAGGACAATTTCATGATTGGCAAGCTCAACCACGTAGCGATTGTTATTCCAAATTTAGCAAAAGCAACTGCAACTTACCGAGACAGTCTCGGTGCGACAGTCAGCGAACCACTTTCTCTCCCCGAACATGGCGTTAACGTTGTCTTTGTTGAGCTGCCAAATACAAAAATTGAGCTGCTGGAACCCATTGATGATAATTCGCCTGTGGCGAAGTTCTTAGAGCGCAATGCAGACGGTGGCATGCACCATATTTGTTACGAGGTAGAAGACATTTTAGCCGCGCGAGACCAATTGGTTTCTACTGGCGCACGTGTGATCGGTAGCGGCGAGCCCAAAAATGGGGCGCACGGAAAACCTGTTTTGTTTTTACACCCAAAAGATTTTTGCGGCACTCTAGTAGAAATAGAGCAAGTCTAAAAACACTGCGCGCGATAGGCACAGCGTTGAAACGCCAGCTAGCGGCTTAGAGCTTGCGCCGCTGCCGCTATTTCCGTTATAGCATCCCATTCGCCCGCAGCAATTTTTGCTTTGGGCACCAGCCAAGAACCACCCACACACATAACGGCATCCAGCGCTAAGTAGTCTGGGGCATTGGACAGACCAATACCGCCCGTTGGGCAAATTTTCAGCTGGGGAAAAGGCCCCGTTAGCGCTTTTAATGCAGCGATGCCTCCAGACGCCTCAGCAGGAAAAAACTTTAACCGCGTGTAACCAAATTGCAGCGCTTGTACCACATCAGTCGCAGTAGCGACGCCCGGCAGAAGTGCCAGGCCTGTATCCAAGGCGCCCTTGTGTAAATTCTCATGAAAACCAGGGCTAACCATAAATTCGGAGCCAGCATCTTTCACGCGCTGGCAATCCTCGGTGGTCACTACGGTACCGGCGCCCACAAACATCTCAGGCAGGTCCTTAGCCACCGCTTCAATGGAGCCGAGAGCCGCATCGGTACGCAGAGTGATCTCCATCGTGCTGACACCACCGGCCAGCAGTGCCCGACCCAATGGCACAGCATCTTCAACTCGATCCAACACCACCACGGGTACAACAGGTCCGCGTGCTACTAAATTGTCTAACTTATCCATTAATTTCAGCTCTCAAAATGCAATACAGTTGCGCCAGTTTCAGCCGTGCTAACCTGCGCCCGTAAACCTGCAAATAATTCACGACCACAGCCTTCCGCAGCTAACTCAGCCGGTGTCGCGGCCCGTGCTCTTGCAGCCCATTCAGCCGCGTCTACTTCTATTTCTAAGATCCCAGCATCAGCGTCGAGAGTAATAATGTCTCCGTCTTGCACTTTAGCTAGGTCGCCACCATCTGCTGCCTCTGGGCTTATGTGGATTGCCGCCGGAACTTTGCCCGACGCACCCGACATGCGGCCGTCTGTGACCAAAGCTACCTTGTGCCCATTGTCCTGCATAATGCCTAAAAACGGTGTCAGCTTATGCAGCTCTGGCATGCCATTGGCCCGCGGCCCTTGAAAGCGCACAACCACCACCATGTCTTGCTCAAGCTCACCTGCATCGAAGGCATCCTTTAAAGCAGATTGTGTGTGAAAAACTCTTGCGGGAGCGCGAACCTTGCGGTGCTCAAGTGCAACCGCAGAGGTCTTAATGACCGAGCGACCAAGACGGCCTTTAAGCAACTGCAGCCCACCTGTCACTGAAACAGGCTCTGCAACTGTCGCTACAACCTCGGCATCGAGACTCTTCGTCGGCCCATCACGCCAACTCAATGTTTCACCGCTCAACAGAGGCTCCTGCTGATAGCGCCAAAGGCCATCGCCAGCCACTGTTTTAACGTCATCGTGCAGCAAACCTGCAGCCAGCAATTCCCCGATCACCAAACCCAGACCGCCAGCGGCATGGAACTGGTTGACGTCTGCGCTGCCGTTGGGATAGACGCGAGTCAACAACGGTACCACGGCAGAAAGCGCAGAAAAGTCATCCCAGTCGATGGTGATGCCCGCAGCACGTGCCATAGCGACCAGGTGCAACGTATGGTTAGTAGAGCCGCCTGTGGCCAGCAATCCAACCATTGCATTAACGACCGAGCGCTCATCAATCATCTCACCAAATAAGGTGCGCTCAGAACCAGAACTTGCATTAGCCAGTTCTACTGCACGCACGGCAGCTTGCTTGGTGAGTGCAGAACGCATCTCAGTGCCCGGTGTAACGAACGCGGCCCCCGGCAGATGCACGCCCATAAATTCCATCAACATTTGATTAGAGTTGGCCGTGCCATAAAAAGTGCAAGTGCCCGGACCGTGGTATGCCTGCCCTTCCGACTCCAGCAACGCGGCTCGGTCCACTTTCCCTTGGGCAAACAGTTGCCGTACCTTGGCTTTTTCGCTGTTCGCTAGACCAGACGTCATCGGACCAGCAGGGACAAAGATAGTGGGCAGATGACCAAAAGACAGCGCACCAATAAACAAGCCCGGCACGATTTTATCGCACACGCCCAAACACAGTGCCGCGTCAAAGACATCGTGCGAAAGTGCGATAGCAGTACTCATGGCAATAACGTCGCGCGAAAAGAGCGACAACTCCATGCCCGCCTCACCCTGCGTGACACCATCGCACATGGCCGGCGTACCGCCAGCAAATTGCGCAGTACCACCTGCTGATGCAGCTGCTGCTTTTATCTGAGCCGGAAACCCCTCAAAAGGCTGGTGAGCAGACAACATATCGTTGTAAGCAGATACAATACCGAGATTCGGCACCTTGGCTGCATGCAGTTTTAACTTATCGTTAATGGGCGCTGCGGCAAAGGCATGGGCCAAGTTAGCGCAGCCCATGCTTTTTCGACCTTTGGGACGATCCGCAGCTGCACGAATACGTGCCAAATAGCGCACACGACTGACGAGACTTCGCTCGCGTATGCGATCGGTCACCTGTTGCAGTACAGTGGAGACGTTGGACATGAACTTTCAAACCTGTAGTTTTAATACACAAATCTAGACGTAACAAACAGAATTATAGCCTTTCACCATCCCAAAAGGCTATAATAAAAGCCCAAATGGCCGTAGTATAACTACATATTTTACATTTTAACCTCGGGTATAAGGAAAAAAAGTGGAAAAATCCGAAGCAGTTGACGTCGTAGTTTTTGGAGCGACTGGCGATCTAGCCGCGCGCAAACTCATTCCTTCATTGTATCAACTCTATCGCACTGGCCACTTGCCCGAAGGCTCACGAGTACTCGGTGCTGCTCGCTCTAAACTGGACGATGCAGGATTCCACAAGTTTATGGAATCTGACGCAAGACAGCATGTTAAAGACGCAGATTTCGAAAAGAAAAGCTGGGACGCTTTTAAAGCCATGGTCTGTTATGAACCTGTTGATCTAATGGCCCAAGCCAGCTATGACGGCATGGCAGAACGACTCAACACAGAGCCGGATCGAGTGCGCCTCTACTACTTGTCCGTCGGGCCGTCGCTGTTTAGCGCCACTTGTGACGGACTCGCTGCCGCCAAGCTACTCAACAGTCGCTCTCGAATTGCCGTTGAAAAACCCTTGGGTCGAGACTTAGTCTCTGCACAAGCTATTAACGACAAGCTGGGCTCGTTGTTTAAAGAGGAGCAAATCTATCGTATCGACCACTATCTCGGTAAAGAGACGGTGCAGAACCTGCTGGCACTGCGATTCGGCAATTCCTTGTTTGAGCCCTTATGGCGCAGCGGCCATATAAGAGACGTGCAGATAACTGTTGCCGAAACATTGGGTATTGGAACACGTGGTGAGTTCTACGACCGCACTGGTGCCATGCGAGACATGGTGCAAAACCATCTTTTACAGCTGCTTTGCATTATCGCCATGGAGTGTCCAACAGGGCTGGAACCCGATGCAATGCGTGACGAAAAACGCAAGGTATTGCGGGCATTACGACCCATTACAGGGGCGGATATTGGTAAAAATACTGTGCGTGGACAATACCGTGCCGGGGCAATTGCAGGTGAAGCGGTTGGCTCTTATCTCGACGAAGGTGGCGTTGCAGAAGACAGCCACACAGAAACCTTTGTATCCATTTGCGCGCACATAGATACCTGGCGCTGGAGCGGTGTTCCTTTTTATCTGCGTACAGGCAAGCGCATGCAGGAAAAACTGACGCAGATTGTCGTCAATTTCGACCCACTCCCGCACAATATTTTTACCGACAGCGTCAACAGCACGATACCCAACAAACTCGTTATTCAGTTACAGCCTGAAGAGAGTATCAGCTTAAAAATGATGGCTAAAATGCCAGGCGGCCGCATGAAACTCGAACCCGTTGAACTCGCACTCAACCCAGAACGCGGTGCACGTCGTCGCCACATGGAAGCGTACGAGAGAGTCTTTATGGACGCGATCAATGGCAACCAAACGCTGTTCTTAAGACGCGACGAAGTAGACGCGGCATGGGCATGGGTAGACCCGATTCTCGCTGGCTGGGAAGACAGCCAAGACGAGCCGCGCACCTATGTCGCCGGTACGTGGGGACCTGCAAGATCTAGCTCCCTGTTAGTACAAGATGGCTTTGTTTGGAACGAAGAATCATGAGCCACAATTGTCACGAGCATTATTCTAGCGATAAACAATCGCTGTTCAGCGAACTGCAGAGCTTTATCACGGCGACGCTTCAGCAATCACTGGCGGAACGCGACAAGGCTTCGATGGCCGTTTCCGGTGGTTCTACCCCTGCACCTTTGTATGAATCCCTCACGGATGCGCCTCTAGATTGGAGCAAGGTTGATATCACTTTGACCGACGAGCGCTATGTCCCGGCCGACGACGCAGACTCCAACGAGGCAATGCTGCGCCGCAGCTTGTTAAAAGGCGCTGCCGCAAAATCAAACTTCATCCCATTGATGAGAACCAGCGAAAGCGCGGAAGCAACGGCAGCACTTAGTAGCGCTGCACTAGAGCAAATGCATCTGCCAATGGATCTGGTCATTCTGGGTATGGGGAATGATATGCACACCGCTTCGCTGTTCCCCGGTGCACCAGAATTAAATGCAGCCATGTCACCTGATCAAAAAGCTCTTTGTATGGCTGTGCAGCCTAGCTCTTCACCCTACCCGCGCTTGAGCATGACACTCAACACACTACTCAATTGCCGCGCAATAGTATTATTGATAACTGGTGACGAAAAACGCGCCACATTGGACAGAGCACTCAAGAGTGAATCGATCAACGAAGCGCCTATAGCCGCACTATTGCAGCAAGACTCCATTCCCGTGCATATTTTTTGGAGCCCCTAGAAACATGCTTGCACACATTAAGAACCTGCTACCAGAATTGAGCCAAGCCGAGCGACTCGTTGGCGGCTGGTTACTCGACAACCCAGCGACTGCAGCCGATGCGACATTACAACAATGGGCACTTCGGGCGAAGGTCAGTGAACCGACCGTCGTGCGTTTTTGTAAATCAACCAGCAACAGCAGCTTCGCCAATTTTAAGCGCAAGTTAACCGCCGACTTGGCAAGAACCCAGGTATTTTTGCACCACGGCGTGAAGTCAGATGACAGCGGTACTTCACTGACAAACAAACTCTTTGATAGCGCCATCGCCTCACTGGTCAGCGTTCGCGATAACTTACCTGGAGATCAGGTTGAGCTAGCAATCGAAGCGCTAGATAAATCCAGTCGCGTTGAAATTTACGGCTTGGGTGGTTCGGGCTTAGTCGCTAGCGATGCTGAGCAAAAGCTATTCAGATTGGGAAAACCAGTAGCGGCCTGGTCCGATCCGCATATTCATCGGGTTTCAGCGGCTTTACTGGATGCCGATGCGGTCGTTATCGCCATATCTGCAAGCGGTGAAACCAAAGACCTCAACGACAGTGTGCGTGCCGCGAAGTACACCGGCGCCAAAATAATCGCCATAAGCAGAAGTGGTAGTGAGCTATCTAAGATGTCTGACGTATCTTTGACTGTCAATGTAGAAGAAGACAGTGACCTCTACGCCCCTATAAAAGCACGACTGGCGCAGTTGGCGGTTATCGATGTCTTAGCCATCGGGCTTGCCTGCAAGGATCCTGAAACGCACAACAAGAGACTGCAAAAAGCACAAACAGCATTGCTGGAGCACCGCACGCCACGAGCTAAAATATAAAAAAATCACCCCAGTTCTGTCGCTAAATTACTCAGTAATTTAGACATCACTTTTTTATTCACTTTGCTCTTATCTAAAGCATCGTGCTTTTGCCAGACATCACTCGCCAGCTTGGAGCTTTTCTTCTCCCACTGCGCTTCGAGCTTTGTCATTGCGGCATCGAGGTTATCACTAGAAGTCTTTTTCAGTTGCCTTTGCTGCTCTTGCAAATCAGCTATCGTGTCACCAGCGTGCGCACGCACAGACTCAATTTCAATCGCTAGTGCCTTGTAACCCGCGAGCCTCGCGGCGGACTCTTTTTTGGCTTGCACCGCGATGACATCGTTCAAGGCTTGGATCTGCGCCTCATACGATTGACGCATTGCGTCCAATCGTTCGTCAAAGCGCTGCTCCAGAGCCTGCAAGTTATTGTCGATCTCACGGGCTTGAGAACCAAACAACAACTCTTGAACCTGCTGCAATTCATCCGTGCTCGTTGCTATTTCAGCACTTCTAGTATGACTATTTGGAAGTTTGCTGACAGAGCCCATTTTTAGCTGGGCTTTCGATGCTTTTTTCGCCATGTTTGGATCTCGGTCAATCGTGCTTTCGTTTATTGAGGTACACAAACGAAAAGGCGATAACTGTGCCAAACCAACATAAAGCTTTTAAAAGATTGCGATAAAAAAGTACACTACATTTCGTGTAACCAAGGCGAATCAGCACCGGCACGGCTCACCGATACAGAAGCGGCACGTTGCGCGTAGGCGACAGCTGCTTCTAGTGCAGCAACTTCTGCACCTGCCAAAGCTTGATGATCAAGCAATTTTTCAGCTCGAAGACCAGCCCACAAGCCAGCAACAAAAGTATCACCGGCGCCAACTGTATCGACAACTTGAGTAAGAACCGCTGGCACTGAGCTTTGATGTTTTGCCGTGTAAATACTGGCGCCTTCAGCCCCGCGAGTGACAACAACCAAGAGAGCACCCGTTTTTATCCACTGGCCAACGGCTTCTTCTACCCCTTGGCCAGGACACAACCAATCTAAATCTTCGTCAGATACTTTAATAATGTGGCTATGTGCCAACATGCGCTCAATCCGAGCCCGATAAACAGCTTCATCGCTGATGAAGCTCGGCCGTATGTTTGGGTCTATCGAAATAAGTCGGCTGCTGGATTCTCTGATGCACAACGCTTCGTACGCGCTACCACACGGCTCGGCAACTAGGCTAATCCCTCCAAAGTGCAACCCCTCTACGTCAGCACTCAAAACAGGTAGTGCACTTGCTTCTAAAGAGAGTCCTGCAGTATCTGAGAAATGGAAACTATAGCTAGCCGATCCTTTGTCCAAGTTAACCAGTGCAAGCGCTGTGGGCAATTCACTGCTGGTACACAACTCATAGGAAACCTTGGCATCGTCTAAAGCGGTACGCAGCAGTTGACCAAAGGCATCCGTTGAAAGACAGCCAAAGTAGCCACTCGGCTGACCTAAACGACCCAGCGCTTTAGCCGTGTTAAAAACAGCCCCACCAACCACTGGCGCATACTGGGTTTCACCTTCTGGGGACGTTCTGGGCAACATGTCGATCAATGCTTCACCACAACTAATAATCACTTTCAACAACTCCCGTTCAAACTAACGACACCTCAAGGAGGCGGTCGGTAGAGTACTTGTCAATTAATGGACAACCTATAGGCGCAAGATGCCTGCGTCGGTCCCCGAAGGATGCTGCAGGCCAGAGCACTGAAGTGGATCTGCAACTAGCCCAGATGTCCCTATATAAGCCAGTCGCAATCTAAACAACTGATTATCATTCGCTAGCCTTTGAGCATTTAGCCTTCTTCAATGTAAAGCAGCGGATTTCCGAAATAGCATTGGCTAACTGCCAGACTTACTTCGACCGACGAGTAAAAACTTCCCGAATTATAGCAATTTGCTGATTCAGTTTGAATCTATTCCCAACAGCGCATCAACAGAACGAATTCCAATGTCCGCAATCTCACCTGCCTCAAAAAGATCAGAAGCCAAACAGCCCTCCAGCCAAAGACCGTCGAGCACAGCATTTACAGCAGCCGCAAGCTGATCCAGCTTCCGCGTTGAAACAGCTTGGCGCTGTTCGCGCAATACCTCGGCGACTAAAGAGCCGCATTCCTGACGAAACTCCAAATAGGAATCGCGATGCACCGCTGCTAGTGCAGGTACTGAGCGCATCAGACTGGTAAACGAAGCCCACAGCTGGTGATGCCTTGGCGACATCACAGGAGAACTCAAAGAAGCTCGCACGAAGAGATGCAAACGCTCGATGGCACCTGCTTCGATATCTTGCGCGGCTAGAACCGGCAGCCTCGCCATCTCAGTCATGGTGAACTTGTAAGTCGCACAAAACAGATCATCTTTATCGGGAAAGTAGTGCCGAATCAAACCGGGTGTAACACCAGCGGCAGCGGCGATCTTACGCACTGTTGCTTGGCGTATCCCCCCCTCAACAATACAAGCTTGCGTTGCCAGAATGAGTTCCATACGGCGCTCTTCCTCGCTACCGCGTCGATAGTTTTTACGGTTCTGGCTCAAAAAAACCTCCGAAACGTAGTGAACGGTTAATGTTTCTTCCGGCAATCACTGCATGCAAGAGAATATCTCAGCATAGTCTTGCACCGAATCTACCTATCCATCGTCAAAGAAAATAGAGATTGCACGCTTATTATACATATGTACAATAAGCCCACCACACGCTTTTTGGAGTTAGCATGCCCTCTGCCGTATCAGCTACCGCAGAAGCACCGATTGCTCTCGCAATAAAAGAGCTTCACAAGAGTTTTGGCAATTTGCACGTTTTAAAAGGCGTGGACTTGCAGGCCAAACGTGGTGACGTGGTGGCGATAATTGGCGGCAGCGGGTCAGGTAAGTCTACTCTGCTGCGCTGCATCAATTTGTTAGAAAACCCCAGTGAAGGCGAAATCGCCATTGATGGTGAAAAAATACGCCTCAAGCGGGTCGGTTCAGACCTACAAGCTGCAGACAAAAAACAGTTGCAGCGTCTACGCTCACGACTTGGCATGGTCTTCCAGAATTTCAATCTTTGGCAGCACATGACGCTGCTGCAAAACTTGACTGAAATTCCTATGCAGGTTTTAAAGATCTCTCGCGCAGAAGCAACAAGCACAGCAGAAATTCTGCTGGAGCGCGTCGGTTTGGCAGATAAGCGCGATGTATACCCCGCTTTTTTGTCTGGAGGGCAACAACAACGTGCCGCAATTGCACGTGCGCTAGCTATTCAACCCAGCTTAATGCTCTTCGACGAACCAACTTCTGCACTCGACCCAGAATTGGTCGGCGAAGTACTCAAAGTCATTGCGGATCTAGCGGAGGAAGGACGCACCATGGTGCTTGTCACCCACGAGATGCAGTTCGCCCGCGAAGTGGCTTCACACGTTGTGTTTTTACACCAAGGTGTTGTTGAAGAAGAAGGCCCGCCAGCCCAGCTATTCGACAACCCGCGATCAGAGCGTTTAAAACAGTTCATCAGCACGGTGCGTTAATAAATTAGAATTTCGTATCGACATACCCAGCAAGCGAGGAGACTCTCAACATGAAAATGAAAGTGCAGTACCGTAAGTTGCTATTGGGCGCCGCTATGGCGTTATTCACCACTCAAGGCGTCTCAGCCGAAACTATCAAGGTAGGTATTGCAGCGGAACCCTATCCTCCTTTTGCATCAGCAGATGCTGCGGGCACTTGGCAGGGCTGGGAAGTCGAAATGATCGAAGCTGTTTGCGAAGCTGCAGCTTTGGACTGTGAGCTGGCACCTGTCTCTTGGGACGGAATTATTCCTGCCCTCACCTCAAAGAAGATCGACATGATCATGGCCTCTATGTCGATCACCGGCGAGCGCATGAAGACCATCGACTTCTCTGACAAGTATTACAACACCCCAGCATCAATTGTGGGCGACAAAAGCATTGAGATGGACGCAACTCCTGCATCACTAGAGGGAAAAATACTCGGCGTTCAATCAGGGACCATTCACCGCGACTACGCGATGAAGCACTTCAGCGGCGCTGAAATCAAAGAGTACCAAACCCAAGACGAAGCCAACCAAGATTTAGCTGCTGGACGTATCGATGCCACTCAAGCTGACTCACTAGCACTGGCTGAATTCGTTATGTCAGACACGGGTAAGGCGTGCTGCGACGTTAAAGGCGATGTTGCTGGAGACCTTGAGATCCTCGGACCAGGTGTTGGCGTTGGTTTGCGTCAAGGCGAAGACGAGCTTAAAGCAAAGCTCAATGCTGCGATTGCTGCAGTGCGTGAAAGCGGTAAGTACGCTGAAATCAGTAAGAAGTACTTCGACTTCGATATTTACGGCGAATAGGAACGAGCCATGCACGCGAGCGTACTAACTTTTAAGTCACAAGAGTCAAACGCGAGCGTCGCATGGAGTTGCTGAGTGAGTGGCAGAGCAATCTTGCGCTGCTGGCGTTGTCGCCCCCCGGTTGGGGCGGCAATCTGCTTCGGGGTTTGCTGCACTCATTGGAAATAGCACTAGGCGGTTATTCGCTTGGTCTGATTATCGGTATCGCAGGTGCCTGTGGAAAATTATACGGTGGCCCGATCACCCGAGATTTATTGGCGACTTACACAACCTGTGTACGCGCCATCCCCGAGTTAGTGCTTATATTGTTGCTTTACTACGCCGGAACCGACGCTGTTAATCAGCTGCTGACCTGGATGGGAAGGCCAACTATCGATATCAGCGGACTGGCCGCTGGTATTTTCGTCATTGCAGCTGTGCAAGGCGCTTACGCTACTGAGGTTATACGTGGCGCAATAAAGTCTGTACCTGTAGGCCAATTAGAAGCTGCGCGCGCCTACGGCATGAGCGGTTTCCAATGCTTGCGCCGTGTCACCCTACCGGCCATGCTGCCGTTTGCCATCCCAGGTTTGGCCAACCTCTGGTTAATTGCTACTAAAGATACCGCATTGCTGGCAGTTGTTGGTTTTAGCGAGCTCACTCTCGAGACACGCCAAGCTGCAGGCTCAACAAAACACTACTTGCTGTTTTATTGCGCTGCTGGCGTGCTCTATTTGTTGGTGACACTAGTCTCCCAAGTCCTTATTCGTTTCATCGAAAAGCATGCCCGTCGTGGCCTGCCTCAACAGGGTTGAGAAACTAAATGAGTCATTCAACGGCGAAACCATGGCTAGCGACGCACCGCATCGTGATGATTGTTATTGCGATAGCCCTAGTTGCTTATGTAACACTCAATATGCGTTGGGAATGGTTGCCGCGCTATACAGATCTCATTGCGCAAGGGCTTTGGCGCACCTTGTGGTTACTTGCCTTAAGTGTTTTTTTTGGGTTTTTATTAGCGGTGCCGATTGGGTTGGTACAAGTAACTGGCCCGAGACCACTGAGCGCGCTGGCATTGGGCTTTTGCACTGTCATTCGTGGCACGCCTCTACTTTTGCAACTCTGGCTACTGTATTACGGCCTCGGTTCCATTTTCCCATCAATTCCGGAAATTCGTGACTCCTTTCTCTGGCCGTACTTGCGACAAGCATGGCCATACGCGCTACTGACTCTCACTCTGTCGTTTGCGGCTTACGAAGGAGAAATCATGCGCGGTGCATTTTCGGGTGTACCGAAGGGAGAATTAGAAGCGGCACGGGCCTACGGCATGAGCCCTTGGCAAGTACTGCGACGTGTCTGGTTGCCGCGTGCATTCCATCGAGCGCTGCCAACACTTGGTGGGGAAGTTGTTCTGCAACTCAAAGCGACTCCACTAGTCGCTACCATCACAGTTATTGATATTTATGGCGTGTTTTCAAGGGTACGACAGGATACGTTCCTCACCTACGAGCCATTGTTGTTATTGGCTTTGATCTATCTGATCCTTGCCGGCTTGCTCACACTTGTATTTCGACACTTAGAGAATCGCCTGCCGGTTCGCTAAATTTTAGCCACATTCAACAGAGATTTCCTTTATGCGCTATAGCGACCTATGTCGGCGCATCAGCGGCGAAGGTGCCGAAGCCTGGCAAACCCATTCCGCTGGCATTCGCGACAGGCAACACGGTAAAACCGTTTACATGCTCAGCGTGGGAGACCCCGACTTTGACACCCCAGCAAGCGTCGTTGAAGAAGCGGTGAGTGGCCTTAGGTCAGGTGACACGCACTACACAGAAATCACCGGTAGACCCGAGCTCTGTGCGGCCATTGCGAATCGCATGAACACTCGCACTGGAAGTAGTTATACCCTTGCAAATGTCAGCCTAACCGTCGGCTGCCAAAACGCCCTCTATTGCAGTGCTGCTGCCCTACTAGAGCCTGGCGACGAAGCCATCGTTTTTGACCCAACCTATGTAACGTATGGAGCAGCACTGGGTGCCACAGGTGCCATTGCTGTTTCGGTGCCCTGTCCATCGGATAATGGTTTCAGACCTGACTTACGAGCACTGCGCGCCGCCGTCACACCAAAAACGAAAGTGATTTTTTTGGTCACACCCGTCAACCCCACAGGCGTTGTCTATAACCGAGAAGAACTGCAATGCATCGCGGATCTAGCGATCGAGCACGACTTGTGGGTTGTTTCAGACGAAGTCTATGCAGAGCTGGTGTTTGAAGGCGAGTGCCTGTCGATAGCCTGCTTTGAAGGCATGAAAGAGCGCACCATCACCATCAGTAGCTTGTCCAAGTCGCATGCCATGACGGGCTGGCGCGTTGGCTGGGCTGTTGGCCCGGAAGAGTTTTGTCGGCACATGAGTAACCTTGCACTGTGCATGACTTATGGCTTGCCAGGATTTATACAGAGCGCCGCGCTAAACGCTCTCAACGACGACGGCAGTGATACCCGTCAAATCTGTGAGACGTTTAAACGGCGGCGCGATTTGGTGGTAAAAGAGCTAGCTGGTTTAAACCGAGTTAGTTGCGAAGTACCACAAGCAGGTATGTTTATTATGCTCAACGTTGAAAACACTGGGCTCTCAAGTGCAGAGTTTGTACGTCGGCTCTACAGCGAACAAGCTGTCACCAGTATCGATGGCAAGGCTTTTGGCAATAGCGCAGATAACTGCGTCAGACTTGCTTTTACCATTGGAGAAGATCAACTTCTTGAAGCCTGTAGCCGTATACGTAGTTTTGTTCATGACATAGAGACCTCAGCATGAGAGAGACATTAGGTGAACAGCTGGTACGCCTGCTTGCCCAACGACAAGTCGATACGGTATTCGGCATTCCCGGTGCGCACACCATCGAGCTATACCGCGGATTAGCCGGCAGCGGCATACACCACGTCACTCCACGCCATGAGCAAGGTGCCGGCTTTATGGCCGATGGCTACGCGCGAGCCAGCGGTAAGCCAGGGGTTGCATTCGTTATTACAGGACCGGGAGTACTGAATATTGCAACCCCGATGGCCCAGGCTTTGGCTGACTCAATTCCCATGCTGGTTATAGCGGGTGTGAATCCTCGGCCTTACTTGGGCATGGGCACCGGCAACTTGCACGAAATGCCACGGCAGGCTCAAGTATCCAATAGCTGCGCCCTGCTCAGCCACACCTTGTCCGATGTGCAGCAACTCCAACCTTTTTTAGACAAGGCATTTGCCATTTTTCAAAGTGAACGCCCTGGTCCCGTCTATTTAGAAGTCCCCGTTGATCTATTTGCATCAACAGCCGCGTGTTGCCGTGACGGCGCGGCTGCACTTGTTGAAAAACCTGCCCCATCGGTGCAAAGCCTCGCCCATATTTTCTCCCTGCTATCGAACGCCGAGGCACCGCTAATATTGGCCGGAGGTGGCTGCGTACTAGCCAGTCAAGCGCTAAACACTTTGGCAGAAAAAATCGATGCTCCCGTCGTCATGACGACTAATGCGCGCGGCGTGCTTGCAGCAGAGCATCCACTGGCTGTATCTGCTAGCGCCTCTTTAAATGCAGTTCGCAAACTGGTGAACAACGCGGACATCGTTTTAGCAATAGGCACAGAGTTTGGCAGTACCGATTACGATATGTATGAACGCGGTGGCTTTGGCGTCAGCCAGACATTGATCCGAATAGACATCGATAGCCGACAGATGCACAGCGGAGCTCCGGCGGACTATGCCGTTGTGGCCGATAGCCTGCAGTTTTTAGAAGGCCTTTTGACACAGTTTAAAGATGCGGAACTTGATATCAAAAACAAATCAGGTGCTGTTCGAGCGTCCACCGCATGTACCGAAGCCTGGGCTGAGCTCGACAAAGAGATGCAAGGCGATTGCCAGATACTGACGATGATTCGACAGCACTTTCCCACTCAAACTATCGTCGGTGATTCTACCCAACTCATTTACGCCGGCAATCTCTTTGGTGGTGCTCCTGCCCCCCGTCGATGGTTTAATTCTTCAACAGGGTTTGGCGCATTGGGCTATGGCGTGCCAGCAGCCATTGGAGCCGCTATCGCCAGCAATGAAACCACGGTGTGCCTTATAGGCGACGGGGGGTTGCAATTTTGTCTCGCTGAACTCATTGTCGCCGTGCAAGAGCAGGCCCACGTTGTTTTCATTGTGTGGAACAACCAAGGCTATGGAGAAATAGAGCGCTACATGCGCGGCTCAAGTATAGAGAGGGTTGGCGTTTCTCTGCATACTCCAGATTTTATAGCCCTTGCCATAAGCATGGGTCTTGAAGCACACAAACCTGAAAGCAGAACGGATTTTGTACAGGCGATGATTGAAGCCAGAAATAGCGGTAGAGCAACGCTGATAGAACTCGACGAGAGGCTTGCCCGCAGTACATTTTTAGCATCGCTTGATTGAGTATCGACTAACAGCCTAACCAACAGGATTTCTTTCATGAAAGCAATCACCCGCGCCCTTTCTTCAGCTATGCAAAATTGCGAACTGACTCACATGAAAAGACAGACTCTCGACCTAGACCTCGCGCGTACCCAGCACGAAGCCTACAACCAAGCATTGAGAGATTTAGGCGTAGAAGTCATCGAGCTTGCGGAACAACCAACGCTTCCCGATTCTGTCTTTGTCGAAGACACGGCCTTAATTTTTAACGAGGTAGCAGTGATCACGCATCCAGGTGCCGAGTCACGACGACCAGAAACAGCCAGCATTGCTCAAGCGTTGTCGCGGTACCGCACTCTACTCACGATTGAATCACCCGCAATTTTAGACGGTGGTGATGTACTGACTATAGGCAAAAATGTATATGTGGGTCTTTCAAGTAGAAGTAACCCTGAAGCAGTTGTTCAGCTACAAAAGCACTTAGAGCACTATGGATATCACGTTCATGGTTTAGAGATGGGGCAATGTTTGCATTTAAAAACAGCCGTGACTGCTCTGGATGATCAAACCGTGTTGTTAAATTCTGCATGGATAGATCCAAAATTATTTGAAGCCTATCGAGTGGTGGAGACGCACGCCGACGAGCCTTTTGGCGCCAATGTCGTCCGTGTTGGCAAAAAACTGCTCTACGGTGCGGGATATCCGCGCACGCAATCAAAAATAGAAGCAATGGGCTATGCCGTCAAATCTGTGGATATGTCGGAGCTCGCAAAAGCCGAAGGCGCAGTGACATGTTGTAGCCTCATGTTGGATTAAACTATCCGTGGAGAACACGACATATTCCAGATCAAATCGATAAGCAGAATGACGATCTAAAACACTGTCTCCACAATTACACCACATTCTATGACTAGAGTATTAGGGATAATAACCTATCATGGAGTTCAATCATGACCGTTCGACCGTTGACAATAACCCGTAAATTCGCGCTGCCAGTGCTTCTTAGCATTGGTTTAGCTGGTTTACAAGGCTGCGACTCAGGCAGCGAAAGCAGTAGCACAGAGACTGAGTCGACTACGACTGCTGCACAAGACATCAGCAATGCAGTATTTACAGAACGAAGTGCTGATTGCGCTGACTACGTAAATACCTATGAAGCATCCGCATTAGATATCCAAAACAGTTTAGCTTTCAGCGCCGCGGTTGAAATTACAGCCACGGAAACCGAATGTACGTTCGTTTCAAACAGCGTACCAAATCACGATTTCAACGACGAAACAGCCGCTTTTGCCGGTGGTGCAGAAGGTGCGACGATCAGTGAAATTGATACAACATTAACCGTCACACGCAGCCCTGCAATCGCCGCTGAATCGACTGCCATCAGTCAGGAGCTTAAAAACGCTATTTTTCTAAATGGCGTGAAACTCGATATCATCTCCGCAGGTTGCTACAGCCCTGAAGACCCTGATGCCGGAGCCGATGGCACGGTAGGCATAGGCTGCCAATCAGACAATGAATGGCTACTTGATCCACTAGGAACAACACATAAATTCGGTGCAGACGCGCACAATGCACACACGCAGCCCGAAGGTTTGTATCATTATCATGGCAGCCCACTCGCCATGTATGACGACAGCCCAAGCAGCGAAGGATCACCAGTCATTGGCTTTGCTGCCGATGGCTTTCCTGTCTATGGACCCTACTTCTATGACAGCGCCTCTGGCTCAGTGCGCAAAGCACTGTCAGGCTATTCTCTAAAAACTACTTCTCGGGGCACGCAAAGCACCACAATTCCATATAATCCAGGAGGCACTCCTGACGGAACGTATAACAACGATTGGGAATTTACTGATGCCGGAGATTTAGATGCCTGCAACGGCATGACTGTAGACGGTCAATATGGCTACTACGTCACTGACACTTACCCATGGGTTATTAAGTGTCTCTCTGGAACACCTGACGATTCATTTGGCTCAACTGGTGGACCTGGTGGACCTGGTGGACCCGGCGGACCACCACCAGGTGTTTGACTAGTCGCAACACAGGTGTTTAGCTCATTCTCGTTTAGTATTATGAGCTAATTACAAGCAATCACGTGTTGAATAGCCAATTGGCTATTCAATGCAAACCCTCGAACTAACACGCTATGCCACCTTTTCAGAATAGTTCTAAACAGAGGCCTCATTTTATACCTTCGGCACTTCAATGTATTCAACGCTAAAAGCATTTGCACTGTTACTTTTCCTGTTGCTAAGCCAAGTCGCTAACGCTCATATCGCCGGTGTCACTGACACCAGTGTGCAGATACATGCGAGCGGTCTAACACTGACTTACACTGTTCCAGCAGACAACCTAAAAGAACTGCCCTTGCCTCCCGAAGCGGAGAGCAAGGCGATCGAAGCAGCTATTCTAGAGGGTTTTAGGGTTTTAAATGATGATCTCGAATGCCAAGCAATAGAGTCGATTACTCGGTCACTGAGCAACATTGGCTCTGAACAATTTGAATTTAAAATAGACTGCTTAAAGCCGTTAAATTCACTTGAATTAGGCTATGAGCTATTTTTTGACATCGATAATTCTCACGAGAATTTCAGTCGAATCACAATACTCAATCGAACCCAAAATTTCACGTTTAGTGCAGCCAAAAAAAGCCACACTATCGAAGTGGGGACACTTGTTCTTGCATGGGACGCTCAACGTCAATCAAATAGAATTCCCAAAAAATCTACACCATCAAGCAGCCACTACTTTCCAGTGGGCATAGAGCACATTGTTTTTGGCTTCGATCATTTACTATTTTTGCTAGCCTTGCTGTTGCTGCCAATGCGGTTTAGACAACTACTTGCATTGATCACAACATTTACTGTGGCGCATTCCATCACCCTCGCCCTTTCAGTGCTCGATATCGTGACAATTCCAGCACTGTATATCGAAGCTGCTATCGCTTTTAGCATTGTGTATGTGGCGGTGGAGACAACCCTGACGCTTCGTCACCCGCAGTATCAACGCTATAACAGATCCACTTGGAAACACCGTCTCGTCTTAACCTTCTTGTTTGGATTGATGCACGGATTTGGATTTTCCTACATTCTCAAGACCATGGGCCTGGGAGAGCAAGTCGCGCAAGCCCTGCTCTACTTTAATATCGGCGTAGAGGCCGGACAAATACTCGCGATAGCGCTCGCCTACCCAATTCTGAAATTCCTGTTTAGCCGATATAAAACGCTCTTATGGGCGCAGGTCACGAGCGTTCTCATCGGGCTAATGGCTTTGACTTGGCTGCTGGAACGCCTAACAGCGTTTTTGTAATGCGGATCTTCGGCTCCCTAGTGCTCAAAGATCCACATAACGACGGTTTTGCCGATTCGCGCATACGTTTAGCCAGCACTCGCTGCCCACAGTAGATATCTTCAAGGCCATTTTCGGGTAAAATCACTGGCACATGAGGCGCAAGTTCTGAGCAAGCCTCCAGAATTGAAACAGGGCATTCGATGAAATTTCAAGTAGACGGAAAAATCCACAAAATTTTTGACACTGAACAAAAATCTGAGCGCTTTCGCACACGCGAATTTGTCATTGAAGTGGTCGACGGCAAATTCCCACAGATGGTGAAATTTCAGCTAACGCAAGACAACTGCGAAGCCATCGACGGCCACCAAGAAGGTGAAGACATTACGGTACATTTTGACCTTCGAGGTCGAGAATGGAATGGTAAATACTTTACCAATCTTAATGCCTGGCGCATCGAACCTGCCGATGGCAGTTCACAGCCAAAGGTTCCGCCTCTGAGCGAAGATGAATACGCCAACACAAATACAAATTCAGCTGCCGATTCATTTGATGATGACATGCCGTTCTAAGATACACATCACTCACCCCAACAACCGGTGAAAGCTCAAGCCGAGCTTCTCACTACTAGGGTTAGGCTTTTAGAACAGTGATCTGTCATCCGTCGGGGAATGAGCAAATACTCCCTTGTGGAAGTTATGCTCGGCAAGACGAGCTGAAGCGAGGCAGAAAAACACGCATTTTTGGGTTATAGTAATGCACCTATAAGCTCTGCTCATGAGCCTGAGCTATCACCTGTCTGCGCTACCGGCAACGCTTCAAGAATCTCATTAAGGCGATCACGCAGCTTTACGCGTGCGCCTGAATCTTTAAGCTGTAAATAGCGGTCACCTTTTAGATCACCACCGAGCCATGCGTTTGAGCCGTCAAATGCAACGAGGTTTTTTCCAGATTCCGAGTAGCTGAAATACTCGCTGAGGCCTTCGACAGCATAAACCACAGCACTCAAGTCCCAAGACGCTCGATTATAAGGCTCGATACCTCTTCCGTAGAGGCGGTATGCTTCACGCACGGGGTTATCGGAAGGCGTGTTGACGAGAGACTCACCGGTCTGCACAACAGTGCCGAGTTCGTACCCAGTAAAAACCATTGGCACATTAAGTTCGCTGGTGACAAACGAAGCCGACGGACCATCGAGTTCAAAATTAAACTCAGAACCTGAAGGGTACTGACCGCCCATCACAATGAGACGTTTCACCTTCTGCTCTAGAAGCTGTTTGCCTGTTTTGTCGATACCATCATCGTTGTAATTTGCGCCGGTGGTCATAAGATTTGCAATATTGCTCTTCCAACCAATGACAACCAAGCTGACAGATTGATCAGGCTGGTCGTTAAGCAAGCGCCTGTAAACATCGATCGCGTCTTCAACCAGTGTTTCCGAGTCGACGTCGTGACCGTATAGCTCGTCATTCGCACCAATGTGCAACGTGAAGTTGGAGGCATCACCCGCAAATGCCACGGCGGGCCCTTTATTGACTCCAAGTACGATATCTGGTCGGCCGTAGTAGGTATTGACGGCATCCGATGCGGCAGCGGCCCAACTACTGCGCTGATCAATCGATGCGATCACCGCCAGCAGCTCCGCTTGGCCGCGGTCAGCATAGTAGTGCGCAACTGCCAGCGCGCCCACATCATCGACGTCACCACCCATGTCGGTGTCGATGATGATTTTTTCTAGTTGGGTGTTGACTGCAGGCAAACTAGCTTGTGGGGAGTCTGCCTGTGGCTCTAGCTCGGAGCAAGCGATGGGCCCCAACGTCACCAATAGACATAGGCTCAGGGCTTTTAAAGATCGATCAAAAAACAACGCCAAACACCTCAGTAAAAAACAACAAGTAGCACTTACCCCAACTTGCAAGATAACGACCACTGTGCTTAAAAAATATTTAAATCACAGGGGCGACCAATCACGCATACGTATCAATGCTTACCCAAGTCGAAGGTGATCGGACAAAGAAAACATAAATCTCTGTGCACGATCGCTTATTCTGACAGAAAAAAAAGGAAATTTTTCTTTCGGTAGGTATCTAAGAAATCCATGCTCTTGCCATTAACGACGAGCGACTATACCAGTAACTGACAACCTACACAAAGCCAGATTCCTCCGTTAGCAAAGCAAGTTGAAATTCTGTTCTGATATGTCGAACAAAAGCACTGAGAAACAGCTCTAAACGCTATAGACGAAGGTATATGACGCAAAATGACACGACAGAAAGCTGCAATGTTCAAAGTAGAAATAGCATGAACTTTTAGTCGGGATAACGACTTATATTGCAACTTACTAAAGGTGATGCATAGCGCAAACACCTAGTCAGAATACAGTCACTCAAATTGAATTGGCAATGCGTTGACATATGCCAGCCTTGGTACAAATTTGATTTATTAAATTGTTAGTTGCGCAGCATTTATACAACAACGTGAAGTTCTTTGGAAATTGTTTGTCAGTTAATTGGCTAATTGGCCTGTGCTGCGCTCAAGAAAGCTCACGATCCATCTCGCTGCTATCGTGTCAGTCAGAGGTAGATCAAGAGACTGCAATGCGGTGTCAGTTGTGCTATGCCCCTGCTCGTCTCTGCGCACATTAAAAATATACTCTGCAGCACGTTTGTGCAGCTCTGGATGAGGCTGTATAGAAATCGCATAATCAGAAAATGCCGACATGGCCACTGGACAACTTTCAGAGCTTGCGAGTGTTGTCGAGTCAGGAGCGGGCACGATAACTTGGTCTTGATGAGAGGCAAGTAAATCCATGTTAGATGCGGCAGGCTGCATCCAGTCTCTTGTTTGCTTTATTTGATAATGATGCGTGCCAATACACCAGCCCTTGTCAGAGCGCTCGACACTGCCACCCATCTCCTGATGTAATAATTGGTGGCCGAAACAAATACCTACAAACGGCACTTTTGGAACTGCCTGCTGAATAAAGCCTTTGAGTTCGTTTAGCCATTCAAGATCGTCATAGACACTGTCAGCACTGCCGGTGATCAAGTAGGCATCGCAGGCATCCACGCTCGGTGGCAATTGCCTATCCCAGGCGTTATAAGAGCGAAACTCGATCGACGTAGAGGCCATGCTGAGAAACAGTTCAAACCACTGAGCAAAAGTGCCATATTCTTCGATAATTTCCGTAGGTAATTCGCCACAATCCAAAACGCCTAATCTGATCATATAAATGTACTCTGAGAGGGACGAGTGAAAAAGATCGATCCATTGTATACAGTATACGCATACTGACAACCGAGGATTGAGCCTACCACCAGTCAACAGCCTTAATCACATCAAGCAACGGCCACTGAGGAGAGCGCACTTACTTGGCTTGAGAGCCGAACCATGGTCTACGTTATACGTACCCAGTTTATTTGTGGCCAAAGGATTTGTTTGATTGTTGATCTCCGGCAGGGTTCATAATCACCAGATTACAGACACGGCTTTGAGCTGATGTCGAGATTGTCGAGGAAAATTGCAGCGAAAATCTACACACTCGAGTTAGCAAAAAAACAACTGTAACTAAGCAGCGCTGTCTTGCTGGTGTTGCTCTGAAAGCATCTCTGTCACAGCTTCAACAGGCAGAGGTTTTGAAAAATAAAATCCTTGAGCCTGCTCACAGCCAAGAGACTTTACAAACTGTACCTGCTCAAAGGTTTCGATTCCTTCGGCAACTAATTCAAAATTCATACTCTTGGCCAAAACCGATATTGCACGGACAATAGCAGAGTCTGCTGACTGCCCGCCGTCGCTGGAGGAAATATCTTTTATAAAAGACCTGTCTATTTTGAGTGTATTGACAGGAAGCCTTTTTAAATAATTTAGCGACGAATGGCCGGTACCGAAATCATCTATTGCCAACCTAAAACCCAAATCACGTAATCGGCTCAACTTAGCAATATTTTTTTCCACATTGCTCATCATCGCACTCTCAGTAACCTCAAACTCGATGAGTGCTGGATTAACTTCATATTTATTCAAAATACGCTCAACACCTTCCAAGAAATCATGCTGACGTAACTTTATAACCGACAGGTTTACAGAAATGCAGACTGATTCCCCCGCTTTTTCCCAGTACTTCGCCAATCGACATGACTCTTCAAGCGCAAAGCGATCTAACTGATTAATAAACCCTGTACGTTCTGCTATTGGGATAAATACATCGGGACGCTGTCTCACGACATCGCCTGATGGCGTACTTTCTATCCAGCGCATTAACGCCTCTACTGCGATGACTTTGCCTGTTTCTAAATCAATGCGCGGCTGGAAGTGCATACGGATACTTCCGTTCTCAAGTGCTACCCGCATGTCCTGATCAATAAGTAGGTCTAGCTCGTCAGCTTTGCTCAATTCTGGGGTATAAAATACGATGCAATTTTTACCCATTTCTTTTGCACTGTACATCGCCGTATCTGCAGATTTCAAAACGGCACGAGAAGTCGATCCATGCTCGGGAAAACACGCACAGCCAATACTTGCGGATATACTGACATTGTTTCCTTCCAATGAGTACGGGCTTGTAATTGTTTCAAGCATACTTTGAGCAAGTTCAGAGACAACTTCCGAGTCATCTATCGAGTGAAGAAGAACAGTGAACTCATCCCCTCCAAGCCGCGCGAGAAGTCCCTTTTCTGCACAGTGATGGTCTATAACATTTGTCAGTCGTTTCGCCACTATTTGCAACAACAAGTCTCCCGCTCCATGACCGAGGGAATCATTGATCATCTTGAAACCATCTAAATCAATAAATAGCAGATGAACTTCTTGACCCGTCTTTTTTGCCTCTTCGCAGCTGTCGTTCAGTCGCTGCTGAAACTGCAAACGATTAGGCAGGCCTGTGAGGACATCATGATTAGCCAAAAGTGTGAGGTCAGAGTTCGCTGCTTGCAAATTACTCGTTTGCGACTCTAGCTTATTGATCAAATATTGATTGCGCATCGCATTGCCAATAGAGTGCGCGGTGCTGTCGATGTCTATTCGATCGAGCCCTTCAGGATCAAGCAAGAGGTAACCGTATTGCTTTTTTCCTGCATATATAGGATTCAACACTAACAAACCGCTGCTCAGTTCCTGCTGCAAATCCTCTGGCAGTAACAAGCGAGTAGCGAATTTTTCAGCGCCTGTATTTTCGATTTGACCATGACGAAAAATATGAACAAGCTCAGCACTATCGCAAATACCCTCGACAGGCTCGGTGTAGCGAACCAAGAAGCAACGGCGAGCACCTAATGCATCTAACCAGCGGCCCATCGTTGCCAAAATGTCTTCCAGCTGTGTGCAGGAACACATTTGTGATTGCATTCCCGCTTGCACGCTCTGCAATCGTTGTATTTCGAACTCTCGGTTCATACTAACCGACCAGATCTTTTCTTGAACCAAGGCAAGTGATGCAGAGATCATTGGCATGTAGGCATTAGCTCTGTTCGACTGAAAAATTTTCATCGCTTGAGTTTCAATTTGAAAGCGCAAGTTGCTCCACCAATGCACATCAAAGCGCTGGGCCGGTAACTCCAACAACTCACCAATACATGCATGAAACGCAGGCGAGCCGGTTTCGAGCGTTTCCCACAGGGCATTCGCGACACGTTCAATATTACAGCCAGCAGGTGAGGATAAGCCCGACATCAGGGTTTTAAGCTCACTAACTAACCACTGTCGATTCCGATCGACATGCAGTTCCGTCAACGATGACGATGACAGCGTCGAGCCTCGTATTAAAAATTCACTATCGACAACGCGCGTCTCGGGCACTAACAACTCCGGAATGCTATCAATCGCATCGAGCAAAGATTGCACGGCCAATTTCGCCGCCACGCTGATGGGTTGCCGCACTGTCGTTATGGCGGGTGCATTTTTGGTCGCATCTAATGTGTCGTCAAACCCGGTGACCAATATATCTTGAGGAATTTTTAAATTGGCGGAATTCACTGCCTTTGCAGCACTCAGTGCCATCTGGTCATTAGCTGCAACTATAACGTCTACCTGCTCCATCGCCAGCAGATCGCCAACCCGGTGGTAAGTTTCCACGGTGTCGTAGTTACCTTCTACAAAAAAACACAGGCTCAGATCGTGCCCGTGGCTGGCAAGGGTTTCGCAGAATACCGCTTCTCTTCTTGCAGAATAAGGGTCTTTGCTGCTGCCGCGAACAAAGGCATACCGGCTTCGAGTGTTGTCCGCTAGTAGATGCTCCATGAGTTGTCTCATGCCGATGCCGTCATCAAATACAACACTCTGAACACCGGGTAGCTCTAAACCCAAACTTACGATGGGGAGCGAACACTGATCGAGAAGCTCCACCACTTTATCGGCGCTAACATTCGACCCAACAGCACCCGAGATACAGATGACTCCGCACAGGTTTGCTTCACTGACCAATTGATAAATGCCATTGCAGACATCGTAGGTTTGGTGGAAATTGCTTACCGGTTCAAGTTCTCGTCCGGAGATACAAACGGTGCCATAACCAGCAGACGTTAGAATTTCTGACACTTGATCGATGAAGGCTTTTCGATAGTCGAGATAGGAGTCGGTCAAAATAGCGACAACACGATCCTGAGGAACACTATCAACAACTGACATATTTTCACTGGCCATGGTTCGAGCTACTACCCGTTGCGAGTGAAATAAATTGGATTAGTCTTTCTACCATTCTTCATTGACGTTGGTCGCTCCAGTGCGCATTTATTGTCCAAACCCTCAAATGGCCACATCAATATGTGACCAACACAGTTGCTGCATCCGTCTCAAGGAAGAGCAATAAAGCGTTCTTAAGGTGAACGTTGTGCGACAACGACCTACTGGTTTCCGTACCTGTCGTATCAATGTGAACGGCATGGGACTGGACTTCTTTAGGCTGTTAAAAAGGTGGCAAATAAGCCTTGATGTTCAACCAGAGGTTGGGTTGAACAAATTCTCAAACGCTTACAAATGAATTGACGGCAAAGGGGATAAGCCGTGGACTGTTCGCTGACGAAAAATTGAACGCTGCGACCGTAAACGCGCTTGGGTTATCGTTGTTTGTACTGAGTGGGGCAATGCGCCCGAATGACATCTGGGCTTCTGAAATTAATGTGTTTGGTTTGACGTCCGTGCATACGCTTACGCCAAAGTCTGAAACTGCTGGATTTAAGGTTATTTCGCATAAAGTGAATGACTTGGTGTTCATTCAAACCAAATTGGTGTTCGATAGCCTCGAAAGGTGTACGATCCTCCCAGGCCATCTCTATCACTCTCGATTCGTCTTCTTCAGTCAGTTTCATCGCACATCTCTACTCGGCTTTCGGTTATTCGTCCACTCACAGATATCGACCCTGAAATGCATTTAGTGAGTTCAAAGTAATCTGCTTATCCTCGTCATAAGGCAATAGCTCTTACAATAAATGCGATCCCCTCTTCGGCATTATTAAAAGAGGAGGCCTGAACGCTGTTAGGTCTATTTTGTGTCAGAAGAAGCCGCGGAAATATTTATAATAAACAAAATGATTCCACCAATGAGAATCGATACTGCCGCATAGAACAATGATCCACCGTCACTTTTTCCGTCATGCAAAACTTCTATGCCAAGCGGGGTGAACACATGAAAAAAGACAGCACCAGCCATGACAGCCGAGGCCAAAAGGCCACCGATCGCGTGGTATCTCGCAGGAACGCCCACATTTGATTTACCTGTCATTTTACTTAACAGCCATAACAGCGCCAGTAACAGCAAAACAATCGAAGCGATGAGTTCAACACTACCAACAGCGTAGCTACCGAATTGACTAAATGCGTCACCGATACCAGTACCCAAGAAACCCGACATCCACTCGCCGATAGTGCCAAAGATATGCTGTGTGTCAGGGTGCAAAGTAAATTTGTAGGGCAAAGACTGCAAAAAAACCTTGCAGGCCCACAACGCGATTACCCAACTAATAACTGCCCGAATGATTGCTGACATAAATAAAGCCCTTGATGTTTTGTTGGCCTGACAAGTATCTGTTAATGGCTGAACCGGTACTGCGCGAACAAGTAGACGTGCACCTACATAATAGACCCAATGGAGCCGTCGAGCTTTTATTCAACTGAGCCCAGAACGACCCTACTGGGCTATCATCGGCTCGCCGTACTTATATCAGAACATACGAATTGTCCAAAAAAAACATCTCTATTTTGCTTTTGACTAATAGTCCAACAAGCATAATGAGCTCCGGAATAGCCAGAGCTCATTGATGGCTATTTGCCCGGCAAAGACGTGCGGCGCAGGTAGGGAAACACGGTCTCATACTCACCGAACTTCGCGGTGGCGTCTTCGTTGCTCACTGCAGGTGGAATAATCACGTCATCACCCACAACCCAGTTAGCAGGTGTAGCAACACCGTTAGCAGCGGCGGTTTGCAATGCATCAAGTGCGCGCAGAATCTCACCAAAGTTTCTACCCACGGTCATTGGATAAGTCATCGAGAGTTTGACCTGTTTGTCAGGGGCGACGATAAAAACTGTGCGCACGGTCGCACTATCTGCCGGTGTTCTTCCATCCGGCATGTACGCTTCAGCAGGCAACATATCGAAAGCCTTAGACATGGCCAAGTCGTTATCAGCGACGATCGGAAAATTAGCTTTCGCGTCTGCAAAGGATTCGATATCACTTTTCCAACGCGTGTGTTCGTCAACTCCATCGACGGAGACACCCAGCACCTTGGTGCCACGCTTTGCCCATTCCTCTGCGAGTTGGGCCACAGCACCAAACTCGGTGGTACACACCGGCGTGAAATCTTTGGGGTGTGAAAAAATGATTGCCCAGCTGTCACCCACCCAGTCATGCAAGCCAAAGCTGCCCTGGTCGGTAGTGACTTGAAGATCAGGAATCGGGGAGTTTATGCGTAGTGACATTTATGTGCCTTTTGAATGCGGAAGGTTAATAATAGAAATTGCGCAATGCAACGTTAGTATACATCTATCGTGAAAGTCTATACGGAGCACACTCTTGCTAAGTGCATGTGAAAAACGGCTCGATATAACGATAATGAACAAATAACAACCGTCGCAACCAGTGAACGTTTAAACCACTCTATTGAGGTTTGTCGCTGTCAGCGGGCCTATCGATCGGGAAATTAAAACTGCCGAGAAAGCGGCAATTGAATCGCAGGTGTACAAGACACTACTGCGAGATAAAGCTGCGGGTACGAGGGTCGACCCGCAGCATTCGCTTAACAGGTTTGCTGCTTAAACAGCTACAACCTTATTAGCGCATGGGCCTTTCTCGCCCTGGGCAACTTCAAACTCAACTGCCTGGCCGTCATTCAAAGTGGCGTATCCACCACCAGCTTGGATCTCTGAATGGTGAACAAACAAATCTTTGCCGCCATCTTCTGGTGTGATGAAGCCGAAACCTTTGTCAGCATTAAACCACTTAACTGTACCTTTACTCATAACAATCTCTTTACATATGGTGAAAAATATTTTTCTGATCTCTGCTATCACCATTACAAACATCAGAATTTGTATATGGGTACATAATACCGTGTTTCAAGACTTTACACGCTGTAAAGCGCAAATATCTTTATAAAATCCCAAAACATAGCGTGATTTATTGCATTTGAAGCATCTATAGACTACCAAAAACACGTTTCATCGCTTGTTCAGCAGAAAAAGGTAAAAATACCGTCAGCAAACCATTTAGAGCAACACATTGCCGGAAAGCTCTACCCGCTTCCCAAACGCACCAAATCATGTGCTCAATATCTCCGGAGCGATCGAACACCTGTCGTTGACGAATTGACCACCAGCGGGATCAAGATGTCGGCTCTTAAGCCCCAACACCGGCTTGTTTTACAAAAACACCGCCTATTTGCCAACCGGTATCAGTTGCTAACATCACATAACTGGCGACAAAGACGCTGCCCGTGTTGTCCGTCAGATAGACGGTTTGCACCTGCTTCTCACCTTCGACGACAAAACTGCCAAAACGCACATCAGACGGGCGCCACACCATTGGATAACTGCTGCGCACCATTTGCCCAAATCGTTTGGCAGTACCAAACATCTTTTGAATGGTTGGCGCAGCAAATGAAAAAGCCGTGTCAAGATCATTGGCTTGAAACGCTTCAATCTGAGCGCTTATCACAGCTCTTGGTTCAGTGTCATTTGCTCGGACTCCGGAAGACAGAGCAAATAATAGAATTAGCACAATGTAGTTACGCATAGCCGTCACCTTGTCGATTAATAAAGCCGAGCAGTTAAAAATCTCAACACCACCCTATGACAGACCTCAATTAAAAACAAATGTTCACTGCATTTAATAGTCACGCCATATTTACAGTGATAAACAAAAGCACCATTACATAACCATGGAACTTATCATTTGGCGAAAACCTGTAGGACAGATAGGCAGAACAAACGCGAGACGTCGGCGCCCATCACTACCTGGAATCCCCTGAGTCGTGCGTTTGTCAGGCTTCCCTATCTTGTCAGCCTAAGGTGTCATTAAAAGTGTTATCAATCGTGATTAAGACTCGTGTTTGGGGGACATGATAAATAAGACCGCTATAGCGGCTATAACCCAAACCGAAGCCAGTTGAATCGCCATTTTAAAATCGTAGAATTGCGCAATCAATCCCATTGAAGAGCCCGAGACCAATCCACCCAGATAAAGGCTATTCATGTAAAGTGATGTTGCGCTGGCCACCTTTCCCCGCGCAAACGACTGAATAAAGGTAATGGCAACCCCTGCAAATAGTCCGTAATACAGTCCCTCAAGAGCAGCACCGATTACCATCTGCGAGATCGTCGTGACCTGTGACAAAAGGTAAAAAGCTGCGATGGCGATCACCGCTGAAAGTATCAGAGATTCGCGGGCACCAATGCGGTTGATAAGCCACGGGGTGCCTAATATCGCACCCACTTCTATAAAGGTTTTGACACTGAATGAAAGCCCAATAGCGTAGGTGGGTAATTGGGCCTCTTGCAGGTAAAACAAAGGCAAGGCGCTCATGCACAAGGTGTGAGCCAAAGAAAAACACAAGCAGACGAAAGCGGCGAGCCAAAGCTGTTTATTGAAGAAGCTTTTATCCGGACACCCAACATTTGACATGTATCTCAAGAATAAATACTGTATATCCAACCAATTCACGACAAGGAACTTCGTGATGCCAACACCTAGAAAACAGCTTGTATCCCTTATCGATACGCCTTGGTACCA
>CALCKW010000019.1 GCA_937965695.1 uncultured Granulosicoccaceae bacterium
AGTAATCTAAATGTATTAGCGTCAAAAAACGTTGTAAAAAGTTACGGCATGACTTCGAACATGTTTTTGTTGAAAACGGCACTAGCGAATGCTGAGACCGATTGCGGCGCTATACGTCTTCAATGCCGTCTTTTTACCCCGATAAAACGGGTGAATAGTCAGGTATTATTTCGTTGATAAATGCTAGGCACAATGGCTTTACCTTGCTCGAGCTATTGATTGTAGTGACAATCCTTAGTGTGCTTCTGTCCGCAGTGATCCCTGGATTTACCGTTTTCCATAAAGAAGCAGATATAACTGCTGCTAAAAGTGCGCTGCGTGCTTTGAGAATTAAAATCGATGAGCATCATGCTTTGCACGGAGCTTGGCCTAAAGATCTAGACAAAGCTTGGTACGTTGGACATAAATATCCTCGAAATCCTTGGCTTTCTGAAAAAGAGTCGAAATATGGGATTGCCTATAACCAAAATAGCGTATCACTGTCAAAAAACCTCCATCCAATAGAAAAAACGATCGAAGGTTGGCCTTACCCATTTTGGTACAACAGTGAAAATGGCGAGTTAAGAATTCGAGTGCCTAAGCAGGAAAGCGGTATTAGGTCGTTAGCGCTTTATAACGAAGTAAATGGCACCGAATTGAGCGACCTCTACCAAAGGTATTAGCCAAATTACCGTCGAATACGACTAAATGCCCGCTCATTTCGCCGTAGGCCTCAGTCCCTAAGGCGAACAGATTGCTTACCGGCAAAAGGCTCAGTTAGCCTGAATCGAGTCTTCAATTTTCTTATCGAACAAGCTTCTGGCCACTAGGCAGCGCCGAATGGGCTTTGAAGCGAGATAAATCGCACCAAAATATGTTAAATTTGCGTGTTAATTCAAGCGATTTAGACGAGGTCCTACCCAATGGCAGTCGACAACAAAACCGTTATCGATATGGCCCACCTTGCGCGTATTGCGGTGTCCGAAGACGACATCCCAAAGATCGCCTCGCAGATGGGCAAAGTACTGGAGATAGCAGAGAAAATGGCGGCGGTCGATACTGACCACCTCGAGCCGATGGCACACCCGTTGGATGCGGCCCAGCCACTACGTGTTGATGATGTCACCGAGGCAGATCTACGCGAAGCTTTTCAGGCTGTAGCGCCCTCTGTGGACAAGGGCCTTTATCTGGTGCCTAAAGTCATCGAATAAATCAAATCTCGATGACTGAAACCCTCTTTTTATGGGGTCACGCTGTGGCGTTGACCCGACAACAATACGACAAGCACTCATGCATCAAAAAACATTGACCGAGTTGGCAATTGGGCTCGAAAAAGGCGAATTCTCAAGCGTAGAGCTGACTCAGCACTACTTGGATCGTGCAACTGCACATGCCTCCTTAAACAGCTTCATCACCGTTACCCCCGATTTGGCCATCAGCCAGGCGACGGCTGCAGATGCTCGCCGTGCATCAGGAGATGCGGGGCCTTTAACTGGCTTACCGCTGGCGCACAAGGATTTGTTCTGTACAGAGGGTGTTCGCACCAGTTGTGGCTCCAAAATGTTGGATAACTTCATTTCACCCTTTGATGCAACCGTGGTCAGTAAGCTGGGTGAGGCGGGTATGGTGACAGTAGGTAAGGCAAATATGGACGAGTTTGCCATGGGATCGTCCAACGAAAACAGCTTTTATGGGGCCGTGCAAAATCCATGGGCAACGGACCGTGTGCCCGGAGGCTCGTCAGGCGGGTCGGCAGCGATGGTCGCGGCTCGATTGGTGCCAGCGGCAACCGCCACAGATACTGGCGGTTCCATTCGGCAGCCAGCATCTTTTTGTGGTGTGACAGGAATCAAACCTACCTACGGTCGGGTATCACGCTACGGCATGGTTGCCTATGCATCCAGCCTTGATCAAGGTGGTGTGATTGCAGCAACAGCAGAAGACTGTGCCATGGTGCTTGGCGCCATGTCCGGTCACGATGCCAAAGACTCCACCAGCATTGACCGCCCGGTAGAGGATTACCGTAAAGTGCTAGGGGCAGATATCGCCGGTCTACGCGTTGGCATTCCCAAAGAATACTTTGGCGAAGGGCTAAGCAATGCTGTTGGCGAACGGGTGTTGGCTGCTGCCAAAGAGTTGGAAGCACTAGGTGCTGTCTTGGTCGATGTTTCACTGCCCAATACGGAGTTGGCCATCTCATCTTATTATGTCGTGGCTCCCGCTGAGGCATCCAGTAACTTGTCGCGTTTTGACGGTGTGCGTTATGGACACCGTTGCGAAGATCCAAAAGATTTAGAGGACCTCTACAAGCGTTCGCGCGGGGAGGGGCTGGGTAAAGAGGTGCAGCGGCGCATCATGGTGGGTGCTTATGTGCTATCGGCTGGGTATTACGACGCCTATTACCTCAAGGCTCAAAAACTGCGGCGTCTGATTGCACAAGATTTTACTCAGGCATTTGAACAGTGCGATTTGATTGTCGGCCCCGTCGCTCCCACTACAGCTTTCAAAATCGGTGAGCTGAGTGATGATCCGGTGGCGATGTACCTAGCTGATGTTTATACCTTGTCGACTAACCTAGCAGGCCTACCGGGAATATCCATGCCTGTCGGTTTAGCCGATGGTTTGCCGGTTGGGGCGCAGCTGCTTGGACCACATTTCTCCGAAGCGCGTCTGCTTAACGTCGCGCACCAATTTCAACAACAGACCGACTGGCATCAAAAAATACCAGCGGCTTTTGCTTAAAAGGAGGGTGATGAGATGAGTAACGCAGCATGGGAAACCGTGATCGGTCTAGAAATCCACGCCCAGATGGCGACCAAGAGCAAAATATTTTCGGGGGCCAGCATTGCCTTTGGTGCCGAACCCAACAGCCAAGCTTGTGCTGTTGATCTCGGTTTGCCAGGAGTCCTGCCAGTCTTTAATCAGGCGGCCTTGGTATCAGCCGTCAAATTTGGGCTAGCGACTGGTGCGGAGATTGGGCGGAAGTCTGTGTTTGCGCGCAAAAATTATTTTTACCCGGATTTACCCAAGGGCTATCAGATATCGCAACTTGATCACCCCATCGTCGGTAGGGGCATGATAGACGTGGTGCAGGAAGACGGAGAGATTAAGCAGGTCGGGCTGACACGCGCGCACCTTGAAGAAGATGCCGGAAAATCACTGCACGAGAACTTCGTCGGTCAGTCTGGGATTGATCTAAATCGGGCCGGCACACCGTTGCTGGAGATTGTTTCCGAGCCAGATATTCGTTCTGCGAAAGAAGCAGTGGCCTATGCACGACAAATCCATGCGCTCGTGCGATACATTGATATCTGTGATGGCAACATGCAAGAAGGCTCTTTCAGAGTGGATGCCAATGTGTCTATACGCCCTCGAGGTAGTGACACGTTGGGCACACGAACGGAGATTAAAAATCTCAACTCTTTTAGGTTTCTCGAACGCGCGATCAACATCGAAGTTGAACGCCAAATAGATCTCCTAGAAGACGGTGGCAGAGTGTCTCAAGAAACTCGCCTGTACGATCCGGACGCAGATGAGACACGAAGCATGCGTTCCAAAGAAGAAGCAAATGACTATCGCTACTTCCCCGATCCCGATTTATTGCCTGTGCATGTGGACGATGCGTTTATTGATAGCTGCCGCGAGCAAATGCCTGAACTGCCTAAACTGCGTTTGGCACGGTTTACCGATGAGCTCGCTTTAGGTGAGTCTGAGGCACGGCAGTTAATCAACGACCGTGCAACGGCAGATTTTTTTGAAGCAACAGTCGCCGCTAGCAAGCAACCGCGCCATGCAGCCAATTGGGTAATCAACGAACTCGGAGCGCGCTTGCAAAAAGCTGATCTCGGTATTGAGCAGTCTCCCGTTGATGCTGAGCAATTAGGTGGCGTATTGCAGCGCCTAGCAGATGACACAATATCTGGCAAAATTGCCAAACAGGTATTGGATGCGTTGTGGGCTGGCGAAGGAAAGTCTGCCGATGAAATCATCGAAGCCAAGGGTTTAAAACAGATTACCGACACAGGCGCAATTGAAGCGATTGTTGACGAAGTATTGGCGGCGAGCCCCGAACAAGTGGAAGAATACTTGGGGGGGAAAGATAAAGTGATCGGCTTTTTTGTCGGCAAAATTATGCAAGCCTCTAAGGGTAAAGCCAACCCTGGCCAAGTCAATCAACTGCTCAAAGCCAAGCTTAAGCGCTGAGGAAAAGACAATGACAACATCGAAAGATGAGCTGAATGTTTTTTTGCTTGAACAAAGCAACGTGCGTGGCGTGCATGTACGGATGGACGAAGCTTGGTCTCAAGTACTGCAGCGTCGCGACTACCCAGCCGGTGTACGTCAGTGGTTAGGGCAAGCCTTGGCAGCTGTTACCCTCATGACCGCCACACTGAAGTTTGATGGCAAGTTGTCTCTGCAAGTACAGGGAGACGGCGATATTAATTTAATGGTGGCGCAAGCCACTGCTGATGGTGGTGTTCGTGCCACAGTGGAGTGGGAGCGAGAGCCCCACATGTCTGCGACTCCCCTCGAAGCTTTTGGCGAAAGGGCGCGATTGTCATTGATTATTTCACAGGCGGCCGGAGAGGATTACCAAGGAGTAGTCGAGCTGAGTGGAGACAATCTCGGTGATTCGCTCGCAGGGTATTTTAAGCAGTCTGAGCAATTGTTGACCCGCTTTTGGTTGGCCAGTGATGGAAATCGTAATGCTGGCATGTTGTTGCAACGCCTACCCGATGAGGAGGATCAAGAAGGCTGGTCACGCGCAGAAGTTTTAGGTGGCACTTTGTTTAGTGAAGAGTTAATGGCTACCGATGGCAAGACGTTGATCAGGCGCCTTTTTCATGAGGAGGACGTGCGCCTACACGACCCACGAGAGATCGCGTTTAAATGTGGTTGCTCACGAGAAAAGTGCGGTGCGATGGTTGTTGGTTTAGGCTCGGAAGATGCCCGCGAACTGCTGATTGAATCCGGCGGAGAGATTAACGTAGACTGCGAATTTTGTGGTTCTCGATATAGCTTTGATGGCATCGATTTGGAAGCCTTGTTACGCGGAGACATGGGCGATGGCAGTGAGAACGGAACCTTGCAATAGGTGATTAAGAGCGGTGCGTTGTTCGTGCAGCGCATTCAAATCTCCGCTGCATCGATCAGAATTACAAACGCCTATTTCGTTCAGCTTGGCTAATCACCTAGTGGATTAGATGACATGAAAGCCATGGCGTCATCCGATGAGATTGCGGTTTTGGCGTAGTCATAGCTCCCCAATGATTTTAGCTCTTCTGCCGCGCGTATAAATTCGCCTAATGCCGCGCGAGCGAATGAACCACCCACGCTAATGCGTTTGACACCGATATCGCTGAGCTCTTGAACGCTATAGGTGGCCTTTGTTAAGCCAACCACGACGTTGACGGGCTTGGATACTTCATCAAGTAGCTGTTTCACCGACTCTAGATCTGGCAAACCCGGGGCGTAAAGCACATCAGCACCTGCTTCTTCAAACGCCTTTAGGCGTCGAATGGTGTCCTCTAGATCTGGGCGCCCAGTTATAAAATTCTCGCAACGCGCGGTGAGCATAAACTCGGGGTGAAACTTGGCTTCAACCGCTGCTTGGATACGCTCCACCGCTAGTTCAAAACCGTAGATTGGTTTTTTACTGTCACCCGATGCGTCCTCGATAGTGCAACCGCACAAGCCTATTTCAAACGCTTCACGTAGCGTTTGCGCCACCGCTTCTGGCTCGTCACCAAAGCCATTTTCAAGGTCGGCAGAGACAGGTAAATTTGTCGCTTCTACGATGTCCCTGGCATTGTCTATCACTTGCTGTCGACTGAGGCAGGCGGAAGAGTCTTGTACGCCTAACGCGAATGCCAAGCCGGCACTGGTCGTCGCTAGCGCTGGGTAGCCGAGTTGCTCAAGGATACGGGCTGTACCCGCATCCCAAGGGTTAGGCGCAATAAAAAGACGATTGCCTGCGTGGAGCTGACGAAAGCTAGTCAGTTTTTCATGATGCGATGGCATGCGATACTCCTAAGTTGTTGGTGAAATACCGCCAGCCCAATTGTTAGGCCTGTTGCCAATGCTTACCGTTATGTTGCATAAACGACTGGCATTCGGGCACTGGCGAGATTACCTTATTCGCTGTTGCGAATAAATTTAGGTTCTCGGTGACTAGGTCACCCATAGCTTGCCTTGTTTCAATTGTGGCGCTGCCCACATGGGGCAACAGAACAACATTTGGCATATCGCACAACGCCTGCGGGATGCTGGGCTCTTGCTCAAAAACGTCTAGGCCAGCCGCACCCAATTTGCCTTGTTGCAGGGCCTCTACAAGAGCTGCTTCGTCAACTACCGAACCGCGCGCCACATTGATAAGGGTGCCATTTGGACCGAGCGCCGACAAAACTTCGCTGTTGACTAAATGTTTAGTTGCTGTGCCGCCAGGTGTAATCACGACGACATAGTCTGATTGCTCAGCCATCTCCACCAATGAAGACACATGTTGGTAGGGAAGATCTGGTCGCGCATTGCGGGTGTGGTAAAGCACATTGCAGTCGAATGCCGCTTGCAGTTTCTCGGCAATGCACTGACCAATTCTACCCATGCCTAACATGCCAACCGTGGCGTTCTCTATCGAACGGGTCAGAGGCGAATTGCCATTTTTCTCCCAGTTGCCAGAGCGAGCCCATGCATCGTCACGCAGTAGCTGGCGACTGCTGGCCAGCATCATCATTAACGCGGTATTGGCTACGTCTTTGTTAAGTACATCAGGGGTATGAGTGAGCACAATATTGCGCTCGACCAACGCGGGTACGTTTACAGCGTCGTAACCCACGCCGTAGCCTGAGACCAATTTGAGATTGGGCAGGGCCTGTAAGATGTCATCGGGCACGCCATCGTGTCCGTTAGTAGCGACTGCGCTGATGTCTTTGCCGGTGTCCGCCATAAATGCAGGCACATCGTCGATGTCATTGAGCACATGGATTCGATAGTGCTGTTGCATTTGTTCGGTCATTCGTTGGGTGACTGCGCCGATTTGTAAAAGCTGGTGTTGCATGTTTGTTCCTTAGGGTTCAGATGTCTGCTTCAACCGATTGCTGCTGTGTGCCTAGACCTGTGATGCTCAATTCCATTTGATCACCGTCTTTTAGATAAATTGCTTCTGGTTTGATACCCATACCCACGCCGGGTGGGGTGCCAGTGGTGATAACGTCGCCTGGGTGCAGTGTGAACAACGTAGATAGATGTGCAATAACTTGCGCTACGCTAAATATTTGTGTGCGGGTGTTTCCAGTCTGGCGCCGAATGCCGTTGACATCTAGGGACATGTCCAATGCCTGTGGGTCTGCAATTTCATCGGCGGTCACCATCCAAGGGCCTAGTGGTCCAAAAGTGTCACAGGATTTTCCTTTGGTCCATTGACCTGATAATTTGCTTTGAAAATCTCGCTCTGAGATGTCGTTCATTACACAGTAACCAGCCACATGTCTTAAGGCATCTGATTCGCTGACATATTTTGCGGCAGTCCCGATGACCACAGCCAACTCGACTTCCCAATCCGCAGCTGTCGACCCGCGAGGTAGCCGTACAACGTCATTAGGACCGACAATCGCAGAACTCGCCTTCATAAATAATACAGGATGCTCTGGGATCGGTAGGTTTGATTCTGCTGCATGATCAGCGTAGTTGAGCCCAATACACATTACTTTTCCGATATTTCCCACACACGCGCCGATGCGCTGATCACCATTTATAATGGGTAGCGATTTCGGATCCAGCGCACGCAATCGATCAAGCGCTTCAGGTGATAGGGCGCTAGCATCTATATCGGTGACATGCGCACAGAGATCGCGTAACACACCTTCATTATCGAGCATGCAAGGGCGTTCGTTACCCGCTTCGCCGACTCTTAGCAATTTCATCCGTTGTCCTTTTAGTGATTGTTTCTGGGCACGCCTTTTTGGGCGGTACTCTGATAACTCGGTGCGTCTTTTAACACCATGCCTTCGCTCAACGGCTTCACTTGATCTCTAAATATCTGTTGCCAAGGTGTCTCACTATCCGGCATGGGGTAACCACCACTGGCAGCTAAAGCCTCTTTGCGACTCGTGATTTCGTCATCGCTTATCAGCACATTAGCGGTTCCTTTAGCCAGATCAATGCGCACACGATCGCCATTTTCCAATAGTGCAAGACCGCCACCATCTGCGGCCTCGGGAGACGCGTTCAGTATACTCGGTGAACCGGAGGTGCCAGACTGACGTCCGTCTCCTATACACGCCAAAGCGTGAATGCCTTTTTTGATGAGGTAGCTCGGCGGGCGCATGTTGACGACCTCGGCAGCGCCTGGGTAACCCTTGGGTCCTGTACCGCGCATAAAGAGCACACAATCTGCGTCAATGTTGAGAGCTGGGTCATCGATCACTTGATGAAAATGTTCAGGGCCGTCGAAGACGATAGCTCTGCCTTCAAAAGCATCTGGATCATCGGGGTTGCTCAGGTAGCGCTGGCGAAATTCTTCTGAAATGACGCTGGTCTTCATCAAAGCCGAATCGAATAAGTTTCCGTGAAGGTTAATAAACCCTGCGGTATCTTTTAGTGGCTTTTCTGCGGACTTAATAACATCGCTGTTGAGGATTTCAGCCGCGGCGCAGTTGTCAGCTAAGCTGGAGCCATTGACTGTCATGGCGTGTGGATGCGGCAACAACTCTGCGCGAATTAATTCGCCGATAACAGCGGGCACACCACCTGCTCGGTGAAAGTCCTCACCTAAGTATTCGCCAGCAGGTTGCAAATTGACCAGTAGCGGTACCTGATGCCCCAAGTGCTGCCAGTCGTCGTTATTCAGTTCAACATCTAGGTGACGGGCGATTGCGTTAAGGTGAACGGGCGCGTTGGTTGATCCGCCAATAGCGGAATTTACCACGATGGCGTTTTCAAAGGCTTCCCGTGTCATGATGTCAGTGGGTTTGATGTCCTCATGCACCATGGTCACGATACGTTTTCCGGTTGAGTACGCCATTTGTCCGCGTTCGCGGTAAGGCGCTGGTATTGCAGCGCTGCCCGGCAGTTGCATACCGAGCGCTTCCGCGAGAGAGTTCATGGTGGAAGCCGTGCCCATAGTATTGCAAAAGCCCGTGGATGGCGCGGACGAAGCCACCAGATCCAAAAAACCGTCGTTGTCGATTTCTCCTGCTGCGAGTAGCTCTCGCGCCTTCCAAACAATGGTACCGGAGCCAGTGCGTTCGCCGCGAAACCAGCCATTGAGCATCGGTCCAACAGAGAATGCAATAGCAGGGATATTGACCGTAGCGGCAGCCATCAAGAGAGCAGGTGTTGTCTTATCGCAACCAATGTTTAACACAACACCATCGATGGGGTAACCGTGTAAAGATTCTACTAAAGATAAATAAGCCAAGTTGCGATCTAGCATGGCCGTTGGTCGTTTACCTGTCTCTTGGATTGGATGAACGGGGATTTCTATGACCGTGCCCCCTTCAGCTATAACTCCATCTCGCACGCGTTTGCTGAGCTCTATATGGTGTCGATTGCAGGGTGATAAATCAGAACCGGTTTGTGCAATACCGATAATCGGTTTGTCGCCCTGAAGCTCTTCCCGAGTAAGTCCGTAGTTGAGATAGCGCTCTAGATAAAGAGCCGTCATTTCTGGGTCATCGGGGTTGTTGAACCATTGGCGCGAACGCAAAGGCTTTTTGTGATTCATGTACTCCAGCCTCCGTCAATGACATGAGCTTGACCGGTTGTAAAACCACTTTCGTTGGAAGCGAGGTACACCGCCAATGCCGCTATTTCTTCGGGTTCTCCGATTCGACCCATGGGTTGGCGGGCGATAAAGTCACGCATCCCTTGTTCAGCGTTACCGGTGGCAGCGACTCGCTGTCTAAACGACGGACTGTCCACCGTACCTGGGCAAATGGCATTGCAACGGATTCCCTGCGTGATGTAATCGTGAGCAACCGCCTTTGTAAGACCAACAACAGCGGCTTTGCTAAGTGTGTAAATACAACGATTAGGTGCAGCTATAACGGATGACAATACCGACGACATGTTAATAATGGATCCGGTGCCACGTTCTATCATTCCGGGCAATGAGGCTCGGATCGTCCGCCATTGAGAGCGCAGATTAAGATCAATAGCCATGTCAAACTCTTCATCGGTCGCGTTGAGAATATCGCCATGGTGCACAAATCCGGCGCCGTTGAATAACACATCAGGTTGTGCCCAATCGGCCCCTTCTCGCACCGATTGGTTGTTGGTTGCATCCAGCACCCGAGTTTGAATATTGGGATGATCGTATGTGTCCAGAAGCTCTTCGGAAATATCGGTGGCGAATACTTGTGCTCCATTGTCAGCAAAAGCGAGCGCGGTTGCGCGGCCAATACCTTGTCCCGCAGCGGTCAGCAGTGCTCGTTTTCCGGCAAGGCGCAGTGGGAGTTGAGTGTTTGTCATAGCGGCAATCCCTGTGGGGCGTCATCTTCCAAATAAATACGAATAATGCTTTCAAAATCTTTGTCGGCGCTGAAGCCTAGGGCGATGGCTCTTGAAGCGTCAAAATTCTGTGGCCACTTGCTGACGATGGTCACAATAGTCGGGTCGAGTTGTTTAACGATTAGAGCGGTACATTCTTCGCCGGCGACACGTGTCAGTGCCGCGATTTGATCCGCTACCGTGCAGCTAACGCCGGGTAGATTGAGTGAGCGACGACCACCGAGTAGTGCGGTGTCAAGCGTTGCCGCTTTCACTAAAAATTCGGCTGCAGTGCGTGGTGAAACAAACCAATGGCGCACCGTGTCAGCGACTGGCAGTTGAGCTTCCACGCCGGCAAGAGGCTCGCGGATGATGCCACTGAAAAAACCAGAAGCTGCGGCGTTGGGATTGCCTGGGCGTACGGTCACCGTAGGTAGCCGCAAACTTAAGCCGTCAATGAAGCCTTTTCGACTGTAGTCGGCAACAGCGAGTTCTAGCATCGCTTTCTGCGCACCATATGATGTCTGCGGTGCACATAAAAAATCGTCATCTATCGCGTCGGGGAAGGGGGCGCCAAAGACGGCAATAGAACTCGTGAAGACAAGTTTAGGTGTGTAACTTTCCCCACTGGCAACATGCTCTGCACGCAACGCTTCTAACAACGTCAAACCGCCGTAAAGATTGATGTCCCAACCTTTGTCAAAATTTTCTTCTGCTTCTCCCGAGACAACGGCGGCCATTAAAAAAATGAGCTCGGGCCTCTCCGCCGCGAGCGCTTTTGCCTGTTCAGGGTCAGTGTAAGAGCCGGTGACGCTGCGTGTTGGTATCTCATGATTTGGGGTGAAATCTGGAAGCGCAGGACTGACAACGTCGTGCAGTGTCAGAGAAGTTATATGTGGTAATTCGCCGTTGGCAATGCGTTGAGTTAATTTTCTGCCTAGCATGCCGGCGGCGCCGATAATGGTGGCGTGCATGTTTAAAGATCTCGGTCGTTTTTAAGGGTTAAATTGAGCTAGCTAAGGCATTATTGCGCTTGGCGTAAGAGCATTAAATCGGGTGATTGCATAGAGCGTTGAAAGCTAGTCATGTGGGCGTGGATCGCCGCTTCGCAGGCATCGATGTCTCGGGCGAGAGCCGCCTCCAAAATTGCGTTGTGCTCGGGTACAGTTCCACCGCGAAAGCCAAACTTAGGGTCGCAAGCGACGACCTGCTGACGCGCGCGCTGAAACAAATTCGCTCGCATTTCGATCAAGGCTTGAGAGCCGCATGCATCAACCAGAGTTTGATGGAATTCATCGTCTGCACGCGTCCAGATGGGTAACAACTCTTTGGTGTCACCGCTTTTGTCTAATCGTTGTTCAATGTGGCTGAGTTTGTGGTGAGCAGCGTTCAAGCGCGCCTCCCATTCTAAGTCCCCCAGTAATATTGATCCTCTAGCACCTTCGCATTCTATCAGCGCGCGTAGTTGTAGTAGTTCCGACATGCGAGTAAACGACGCTTCAGGCACACTAAAGCCTCGTTGATCTTCCGCGTCGACTAAGCCTTCTCCCGCCAGCCGCAACAGCACTTCTCGCATTGATCCTGCACTTATGTCGTAACGGAGTTTAAGCGTATCGGGCTTGAGCTTTTGCCCGGGTGAGAACTCACCACTCAGCAACGCAAAGCGTGTTTGCTGTAAAGGGCTGTTAGCAGAAGGCGAAAATTGGGACACAGATCGTCTCGGTGAGATGAGGGTGTAGGGCACAAAAACTAACATGAAAATTTGAGATTGCAAAAAAAATCATCAAAAGCAATAAATTTCATTAAAACGCTTGTCAACCGTTAGCAATGATTGTTAGTTTAGTGAGGCGAGCTTTTTGAGCTTTTTGAGCTTTTTGCAGTCGCGGCCCACACCACAAGACTGATCGAGATGTCTTTTGGAAGCCCGTGCCACTCCGACCCGTTGGGATGTCCCGACGGGTGGTCCATATAGAGGATTATTTCATGAAGACAACCCAAGTCCTGACATCCGTATTGCTAGCGTCAGCGCTAGCGACCAGTGCCGTGCATGCTGCGGATGCCACTACAAAACTTCGCATCCAAACCCACTTCTCGACAGAAACCCTGTCTGGATCACTGGCGGCTGAGTTTATCGACGACATCACTACAATGTCTGGTGGTGCGATCGAAGTTGAAATGTTCTATTCAGGTTCTGTTGTTAAAGCAGCTGAAACGTTTGATGCGGCGGCTACAGGTATCCTTGACTGTGATATGACGGGCGGTGCTTATCAAGTGGGCAAAAACCCTGCGTTCCAGTTTTCTGGAGATCTCAACGGCGGTTATGCGACTCCTTACCAGCAGTACTCTTGGTTGCTCCACGGTGGTGGATACGATGCGCTTAATAAGCTCTACAACCCCAACGATATGGAATTTGTTGGCTGGTGGATCCCCGGTCCTGAGTCATTGGTTTCTACCAAGTCATTCACCGGCATCGACGACCTAAAAGGTTGGAAATTCCGCGCGCCTCCAGGTGTAATCACCAACATCTTCGAAAAGTTGGGTGCATCTCCAATCGTGATGGATTTCAACGAGATCTTTACAGCGCTTGAAACCGGTATTATCGACGGTGCTGATGCTTCCACAATCGCGAACAATGTTGGCCTTGGCTTATATGACATCGCTGGAAACACAAACTATCCTGGTTTCCACTCAATGCCTGCGGATCACCTCGCGTGTCGTAAAGACATTTGGGATGACATGCCAGAAGGTCACCAGCGAATTATAAAAGTCGCGATGCAGGCTTTGGCATTGAAGACTACGACTAAGCAAGACATTGAAATGCAAAAAGCTGCTGCTGAGCTTCGCGCAAAAGGTGTTGTATTGAACACTTGGTCAGAAGAAGACATGGCTAAGTATCGTGCTGCCGTAGCTAGCACTTGGGAAGAGTACGCGACCACAGCAGAAGCTAAAGAGCTTTTGGGTGCTCACCTCGACTTCCTGAAAGAAATCGGTGCGGTAGAGTAATCAGATAGCAAGTTAGCTATGTGATTGTTACGGTGACGGCAGGCGTTTAGTCTGCCGTCATTGTTAGTTTTAGACAGTATTAATTTTGCAAAAACTAAGTTCAAACGAATTCACACATGCGGTGCTTGTCTCAGCAATACGATCTTTGTGACTAGCGGCGCTTAAAGAAACAACAGAACGAATCCTTTTCGTTCTCCTGCGAGGCGACAAAATGTCAGGAAAATCGGGCGGATTAAAGGAATGGATTACCCCGTTCCTTTTTGTACTTTGTGCAGGCTGGGCCATTTGGCACACACCAGCGTATCTTCTAGATTTTTGGCAATATGAAGAAGGCAGTAATCTGTCCAACCATATTGCAGAGATGCACCAGCGCAAAGATGTTAGCCCCAACCTTCCTGGTTTATTTGGCGGTGTCGCGGACATTATCGACTGGGCAGCACTTCTTCTTATGCCCATTATTTTCATTATTGGCGCTCGTACTGTCGTGCTTGCGCAAATGGAATTCTCGCTTTACAGCCGAATCGACAGGCTCGCCATGTTTATTGGGCGAATCACGATGATATTAATCATCTCCATGACTCTCGTGATGCTTTACGAAGTGTTTTTACGCTACGCCATTGAAGCGCCGACCTTATGGGCAAATGAGTTAACACTCTGGATAGGCGGGTTTGTCTTTTTGCTCTCTGGTATTTATGCGATGCAGCAGAGAAGTCATATCCGCATCTTTATTTTGTATGATGTGTTGCCGCGATGGGCGCAGCACATCTGCGACGCCATTTGGGTAGCACTACTTTGGTTCTTTATGATCTGTCTGATTTTCGGCAGTTATAAGCAAGTGTTCATCAACAAGTTCTACAAGTGGCAAACGTTTGGCACAGCGTTCGATCCGCCCATTCCGGCAACTATCCAACCCATGATATTGATTGTCATATTCTTGATCAGTGTGCAGGCGTTGCTCAACTTAATTGCAGATTGGGGCCGTGACCCGAGCGAATTAACTGAAAAGGATATTGTTGACCAAGAAGAGCTGGAAGCAATCAAGAAAAGCATAGGAGCTAATTGATGGACGTCGGTGTTATATCTATCGTACTGATTGCTGGGCTTTTATTCTTGCTCGCGATTGGTATGCCACTCGGATTTGCCTCTGCGGTACTTGCCGCGCTTGTCATGATCATGAAATTTGAACCAACGCTCTTCACTGACCCCATGAGTTTTGGCGAAGGTTTGCTCACCGGTAGGCCTGGCACAGGTCCGCTCTACATTCTCACTCAAAAGGTTTATGACCTGATGACTGAGTATGTTTTGCTGTCTGTTCCTCTGTTTATTTTTATGGCTTCGTTGTTGGAACGCTCGGGTGTTGCCAAACAGATGTATGACAGCCTCAATTTTTGGATGAGCCGCATGCGCGGTGGCATAGCGGTTGTCACATCACTCATGGCAGTACTGATGGCCGCCATGTCAGGGATCATCGGTGGTGAGGTCGTTTTGCTTGGGTTAATAGCGCTTCCGCAAATGCTGCGTCTTGGCTACAACCAAAATCTTGCGATTGGAACAATTTGCGCATCTGGCTCACTGGGTACGATGATTCCTCCGTCGATCGTGCTGATCATCTTCGGGCTGATAACAGAGACATCAATAAAGGCGTTGTTTACGGGTGCTTTCTTGCCCGGTTTCATGCTGGCAAGCTTTATCATTATCTATATCTTGATCCGCACGCGTCTCGATCCTTCTCAAGCACCACTTCCGGAACCTACTGAAGAAGATCTGCCATCTCTAGAAAAATTCAAAGCTTTTTGCGCGTTTCTTTCTATATTGGTGGCTGGCTTTACAGGGCTTTTATTGGCACGTGTTGCTTTTTTGAGCGCTACGGGTCGCAATGTGTCCGACGGTGCTAACTTCGAAGAACCCGCTTTGGGCATGCTGCATCACGCCCCTTATTTTATTGGGATCATTGTTGTCTGCTTTCTATTGATGTTTGCGGTGTTCGGTCTGACGCGTACTAAGCTGGGCTGGCATCATGGCAAAGGCCTAGTCCCTCCGTTCACGGTTATTGGTATCGTGCTCGGTTCAATCTATGGGGGGGTTACAGGTATCACAGAAGCCGCAGGCATGGGGGCACTTGCTGTGTTCCTAATTGCTGCTTTTCGCGGTGAAGCATCTGTCGATCTAGTCTGGGTTAGCTTGATGCGTACCCTGCGATCCACGGGCACCATCATTTGGGTAACGGTAGGTGCTGCTGCATTGGCCGGTGCTTATACTTTAGCCGGCGGCCCAACCTATATCGCTGACCTCATTGTTGGCGCGGATATGCCCACGATGGCTGTTATTCTCATCATGATGCTTATCTTGTTATTCATGGGCGCGTTCATGGATTGGGTCGGAATCGTGCTACTAATAATTCCTGTTTTCCTACCCATTGTTCAGCGATTGCCTATTGAAGAAATTGGCTTGATTGGCGAGCTTAATCCGAGACACGTGGCCATTTGGTTTGGTGTTCTATTTTGTATGAACATGCAAGTGAGTTTCTTGTCTCCGCCATTTGGTCCAGCCGCTTTCTATTTGAAATCTGTTGCTCCTGCCCACATTTCGCTCACCGATATTTTCCGCGGCTTTCTGCCTTTTATCGGCATACAGTTGTTAGCGCTGTCTGTACTCCTTATCTGGCCATCGATAGTGACGCTCTTGTTGTAAATCGTCGGTCAGTTAGGTGCTTGTGTCACGAGTAGGGCGGCATTTTCCTGCTCGTGTTTTTAAGGTCACTTCTGCACCTTAGTTTAACGGTGGAACTGCAGCTGATATTGGAGCAATGCACGATGTCCGTGGCAAGAGCGTGACGGTCCGTCAGCTTCGCAAAAAAATAAATACACGCAACGGAGAATACGACGCGTAGTGGCTTATTTTAATGGGTAGCGATTTGGGGCCTCGTGAGTGTGAACAGTTTTAAGATCAACTGCCTGCAAGGTGTTCTGAGGTCTATTTGTTGATGTTGTGGCGCCTGCCAAAACCCCCTTATCTAAAATACACTCAAAGCGAGATAACACCATGTTGAATCAATCGCAATTGCGTCAGTTCGAAACGCAGGGTTATTTGGTGCTTGAACGCCTTATTGAAGACGATTTACTGCTGCGGATAGAATCGGAATATGATGCCGTACTGGATACGTTGATCAATCAGTGGTTGGCGTCGGGTGAGCTGAAAGAGAGACCTACGGGTTCTTTTTTTGAACGACTACTGATGGTAAATCAGCAGGCTTTGGATTGGTTTCAACCGCTAGATATCACCTTGCCGATGGAAAAAATCACTGAAAAAACACCGTTTCATCTAGGTCCTGCCGTGTTTGACTTACTCAACTATGGCCCACTGCTAGATGCTGTGGCGTCTTTAATTGGATCGGAAATTGCGGCAACACCTATCCAGCACGTTCGTATCAAACCACCCGCTAAACATCTCTCAGTTAATGAGAATCGCGCGCATGTGGGCGTCACTGCTTGGCATCAAGACAGGGGTGTCGCGCATGCGGAAGCAGATCAGTCGCTGATGGTCACCACTTGGTGCGCAATGACGGAAGCTGATAGTGATAATGGGTGCCTCATGGTAGTGCCCGGTGCGATAAACAATTCCTTAATGGTGCATTGCCCTGCGGGGCAAACACACATTCCTGATAGCGAGCTGGATAAATCTAAGGCGCTAGCGGTAGAGGTGCCACGCGGCTCTGTGGTGTTCATGCATCCATCCACACCGCACGCTTCAAGGCAAAACCAAAGTGACAGATTTCGTTGGTCTTTTGACTTACGCTATCACCGTATTGGACACAGCAGCGGTCGCACGCATTTTCCCAGCTTTGTTGTGCGCAGTGAAACGCAAAAGCTTGTGGGTAATTGGCAGGAGATGCGTGACACCTGGCTCGAGACGCGAGCAAGGTTAGCATTAGAGCCCCATATTTCATTACACCGCTGGAGCGGCGACACGCCGGTCTGCGCTTAAAGAGAGCAATACTATGGATGAATTTGTCCGTCTCGACAGTAGCGACAATGTCGTGACACTAACGGCCGATGTAGGCGTTGATCAAGAACTGGCCGGTGTCATGACACAAGAAAAAATCCCTCGTGGTCACAAGATCGCGATTGCAGATATCTCCGCGGGTGATGCAGTACGCAAATACGCTCAGGTGATCGGGTACGCAAAAAATGACATCAAGACTGGGCAACACGTACACACGCATAACCTTGAATTTCGTGCCGTCGACGCAAACTATGAGTTCGCTACAGATCTGCGGCACCCGACGCCGGTTGTGGCCGGGAAGGGAGATAGTTTTCAAGGCTACCGTCGCACAGATGGTCGGGTTGGAACGCGCAATTACATAGCGATTGTCACCACGGTAAATTGCTCGGCCACCGCCGCAAGGCTGATCGCTGATGCCTTTGGTCCAGAGGAATTGGCGGCTTATGAGAATGTTGATGGCGTTGTCGCCTATGTACACGGCACCGGCTGCGGCATGGCCGATAGCGGTGATGGTTACGATGCTTTGCAACGCGTCATGTGGGGTTATTTGCAGCATCCCAATCATGCTGCGTGCCTTCTGATTGGCTTAGGGTGCGAGATGAATCAGATCGGACCTTTACTAAAAAATAGCGATGTTAATATCGGTGATCGCTTGCAAGCCATGACAATACAAGGCGAGGGCGGATTGAGGCAAGCGGTTGCGGCTGGCATAGAACGCGTGCAAGCCATGTTGCCGCTCGCCAATAACTGTCGACGAGAGCCATGCCCAGCAGCCGACCTACAAGTAGCGTTGCAGTGTGGGGGATCAGATGCTTGGTCGGGTATCACCGCCAACCCAGCACTTGGTTTTGCCGTGGACTTGTTAGTGGCGCAAGGCGGCAGTGGTGTTCTTGCAGAAACACCGGAGATTTACGGTGCAGAGCACTTGCTGACCCGGCGTGCAGTCGACGCAGAGACAGGAGAAAAATTGTTGTCTTTGATCAATTGGTGGGAAGATTACACCGCGCGTAATCATGGCAGCATGGACAACAACCCCAGCCCAGGTAACAAGCAAGGTGGCCTAACGACTATTCTAGAGAAATCGCTTGGCGCAGCTGCCAAAGGTGGAACGAGTCCGCTGGCGGGCGTCTACAAATACGCGGAGATTGTTGATCGTCCTGGTTTCAGTTTTATGGATTCTCCTGGATACGACCCCGTCTCTGTCACTGGCCAAATTGCATCGGGCTGTAATTTGGTTGTCTTTACAACCGGTCGTGGGTCTGTTTTTGGTTGCAAACCTGCCCCCAGTGTCAAAGTGGCAACGAACTCTGCGATGTATAAAAAAATGCAAGAAGATATGGATGTAGACGCAGGAGAGATTCTCAGTGCTGGAGTCAGCCTAGAGGAAAAAGGCAATGAGATTTATCAATTGCTGCTACGAATAGCTTCGGGTGAAGAATCTAAATCTGAGGAACAGGGCTTGGGTGATCTTGAGTTTGTCCCTTGGCAAATTGGAGCCACGATGTAGCCTGATCGCTCTCGTTGATCATCTGAATTAAATAACTGAATACAGAGAAAAACTATGAAATCTAAAACAATTGGTTTTATCGGCCTAGGCCTTATGGGTGCCGCAATGGTATCTCGCCTGCAAGATCAAGGATACAAGCTTGCAGTATTAGCTAATCGTAGTCGTGAAGCCGTGGATAAAGCCGTTACCCGCGGAGCCGTCGAGTGCAGTACCGCTCGTGAATTGGCAGAAAACAGTCAAGTTGTCATGTTGTGTATGGATAAATCCACGTCGGTAGAGGCCCGTTTGCGTGGCGAAGATGGCTTGATCGCTGGGTTACAAACCGGGACGGTGGTAGTCGATTTCGGTACCTCTTTACCGACCTCCACCCGTGAGCTTGGCGCGGAAATCGCGGCCGCTGGTGGCACCATGCTGGATGGTCCTTTGGGGCGCACACCTGCTCATGCGTTGGAAGGTCAGCTCAATATTATGTGTTCTGGCGACAAGGCTTGTTACGACGACATGCTGCCTTTGCTGCAAGAACTGGGTGAGAACGTGTTTCACCTAGGGGAACTGGGCACAGGGCACACTATAAAGTTGCTAAACAATTTTTTTGGTATGACAAGCGCTGCAGCGATGTCGGAAGCCTTTGCACTGTGTGACCGAGTAGGCGTGGATCGTGAGCAGCTTTACAATGTTGTTGCTGCAGGTCCCAATCACTCAATGATGATGGATTTTGTAAAAGCCTATGCTGTCGACAGCGATCCAACTAAGTTGGCTTTCTCTCTGAATAACGCCAGCAAAGATGTGGGCTACTACACCGAGCTTGCAAATTCAGTGGGTGTTTCAAGTGTGATGGGTGCTGCCACGCATTCGATGCTTAAAGGTGCGGTAGATATAGGGCAGGGAGATAAGATGGTGGCGGAATTAGTTGATGTATTGAACATGAAAAATTGAATACACCTCGGCCACTTAAATTTCGGAACGTAAAATGAGCGATCGTTTGCCCTTGGCTATCGTTTTGATACTGATCGCTTTCTTTCTATTTTCCAGTGTGGACGTCAATGCTAAGTGGCTGGCAGCCGCCGCTTTTCCTGTGTTTCAGCTGGCATTTTTTAGGTACCTTGGTCACTTTGTTGTCACCCTCGGGCAAACGGCATCAATTGGCCTTGACAGCTTGCGACTTGAACCTCGTTTAACCAAATTGGTGCTATTGCGTTCGCTGTTAATCGCGGTTGCAACATTATGCAATTTTGTCGCAATCAGCTATCTGCCGTTGACGACAACCGCCACTATAGCTTTTGCGGCACCTATTTTTGTCTGCGCTCTCTCGGGGCCTTTGTTGGGAGAACACGTTGGCCCGTGGCGTTGGGGTGCTATCGCCGTGGGCTTTCTCGGGGTGCTTATCGCGATGCGTCCAGACAGTGGTTTTCACTGGAGCATGGTGTTTTCAGTGATTGCAACAGTGAGCTTTGCGCTCTACTCACTGATGTCGCGTCAGTTAGCGGGGCAGGTGTCCGTTGCAGCGATGCAATTTTACACCGGACTGCTTGGCACGGTGGTGCTAGCTCCGTTGGCCTTTAGTGTTTGGGTGATGCCGCAAACGTTGATGCATTGGGTAATGCTGTTGGCTTTGGGTTTTACAGCTTGGATCGGCCATGAAATCTATACGCGCGCGCATGGGTTTGCTCCCGCGAGTGTGCTGACGCCGTTTAGCTATATGTTGTTTCTCTATATGGCTTTTTGGGGGTGGATAGTTTTTGATCAGCTGCCCAACGCTTCAACCTTAGTAGGCGCTGCTTTGGTTGTCGCTGCCGGGGTCACCATATGGTGGCGGGAAACAGTCGTAAAACCGCGGATACTCGCAGCAAACTAAGCACTGTTAGAATGGTCGTTATAAGGGCTAAACCCTTGTAAGCAATTTCAGTTTGTTAGACAGAGGTCATACACATGAACATCATCCATTCGTTTAAAGCCTGCTTAGTTGTTGGGTTATTCTGCGCGACGGCAGCTTTTGCTGACTCACCGGTCGTGGACGTCGTGAAGCTGACCCCCTTGGGTGGCACGAGCTGGCGGGTGGATGTCACTGTTTCACACGCCGATACGGGATGGGAGCACTACGCCAACGGATGGCGTGTCAGCGATGCCGCTGGTGAGGAGTTAGGCTTTCGAGTTTTGCATCATCCTCACGTGAAAGAGCAGCCTTTTACCCGTTCATTGACGCTCGATATACCTGAGTCTGTCACTATAATTCGTGTTCAAGCGATTGATTTGCTTCATGGTGCAGGAGAACTGAGCGCCGAAGTAGTTGTTCCGCGCTAAGCGAGAGTTTGCCTGAGCACCAGTGCACACAATGCGGCCTAACGTGCTATCGAAAGCCTGAGTCATCTGTTAAGATTCGACGTCTTTTGCCCATACTTCTGGGCGTCTATCTGAGTACCCCCGCAAATGACTGCCGAAACGGCCACATCTTTTAACGAGCTCAAGCTCAGCACTCAACTTATGAAAGTGCTAGAGAAGGTGGGCTACGAAACTCCCTCGCCGATTCAGGCGCAGGCGATTCCGCTGATCATGGACGGGCACGATGTGCTCGGGCAAGCGCAAACAGGCACCGGGAAAACCGCTGCTTTTGCGCTTCCGATCCTCTCGCAAATGGATCTAAACGCCAAAGGTGTTCAGGTGTTGGTCTTGGCACCCACACGTGAGCTGGCCATTCAGGTTGCTGAAGCATTCCAGACCTACGCTGCTGAGATGAAGGGCTTTCATGTACTGCCGCTCTACGGCGGTCAGCCTTACACTTCGCAAATCCGTTCGCTCAAGCGTGGCGTGCATGTCGTGGTTGGAACGCCCGGTCGAGTGATGGACCACATGCGTAAAGGGACTTTGGACCTTGGCTCGCTAAAAACATTGGTGCTAGACGAAGCCGATGAAATGCTTCGTATGGGGTTCATCGACGACGTCGAGTGGATTTTGGAGCAGACACCTGACAAGCGTCAGATTGCTCTGTTTTCCGCGACGATGCCTCAACAGATCAAGCGCATTGCTAACTCACACCTCAACGAGCCACAGCATGTCACCGTCAAAGTAAAAACCAGCACAGCAGAGACGATTCGTCAGCGCTATTGGATGGTCTCTGGTGGGCAAAAACTGGACGCCTTGACGCGTATTCTAGAAGCGGAAGAGTTTGGTGCAATTATCATTTTTGTCCGGACCAAACTGGCCACGGTAGATCTCGCTGATAAGCTGTCGGCGCGCGGCTATGCTGCTGCACCACTGAGTGGTGACGTCGTGCAAAAGCAACGCGAACGAACCATTGAGCAATTGAAAAAAGGCGATTTGGATATTGTTGTTGCAACTGACGTAGCGGCGAGAGGTATCGACGTTGAGCGTGTCAGTCACGTGATTAACTACGATATCCCGCACGACACTGAATCCTATGTCCACCGTATCGGTCGTACGGGACGCGCCGGTCGTACCGGTGATGCCATCCTATTTGTTGCCCCCCGCGAGCGACGCATGTTGGCGTCCATTGAGCGCGCGACGAAACAAAAAATTGATGTCATGGAATTGCCTTCCACACAGGCGATCAACGAAAAACGAGTGGCCGCTTTTAAACAGCGCATTTCAGAGACGCTTGAAAACGATGATCTGAGCTTTTTTGCCCATATGTTGACTGAGTTCTGTGCTGAAAATGATATTCAGCCATTGCAAGTTGCAGCGGCGCTAGCGCAGCAGATGCAAGGCGCGCAGCCTTTTCTTCTCGCGCACAAAGAGTTCTCCTCACCGCGCGTTAGAGAGCCACGTGACAGAGACTCTCGTCGAGAGAGGGACAGCAGCAAAGATCGAGACCCCCGCAGCCGGTCTGAAGATCGTCCTCGCGGAGAGAAGCGACTGCCACGCTCTGTAGATACAACGACAACAGAAGAGGGCATGGAGCGCTACCGCCTGGAGGTAGGGCACGATCACCAAGTGAAGCCTGGAAATATTGTTGGCGCTATCGCCAATGAAGCAGGCATTGATGCGAAGCACATAGGCCGTATCGACATCTACGATGACTTCAGTTTGATCGACTTGCCCGAAGGCATGCCAAAAGATACGTTTAACGATCTAAAAAACTGCTGGGTCGCGGGTCAGAAAATGAATATTTCTCGCCTCGAGGACGGCAAAATGCCGCCGAAAAAAGGAGGCGCTAAGCCGCGACCCAAGCTGGGGAAGCCGGGTGGAAAAGGGGGCTTTAGCGGTGGGGGTGACAAGCGCCCAAAGCGTGATGCCAAGGCTGGCTCAAAAGGCAGTAAGTTTAAGCGTTAACTCGAAGCGTTTAAATCTAACAAAAAACCCGCCGTTGTGCGGGTTTTTTGTTGGCGCTTAGCTGAAGGGCGTTTAGGCTTTTCGTAAGCTTAGAACCCAGCCAGACAGATCGATGCCCGGCAAATGATCACCTACTTCCTCTTTTATTAAGGTCAGCTCGCCAACACGACTCAGTTGTTGCAGTTTTCGCGTGAGAGAGCCTTCTTCGTAAAAGGCGTTATTTAAACCGATAACCAGTGGGGCACCGGGTTTAAGCACGCGCAGTATGTCGTCCATGGCTTCAGCGTTGACGTGGCCAAAAGAGAAAACACCGACAACCAATGCCGCATCGTATTGCTCGTTTTTTACATCCATCGGGGGTTTATTGAGATCCGCTTCAAAGAGGCGGTGATAGTGCTCGGTTTGATGGGCTTTTTTTAACATCTCAGCCGAGTAGTCACAGCCGTCAATGTTCCGATAACCGAGCTTTGAAATGGCAACAGCGGCTAGTCCAGTACCACAACCAACATCGATAATATTGGCGCCTTTGTGCAAGCCTAGCTCTGAGAGGGAATAAGCACATCGCTGGGGTTGGCTGTAATTATTAAGCCGCAACTCTTCATCGTAAGTGGCAGCCCAGTTGTCATAATGCTCGCGAGTTGTGTCGCCGTCTCTCAGGTTGTAGGAATGATCGAGAAAGCCTTTGCCAGCCATAGTCTTGCCTCAGGGTTATAGTACCGAGATTCACCGGTTGATCGCCGTTTTTTCAACCAGCGCAACGCAGTGATTTTGATGCCCGTGGAGCTCTGCAGCGCGCGGATATTTAACGCACTAAGGTCCCGTGTTAAATAAAATTGTTGCACTGCTGCTCATTTCAAACCCGGCGGCGTCAACGGCCGAAACACGCCAACTATGCTCAGCGTCTTCTTGCAGGCTAACGTTGCGGGTGACTGTGTATGTTTGCGACCCACCGTTTGCATTTGGCATCTGTGATTTGTAGTCAAAGCTGCTGTTGTTATTTGTGATGTCAACAATGTAGACACGGTATTCAGCGACACCGTCGTTTGAACTGCTGCTGAAGCTGAAATCGTAGCCTGTTTCGCTCAGGGCTATTGTCTCGCCATCAAAAGGGCTACCTGCGGTTAGTGTCGGCACGGTCAACATGAATTGTTGTGAATCAGTTTGACCAATCACCGTTCCAGCGTTGTCGTGTGCCGTCACATACCATTCATGCAAGGCGTTGGAGTTTGTGTTGATGTTTCTAGTGGTTCTAACCACACCATTTGTGGTGCTCGCGGCGGCGTCAATTTCCTTGTAGCTGAAGTCCAATGGTGTATCCAGATCAACGACGTGCACACGATAGGTCTCGACTTCGTCGTCGTTCTCGGCTGAAAACTCGAATGCGTAGCCGATTGATTGACTGTTCCACGGTATATTGGCATTGGCTGCAGGTAACAATGGAGTTAAGGCAAGCGGTTCCACAACAGGTGGAACAGGCGCCTCAATGGAGAATGACTGTTGCTTAGAGCTTGCTAGCACGTTTCCATCCGCGTCATTGGCGGTGATGTAGAAAACATGATCTTGGCCTGCATTAAAAGCGAGGTTTCTGGTGGTGGCGTAGTCGCCTCCAGCAACATCCCCTCGCGCCGGGACATTTTTATACGAGTAGTCTGTACCACCTGTTTCTTTTACATAGACGCGGTATTGCGAAACACCGACATCGCTCGACGAATTAAAGTAAAAGACATGGCCTGTGCTGGCATCAAGGAATTCACGCACAGAACTGTTGCGAGGATCGCTGATGTCGAGAGCTGTAGTGGTTCTGTTTGAGTTAATTCTAAAGGGACGTTCTTCGCTTTTTAATAATTCGCCGCCATCTTCGCTGTTCGCGGTGACGTACCAGACGTGATTGGCGTTGACAGCCAAATCTAGATTTCGGGTGGTTGAGTAATTGCTTGAATTGCCAACCGCGACAATTTTGTAGTCGTAGTCAATGTTGTTTGTTGTGTCGCGAAGATAGACACGATACTGCGCTATACCTGTATTGGTGCCACTGCTAAAACTAAAGTTGTAACCAACCGTACTGTCCACTTTGTCGATTTGTTCCGCTTCTGCAGGTGCACTCAGATTAAGACTGTAGTTCAGAGATTGTATGCTGAATTCACGGACTGGCGTCTGTGCAAGGATGTCACCCGACGCACTGTTGGCCGTCACCGTCCAACGATGTAGAGCACTTTGGCGCAAGGCCAGATTTCGGGTAGTGGCATACCCGCTGCCAGCCGTGTTGTTATTGCTGGGAATGCGTTTGTAGCCGTAGTCGATCCGATTGCTCTCGTCGACTAGATGCACGCGATACTCTTTGACACCATCATCCGTCGAGCTGTTGAAGCGGAACAGATGGCCAGTATCAGCAGAGGCGAATTCTTGAACAGCATTGTTGATGGGCAATGTGTCCGACAAGACAGGCACGACATTGGCGACGCTAAACACCCGTGCACTCGAAAGCGTGCGGAAGTCGTTCTCGGGTGTGAGGCCATCAACGCGCCAGTTATAGTTTTCGCCAGCGCTCAAATTGATGTTCATGCTGATACTGTACTGCGCGTTTTCTTCTCCGGTTACTGGCGTGTAAGTAGACGTTCCTATAAGTGTCTCTTGCGTCGTGCCCAAAAAAATTCGTACAAGGTAATCGGTGTGGGTTGAGTCGGCTGTCGCACTGAAGCTAAACGTGTAATCACTGCTTCTTTCGACGACTGCATTCTCACTCGGTTGTAGCAGAGAGACAGATGTAATGCTCTCAACCGGTGGTGCGGTTACGTCTCCACAGGGGTCAGTATTGAAGTAAATTTCGGTTAGGTTATCCACTTCATCGTCATCACAATAGGCCAGTTGAATAGCAGTGAATTCAAGCAATTGCTGGGTGGACTCCGATGTCAGATCGGATTGTTGCTCATTGCTGCAATCGTCTGCCCGAGACGGCCTGCAAACAACGGGTTGGTACGTCTTAAAGGTATGCGTGCCAGTTGCTGAAAGGAGCTCTACTGGCTCGTTGTTATAGCTACCGTAGAATTTGATCTCGAAGGGTCGATTGACATTGCCGGGGATTCCTTGATATCGAAACAGCGTACGACCAGAGTCGAGTTGATCCTGTTGTAGCAGCATACTATCGACAGTGAGTTCATGGCGGTCTGTTCTCGCTTGGGCGGAGCGGAAAAAAATCATCTCGTCGTCAGTCAGAGACGCATGGGTCGGCGCAATAACGAGATAACCGGAGTCGCTGTCATCGCCTTGAGCGCTGGTACCGGCGCCTGGGGCTTGGGTACCGTCACAAGCCACTAAACCGATGAAAAAGCTCAGAAAAAGCGACAGGCGAGGTAAAACGTTCATTTTGGCTCCAACTAAGCGGTAATTGCGTCCATGTACACGCGGGCAAAACAAGTCGCTGAGATCACTAAGCGCGTGCCTTCCATGCTACACGACGTTGTCACGAGGTTTAAGCCTAAAAATTCGCTTGTCACATTAGTATTAATGCTGATTAAAAGGTGATTCGCTGTTGGAAAATTAGGCAACATTTTGTTGATGTCTTCATCAACGTACACAGACACACCGAATGACCTGTCAGGACTCAGATGTTTTAATCAGACAAAGTGCGGTGCATGACACGCCTATTTCACGCTAGCACTGTTCTCTGAAACCGCATGGGACAATCTCTCGTGTGGGCGCTCATCAATTAACCAGTGCACCAGCGCTGCCGCGACGCCAAGCACAATGCCAGCCCACCACATCGCGTCGTAACTTCCGTAGTGGTCATAGAGCCATCCACCCAGCCAAATACCGATAAAACTGCCTAGCTGGTGGCTGAGAAAAACGAAACCAAAGAGGGTGGCCAAATATTGCACGCCAAATACTTGGGCGACGATGCCTGTGGTCAGTGGTACGGTTGAGAGCCATAGCAGGCCCATCAGTGAAGAGAAGATATAAATAGTTGTGGGGTTCTTATCTGCCATCAGCAACCAAAAAATAACAACGGCCCTAGCCAAATAGATAAAGCTCAGGCCAGACTTCATACTTCTGTGTTTCCCGATCCAGCCAGCAGCCAAAGAGCCAGCAATATTAAACAGACCAATCAGCGATAGGGCAAAGCCGCCCACCTGAGCCGTCATGCCTAAATCCTTGATATAAGCCGGAAAGTGAACGGCGATAAACGCCACGTGAAATCCACAGACAAAAAAGCCTGTAGTCAGCAACACATAGCCACGGTGGCTAAAGGCCTCACGAACAGCCGAGGAGAGCTTTTGCTGTGTGGCACTGGCCGCTTGCACCGTTTGGTTTGCAGAAGGTAAAAAGAGCGCCAAGGGGATCAGGAGCAACACGGCTCCAGTCAGCGCAAAAAGTGCAAACTGCCAACCGTGTTGTTCAATGGCCGCTTGGGACAACGGTGAAAACACCACTTGCCCAAAAGAGCCGGCGGCGGTGCCAAGGCCCATCACCACTGCTCGATTGTGAGGCTTGACAACTTTTGCCATGGCCGCCATAGCGAGTGAAAAAGCGCTGAAGGCAACGCCCAATCCAGTGATAATACCGCCGCTGATGTAGAGCATTGAGGTAGTCTCAGCGGTTGCTAGCCCGAAAATGCCGATGGCATAAAGCACGCCACCTAGAGCGATAACACGCACGGGCCCGTATTTGTCTGCCAGTGCGCCAGCTACAGGTACGCCTAACCCCCACAGTAAGTTCTGAATAGCCATCGCAATGGCAAACGTCTCGCGACTCCAGCCTTTAGCGAGCGTAATGGGTTCAAGGAAAAGCCCAAATGTAGATCGAACCCCAAACCCAATCATGGCAATGGCACAGCCAGCCAGCAGAACTAACCAAACTTTGGGGACAGGATGTGACAGTGACATAGTGCAAGGCTCTTAGTTGATGCCTGAGTTTACCTGCAAGGTGATGAGAGAGGTAGCGGTATAAAATAACATTGGAAAACCATCATCGAGAGACTGATGCGAAACACATCTAGTGTGTTGCGTTAAGACTGTTCTTCAACCTTTATATGCAAGAGACACACGGCGTTAAGTCCATGCCAATACCGGTGTTGCACTGGTGACTTAGTTTTCAGCCGTATATTGCTTTCCGCCTCTGTCACAGCAAATTGATGAGCGCTTCCGACGCCATCCGATAACCCGATTCAAGCTGCCTATCACCCGTTCTCTGGGCAGAGATAGGCCCACACCGATTTCTCGTGCCTCGCAGTGGTAGTTGTCGATCACGTTGAAGGTTCTTAGGGCTCTACTTTAAGAATTGATGGGCAATGAGG
>CALCKW010000020.1 GCA_937965695.1 uncultured Granulosicoccaceae bacterium
TGCGACAGCGCCAAATGTGTTTTCATCGTTGAGCGTACTTGCGACACGCGCCGTATCACCGGCCACATCCTCTGCGCCCGCAACCTCTTGTGCGCTGATTTGAGTAAACGTCAACAGGTACGAAATACTGACGGCAATGCCATAAGTGATTAGCGAGGAGTTGCTTGCTTTATTCCAAATAATGACCTGTTGTATGCAAAAGGCGAGCAGCATGACTTGCGACATGGTCAGTAGCTTAAACATAGCTGTTTCAGTGTCTACCGCAGTCACTGTACTGATCATGGAATACGTCAGCCAGATTACAAGAATGAGTATTTCGGGCGAAAACCACAGTGCTCTTTTTGCCGCTACTGCATTAAAGATCACCACACCTACAAAAGCGAAAGATACGCCTAAGTTTATAAGGTTACCGCCGGGGAGCGTAGCCAACAAAATAGCGGACAACACGACAGCGCCAAGTAAAAAACCAGACAGAGGAGATGGCGAATAATTGTATTTGCTGTTGGCCAAAGGGTGTCGCTCCAAAGGATCCTTGAAATTTAAGCGGTCAGGTTATCGGCGATACGAATACATGCCTTGCCATCCCCATAAGGATTGTGGGCAAAGCTCATGGTCTCGTATTGCTTGTCATCATCTAAAAGAGTGCTCGCCTCTTTGACAATGGCATCTACATCGGTGCCAACGAGTTTCACTGTTCCGGCAGCTAACGCTTCTGGCCGCTCGGTGGTATCTCGCATAACAAGTACAGGCTTGCCCAATGAGGGTGCTTCCTCTTGCACACCGCCTGAATCGGTGATGATAAGGTGACTGCGGTTCATGAGGTAGACGAACGGCAAATAGTCTTGTGGTTCGATAAGGTGCACATGCTTGGCATCTGCCAAAATTCGATTCACGGGCTCACGCACATTGGGGTTCAAATGCACGGGGTAGACGACGTCCACGTCACCGCGATTCGCCAACGTTTTAAGCGCCTGGCAAATGCGCTCAAATCCACCACCGTGACTTTCACGGCGATGCCCCGTCACCAAAACCATGCGACGCTCACTGCTCAGGAATTCAAACTTCGATTCCATTTCAGATTTCAGCGCTGCATCAGTCTCTAGCTGTTCTACCACCAACTGCAGTGCGTCTATGACCGTATTGCCTGTCACCAAGACTTGTTCTTGCGGAACATTTTCAGCCAGCAGATTGCGCTGCGATTCTTCGGTAGGTGCGTAATGTCGATCGGCGATTCCGCCAGTTAAACGCCGATTGCCCTCTTCAGGCCAAGGTGAATACATATTGCCTGTACGAAGCCCCGCTTCGACGTGTCCCACCGCTATGCGCGCATAATAGGCGGCCAAACTGGTGGCTAACGTCGTGGTTGTGTCTCCATGCACCAGAACGCGATCCGGCTGGAAGTCTGCGAAAACATCTCTCAAACCGAGAATCACCGCACTGGTGATGTCACTGAGATCTTGCCCGGGCTTCATGATGGCGAGATCGTAGTCTGCTTTTAGTTTAAACAGCTGCATCACTTGATCCAGCATCTCTCTGTGTTGCCCAGTGACACAAACGCGAGCATCAATGCCCTCGCGGGTTTGCAGCTCACGCACCAGTGGAGCCATTTTTATGGCTTCAGGGCGGGTGCCAAAAACGAGCAGTACTTTCAATGCAGTCGACAAAATTTTCAGTCCTAAAACAGAGATTCACACAGGAGTATGGGCGAGATTAAAAATCTCGCACAGACACTTTCACCTGAAGTAACAAGAGGTTACCAAAGGAAGTACTGATTAAATCAGCCTCACATCCTCGGCGCATTCAATGGCCTGTCACTTCGTTATAACGCTTGCAAATAGGGGTCGGCCGTGCAGGTCGACTTACCCTTACGATCCGTGTCTCGCGAGAGATTATTTATCGCGCTAGCTGCACTGACTTTATTTAATCAGCACTTCCCTAAGGCTTTGTATAGGAACGGTTTGCAATATGCGCACCAAAGCGCCGATATGGCATAGGGTAGAAAGGCGACCGTGTGCAGGCGGAGGGCAGATGTTAGACGGGCAAACAGAATTAACGCTGGAGTGCTTTACCCGACCGAGCAAATGCTTGCTAGGTAGCGTGAGAGACGACGTCAGCCACTCGAACAGGCACTAAGGTCTGAAGTAGGGTACCGAAGGCTTCATCAGTGTCGCGACCGAACAGTTTGCGCGTCTACATGCGCCAGATCAGTCATTGTGTCGCCCGACAATTCGAACGCTTTGCCAAAGCCTTCTACGTAGGTGCCCGCCTTAGGTTCCAGAAAGAAAAGCACAAAATCAGGCAGCTGACGCAACAAATCAACCGTAGTGCCGTGCACTGACGTCAGGGCATCGAGGGTGTCGCTGTAGTTTGCGTCCGTGCTAACTATTACCCTAGCCTCGCACTGGTAGCTCACTCGTTGCCTCGCAAAGGGATTGCGTATTTCAGATTCATCAGCAATAAGTAAGACACCAGCACGTTTATCTAGGAGCAGGTTCTTGCAATGGCCAGAGAGCTGACTCAAGAAGACATAGAGGCCCTCTTGCTTGACCAAACAAGGCGCGTAGCTGGCGATGGGGCTTCCATCGTTCGCTAGCGTCGATAGGTGCGCAAATTGACGAGAATTCCGCAGCTTGAGGAAGCGCTGTTGAGCTGCTTGGATTTCATCTTTGTTCTTCATAAAAATTCAACAGCTCTAGGCTCACCGCACAGAAGTCACTTAGCAACAATATTAACCAATCGCCCTTTCACGACGATGACCTTACGCACGGTTGCCTCGCCGATGTGCTTTTGCACGCCGTCATCAGCCAGCGCAAGTGCTTCAATCGCGTCGTTTTCAGCGTCTGCCGGCACTTGCAATTGAGCACGTACTTTCCCGTTGACTTGTACAACCATGTTGACGGAATCGGCCTGCATGGCAGCCTCATCGGCTGCAGGCCATGGCAAGTCTATCGCTGCATTCTCGTGCCCTAACAAATGCCATAAATCGTGGCTGATGTGCGGGGTGATAGGTGCCAACAAAGTGACAGCCGCCTCTAATGCTTCTTGCACAACTGCCCGGCCCTGGGCATTGCTCACTTCAAATCGCGAAGTTTCGTTGTACAGCTCCATCACCGCGGCAATGGCAGTGTTAAAGGTGTACCGACGCCCAATGTCGTCAGATACCTTTTTGATCGTGCTGTGGGTTTTATTGCGCAGGGCTTTTTGGTTGTCATCAAGCGCTTCCAGCGTTAATGGCTCGACCACCCCACCCTCTACGTGGCCTTGCACTGTTCGCCACAAACGTTTGAGGAACCGATTCATGCCTTCCACACCCGCGTCTTTCCATTCCAAAGACTGGTCGGGCGGTGCTGCAAACATGGAAAATAAACGAACAGTATCCGCGCCATAGCGATCGATCATCTTCTGCGGGTCGACACCGTTGCTCTTAGACTTAGACATCTTCTCAACTTTGCCGACTTCCACGGGCTGTCCATCAGACAGCAGTGTTGCGCCGTCAATCGCACCGCGTGAATCTCGGCTCAGACTAACTTCATCTGGACTGAAGTACTGCTTACGACCTGCTTCATCTAAGCGATAAAAAGTCTCGGCGATCACCATACCTTGTGGCAAATAGTTCAGTGCGGGTTCATCGGTGTTCACCAGCCCCATGTCGCGCATTAGTTTGTGGAAATACCGAAAATAAAGAAGATGCATGACGGCGTGTTCTACACCACCAATATACTGATCCACAGGCAACCAATGATTGGCGCGTTCATCCAGCATTTGATCGGCGCCGGGGCAACAATAACGGGCGTAGTACCAACTCGATTCAAAAAACGTATCAAAGGTGTCAGTTTCACGACGCGCTGGCGTGCCGTCGGAAAAAGTCGTGTTGATGAAATTTGGGTCACTCTTCAGTGGCGAATTAACGCCGTCAAATTTTACGTCTTCTGGCAACACAACTGGCAACTGGTCTTCAGGCACTGGGTGCGCGTCACCATTTTCGTCGTAAATGACAGGGATAGGACAGCCCCAGTAGCGCTGCCGTGATACCAACCAATCGCGCAGTCGGTAGTTGACCTTCCGTTCGCCCTCGGCGTGCTCTTCAAGATACGCAGCGACTTTGTCGGCAGCTTTTTTGAAATCTAACCCATCAAATTGGCCAGAATTAACAGTAACAATGTTGTCTTTTGGTGTGAATGCTTGCTCATCGATAGAGACCGACTCACCGGCACTATCCACGACTTGCACTATTTCGATACCATAAGCTTTAGCAAAGTCATAGTCGCGTTGGTCGTGCCCTGGCACACCCATCACTGCACCGCCGCCGTAAGTCATCAGTACGTAATTACCTACCCACACCGGTACTTTTTCACCGGTGACAGGGTGAACGACGTCAACACCCAAAGCCATGCCGCGCTTTTCTTGTTTCTCGATGACCGCTTCTGATGTGCCTGCACTTTTGCATTCTTCTATAAAAGCAGCTACATCTGGATTGCTTGCAGCGACCGCCGTGGCAACCGGATGCTCAGCGGCAACAGCCATAAAAGTTACACCCATCACCGTGTCAGGCCGTGTGGTGTAGACGCGTATTGCCGTGTCTTGCTCTGGCAGTTGCCAGTCGAACTCCACCCCTTCAGAGCGACCAATCCAATTGCGCTGCATGCTTTTAACAGCTTCTGGCCAACCGTCTAGCTCGTCAATACCGTCGAGTAATTCTTGCGCGTAGTCAGTTATCTTCAAATACCACTGAGCAATTTCTCGACGCTCAACAGGGTTACCACAACGCCAGCAACAGCCGTCTTCGACTTGCTCATTCGCGAGCACCGTCTGATCAGTTTCACACCAGTTGACCGCTGCTTGTTTTCGGTATGCCTGACCTTTTTCTAACAGCTTGGTGAAAAACCATTGCTCCCAGCGATAGTATTCCGGCTTGCAAGTCATCAACTCGCGCGACCAGTCGTAGCCTAAGCCAAGTTGCTTCAGTTGCCCTTTCATGTCGGCGATGTTGCTGTAAGTCCACTCGGCCGCCGCGCGGTTATTCTTTATTGCTGCGTTTTCCGCCGGCATACCGAAGGCATCCCAACCCATCGGCTGTAAGACGTTGTAGCCCTGCATACGTCGATATCGACTGATCACATCACCGATGGTGTAGTTGCGCACGTGACCCATGTGTAGTTTTCCGCTCGGGTACGGCAGCATGCTCAGACAATAATATTTGGGCTTGTCTTTGTCTTCGGTGACTTCAAAGGTCCGTTGCTCATTCCAATAGGATTGCGCTTCGGTTTCGACCTGCTTTGGGTTGTACTCGGCTTGCATTTTAATTCGCTTTGAAAGTTAATTATTTATGTGAATGTCGAAAATCTTTCGCTCGCAATGGCTACAGTGGCGGTGCTGCCACTTTCGGTATACGGTGCGCCAACCCCATGCTGCGACGTGCAAAGCCTTGTCGCAACAATGGCAGCCGATCAGTGGCTATGAGCCCTGCACTGCGTATATGTCCCAGCAATCCAGAATGGCCTCTGAAGCCTCTCGCCAGACCATCGGTTAATCCCGTGGTCTGGCGTTGATCAGCACTGCGGCGACTCAGAAACTGTTTGCGCATAAATGCTGAACCGGCGTCTTGCCCCACGGCTAAGCCCTGAAGTTGCTCGGCCAATGTCATGGCGTCACGCAGTGCCAGGTTAAAACCTTGCCCCGCCACAGGGTGCAATGAACGAGCAGCGTTGCCCAACAATACCACGCGGCCTTGCCAGCTCTCACCCACTGAAACTCGGCGCAACGGAAACACCTGCCGTCGACTGGCGCTGACGATCCGCCCTGGTCGTCGACCTATATCTGCTTGTACGCGCTGAATAAAGGCATCATCGCTCAGAGACATGACTTGGTCGACGTGCTCATTAGGCAAAGTGTAAACCAACGACAGGCGATCACCACCTAAGGGCAGCAGCGCCAAAGGCCCATTCGCTGTAAAACGCTCCCAAGCCATTTGCTGGGGCGCCTCTTTATGGGTCAATGTCGCGACAATAGCGTGCTGCTCATAATCGACTTCGGTGGTGTCGATCCCAGCAAGTTCGCGTGTCGAAGAGTCGCCGCCATCGGCCACAACCAACAGCTTTGCTTTTATTTTTTGCCCCCCTGCCAAGGAGAGCCGCAGTTCATCGTTGTGCTGGCTAACGGCATGTAGTTGCGTCTGCGATAGCACGGTCAGGTTGCTTGCCTTGGGTAAAGCCTGTTCCAAGCAACGCAGCAGTTCGGCATTTCTGACCACATAACCCAGTGCATCAATGTTGTGGTCCTCAGCGCGCATTCGCATCGAACCTAAATGTCCCTGCTGCGAGACATGAATGCGTTTTATCGGAGCGGCATTCGCTGCAAGTTCTGCCCAAAGCCCGATGGTTTGCAGCAATTGCTGCGACCCCCACGACAGGGCCGTGCTGCGTTCACCTGCGGCGGAGGCCGTTTGGCCCAGTGTGCCCCGCTCAACGACAACGACTTGTAACCCGATGCCAGCCAACGACCAAGCAAGAGCGCCACCGACCATGCCACTGCCGACAATCACTATGTCAGCAGCGATGGTGCTGGCACTCGTCTCGATCACAGTGGCTCCATCGCCATGGTGGCTTCGATGTCTTCAACACTCAACGGAGCGCCCGCCGATATCACCTCGTGCCCGTCCTTGGTTACAACGACATCATCTTCGATGCGGATACCAATATTGTGATATTGCTTGGGCACGTCCGGCGCAGCGGGTATATACAACCCTGGCTCTATCGTCAGAACCATGCCGGGCTCTAAGGTGCGCCACTGTTTTTCGTCTTTGTACTCGCCAACGTCGTGAACGTCTAAGCCCAGCCAGTGACTGGTACGGTGCATATAAAAACGTTGGTGTTCGCCTTGACGGATCAAGCTGTTTGCACGCCCCTTTAATAGCCCAAGCTTGACCATACCTTTGGTCAACACTTCAACGGCGGCGTCGTGCGGATCACAAAATTGATTGCCCGGCTGCACGGCTTCCATCGCTGCGCGATAAGCCGCCAACACAACGTCGTATACTTCGCGCTGAGCCTTACTGAAAACGCCATTGACGGGGTACGTCCGAGTGATGTCTCCGGCGTACAGGTCCAACTCTGCGCCTGAATCAACCAAGACCAGATCACCGTCGATCAGTTCAGATTCATTTTCAACATAGTGTAAGATGCAGCCGTTTTCACCGCCACCAACTATGGGCTCAAAAGCATGCACCGCCTTATTTTTGCGGTAGTGGTAGATCAACTCCGCTTCCAGTGCGTGTTCCATCATGCCAACAGTGCAGGCACGCATCGCTCTGATATGACCCTGCGCACTGATTTGGGCGGCGCGCTTCATCTGGGCAATCTCACTGCGCGATTTGATTAAACGCATTTCGTGGATTAGGGGTTCTAGGGCCACAAACTCGGTCGGAGTACTTTGCCAATTACGCGTCTTCACGTGCACCTGATTGACCCAGCTCATCAACTCGCCGTCAAAGTCCACACTCTGGCCGAAGGTGTAACGGACAACATTGCGGCCTTCTAAAAGGCCCGGCAATATCTCGTCGATGTCTTCGATGGGAAATGCGTCGTCACATTCTAAAACCTGCGGCGCCAGCATAACGCCCACCCGACGGCCATCCCATTGTTCACGCTTGGGGTCGCGATCGCGGCAAAAGAGAATGTATTCTCCCTGCTTTCGGCCGGGAACAAATACAGCAACTGCCTCTGGTTCAGTAAACCCGGTGAAGTAAAAAAAGTCACTGGTTTGGCGATAGGGAAACTGCGAGTCACGATTGCGTTGCTGCTCGGGAGCCGCCGGTAGAATGGCGATACCGTTGGTGCCTACTGATTTCAGTAAATAGCGACGGCGGCGTGCTCTTTCATTGAGCAATGTTTGCGTAGACATCAGCGATCCTCAGTGAAGTGTTTGTTGGGTGGCGGCAACCAGCGGCACCAGCTCATCGCGTATCAGCAAAACGCCTACGGTTAAAAATTCTTCAAGTTCCGAGTAGGCCAACTCAACTTCGTCTTCATCTTCGCCGCCGTCATCGTCGTGACCAACGCTCGCGATGGCAGCAAAATCCCCCAGCAATTCTTGCGCTTCTTGGCTTAAAGTTCTCGCCGGATCGAAGGCGCTCAGACTAACCGCATAGGCAAAGCCACGGCACCACTCACCCAGAGCAGACGCTCGCTGTGACATCGCTGCATCGATATCCGGCAACATCGGTGAAAATGACACACCTTCATCGGCAAGCATCGCCAGGGTTGTGTCAAAAAGAGCCTGCATCTCTCCCGCATATCGAAGCGCGAGATTGTCGTCCTCTTCCAGAGGTTCGAAGACTTCCTCGTACCAGCGCTCAAATTTAAGTTCAGCGGTGCCGCACGCCAATCCAACCAGCACTCCGTGCGCCTCAGCTAAAGCGGTATTTGCGCCCAGTTCTTCAGCGGCATCGGCCAAGTCGTCGTAGCTTGGCAAGTGTTCAAAATTGATATCATTCATGCGCGCTATTGTAGCGCCAAATTGCCTGTGGCAGGCTGCACAAAAGTGATTCTAAGGGTGTCTAAGGCGCAAATTTGGACTCAGGCAAAAAAAATTAACGAACTATGTCATGTCGTGCGCGTACTGATAGGCAGTTCTTGCGGTAGAATCCACTGAAAATAGGCGCGCGCAGCAGTTTATGCGATTGTATTTTCGCCACCCAAAATATGACGGGATTTTTTTCACCATGAAAGACGACGCCAACTTACTTCAACAGACAACGCGATTGTCTCTCCAAGTCGACGAGCTCGTCGCCGAGATCAAGCAGTTGCGGGTAGAAAACGCATCACTCGTTAACCAACGTGAGGGCTTGGTCGAAGAGCGCGCTAAACTGATCGAAAAGAATGAACTAGCTCGCGTTCGCGTCGACGCGATGATCTCTCGCCTCAAAGCCCTGGAGTCTCACACGTGAGCGATAAAGAAAACACAGCCGTCAATGTATCAGTGCTTGACCGCAACTATCAGCTAGCCTGCCCTGCGGAAGAAGTCGACAATCTCAAAGCAGCAGCAGCCCATTTGGATGGGCAAATGCGTGACCTGCGCAAGCGCAATAAGAGCAGCAACGGAGAAAAACTGGCGGTGGTCGCAGCGCTTAACATCACCAGTGAATTGCTACAAACCCGCCACAGCAAGCCGTCTCTGGCCAGTATCAGCGAGCAATTGACGTCGATGGAAGACAAAATCAGAGAAGCGCTGGAGCCTGCAGAATCAACAACTGAACCTTCATCTGCAGCAATTTCTGTCGATAACTGAAATTGACCGCTACAATCAGGGTCACGGGTATCTCACTGGGGCGGCAGGTCAGTTTTGCCATATATTCCCTTGAGCCTTAATTCGACCCCCCGGGAGCCGGCTGCGATCAGCGGTGTGCACGTCCGCCACGGCGGAAAGCCTAATGCGGTCGCACTTGTTCCCACCCTGAACCGATCGGTTCAAGGTTTTGGCCTAGCAACGGCCGCTTTGGTGGATATCCTACTTTTAAGCGTTTTAGCGTGATCACATCGCGCTGTGATCAACCGTCTCCCTCGGCCAGCCACGTCAGTATTTTGGGTGTGTGGTAAGTCAGTACGGCATCCACGCCAGCGCGCTTAAAGCAGTGCATCGCCTCCATGACAACCGCCTGCTCGTCTAACCAGCCGTTTGCTGCCGCCGCCGCATGCATGGCGTATTCACCGCTCACCATGTAAGCAAAGGTCGGCACACCAAATTCATGCTTCACACGACGAGCGATATCGAGATATGGCATACCGGGCTTCACCATAACCATGTCAGCCCCCTCTTTTAAATCCATCGCCACTTCGCGCAGTGCTTCATCGCCATTTGCTGGGTCCATCTGATAACTGCGTTTATCGGCTTTGCCCAAATTGCTCGCCGAGCCAACAGCGTCACGAAAAGGCCCGTAATAGCTAGACGCATATTTAGCGGCATAGCTCAGGATACGGGTATTACGATGACCGGCTGCTTCTAGCGCGTGGCGAATCGCCGCCACTCGGCCATCCATCATGTCCGAAGGAGCGACGACGTCAGCACCCGCATCGGCATGGGATAATGCTTGTTTAACCAGCACTTCGACGGTTTCGTCATTGAGAATATATCCCTCTGAATCCAGCAAGCCATCTTGCCCATGAGAGGTGTAGGGATCTAGAGCGACGTCAGTCATCACACCCAACTGAGGAAATGCCGATTTAACGGCCCTAATCGCCTGACACGCCAAACCCTCGGGATCATGGGCAGCTGTCGCGGTTTCATCTTTTATGGCTTGATCGACCACAGGAAATGGCGCGATCGCGATCAACCCTTGAGCAACTAAAGGCTCGAGAAAAATCAACAGTTGATCAATGCTGTACCGAAACACACCGGGCATGGAAGGAATCGACTGCGTTTGGTTTTCACCTTCACACACAAACACAGGCAAAATGAGATCATCGGCCGTGACCGTGTTCTCTCGCATTAACCGGCGTGAGAAATCATCAGCGCGCATTCGGCGCGGTCTCGCCAAGGGATAAGGACCTGTCACTGTTTGCGGCATGGGAACGATCTCGCTTATTGATTCGTGAATGAAAAGCCGTAGTTTAACCTCAAACGTTAAATTGTCCGCACGCAATGACCACCCAGAAAGCGATGAAGACGAGTAACGATGCGATTCGGTTATACTGCACGCCATTTTCTTAAGTACTCATGACCATGACAGACCGCTACGCAGTCTTTGGCAACCCCATTGCCCACAGCAAATCACCCCTTATTCACGAGCGGTTTGCGCTACATATGGGTCAAGCAATTAGCTACGAAAAAATACTCGCGCCCCTTGAAGGTTTTGAGCAATCAGCCCGTCGGTTTTTTCAAGAGGGCGGTCTTGGCTGCAATATCACCGTGCCTTTTAAACTTGACGCCCACAATCTAGCGGACGAGTTATCTGCAGAGGCAAGCGCTGCTGGGGCCGTCAATACCTTGATGCTGCGTGGGGATGGCAGCCTGTTTGGGCACACCACTGACGGTGATGGCTTAGTCCGAGATTTGATAGACAACTTAAACGTGCAACTCAACGGCAAGCGAATTTTACTTCTTGGCGCTGGCGGTGCTTCGCGAGGGTCTGTTTTACCGTTACTGCGAGAGCAACCTGAGTTACTGCACATAGCCAATCGTACTGCTGAGAAGGCAGAAGCAATGGCGCAGCATTTCGCGGCTCAAGGAGCCATCAGTGGAGGTGGTTATACAGCGCTCGCCAACACCAGCTTCGACGTTATTATAAACGCAACCTCTTCAGGTTTAAGCGGAGAGCTGCCCCCTTTGCCCGACAACGTGCTCAATGCAGGTGGCTGTGGATACGACATGGTCTACAGCTCGGAGCCAACAGCTTTTGTGCGTTGGTCACACGCGAATGGCGCAACCGTTGCTTCGGACGGCGCGGGCATGTTGGTAGAACAAGCTGCCAGCGCATTCGCCCTGTGGCGTGGCGTGCGACCTGACAACACGCAAGCTGTTTTACAACTTCTCCGCGGCTAATACTCTTTTTGCAGCCCTGCTGCACGTCGCGCCTTGTTCAATGGCTAACTGAGCAGAGACTGAAATGAATGGGCAAACCCCTCTCCCGTACATGCAGCGCACACGCGGCTATTATGCAGCGCTCGGTTTTGCAACACCCTACCGTTGGGCCCAATTTGAGCAGGTGCCGTTTTCACCTTTATCAGTCCCCCTCTCGATAGCTCGCGTAGCCATCGTCACCACAGCCGCGCCCTACCAACCAGAGGCTGGGCCGCAAGGGCCAGGCGCTGCTTACAACGGCTCTGCAAAATTTTATCAAGTCTATGCACAGGCGATTGACCCTGCCCCTGATCTGCGTATTTCTCACGTGGCTATCGACCGCCAACACACCACTGCCACAGATCAAAACAGCTATTTTCCTTTGCAGGCATTAAAGCGGCTGCAACAACAGCGTGAACTGGGGGAGTTGGCGGAAAAATTTTATGGCCTGCCCACCAATCGCTCCCATCGCCAAAGCACAACTGTCGACTGCCCGCAATTGTTGGCGAAATGCCAAGCCGATCAAATAGACGCTGCTGTACTGGTGCCCAACTGCCCCATCTGCCACCAATCTGTCGCGTTTGCCGCTCGAACACTCGAATCTGCAGGGATAGCCACGGTGATTTTGGGCTGCGCCAAAGACGTGGTCGAGCATGTAGGTGTACCACGCTTTCTTTTTAACGATTTTCCGTTGGGCAACAGCGCCGGCCCACCGCATGATCACGAAACTCAGCTGGCCATCGCTCAAGCGGGACTGTCGCTTTTAGAAAGTGCCACTGAAGCGCGCACGACCCTTCAAACAGCGCATCGCTGGCCAGGTGACGCCGATTGGAAGCGACACTATTCAAATCCAGCTCTTTTAAGTGATGCTCAGTTGCTTGCACTCAGAGCAGACTTTGACCGGGAAAAGAACGCTGCAAAAAACAAGCGCTGACATCAACAAAGACTCGCCGGTGACCTAATCTCCATCGGGGCTGTATTGCGACGTGTTAAAAACGCTTTTTGCCTATTCCCTTGTTGAATGTGAACACACACTTTGGTGTTGGCGTATTTATCCAAGACGGCGCGAGCTTGCGCACAGCAAACTCTGCTGACACCTAAAAAGGAAACGGCCCATGAATCTCAGATACACCATTCTTTACGTACAAAATGTTCCAGAGTCACTCGATTTTTACACCAAGGCCTTTGGACTCAAGCTGCGATTTTTACACGAGGGCAAAGATTACGGCGAGTTAGAAACAGGGAATACTCGACTTGCCTTTTCGTCGCGCGAACTGATGCAACAACTGGGTAAAAACCCTGGCGATGCTAAAAACTTGGACCCTGTTTTTCACATAGCTTTCGAAACCGACGACGTCATCACCACCCTTGCAAACTCTCTGGCGGCGGGCGCAGAGCTTGTACAAGCCGAAAGACAAGAATCTTGGGGTCAAACGACCGCTGGAGTACGGGACCCAAATGGTTTTTTTGTAGAAATTTGCTCACCAATTTGAGCCTTGCTTTAATCAGCAATAAGCAGGGCTTTGAAGCTGCTCTAAAAAGCCGGGAGTTTCAGCAAAGGCGCTAGGCGATACGCCAAACCAACGTTGAAACTCCCGATTCATGTGCGATTGGTCGGAAAAACCAGCGTTGACTGAAATCTCCACCAAGGGCGTTGCATTTTGCAATTGCCTCGCTGCCTTTCGCACTCTTGCAAGGGCTCGCCAATAAACAGGGCTGTAACCTGTAGCATCACTGACAACACGTTGCAGGCTCCGCACGCTGACACCCAGCTCTGAAGCCACAGATGGTATGGGAGACAACGATTCAGCTATGCAGCTTAAACACTCTTGGACCTTAAGACAGCGCTGGGAATTTTCCAAAATTCGACTCTGCTGTTCGGTTTCATCAAGATGTTTTTCAGACAAAGCTTGCAGCAGTCTGCCTTCATTGATCACGGTCCCCGGACTGAATCGTGTACCAATCATCTGTACACCAATCCTGGACCGCGAGACATGTGGACCATCGGATAGCGCGGAGAAGAACCACTCAGGTGCTGTGTTTGGCGCTACAGAAAGAATAAGGTCTCGACAGCCGTCAGGCAATATCGCGACTTCCGTGCTTTTTTCAGCAGCAAAACGCCAGTGGTGTGCAACGGTATTCAACAGCTCAGCCCTTTTTATCGAATAAAGCCCCTATTCCTCGACAAATATCATCGAAAAACAATAGTCTAGCATGGCCAAGGTTGTCTTTTTTCTATTTATCATCTGGGGAGGGCATCTAACAATGCGACGAAAATCTCTACTCAATGCAAGCCGGTTACTAACCGCGCTTCGACGCGGCAGCTTGGTATAGATTTCAAGAAGTGAAATCTGAGGAAATTCAGTTTTCGAGTGTGGGTGCGCAGCTAACCTGAATGAAACAATAGAATCTGCTGTGGGAAAGAGCTATGGCCTTAGCTATTCCATCCATACAAGCGTCCCCACGAAAGCCTGTCCAGTATTTCAGCTGCAGAGCGCGACGTAGCTGCACATCTCTCTAAGACTCCAAAGTCAGAGTGATGCAATACGCACCACTCTTAACATCCTACTTAACTCGGGAAAGCAATCGATTAATGTCTAAAGTGCCTAACACCGGTAAACACCATGGCAATTCCGTGCTCATCAGCTGCAGCAATGACATCGTCATCCCGCATTGAGCCACCCGGCTGGATGACGGCTTTTATTCCGGCTTCCGCCGCTGCATCTAGACCATCTCTGAACGGGAAGAATGCATCTGATGCCATCACTGAACCCACGACTTCGATGTTCTCGTCCGCCGCTTTTATGCCTGCGATGCGTGCTGAGTAAACACGGCTCATTTGACCCGCACCGACACCGACTGTCGTAGATTCATGTGCATAAACAATGGCATTTGATTTGACATACTTGGCAACTCTCCAAGCAAACAACAAATCTTTTAACTCGGCTTCTGTTGGCGCACGCGCGGTGACAACCCGCAAATCATCAATGCCGACCATTTCTTGGTCATCGTCTTGTACCAACAAACCACCTTCAACACAGGTCGTTCGCCAACGGGGCTTTTGCGCTTCCCATTCGCCACAGCTTAAGACTCGGACATTTCCTTTAGCTGCGGTGACTGCTAACGCATCGTCATCGATGCTGGGTGCAATGATGACTTCAACAAACTGCCGCTCAATGATGGCGCTTGCAAGCGCCGCATCTAGCGGCCGGTTAAAAGCGATAATGCCACCAAATGCAGAGGTTGGATCTGTGCGATACGCACCCTCGTATGCCTCACTGATTGAAGCGGCTTCCGCCACCCCACAAGGGTTGGCATGTTTCACAATGACACACGCAGGCTGTTCAAACTGTTTGACACACGCCAGCGCCGCATCGGTATCTGCAATGTTGTTGTAGGACAAGGCTTTGCCTTGCAACTGAGTTGCATTGGCGACGTTGGCACCACCGTCGCGCGGGTCACGATAAAATGCCGCACGTTGATGCGGGTTCTCGCCGTAACGCAAGTCTTGAACTTTTTGGAACTGCTGACTGAGTACAGCCGGGAATATTTGAACCTGCTCAGACTCCAAGCGAGCACTCAGGTAGTTAGCAATCATGCCATCGTAGTCAGCGGTGTGCGCATAGGCTTTTGCTGCCAGCGCAAAACGTTGCTCCAGAGTGGTTCCACCATCGGACAGTGCTTGTAATACACCTGAATAATCATCGGGATCAGTCACAATCACCACGTCAGCGTGGTTTTTGGCTGCAGCACGCACCATCGCAGGACCGCCAATGTCGATATTTTCAATGGCGTCTTCCAGATTGCAATCGGGTTTTGCAACGGTGTCAGCAAAGGGATAGAGATTAACGACCACCAAGTCGATTGGCGAAATACCGTGTTCAACCATGACTTCAGCATCAACACCTCGACGGCCCAGAATTCCACCATGTATAGTCGGATGCAGCGTTTTCACTCGGCCCGCCATGATTTCAGGAAAGCCTGTGTGCTCGCCCACCTCGGTGACTGGTACACCGGCATCAGACAACAACTTGGCTGTGCCACCTGTCGAGAGAATTTCTACCCCTTGAGCATGCAGGCCAGCACCCAGTTCGGCGATTCCTTGCTTGTCAGACACGCTGAGCAGTGCACGCGCAACGGTTCGCTGGGTTGAAGGTTCGGTGGTTCTCTCGGCCATTGTTTAGCGCTCCCTGAAGACTAAAACCCACCATTATACCGACCTTCGGCAGCGACTGGTGCGGATAAAGGAACAATCTGAACGAGGGAACCTCAGATCAAACACGCTGTTCTTTTGAATCAGGGGAGTCTTTTAGATTTTTTTGGGGTAGAGACAGGAGCTTAGAGCGATTCGTAAAGGCGGATTTTTTTTCGCAAGGTACCACGGCTGATTCCGAGCATGCAGGCCGCTTGACTTTGATTGCCCTCTGATCGACGAAGGGCGTAATTAATGACGGCCTGTTCGGCTTGGTCCATCACCATACGGTGAAGATCCGTGGCGCATTCGCCTTCCATCAGAGTTTCGTAATTCTGAAGTTCAGCTTCAATGCAGGCGCAAACGGCACTTACTTTTGTTTTTTGCTGACTCATGCTACGTCCATCCTCTGGTGTTCATCGGACCAAGGGTCTGCTGCTTCATCACAGAAAAAGCGCGCGACTGCTGCGAGTTGCTCTTCGGCATTTTCCATCCGATTGACTTCAGCACGAAAAGCGGCGGCGTTTCTGTAGGCGCTGCTGTACCAACCAATGTGCTTGCGGGCGATACGCACGCCCCTTCCCTCGCCGTAAAACGCGTAGATCTGACCTATGTGTTCTACAACTACTGCTGCACGCTCTGCATTACTGGGTGCACCAGGCAGTTGGCTCGTGCGCAAATACTGGTTGATGCGAGGAAAAATCCAAGGATCACCTTGTGCCGCACGGCCGATCATAATGGCATCAGCACCCGTGTGGCGCAACACGAATTCAGCCCGCTCAGGTGTTTGAATGTCACCGTTAGCCAGCAGAGGAATATCGATTGCGTCTCGCACCCGGGCAATCGTGTCGAACTCAGCTTCCCCGGCAAAGCGTTCGCTACGGGTCCGACCATGCACTGCCAACGATTGCACGCCAGCGGACTCCGCAATACGGGCCACAGTTACAGCGTTACGATGCTCAGGTGATGTGCCGGTTCGAATCTTCAACGTGACTGGCACTTCTACAGCGGCCACGACGGCGTCTAAAATCCGCCCTACCAGCGCTTCGTCAGCCAACAACGCTGACCCCGCCGCACGCTTGCATACTTTTTTTGCAGGGCAGCCCATGTTGATATCAACGATGTGCGCCCCTCGGTCTACATTAGCCCTTGCTGCATCAGCCATTTGCTGAGGGTCAGAACCAACAATTTGTACAATACGCGGCCCGGGTTCACCTTGCATATTCAACCGATGAACCGTCTTATCGCTCGCGTACAAGCTGGTGTCTGCTGTCACCATTTCAGCCGTTACCGCCGTGGCACCCACCGCACGACAAACAGCCCGGAAGGGGCGATCCGTCACACCTGCCATGGGGGCAAGCACAACTTTTCCGTCGAATTGATAAGGTCCGATTTGCATGCAATATTTCACTGAGAGCGGGGGCTGGATGTTAGACGTTTTTGACCATTAGGGCAAAACTCAAAACAATTAAGCCGTGACACAGAAACAGCTAAGCAAAAAAAACACTGCCAGAGAAAGCTCTCGGGCAGTGTCGAGCTGTGTTGTTTGCGCTTAGCTTTTAGTCGACAAAGCGCTGCATGACTAAGCTGGCGTTTGTGCCACCAAAGCCGAAACTGTTAGACATAACACGCACTAGGCCTGCATTGTCGCGACGCTCTCGCACAATATCGATGTCTCCTGCGCGTTCATCGAGTGTCTCGACATTGGCAGAAGCACAGAGAAAATCATCACGCAGCATTAATAACGTATAGATAGCCTCCTGCACACCAGCAGCCCCTAAAGAGTGTCCAGACAGGGATTTTGTCGAACTAACCGCTGGAGTGGCGTCGCCAAAAACTTCGCGCACGGCTCCAAGCTCGGCCACATCACCAACCGGCGTACTCGTGCCGTGTGCATTGATATAGTCCACTGGCCCGTCGATTGTGCTCATGGCTTGCTGCATGCAGCGAGCTGCACCTTCTCCCGACGGAGCGACCATATCGTGCCCATCCGACGTTGCGCCGTACCCGACTAATTCAGCGTAAATCTTGGCACCGCGTGCTTTAGCGTGTTCAAGCTCTTCGATCACCAACATGCCACCGCCACCGCCAATAACAAAACCATCGCGGTCTGCATCATAAGCGCGAGATGCCAACTCAGGTGTTTCGTTATATTTTGTCGATAAGGCTCCCATCGCATCAAAAAGACAGGTCATGGTCCAGTGCTCTTCTTCGCCACCACCCGCAAAAACCATGTCCTGTTTACCCAGCTGGATTTGCTCCATGGCATTACCAATGCAATGCGCGCTGGTGGAACAAGCGCTTGAAAGCGAGTAGTTCACACCCTTTATTTTGAAAGGTGTCGCCAAACAAGCTGACACCGTACTGCCCATCGTCTGCGTCACACGGTAGGGGCCTACACGGCGCAGTCCCTTGTTGCGCAAAATGTCGACCGCCTCCACTTGATTGGAAGATGACGCACCACCAGAGCCCGCTATGATGCCAACACGCGGGTTGGAATACTGCTCTTCGCTAAGGCCTGCATCTTCAATCGCTTGCTTCATGCTGATGTAGGAGTAGGCAGCCGCAGATCCCATAAAACGCAGTTGTTTGCGATCGATGTGCTCAGAGAATTCTATCTCGCTGCGACCAGCGACATGACTGCGCAAACCGTTTTCGGCGTAATCTGGACAATGCTTTATGCCTGAACGCCCAAGCTTGAGTGACTCACAAACTGTTTCAATATCATTGCCAAGGCAAGAGACAATGCCCATACCTGTTACTACTACTCGTTTCATGTTTACCCCAATTTAGGAAACAGCCACGTTGGTGCCTTTGTAGCAAACCAACGAGCAAGTCTTTTGCGACTTAAGATTCTCGCCATTAACAGCACTTAATCAAAGGGAAATAGTTTTTTAGAAACGCCAAGCGCGCACGATTTCCGCAATTACCCCATGCATCTTTGCTGTTATGGGACCGTAGCTGCAGCATGTGATCGCAGCTATTTGTTCGCTCAGATAGATATATCTTTAGTCGGGCCAGCCCGTTTAGACCACCGACGAACTGCCTCAAGCTCTACCGAAGAATAAAGTATTAACTTTTTCTTGGGAGCTGATTTGAAACCTAAAAAAACAGGCCACAAAAGGCCAAGCGAGCCGGAGAATGATAAAGGAGTTAGAAGGGCAAATCCACAAGCTGCTAGCGCCATAAAAAAAACGGGCGCGCATAGCGCACCCGTTTCGTCGTCTGGCGAACTGCAGTAAAGACTACTTACCGAACAGTTTGCCGATCATGCCCATGATGCCACCAGCACCACCACCGCCCTGCACGCTTTCCATCAGGCTACCCATATCAAGTAGCTCGCCTGAAGGGCTAGCTTTGTCGATAACCTGAGGAATGACATCAGCTAATCCACCCAGCAGATCGTTTTGCTCAACACCCATTTGTGAAGCCATGTTGGAGAGTTTGTCACCATCAAGGGCTTCTGCTAGAACGCCCGTGTCTAGAGGCTGGTTTTCACCTGATCCCAACCAAGATTTAACAGCATCAGCAGCGCCGCCGCCCTGGAGGCTAGAGAGCAGTCCACCAAGATCAGGCGTTCCGCCGCCACCCAAAAGGCCGCCAAGCATTTCTGATATTTGGCTGCTGTCGCCGCTGGCGCCCAACTTAGACATGAGCAAATCGGTGCCTATTTTCATCAAATCCATCTTTGTATCTCCCAAAGGAATATTTAGTTTTTATTGGCCAGCCAGCACATGTTGTGAACAAACAGCTGATAGGCGAAACGCCCGCACCGCTCAAACGGCGGGCTAAGCTCATCGGAGAAGACAAAATTCGGTGTGAAATAGCGGATGAGGTGTAACCACTCGCTCTAAAAACCTACCAAAAAGCCTTGCTCGAACAAGCCAGCAGAGGCCGATACGATACAAACCATGAACATTGTCTCATAGCTCGGTGCAGTTGCAGATTGTAATTTGGAAGGATTACTACTATTTTCAACGCCTTAACCCTTCGGAAAACACTTATCATTGACCGTAGCGCGGTGCGCCGCCGTCTAAGTAGGCTTTTTCATCGGGTGTGCTCTGACGCCCAAGCACTTGGTTTCGAAAGGGAAACCGGCCAAACCTAGCCACGGTATCGCGATGCTCCCGTGCAAACTTAATGTTGCCAGCGGCAGCATCGCGCAGATGCTCGTCTACCCGATCCGCCAACGCTTGAAACTTTTCCAACCCTAAGTCCTGCAGATGAAGTTGTTCGGAGTGCATCAGTGGCATGTATAAGAACACTTGCTCCCCGTATGCCATATCTCGATCATAGTTGTTATCTATCGCCTCTAGGGTGGCCTGCTCCGCACGCGCTTCAAAGGCATAGGCCTTAGCCTGCCGGCGGTAGATATTGAGCGGGAATTGGTCATGTAGAATGACATACGCGAGAATTCCGGCTGCACTTTGCTTCCATGAGCGCAAGTCCAAATCCAACAAGTAGGCAAAGTTTTTTTCGATTTCAGCGTCCAAAGTATCACCACCGCCATACCACCGCTTGCGGTCAGCAGCAGTGGGCGATGCGGCGCCAGTCTCACCAAACCAAAAACTTAAAATGCGCTGAATTTCGTTTGAGTCGCTTTTAGTGACCTCAATTTCATCAGTGTCATTCATGCAGCTCTCCTCCGAACTCTATTTTTGCACCAAAACCGTGCAATTGCGAAAGTCGCGAACAGCTTGCAAAGTAACAGAAATTAACCTGATCGTGCGCATTTTGTGCTAAATTTCCCAACATCTTGAAAATACTTACCCACTGCCAAATACGCAAAGAGATTCGACATCTAATCTAATAGATGCAACCTTGCGGGTGGTGCGCAGTCGGCCTGTCAACGCCGACTTCCGATGGCGCGAGCAAAAAGACTCGGGCTTTTTTGAAAAACTAGACAACTCGATGGTTGAACAATGGATATTCGAAAAGTAAAAAAACTGATAGAGCTCTTAGAAGAATCGGCGATTACGGAGATCGAGATTAAAGAGGGAGAAGAGTCAGTTCGAATTACCCGCGGTGGAGGCACCGTTGCCGCGCCGATGATGGTGGCTGCACCTGCCCCTGTTGCCACAACAATACCAAGCGCAGCTCAAGCCGGTGAACCACAAGCATCTCTACCCGATGGTGACTTAGTCAAATCGCCTATGGTCGGCTCTTTTTATCGCGCTGCATCACCAGAGTCCCAAGCTTTTGTCGACGTTGGTTCAAAAGTGCGTATCGGTGAAACGCTTTGTATTATCGAGGCGATGAAAATCCTCAATACAATTGAAGCTGAAGTATCCGGAACAGTGAAAGCGATACTCGTTGACGATGGTGACCCGGTTGAGTTCGACCAGCCAATGTTTGTGATTGCCCCTTAATTCCAAGGACGCCCCCATGATTAAGAAAGTCCTTATTGCCAACCGAGGCGAAATTGCCCTTCGTGTTATGCGATGTTGTCGCGACCTTGGCATTAGTACGGTCGCTGTTTATTCCACGGCGGATCGCGACCTAAAACATGTGCGCCTTGCGGATGAAGCCGTTTGCATTGGTCCACCCCCTGCGCAACAGAGCTATCTTAATGTGCCAGCACTGATAGCCGCTGCCGAGATAACTAACTCTGATGCAATCCACCCCGGCTACGGATTTCTCTCTGAGAATGCTGACTTTGCCGAACGCGTAGAGTCCAGCGGCTTTGTATTTATTGGCCCAACGGCGCAGCTCATTCGTGTAATGGGTGACAAAGTTGCCGCCATTCGCGCGATGCGTGAAGTAGGTGTGCCTTGTGTACCTGGCTCTGATGGGCCACTGGGTAACAATGACGCCACCAACTTGAAAGTCGCTGAGCAGATCGGGTACCCCATTATTGTCAAAGCCTCTGGTGGTGGCGGCGGTCGAGGCATGCGTGTTGTTGAGCGAGCTGAGGACCTTGTTGAGTCGATCAAATTGACGAAGGCAGAAGCCAAAGCAGCCTTTAACAATGATGTGGTTTACATGGAGAAGTTCCTTGGAACACCACGCCATATCGAAATACAAGTACTGGCCGACACGCACGGAAACGCGATACACCTCGGTGAACGTGATTGCTCAATGCAACGTCGCCATCAAAAAGTGGTCGAAGAAGCACCTGCGCCCGGAATAACCGAAGAGCAACGGGCACGCATTGGCAAGCTCTGTGTCGACGCCTGCCATCGACTCAGCTACCGCGGGGCAGGAACTTTCGAGTTCTTGTACCAAGACGGTGAGTTTTACTTCATTGAAATGAACACACGTGTTCAGGTTGAACACCCAGTGACTGAGATGGTCACGGGCGTGGACATCATCCGACAACAAATCATGGTCGCCTCTGGAGAAAAGCTCGGTTATACGCAAGACCAGATTCAGTTGCGAGGCCATGCGTTCGAGTGCCGTATTAACGCGGAAGACCCTAAAAGCTTTCTGCCAAGCCCTGGCACTATCACCCAGTACCATGCGCCGGGTGGTCTAGGAGTTCGCGTGGATACGCACATTTATAATGGCTATCGCGTGCCGCCCAACTACGACTCTATGATCGGCAAGCTGATCGTCATGGGCAATGATCGCGACCGAGCCATCGCTCGTATGCGTGGCGCTCTTAGCGAAATAGTTATCGACGGTATCAAAACCAATATTCCGCTTCAGCGCGATATCTTTGACGACGATGGCTTCCAAGCGGGCGGCGCCAATATCCACTACCTGGAGAAAATGCTCGGACTGTAGGTTTTTTTGCGTGCTGAGATGTGTGCCGATTTTTGCGCACTTTTTTAACGCACTCGATTCCGACAGCCGTGAAACTAAAAAATGGCATGGTGGCAATTTCGGCTAGCGACTGATTCGCGGCAACTCGATGATTTAGAAACAGCGTTTTTTGTCTGTGGCGCTCTTTCAATATCTCTCATAGATGCAGAGGATCAACCGATTCTCGAGCCTGCTCCGGGTGAGATGCCGATTTGGGATAATGTGATTATGGTGGGCCTTTTCTCAGGTGATGAATCTGAGATCGGCCTATCTCGGGCACTAAGCATCGCACTCAAGCAACCTGTAGAACCCTCTCAGATGGAACGCTTAGAGGACCAAGCATGGGAACGTGCTTGGATGGCTGACTTTAAACCCATGAATTTTGGTGGAAAACTCTGGGTGGTTCCCAGCTACGCCGAACCTCCAGAGCCAGACGCCGTCAACTTACGCCTTGATCCAGGGCTCGCTTTCGGCAGCGGCACGCACAACACAACCGCCTTGTGCCTTCGCTGGTTGGCAGAAACGGACCTGCAAGGAAAGACAGTGGTAGATTTCGGTTGTGGCTCGGGGGTACTGGCGGTCGCAGCGCTGCTTCTTGGGGCCAAACAAGCTATCGGCACCGATATTGACCCGCAGGCAATCACTGCCAGCCAAGACAACGCAGAAGCCAATAATGTAGCCGAACACCTCGCCTTGTATCTACCCGAAAAAATGCCTGAGACGCAAGCTGAAGTTGTCATAGCTAACATATTATTTGAACCGCTAAGGCAATTGCGTGATGTACTAATAGGCTACGCAGCCCCGGGCGCTAACGTCGTTTTGAGCGGGGTACTTGAGTCACAATCCGAAGACTTAAAAGCCCATTACGCGCCAGTTTTGGACGATATCCAGTTAGTAATTGACGGAGATTGGTGCATGCTCTCAGGTTTTCGCCGTAGCCCGCTATAATCTTCTTATCAACGCCGCAGCTGCACCAACATGCTCACCGAATGCCCACATTGTTTTTCAGTCCTAAAAGTAAGCGCTGAGTTAATCTACGCTGGCGACCCGCGTGTGCGTTGTGGAGAGTGCCTGCGCATTTTCAGCGCCCGAGACCATTTAACCCAAGCAGAATCAGACTTGGATTCGACCAAAATTTACCAGCCTCCCAAACGCGAGACTGCGAGCATAGAAGAGCCCATCTTTAGCTTGAGCCCTGAAGTAGCTGAAGGTCTACAAGCAATTGTCGATAAACCACGTCGCAGCGCTACGGCGACTAAGCAGTCCATGACTACTGCACCTACGGTAGAACGAACGCGCCGGTCCGCTATCCCATCTCGCAGTACTGACGTTCATAGCAAGCCAGAAAAGCCTGCCGCAATGGCATCTGCGCCGGCAAAGGCAAAGCCGCAACCAGCGACAGCTGGTCAAACCAAAGAAGACAGTGCCACGACGGATCGACATATTTCTGTCCTAGCACGCAATCCGACCGCCGGCCGTAGTGCACCAGTACGCACCCGTTCCGTCGTCACTTTTTTATTGATTGCAGCGCTGGTGCTGCTGGCTGTTGATGCATTGCGCAGCGTTGTTAGTAATCCAAGCATCAGCGAAAAAATCGCCAGCACTTGGTGTGCTTTCTCCTCTTGTGACGCTGTCGCTTCACGAGATTTTTCTGGTCTTCAGATTGTCAGACGCAAAATATATGGCCACCCCGGCATTGATGGTGTGTTGGTGATCAGCCTGGCGATGATTAATCGTCTCGATAGTGATTTGGAATACCCCACACTACAGGTACGCATGACTGATCAAAACGGCGAAGTTATAGCTCGAGGCGTTTTTGAGCCCAGCCATTATGTCCCGAGCTACACCGAAGGCATGTCCATCGAGCCAGAACGAGTGGTCGATGTTGTTTTGCAGGTGGAAGATCCAGGGGAAGCCGCACAGAGTTTCGACTTAGAGTTCCTTTAATACTGTTCGTCCCGACACGGTCACCGCAGAATGACCGCCCAGCCGGCTTTACACTGACATGAAAACACCACAAAGAGTGGCCAACTGTTTCCCGTGACTTACACGCCACATTAAGTTGCTAAAATTTCGCGACTAAAAACTGGCGACTGTGCCAAGTTCTATTCGATGCGCCCAGTTTTATATGCAGCCTTTTAGAATTGCCTCTAAGGCTTTGGTAGACTAGAACGTTGAAGATTGATTGTGAGATCTTGACGGGTCCTCAAACGACTAGAGCTGTTCAGAATATGCATCATACTCACGCCACTAGGCGATCATTTTTGCGCTTTGCCGCCGTTGGTACGGCGAGCGCTTTAGGACTGGCTCCACCTGTCATCGCGGGTGTTGAAGCAGAAGCGCGGCTGCAGCTATTCAACACTCACACCCAGGAATTTCTGGATGTTATCTACAGACGCGGTGATCGTTACGATCGGGGCGCGCTGAATCAAATCGATTTTCTCATGCGCGACCATCGAGAAAATGAATCAATAGAGATGGATGTGGCACTGATCGATTTGATGCACGATTTGTATATCAGTAGCGGTGCAAAATCACCCTTTCGCGTGTTGTCTGGATACCGAACGGCAAAAACGAATGCCATGTTGCGCAACAAAAGCGCGGGTAAAAATGTGGCAAAAAACAGCTACCACCTGTACGGACAAGCTGCCGATCTCTTCGTGCCTGAGATGTCCGCGGCGCAACTTGCTGGTTTCGCCGAAAAATTACATGCCGGCGGTGTTGGTACTTATTCCCGCATTGGCTTTGTGCACGTGGACACTGGGCCAGAAAGGCACTGGGGCCGCTGAAAACGCGGAATATTCAGCGTTTGAAGCATTCTGGCGAATGGTCGTTCACCATACCTACTGCTTGCATAAAAGCGTAGACAGTTGTCGGTCCCACAAATCGAAATCCTTTCTTCTTTAACGCTCTGCTCATCGCCGTAGATTCAGCTGTTTGACTAGGTAAGGTGATGCCGTCACCAGATTTTTCCGGCGCGAATGACCAAACAAAGGCGTCAAAGCTCTGGCCCTCTTTTTCAATGGCCAAAACAGCTTTTGCGTTGTCAATAATGGCTTCAATCTTGCCACGATGCCGAATGATACCCGCGTCCTGCAGCAGCTTTTCTACCTCGGCTTCGCCCATTTTTGCAACTTTGCCAACTTTGAACTTATGGAACACCTTGCGGTAGTGCTCACGCTTTCGCAGTACCGTAATCCAACTCAGTCCGGCCTGCTGACCTTCTAGGCAGAGAGATTCAAAAAGGGCATCACGATCATGCAATGGAACGCCCCATTCTTGGTCGTGATAATCCACATAGAGGGGACTATCCCCACACCACTTGCATCGATTGACTGTTTTTCCCACTGAAGCATCCTTTTTTACCACAAAGGGTAGTTTGAATGTCTTATCGATGGTTTACAATCGCCATCCTTAACTATAGATACCCGCCGAGCCCCACTTGTCTCCACTCTCCGACACCGAACGCCCTTTACTACTACTTGCGCCAATGGAAGGCGTCATGGATTGGCGTATGCGTGATTTGATTTGCGCACTGGGAGGCTTCGACTTGTGCGTTTCTGAATTTGTGCGAGTCGTTAACATGTGTCTACCAGAACGGAGCTTTTTGCGCCTCTGCCCCGAGCTCAATCGCGATAGCTGCACGACCGATGGCACACCCATGCGAGTACAATTACTGGGGCAAGACCCCCACGCAATGGCGGACAATGCCGCGCGAGCGGTCGCATTGGGGTCGCCTGGTGTAGACATAAATTTTGGCTGCCCAGCAAAGCTTGTTAATCGTCATGGCGGTGGAGCTTCTCTTCTTGGGCAGCCCGAGTTGATGCGAGACATTGTGGAAGCGGTGCGCGCAGCTGTGCCCGCCGACAAACCCGTTACTGCAAAAATGCGACTCGGTGGCGACGATGCCAGTGCTGCAGTGGAGTGCGCACAAGCGTTAGCTGACGGTGGTGCTCATTGGGTTGTCGTGCACGGACGAACACGAGCACAAGGCTACAGGCCACCAGTCGACTGGGAAAGTATCGGTAGAATTCGTGAATCAGTGGCCGTTAGGGTGATCGCTAACGGTGACATAAACTGCGTTGATTCTTACGCCCGCTGCCGAAAGATCAGCGGCTGTCGTGATGTAATGATTGGCCGTGGCGTATTGGCCATCCCAAACTTGGCTAATGTGCTGGCACAGGGTGCACAGCCTATTGCATGGTGTGACGCTGCAAAACTGATGCGCCAATACGCAAGCTATCAACAAGAAAGAGAAGGTGAAAAATACCTCAGTGGACGGCTAAAACAATGGATGAAACATCTTGCTGAACACTACCCTGAAGCGCGCAGTGCCTTTGTACAGGCGCGTTTGTGTAAAGATGCTTCATCAATTCTAGCGCTAGCGGATGCGGCCTCCGCTTCAGTCTAAAAGCAATCGATGCGTGTGCAGTCTCTGGTAAAATACAGCTGCGGCCGAAGCGACAGGATTTTGTTGATCTTCTGCACTCAATGGTGCTGTCACCGCAGGCTGAAAGCCGGTGCTTTGCCACACTGCGGCATACCAATGTGAGGCCCAAATTCCATCGCTGCCTCTTGGTCCAGCAGGCCAGTCAACCATACTTGCATTATAGTTAACACCGATATTTGAACAGATTGCACGCAGGTAGGCTTCGGGGGATTTTAGAAAATCGGCTGAGTCAATCACCAGAGGCTCGCTTCCGCGACGTTGGCAAACTTGATCAAACAATTGCCACTGACGTTCGATGCCAATATCGGCGAGTGTCGCATGCTCCCGTTTTGCCAAATAAGAGCGCACCACTAATGCCGGATCGCGAATCAAGAAGCAGTGCTCTAGAACATCCAACCATTCATCTGCAATCTCGGGAAGCATGTGATGTGTCATATGCTTTTGGTAATGAATTCGAACCCCTTGTGGATTCTTCGCTACGCATTGTTCAACCACTTTACGCCAGTCAGCTATGCCCGCTGAGATAATTTCATCTCGCATAGGATGCATCAATCCAGTCGCTTGCAAATAGTAGGCGTAGAAAGGCTCGTCCCAGACACGAGTATCTGCGCGGTTTTCCCATGCACGCATCATCGCTGTCGAGATATTTCGAGGCCCAGACCACATAGCGAGGCGGATATCTTGATTCGAAGAATCATTCACTTAGATCACTAATCCTTAGCTAAAAATTGGATAACTTTAAATAGAGTTTCACTGCAACTGCACCCTGTTACTTGGTCACATACCTATTGCTATGCAAACGACATCGAGTTCATTGCCAAAAATCAATCTAAAAGACTGCTTATACCAATCCTATTGCCAGTATGCACTCCAGATCAACGCACCTTTTGCCGTTAGCTATTGTATGACTCCCGTATCGCTATAGATGGTCTATTTATGCTGGTCAATTATGTCAAAAATCGATTGCTTGAGCCCAAACAAGGCACAGGTGACACGAGTGCACATTCGATGCATCCCCAGGTTATTGTCCCAGGTCTGATGTTGTCTGGAGGCGGTGCGAGAAACGCTTATCAAATCGGCGTTTTGAAAGCGATTGCAGAGCAACAACCCGTTGGTGCTTCCAGCCCATTTAAAGTCATTAGCGGTACGTCTGCCGGTGCAATCAACGCCGGTGGGCTCGCTGCCGGTGCAGACAATTTTAAGCAGGCTATCGATGATCTGGAAAGTGTCTGGGGCAACCTGAATATTCGCAATGTCTACCAGCCAGACCACGTGTCTTCTATGCGAGCGGCTGCTGGCACTATCTGGCAACTTGTGCGTGCTCGCGATACAGCAGACCAACCCCAATCTATTCTCAATAATCAACCGCTGCAACGGTTGTTAGAGAAACATATAAGGTTTGAGAATTTTCAAAAAAATATAGATGCTGGGTACTTAAATGCAGTGGCATTTAATACCTCTTCGTACACTTCTGGTAAATCTATTTCTTACTTTATGGGAAACGACGACATCCAAGAATGGAATGTGGCCCGGCGCAAAGGCGTCCGTGACACACTGACTGTGGACCACCTTATGGGGTCTTCAGCAATCCCTATGGTTTTCCCTGCGGTACGAATCAAGAATGACTATCAAGGTGACGGTGCGTTACGTCAAACTTCACCTCTAAGCCCTCTGCTGGCGATGGGAGCAAATCGTTTATTGATTATAGGCGTGAGCAATTCTTCAACGGAATCGGAAACCCCGAATACTATTGATCGCCCCTACCCTTCTCCCGGTCTTATTGCAGGCTACTTGTTCGAGTCTCTATTTTTAGAGTCTTTGGATGCAGATTTAGAACGCTTAGAACACTACAACACGCTACTACGCAATGTACCCGGCCGCCATATACAACTCGACGGCTCTGTTATTCAACCTGTCGATAAGTTGGTCATCACACCCTCTGTGGACGTGCGAGAAATAGTTTCTCGTCATATGCGAAAATTTCCTAGAAGCATGAAAGTTGTTTTACGCGTATTGGGTGCACACAAACCGGAGGGCCGCCAAATCAGCAGCTATCTGCTTTTTGAATCGTCTTTTTGCCAAGAACTCATTGAGCTTGGCTACAGTGATGGTAAAGCGCAAATGCACGCCATTGATCGATTACTAACTCCTGCTACACCTCCATGTACGCTTGCTACGGCGGTCTAAACAACAAGCAACGAAGCAAACAATAAGGTTTACCAGCATATATAAGCTATAGTGCTGCTACTTGCCGATCTGACCGGGCGAGTTTAGCAAGTCCGAAAAAATTAGCGTGGTGGTGGCACTTGGAAGATATAAAACTTGACGTATTCGGTACCACATTAAGTGCATTGCGTGGAGGGGACACTGATGGGCTGGCTTGCTTGTGCCTCCATGGATGGATGGACAACGCTGCTAGTTTTATTCCGCTGCAAGCAACTCTTCCTGAACTACACCTTGTCGCATTAGACCTACCAGGCCACGGCAGATCAGCTCATTTTCCTGCAGGCCATCACTACCATCTAATTGACCAAGTCGCTTTTGTTTTGGGTGCCGCAGATGCTCTGGGCTGGGACAAATTTCAGTTGATCGGGCATTCTCTCGGCGGCTGCATTGCTCCTTTTGTCGCCTTGGCTGCAACAGAACGAGTCAGCAGTCTTCTGTTACTTGAAGCACTCGGCCCGATGACTGAGTCCGCTGCTGAGCTGCCAAATAGAATAAAAAATGCGACCCACGCCATGCGAACAGACAACACCCGACTAAAGCGGATTTACGCCAGCATCGATGATGCGGTGGTAGCGAGGATGGCAGCCACAAAAATGCACGCAGACAGTGCTCGCTTAATCGTAGAGCGCAGTCTCGTTGAAACGGAGGGGGGTTACACTTGGGGTTTTGACAACAAAATACGAATCCCCTCCAGCAACTATTTGAGTGAAGAACAAGTTATCGAAGTTCTAAGCAGTGTTGAGCAGAAAACTCTATGCGTGCTTGCTTCTGACGGCTACTTACTCAAGCGAGAGCAATCAAACAGTCGCCTTTCAGCGCTAAAAAATGCATCAGTCGTTGAAGTTAATGGCGAACACCACATGCACATGGACAACCCTGACTCCACTGCATCAGCAATTCGTCAGTTTTTAAACCTATGAGCCCTGACCTTTGTCAGCATTGACTACTCTCGAAATGATCCGCAAAGCACTGTTGTCTTTTCGTGCTGCCCAAAGCTAGTTGTCTTGGCTGACATCCTCTTAAAAAGCTTTACATGTCTTTACCTCTCACTGACGCATGCTGACGGCTTTCTGTCGATAATAACTATCGACAACAACGCATTTAAATCAGTTACTCAATGAGGAAAGAAAATGAAGCTCCCAACACCTAACAATAAGAAAAAAACTTTAATCATCGCTGGTGCCTTAGCAACCGCTCTTCTAGTTGGTGGCGCAGCTACTGCTGGCGGGAAGAAACTCGGACATGGAGATGGAGAACACCAAATGAGTGCAGAGCGAATGGAGAAACGCGTAGAGCGGATAGCGAGCAAGCTAGAACTAAGTGAAGATCAAAAAGCGGGAATGCTTGAGATTATGCTGGCAAACAAAGAGCGCATGCAACAGCAGAAACTTAGCAATCGCGAAATGCTCAAAGAAGAATTAAGCACCGTCCTGTCTGCTGAACAGCTTGAGAAATTTGAGTCGATGAAACACAAGCATCGCGGCAAACGCGGTGATGGAAAGAAAGACCAAGAGTAACAACCAGAGAATGGCTTTTAATTAGTCATGGAAGCGAAGGGCTCTAAATTTGAGCCCATCGCTATTTAGCTTTAACTAATGCTTTTAGTAGCTGCAGCTATTGTCAGACATATAGTCATGCACGTTAATTTCACCGGCGATAATCGCAGCTCTTGCAGAATCAGCTGCAGCTTTCATGTCGTCAGTGATAAGAGCTTCGTTGTGCTCATCTAGTGCCCAACCCACACCATCTTCAGCCAAGCCGAGTACTTTGATACCTGGCTCCCAAGTATCTGCTTTAGCAGTACTCATTGCATCATAGACTGCATTGTCTACACGCTTGAGCATGGAAGTAAGCATCACGCCTGGGTGCAAGTAGTTTTGATTTGAATCAACACCGATTGCAAACTTTTTGTTATCAGCAGCTGCTTGGTAAACACCCACACCAGTGCCACCAGCAGCAGCGAATATTACGTCTACACCTCGATCAAACTGACCACGCGAGAGCTCTGCACCACGGCTGGGATCATTCCAAGCAGAGGGCGTTGTACCAGTCATGTTTTGCACGACTTCCACGTCTGCATTGGCGTGTTTTGCGCCTTGCTCAAAACCACAGGCAAATTTACGAATAAGCGGAATATCCATGCCTCCGATAAAGCCCACTTTACCAGACTCACTTTTCATCGCTGCCAAAAGACCAACGAGAAACGAACCTTCGTGTTCCTTGAAAACAACAGACTGGACATTAGGCTGGCCGACGACCATATCGATGATAGTAAAGCGCGTATCTGGGTATTCTGCAGATACAGCTTCCATTGCTGGTGCTTGAGCGAAACCAATACCAACCACTGGGTCTGCATCACGCTGTGCCATTTTGCGCATGGCTTGCTCACGTTGCGCGGGGTTAGTCACTTCAAATTCTCGGTAACTGTCGCCGCTTTCGGATTTATAGCGCTCAGCACCTTCATAGGCACTTTGATTAAAAGATTTGTCGAATTTTCCACCCATGTCAAAGATGACAGCAGGGGATGCAGAGGCATTACTGATTACGGCTGTCAGTAGTCCCATTGCCAGAAAAGCACCGAGTTGTTTCATGTTCTATCTCCTAGTCAATTTGCTGTAGCAGGTCAGACACAACGACGGCGCTGTATCTGACACGCTGGCAGAGCTGGCCACCGCAGTAGCGAGCTGTCGGGCCAGTCTACCCTATCGGCGCGTAGTTGGCATTGGGAGAAATTGTTAGAACCAGTTAATTAAGATAGAGCACAAACCAAAAAAGCCAATCACCGAAGTGATTGGCTTTCCTGTGTTTAGCTGAATTGCTGAACTAGCCGTTTGCCGCTTTTTTAACCGGAATCTGAGCGACAGTTTCTTGCTGTTTATTGAGTACCCAGCGCCCAAAATCCACCGCTGGCAAGGGCTTGGAGAAGAAGTAACCTTGGCCGATTTGAGCGCCAAAATCACGTAGTAATTGGCGCTGCTTATCCGTCTCTATACCCTCGGCGACAACTTTCATATTGAATTGCTGGCACAACCCGATAATCGCTTTAACGATGACAGCATCGGCTGAGTCCTCGTCCATCTCTCTAACGAAAGCCTGATCTACTTTCAAGGTGTGGACCGGAAACTGTTTGAGATAACTAAGTGAGGAGTAACCTGTTCCAAAGTCGTCGATCGCCAGCGAGACTCCTAGCTCACGAAAACTTTTCAACAATTTGATGGCTTCGTCAGCGTCATCCATGATCGCACTCTCGGTGATTTCCAACTCGAGATGCCTAGTTTCGATACCGTGCTTTGCAATCGTAGCAGCTACTTTTCCGACTAAATCCGGGTCTTGAAATTGCAGCGCTGACAGATTGATCGCTATTTGCATTTCAGGCAATCCAATGCGATTCCACAAAACAATTTGCGAGCAGACGTTATCTAAAATCCAATCTGAAAGAGGGATAATAAGACCTGTTTCTTCCGCCACAGCGATAAAATCATCCGGTGACACAAAACCGCGCTCTGGGTGAATCCAACGGATAAGCGCTTCCGCCCCAGTGACTTTGGATGTCGCAAGATCGATTTTCGGTTGGTAATACATTTCAAACTGGTTCTTCTGGATTCCAATTTTGATTTCTTCTTCGAGCTGTACGCGATCCAGAACCTTCTCTCTAATCTCGTCAGTGAACATCTGGACACGACCGCGCCCGTTTTGCTTGGCTTCTTGCAATGCGTAGGTGGCGTTATTGAGCAGCTCGTCAGCGTCCTGTGCCCCACTTGGGAAAGTTGCAATACCCATAGAAGAATGCACTGACATGCGCATACCACGGTGCTTGAGAGGCTCCGATATAGCAGCCTGAATATGCTGGGCCATTGCCGGAACAGAATCCCAGCTTTCGATGTCGTTTTGAATGATGATAAATTCATCGCCGTCTAAACGACCAACAGTGTCTTCTTCGCGCGCAATAGCCATCAACCTTTGAGCTATCTCAGCGACGACCAAGTCGCCCGTGCGCTGGTCGAATCGATCATTAAACAACTTAAAATTATCTAGATCTGCCAAATAGACAGCCATACGACGATTGTGACGTTTACTAGCCGCAACATTCTGTTTCAATAATCGCTTGCACTGTAGGCGATTTGGCAACTGAGTGAGTTGATCATGGTGTGCGAGATGCTCTAGTGAGAGCTGCTTAGCTTCAACCTGTTTCTCAATACTGATCTGGCTTTCTATCAGGCTGTTGTACTCTTGTACCAACGCGCCAAATTCTGATTTTTCTATGTCTTTGTCAACAACCAGCAGCTTTTCACCGCTCAGTCGTGCTTGCTGCAGAGAAAAGATCATCTTATCCATGGGTCGCTGGACCGATCGATCTATCGCGTAGGTTGCGAGCATCTTTGCCAGTAAACCTAGAACCATAACGATGGCCAAAATCCGTAGTGTAAAGTCTCGGCTGGAATCAACAATGTCATTACCCAACACATTAACCGCAATCAAATAACGACGATTGTCGAACTCAACCCGCCACAGGTCCTGTACTGCCTGTCCTTCCAAACTAGCTTTTTCAGGAGAGTCTTTACCATTGGGCGCAAAAGACGGGAATGGCCCGAATGCATAAAGACTAGTACCACTTATGTCGTATACTCTCGCCCCACGTACTTGTGGCGCACGAGAAATTATTTCAGGGAATTCAAGAACATCAGCGTTTTTAAGCATTGATTCGAAAGTTTGTAATGCACCTTCGCTACGCGCAGAAACCAAGTCGTCTTGATAACGCCATGCAGTCGGCTGCATTATCATGAATCCGATGACTAAAATCGTAAAAAATACCCAAGCTGAAGTGCGCCTCCCCATATTTGAGTTGAGGTTTTTCCTAGTAAGCCCCAAACGTTTTAAAAGCACAGCTTTCATTCCAATAAGTCCTCAGCGCACAAGATATTGTTGCTATTGATATTTTCTACTGTCCAAATCTAGCGGCAGCTAGCCAAAAAGCCTTATTTTCAACGCCAAAATAATTGCAAGTACTTGTCAGACCACGAGCAGAATCTTGCTTTTTTCCGAAAGATCAATTTTTATAAAGCAAAAAAAAGGTCAGAGAGTCGCCTCTCTGACCTTTTGGACAAATTAGAGAGTGCGATGACACTCTCACATCGGTCGGCTACATCATGCCGCCCATTCCGCCCATTCCGCCCATGCCACCCATATCAGGTGCACCACCAGCGGCTTCTTCCTTCGGCAAATCACCAACCATGCATTCAGTAGTAACCATTAGGCCAGCTACAGAAGCTGCGTTTTGCAACGCAGAGCGAGTTACTTTAGTAGGATCCAAGATACCCATCTCGACCATATCGCCGTATTCGCCATTAGCAGCGTTGTAGCCAACGTTACCTTCTTTCTGTGCAACCTTGTCAACGACAACTGATGGTTCGCCACCAGCGTTTGCAACGATCTGACGAAGAGGCTCTTCCATTGCTCGAAGCATAATCTGAATACCGATGTTCTGATCTTCGTTTGCACCAGTAACAGCTTCTACGGCACCACGTGCACGAATCAGGGCAGTTCCACCACCTGCGACTATGCCCTCTTCAACAGCGGCACGAGTAGCGTGCAGTGCATCGTCCACTCGGTCTTTCTTTTCTTTCATTTCTACTTCAGTAGCAGCGCCAACTTTGATGACCGCAACACCACCAGCAAGTTTAGCGACACGCTCTTGCAGCTTCTCTTTATCGTAGTCAGAAGTAGCTTGATCGATTTGAGTGCGGATCTGATCCACACGGCTGTTGATTTCGTCTTTCTCACCGGCACCGTCAACAACAATAGTGTTTTCTTTATCTACTGTTATGCGCTTCGCCTGACCGAGATCTTCAAGTGCAACTTTGTCTAGTGAAAGACCAACTTCTTCAGAGATAACTTGGCCACCAGTTAGAATTGCAATGTCTTGCAACATTGCCTTACGACGGTCACCAAAACCAGGTGCTTTAACCGCACATACTTTTACGATACCGCGGATGCTGTTAACAACCAATGTAGCGAGTGCTTCGCCTTCGATATCTTCAGCAACAATCAGGAGGGGCTTGCCTGCTTTTGCAACAGCTTCAAGTACTGGCAGCAATTCACGGATGTTGGAGACTTTCTTGTCGTGCAACAAGATGTAGGGCTCTTCGAGTTCAGCAACCATTTTTTCTTGGTTGTTGACGAAATACGGAGACAGGTAGCCACGGTCAAACTGCATACCTTCAACAACGTCTAGTTCGTTGGCTAGTGATTTGCCTTCTTCAACGGTGATGACGCCTTCTTTACCGACTTTTTCCATCGCTTCGGCGATAATGCCGCCAATAGATTCGTCTGAGTTAGCTGAAATAGTACCAACCTGAGCAACTGCTTTTGTGTCGTTACATGGCTGGCTCATGTTAGCCAATTCACCCACAGCGGCGGTGCACGCCATGTCCAATCCACGCTTAAGATCCATTGGGTTACGGCCAGCTGCAACAGCCTTCAGGCCCTCGCGAACAATGATCTGAGCCAATACAGTTGCCGTGGTCGTTCCATCACCGGCGATATCAGAAGTCTGTGAAGCAACCTCTTTAACCATTTGAGCGCCCATGTTCTCGAACTTATTTTCAAGTTCAATCTCTTTGGCTACAGAAACACCATCTTTTGTAACAGACGGAGCGCCAAACGCTTTGTCTAGTACAACGTTGCGGCCCTTAGGACCCAATGTAACTTTAACTGCGTTAGCTAGAGTATCTACACCGCGCGCCATGCGCTGGCGTGCGTCATCGCCGAAGCGTACGTCTTTTGCTGCCATGATAAATCACCTTAATATTATGTATATGTGTCAAACAAACGAATGGAGAGAAAGTTAGCTCTCGATCACACCCATGATGTCGTCTTCACGCATAACAAGCACTTCTTCACCGTCTACTTTTACTTCAGTGCCTGAGTACTTGCCAAACAAAACTTGGTCGCCAACTTTAACGTCTAGTGCGCGAACATCACCTGACTCGCTGACTTTGCCATTACCTACGGCCAATACTTCACCACGTACTGGCTTTTCAGTTGCTGCGTCAGGGAGGACAATCCCACCTGGGCTAGTACGTTCTTCTTCTAAACGCTTGATGACTACGCGGTCATGCAAGGGACGAATTTTCATGCTCGGACTCCTCGAAACAAGATTTATAATAAATTCACAGGAGAGTTAGCACTCTCCGCAGGCGAGTGCTAATAATAGAGATGGTGGGATCAAAATCAAGAGAAACCGCGAAATAAATCACTTGTCGCGCTTATACTCTCCTTCTAGCGTGACTCCGCCACTGTCAGTGGTATCTTTTTTTACTGACGAAGTCGCCACAAAAACGCTACCACCAGCCAATACGCCACGTTTTAGCACTGCAATAATGAGTTGTCTAGATGCAGGTATTAAGCACAGAAAACCTACGGTGTCAGTGACGAAGCCTGGTGTCAGCAGCAAAGCTCCTCCAACCGCTACAGCAACACCTTCTATCATTGTCTGGGTAGGCACTTGCCCTTGAGTAACCTGTTGCTGCGCAGAGAGCAACAGCGATATACCTTGCTGCCGCAATAAAAACGTCCCGATAATTGCTGTAAGCACGACAAACAAAATCGTCAAAGGCAGACCAATTACCCCGCCTACTGATATAAGCACCGCTATCTCGATCACAGGTAAGCAAAGAAGGCCTACAAATACCCAATTCATAACTTTCAGCCTATTAACTTTTTCACAGACGAATATTGTAACGCGGTACAGCCATTTTTAGCTTTAAAGCTTAGTTGGCCCGTGTTGAGACCAACGAAACCAATTCGTCATTAACAACTCGAGTCACTATTTTCATTTCAGTTTAAATCTAACTCCTTATAATTAATTCCATTTACTAATCACAGCATAGAACTAATGGCGACCATCTCTTCGCTTTGTTTTCAAAAGGCACGTGACACAGCGTTTAGCTATATGATCAGCCACCCAACAATATTTTTGCATAAAAAAAATCCCCGCACACGAGTGTACGGGGATTTGGGGTAGAACCTGGCGGTGACCTACTTTCACATGGGGAGACCCCACACTATCATCGGCGCAGATCTGTTTCACTTCCGAGTTCGAGATGGGATCGGGTGGTGCCAGAA
>CALCKW010000021.1 GCA_937965695.1 uncultured Granulosicoccaceae bacterium
CCGTTTACTAGGGTTTTCCAGTCTGTGGGTACAAACTCGATCTCGACGCCCAAGTCTTTGGCAAGCTCAGACATCAAGTCAATGTCAAAACCTTTGTAAGTATTAGTACGTGGGTCTTTTACTGACATTGGATTCCAGTCGCCAGTGGTGCCTGCTAACAGAGTGCCGCGATCAAGAATTTCTTTTAGCCTTGATCCTTCAGCAAAGCTGCTAGCGGAAGTGGCCATCAAGGCTATTCCGACGAGGGCTGAGGTGATGAAATGACGTTTATTCATAATGTGTAGTTCTCTGCCTTAAGTAAAAATGGTTTGTGTGTTTAACTAGAGGGATATTGCTTGTTGCAAACCTGATTACCTACTATCAAACACCGAAACGGAGCGTTTGTGAAGATAAAATTGTTATTGATTTCGTGTTTGGTGCTTTTCCTCAGCGGTTGCACTGGGGATAAGTGGGGTTGGTACGTGGTCGACCCGCGCAACGAAAACGGCTGGTCGAACCTTAAATTTTTACTGACTGGCATGTGGTATACCGTCGCCATCAGCCTGTGCGCTATCGTCATCTCCGTTGTGATAGGGCTGCTGGTAGCGCTGCCAGGCATCTCAGACAATCGTTGGGCACGAATGTTCAATCGTGTCTATGTGGAAGTCGTGCGCTCTGTGCCCATCTTAGTGTTAATTCTCTGGGTTTATTACGGTTTGCCAGTCGTCTTTGACATTGCTCTGGGAACGTTTGTGGCTGGCGTTATAGCGCTAGCATTATCCGACAGCGCTTTTGAAGCAGAGATTTTTAGGGCAGGTATCCAGTCGGTAGAAGTGGGTCAGCATGAGGCGGCCAAGTCGCTCGGTTTAGGCTATTTACAAACTATGTGGTTAATTGTCTTGCCGCAGGCTCTTCGCCGCATATTGCCTGCCCTGGGCAACCAGCTAGTCTATATGCTTAAAATGTCGTCGCTTGTCTCGGTTATCGGGCTGTCCGATTTGACCCGGCGCGCCAACGAGTTAGTTGTGAGCGAATACCGCCCATTAGAAATCTACACAGTGTTGATGCTCGAATATCTTGTTTTGATACTATTTGTCTCTTGGGGTGTCAGAAAACTAGAAAGCCGCATGGCAGAACATGGCCACGCAGAATAAGGAAAAAAACTTATGACTCGGTTAACTATTCGCAGTGAGAAAGAGCTGCAAGTTGAAACCTTAGACGCGTTGGAAGTCACTCGCCTCAAAGGCGCTTTGGCGCCCGTGTACTTGCAAATAGCCAACGGCGAAGCCGCTTTACAAGCCTATTTGCACATGGAAGCCGCGCTTCGTGTCAGCAGCTTGTCACTCAGAGAAATAGAAGCAATAAAATTATTGGTCAGTCAGCACAATCGGTGTGATTACTGTTTGTCGGTGCATACGGTTAAGTCAAAAGCAGCTGGATTGAGCATTGAAGACCAATTGGCGATAAGAAGGGGAGACACTCTGGAAGATGTACGTCTCAGCACACTCGTTAGCATTGGAACGCAATTGTTAAAAACCCCCGGCACGTTAGCTGAGTCAGTATTAAACAACGCGAAGGAAGTCGGTATTGACGAGCGACAAATGGTGGATATAGCACTGGCTATCAGCACCATTACATTTACCAATTTGTTTAATCACTTTAATGACAGCAAGCCGCCTTTCGCTGCAGCTCCATCCATAGATTAAGTGCAACACTTCTAGCCCCGGATATTTTTCCGGGATTTTTCAACTAGCTCATTGACAGTTCTATAAAGTGTTATTGCAGCAGTAGCAAATTCACTTCTACTCGGCGGTTGGGCAATAAGCATTCTCGATATTGCGCACGGTTGTTTCGTTTGATCTCACAGCTGCTCACTTGCTCTGTATCACCGCGATGACTAATCGGGGTGTTGGTTACGTCCACACCGTTATTGTTCAAGTAATTTAATACGGTTTTGGCACGCCGTTGGCTGAGCAGCAAGTTATAGTTTGCGTCGCCTGTGTTGTTACTTTTGTCGGCGTGACCTGTCAGTTGCAAACCAGCCAATTTGTATCGACCGTCGTTGAGTTGCGCTATGACTTCTTCTAGACGCCGCATTGAGGCAGGTCGTGCCTCTTCAATAGCGTACTGATCAAAATTGAACAAAACATTAATTAGCATAGGAAACGGTTTGTTGGCTGTGCCAGTTGTATTTTGGCTCTGATCTGAGGAAACATTGCAACGATCAACAGCAGTAGAAGCTGCTCCGATTAGATCCTCCGCTAGTTGCACGTAGGGCTTGGCATGGCGCCAACCCTGCTGGTTGTATTCGTTGCCAGCATGGACCAATTCGACCTCAGCACAAGCTATCTGTTGCGAGGCGCAGCTCATGCCTGGTTGTTGTTTTAGATTGACGGTCATGTCCCACAAGTCTTGGCGCAATAGGGCTGCGTTATTCACTAAATGGGTTGTATTAGCTGGATTCTCTAGACCGTCGGTTGCTCCACCCGCCGACAGATAGTCAGTGATTCTTTGGCTTTCTGTCAAAGCTTCTGGTACGAACTTACTGCGGTCATTGCGCGAATATTCGTGGTAGGACACGTCAAGCCAACATTGTGCTTTGGCTAAACTGTAGCTAGCGACACGATGCTCAGTGCTGTCGTTTAATGTTTTTATAGATCCCTGTTGTAATTCATAACCCTTGTGGTTGGCGTTGACCATCCCATCGCTTAAGCCTTGGGTGGCACAACCAGCCAGTACGCTAATCATCAAGGCCACACCCATAAGCGCTTTATAGCGAATGTTTGTAGTTGGCGTTTTCATTGTGTATCTTCCTGACTATTGGTGCTGCGTGAACGGGTGCGATTAACCGACGGTGCGGATCCATTAAATAGATCTTCATCAAACTTGTAGCGCAAACGGATATACCAACCTCTTTCGGTATAGTCGCTTCCGCTTAGATCTCGATCACTAAAGCCGCCCCAGTTATAGCCCAGCGATAACCATAAATTGCTCTGGACGCTGTAGCCCATTTCAATGCCTGTGGCCCAGTCACGGGTATGTCCGTCAGGGCTGTAACGGTAGCTACCAAGCAGGCCGACATCCATACGCTCCGTTACATCGTAAATGGCACGTACACCTGCCAATGACGCGCGATAGCGGTCCTGTGCACCTTCAAGGGATTCGTCGACATCTTTGCTGGCTAAACGTGCGCCCAGCCACCACGCCCGTGTCGGGTGCCAATTACTGTTGACACTCGCAACCCACAGGTCACGTGATTCTGCTGTGGCTAATTCGCTGTTACGCTCTCGTCGCCGTTCTAATTTTGCGAGTACTGCGACACGATTATTGTCTACAGGACGGTAAGCCGCACCCATCTGAATTCTCTGTTGGCTCTGTTTGCCGTCTTGAGATTTATCATTGCTGTTCAGTTGCGTGACTTTAGCGAGTGCTGTCCAACTATCACTGAGCTTCCGTGCAATGCTGAGATTAGCGAGCCAACTGTCAGCTTGATTATTCTCGGGTGTTGCGCTGTTGTCGTGTAGACGTCGGCCTTCCACTCTGGCGGAGCCTTTCCACAATTCACCGGTGGAATTGCTTACCCCTAATGCACCGGACGTGGCGGTTCGCCCGTCACCGTTGAGTATGGCGACTTGTTCAACGCTGGCAATGCCGCGCAGGCCCGAGCCAAGATCAAATCCATTGCGAATGCCATAAGCCAAGTGCGCTTCGCGTCCGTTGATACTGTCTCGTAGTCGTAATTCGCTAAATTGGCTGCCGTCTTCATCGAAATTCCGTGTTAATCCGAAGACAAAGGCTCGCGATTTTTGACGCCGGTCGATGTCGCTGCCTAGCCCGGTTTGAGTCTCGTATCTAGCCTGCAAGGTTTGAGTATCGTTTAGCTTCCAACCAGCGGTCGCTGATGCACGCCAAGTATTGTCACCAGCAACACTGTTCTCAGCCTCGACACCTAAAGTTAACTTGTCGGTTGCCATCCAATCTGCGCCCAACAATAGAGTAGTGGTCTCAAGAGCATTGCCGTCATCGGTGCCAACGATCGTTTCCGTGCCGTTAAAGAGGCCGGCCCCAGCATTGCTCAGCCCAGTGCCATTAAAAACTGATCCATTGTTGTCGATTTCGGCGCTATTGATCAATCCACGACCATTGTCTTTAAGGTGACGAATACCAGCTGATACGGCCAAGCCTTCACGTGGCCGTAGTTTCAGACCTAGATAAACGCTGTCGATCTTTGCATCAGTGATTTCATTAGTGCTGCGTTGCACGTTTGCATTGACCGAGAAATTTTCGCTGATAGCCGCTTTTAGGCGCAGCGCAATTTCTCCGCGACCCGCCTCTGCGCTAGCGTTGCTATTGCGAAAATCTACGTCACTCTGGACCGCGTGGAGAGCTGCACTCCAGGTGCCTAGTCTACTGCCTGTTGTTATTTCTACTTTTGCCGCGCTGCCACGCCGTTCTCGCGAATCGTCAGCGCGTAGGGTCGTAGACTGCGCCAATTCGGCACTTACATTCAGCCACTCTGTGATGGCTAGGGCAAAGTCTGCGCTGGCAAGCTCGCTTAGCTGATCCTCACTGATGACATCTAGCTGGTTGTAGCTGTAGCTCGTTCCAATTCGAATCCAATCGTTTACCTGTAGTTCGGCACGTAGCCCTGTTGCTAAGTTTGATGACCCGCCGCTGTCTTGCTCATAGCTAATACGAATCGTCTGTGGATTGCCATCGCCATTCGTGCGGCTGACGGGTTCTTTAAATAGCATTCGACCCGAGAACGCATCGAAGCTGTAGTCGACCAGTCGGGTCAATGGGCGCCGCTCGATGATCTGTGCGCGCCCGCTACGGTCACGGGTAATCAATTCCACGCGCTCGGTGTTTTCAACGGCGAGCCCACTGATACCGTACGGGCCGCTGGTGCCATTTGGCGTCAGCTCTTCTACCCTTTGACGCAGAGTGTCGTTGGCGGCGTAGACATCAATCAAGCCTGTTTCACCCTCCAGGTGCAGTCTCGCACCAGTCAGTGTGCGATTGTTGGCGCCCAGATCAGCACTGCCGTTTTCACTTTGAAAGTCCCCGTAGAGCAGGTAATGCGTGTCGCGTGAAAGGCGCACAAAGAGCTTTCCACTACTCTGGGCCTCAAAACCCTTGACACTGGCGTCCCCAAAAACGGGGTAGAGTTGCTCGGGTTTGATTTCTTGCAGAATTCGAGCGCGGTCGTTCTTTTCACTGTCGTAGCTCGCCGTTAAGAGGTATTTTCCTCTCACGGTGCCTTTGACAAAAAATGCAACACGTGCGGCGGCACTGCCGCGATCATTATTAAAGCTCTGCTGCCATTGCTGCAATTCGCGCTCAAATAAGCCGTGTTCGCCAGTTCCGGCGCGCAGGCCGCTCTTGTCATTGAGGCGTACAATGCCTTCGACCAGGCCTGCAGCAATCCACTCTCTTAGAGCCGGTAAAAATTCTACTTGTCTGCTGCTGTGGTAATTCCCTGCAAAGGCTTGCACAGTTACCGTCTTGGGTTGATCAGGCGATAAGAGCTGCACTTTGATACGACCATCTCGTGCCCACGCTTGCATACCTGGAGCATTAGGGTCTAAATCTGCAGTGCGCATACCGTGCTCATTGCTGTCGTTGCCTGGCAGCCACAAGTGGCCTCCGTTCGCGATAAGCGTCACAAGCTGACGACCTTGCAGCAACTGACCATCGGCATCTTGTAGCTGCACGTCGATTTCCACAGCACTAAGGCCATCAGCCGATTCGCTGTCTTTCGATGTTTGAATTTTTACTTTCGAAAGATCTTTATCGTTCCAATTCAAATCTGTGGCGCTTAAGTCTCTATTAGAGTCCCCTTGATTAGGCGCAGCAAAGTCAACGCCTTGCTGAATACGCTGAACAGATTGCGGCTGATCTTGGGAATCCGCCAAAGGATAGTCGGAACCTTGCAGTGGCCGATCTCGCACTATTGTCTGATTTGCGCTGACAGTACCGCGATTGACGCCGTAAGTGTTGCTACGTTGACTCAACGTGGGGCCGGCGTTTGCTTCAATCTGGGATTGAATGACCTCACCGTTGCTGCGGCGAGCGCGTACCTGTTCGAGAACCATTGAGCTGCAAGAACCTTCGATGAAATCCGCCCGATGCAGCTCGCCATTTTTTAAGTCGACAAACAGACTGTTGGCATCTCCGACGTTCCGGCTTGAGCTTGTTGTTAAACGGCTGCCTCGCGGCAGTGTCATGCGGTCAACTTTCAGAACATGTGTCTGCGGCGTGAAATCACAGCTGCCGTATTTTCCCTCGACGTCCGAGATCAGATAACGGCCATCCTCAGCGTACAGCCGCACACCAGGAATCCCCAGCTCTTCGCTATCTTGGATATGATTATTATTGCAGTCGACAAAGATGCGGCCTGCTAGACAGGCTTCGTGACCCAGCACTCCGCCAGTGACGGTTACACGCGCTTGTGCTTCTGCTGAGCGAAGAGCACCTGTGACACCAGTGGCGCGGTTAATTCCGTCCCCTCGATCTGCACCAACACCTACTCGCGCACGGTAAGTCAATTGCAATGCTTCACCCGCTGCTAGGCTGCCGGGTATGACAAAAAACAAGGCTGGCCCCGGTTTTCCGATTGGATCGACAAGTGACCTGGCTTCGCTATTAGCAACACTAAACTTGGCTGTGCCTTCGATGTACTTAAATCCCAGCGGCATCATGTCTTCGATAGACAGGGCAGGGGCCGGAGCACTTCCGCGGTTGTGTAATCGAACCGTGTATTTGAGGCTGTCACCTAGCTCAACCTCGCTTCTATCGGCTTGCTTACTAACAAACAAAACGGGCACTTCATCTGGGTCAATAGGCAGGTGGTTATGTACGACACCTGAACTAAGACCTGGTGTCAGATTGAAGCTCGTATAATAGGTGGTCGGTTCGCCATGGGCGGGTGCGAGTTCGCTAGGCACCATGGCAACCAAGTCCGTCGCTACGTTCGGTGGAGTGAAAATCCCGGGTTCCGGTAGAATTATCGATGAAACAGCGCTGTATCCTGCCGGTGGTACAACCGTTAAGCTGTAGACTCCCGGGGGGGCACTAGCCAGAAGTAGAAACTGGTATTCACCGGTATTGGCTGTTGTCTGTGAGGCCAGAGCCGTTCCACCGAGAAGGTGGATTGACGGATCATAACCAGCCGGTCCATTGAGAGTGACTATCGCACCTGGTACAGGCACGCGTTCGACGGAGTCGTACACGACACCACTGGGGTCTAGTGGTAGCGACTGTTGTGTTATTTCTTCATCAGCTCTGAGGGTGATACGACGGATGATTCCGTCACCGATGTCGGCGTTGGAGTTTGCGACTGGCGTGCCGGTTTCTCCATTGACAGGGGTTCCCCAAACAAGGCGTTCTCCGTCAGCGCCTGTTGCCGGAGCGCGGAAGACTATCTGATAGTCGCCAGGTATTTGACCTGTGAACTGGTATTTCCCATCGTTTCCCGTCACTTGTTCAGCGACCACTGTAGTACCGCCGTCAATTGGGTCGATATGCAACAGCTGCACTAACCAACCAGGCACCGCGTTTTCAGCACTGCTGTAATTGCGATCACTGTCACGATCGCGCCAGACAGAGCCAGAAACAGAGGCCGTCGCTGGTAGCTCGGCGAAATCAAAGTCTTGACCCGAGCCGCCCGGTGACAAGGCGATGGCGCTGATAGTATCAGCATTTGTCGGTGTCCCAGTTGTACCCGTGCCAGACCCAAGCGCGTCAGTGGTGGTGCCAGGTATTGCGTTACCATCTTTTGTGCTTGCCGGTTCATTGCTCTCAGTTAGCGTGTAGCCCGCTGCGTTCGGAGCTGGCAGATCGGTGAAATAGTAGTCGCCATTGGCGTCAGTCTGAGCTGTCCGACTAACTGAATTACCATCTTTGTCAGTGCCACTAAGCGTAATTGTGACGCTTTCTAGTCCAGGTTCGTTGTCGTTGATACCGTCTGCGTTATTGTCACGAAAGACTGTTCCGTTCAAAGTAGCAGCGCGGTCTAAGAAGTTGATGTCTGCAATCGCTGCGGTGCCAACATTCAACGGGATGATGTCACTTGCGCCCGGGCCGTTACCCAGTGTCGCTGGTTGAGATTCCACAACCCAATAACTACCGGGCTTAACGTCGCTGAACTGATAGCTGCCATCTGAAGAGGTGCTGACGGATTCTACAAAATCGCTGCTTGGGCAGGGGTTATTGTTAGTTGAACACAACGTTAAGGTCACACCTTCTTGCGGTACATCAGAGGTATCAGTGCTGTTATTACCTGTGCCATTGGCGTTTGTATCACGCAGAACCAATCCGGAAATACTGACGCCGCTCATTACACTGAAATCGTAGCCAACGCCTGTTGCTACAAGGTCTGTGGATTCGGCAGTGTTAACGTTCCACAGCACACCAGAAATGGTTAAATCAGTGGCGTTAGCTTGAGGCCCAATAGTGCCATCGGGGTGGCTGAGAGCCCCAGGGTGAGCAGCTGCCGCATAGTAAGGATCTGTGACTGTTGAGGCATTTAACTCAAGGCCGTATCCCGATGAACCGGGTGCGGGTAAGTTGTCAAAGAGGTATTGCCCAGTCGCGCTGACGACTTGCGTCAGATTGACGGCGTTGCCATCGGCGTCAGTGCCACTTAGCGTGACAGTCGCTGTGCCTTGGTTGTAATCGTGGTCGGTTGAATTTCTGTCGCCAGAGCGGTCTTGATCAACAAATACTTGACCGGCAATCGCCGCTCCTCGCTCACCAAAATTGATGTTTGCCACTGCGGTGTCACCGTTGCGGGTGACCGGTACAGAGTTTGCGGTTGTCGACCCGTAACTCGCTGGTTGCAATTGCTGTACAAAATAATTGCCAGCGGGGATGTTATTAAATAGATACCCTCCATCAGGCGCACTTTGGGTAGAAGCTGCAGTATTTGCTAGAGAACAAGTGGGTTCGTTTACTCGGCAAAGAACGACAGTAACATCGGCAATTCCAGTGTCACTACTGCTGTTGGTGGCATCCCTGTCTACGTCTAGAAATACTCTGCCACTGATACCTGCTTGGGGTAGTTCTCCAAAATTGTAGTCTTGACCGTTGATTGTTGGCGCCAGCGCAGGAGAGACTGCTGGCGTAAAGCTTAAACCGTCAATGCGGCTATTGGCTGAGTTGGCCGTACCTTCGGTTGCACCAGATCCTGTGGCGTTGAGTGTTCCCACGGTTGTACCGGCGTTACTAAAACCAGTGACGCTTCCAGGCTCTTGCACCAACGTATAATAAGTGCCAGCTTTAGGTGCTGGAATATTCTCAATGGTGTATGCGCCTGAACTTTCGTCTGCCGAGACTCGTCTTTCAAGCGGGACATCAAGACCGGAAGTGGGGTCAACGGTTGTCCCTGTTAGCACAACATCTATGGCTGTCCCTAAACCGTTTTCACCTGATGCAGAGCGATTGCCATCGTGGTTCATATCTGCATAGACAAAGCCCGAAATAATACCCAGAGTTTCACCAAAATCCACGTCGATAACCGGCGTATTGCCCGCCCTCGAGATGGTCACTATATTGTCTGTCGATGATCCGAAACCAAAGGGCTGGCTTTGAACAACGTAAAAGTTTCCTAAACCAACATCATTAAATACATAGCTACCTGTGTTGTCGCTGCTAGTCGTAGACAGTGTGTTTCCTGCCGAGCAAGGTGACTCGGATGAAGAGCAAAGAGTTAGCGAAACAGCGGGTATTCCTGTTTCAGGACCGTCGAATACACCGTTGCTGTCGCCATCGTAAAAAACTTTTCCACTGACGTTTGCCAGTGCTTCAATGACGTTGAAGCTGGCAGTGTCTGAATTATTGGCGGTGTTGCTTTCACCGGATAGTGACACGGTTGCCGTATTAGTCAAGGGGCCCACTGCTGCACTCGAGTCCACGGTCGTATTAACAACTATATCTGCGCCAAGTTGTGTACCTGGATCCACGGGGTATGTACCGCTATAAGTGCAACTGATGTTTGAGGGCGCAGAACTAGCAGTGCAATCCCAGTCAGTTCCGGTGACATCTGAACCATTACTGAAACTCAATCCCGCTGGTAAGCTGTCAGAGACAATCACTGGCCCAGCCGTGGCACGACCTCCATCAGTTTCCAATGTGACCGCGATGGAATAACTAATGGCTTCCGTTTGAGCCGCCGATGTTTTACTGGCGGTTTTCACCAAACTTAGATCTACAGGTCGTTTGGCAAGTACCCACGCATTGTCCGTGTTGTTAGACGAGTCGGCTTCTGTGACACCGGATAAACTCACTGTTGCAGAGTTTTCCACCCAAGTGTTGTCTGCTAGTGCGCTATTTAAGGTTGCAGTGACTTCAATAGGAGCACCGATGGCTGCTCCTGATACGATCGGGTGCGCACCTGTATAGGTGCAGTCGACCGTCTGACCGGAAGTTGCAGAGCAATCCCAATCAATCGCCGCTGAATTAACTGTCACCAGCGAAAGTTCGCTCGGTAACGTATCCACCACTCGTATAACGGAAGGAGGGTTGGCATAAATTGGACTAGTGCTTGTGTTGTTATTGTTTTTGACAATAATCTCAAAGTTGATGTCACTGCCAACTTCAGTTGTATCAGGGGTTGCGGTTTTGCTAATGATGAGATCAGGCGCAGTGACTGTGCTCGTTACTGTGTTTGAGCTTGGGCGGCGCGCTGTTAGGCTCGGTGAATCTGCGCCGAAATTGTTGCTGTAGACGTCGCCTAAGTTGTTTCCAAGACTCTGGAAATTCAAATTGACGCGGTAAGTGCTGCCTTCTGCAATACTCGCTGAAGTGCCGTTGGCGCCATCGGGCAATAGCATGATGGCTGTGGAGTCACCCACATTTGAAGGGCAATTTGCAGTTGAAAACTGCGCTTCAGTACACCAATTTGTAGAGTTCGTTGAATTTGAGCTATTATCACTTAACGTGTGGCTAACACTGTACGGGTCAGAGTCTATAAGAGCCGCTGGTTTCACCGTATAGAGCGCAATGAAATTGCTATCGCCGCTGGCGTTGATACTCACGTCAGCGACCGGAGGGCTAACGGCTTGCGCTAACTTCAAAGAGCCTGAAAATCCGCTCGAAGGTAGGCGAAAGTCACCGTCATGCGGAAATATATCAATGATGCGCACGTTAGCTAGAGCTTGACCAATCGCACCGTACGAAAGTGTATAGGTGAGCGTTCCATTGAGTGAGGCACCTGCTCCAGACACCTGTTTGTTTAATACAATGCCCGGCGTAGCTTGGGCATTGAGTAACCAAGTACCAAAGCTACATGCTTTGTTGGGGCTGCAAGAAAAACCGTTTTCGCTACCGGCGTAAAAAGGCATTGGTAGCAAATTGTTTTGGGAGGTCACGGCCGCAGAATTTAATATTTGTGTTCCGCTTGGAATATCACTGGCGACCAAGGCTTGATATTCGAGAGTCGGTAAATTTGCGGATACATGCCCTATTGACGCTTTAGTTACCTGCTGGTTGTTTAAAGACCAAACGCAGGCTTTGAACCCTGCAGCGATATTTCCAGCGGCTTCGCCATCGGCACCAGGGAATAGATCTGTGGGAAGACCGTTGGCGCTACAAATAGGATCTGGCAGTGGGGCGCCACCAAACTTACTCGTGCCTGAGAGATAGCTAATATGGTTTGGCAAGACGTCCCAGATCTCAACATCGGATTGATGTGTGCTGCCCGAGGTACTTAAGTTTGTCGTCAGCGCGTAGTTGACTACATCGCCTACTTTGACCAGAGCACCAAAAGGCGTATGGCTGCTAGATACCTTATCTATTCTTGCGTATTCAGTTTGAAAAATTTTGACGGCGTCTGAGGCTTTGCCCAATCCGTTAGTAAAAATGGCGGGTTCGTTCGTTTGCCATAACATCTGATGGATTGCCATACTTCCATTGGTGTCATCACCTGCAACATAGCTACTACCGAGAGCAGTGCCCCCAGGGTTATCCGTACCCGAGAACGTATATTCAGCGTTAGCTTGCTGAGGAATGTAAACTAGAACTCTTCCACCAGCGGGAAAGTAGTCGTAACTGCCTCTTACCCTCGACACTTTTTGAAGACCATTTGGGCCTTCAGCAGCGAGTAGATCGTCGATGCTGCCATACCACGTAGCGTCAGTGTCAGCGCAAGCGCTATCAGATTGGCCAGAAAGAGAAGTACTTGGGCGTGAGTATTCTGAATTAATAGAGTTGTAGTCACTCCACGTTCCCTCGGCAGATATATCATTGCCGCCAACTCCTAGTTCCCATTCCATTGGAAATACAGGTCCGGACAAGGTTCTAACAAAAATACCGGTTTCAGGGTCCTTAATGTTAGCGGCGGAGGACGTGTATGACGTGCTTCTGGTGTCAAAAAGAGTCAGTCTTGTGTTATCTATTCGATCGCATATGTATCCGCCGGCTAGTGCGCCGGTGCTTAGATTTCGAGCTGATAGGCGTGCTGCAAACACTTGATTTGGAGCTATCTGATTTACATGTGAATCGCCAGTAATAGAGGGATCGCGTACAGCGTAGTCGAGTCCATTTGGGTTTGACCAAACTGCAGGGCCGTGAATTTCGTACATGCTGCCAGAAGTCGTTCTTCGGGCGCTGACAGTGCTCGCATTGTCCGTATTGTCGGGCTCTACATTCGCTTGTCCGGTAACGGATTGCCCAGAAATACTGGCATTTAAAGTAAAACGTTCTGTAGTGTTTTGGGCAACGTCTGTAACAGGCGCCCAAATTAGTGTTGATTTGTTGGCTACCCACCATTCATTTGAGCTGTCGTTTGCATTGGATGGATTGACTAAGTTCGACGCTGCTGGATTAATGCCTCGCTTGGTGGGCCAGAAATCAAGATTGAAATCTGTTCCAGCGGTGTGGAGAACAGCCGACTGAGTGACGTTGTCTTTTGAGGTTATGTAACAGTCGCCACCGTTCTGAACTTCATAGTCGCGACCTAGGCCAAGTTTTCCCCAGTCGTTCGGTCGATGATAACGGTTGTCAAAAACATTTCCAATAACTCTTAACTCATTGTACCAATTGCCACATCCATTATGGGCTTTGCTTCCTATAGCGGAAAAATTAGCGGTAACGTAACCCGGGTTTTGCATGTCCCAATCAACAATCTGGGCATTAGGGAAGTCTGAGTCTGAAAAATCCAAATCAAAATCGAAAGAAGGTTCCAGTGCTTCTAAGCCTTTCTTTGAACCTAATGCATGGACACCTAGACTCCAGCTAAAGACAAAACCGTCTTCTCCCGCAGGCCCGCTGGCGGGAAGATAGGTACCACCACGAAAATATTCCAGTTTTAAATTCCAACGTGGTTCTGATTTAATTTCCAGTGTAGGTAAACCGTAGAAAACTTCGGGGCCAATCGTGCCAGAGAGAATTTGAGGTGTGTTGTTAGTGCCTGTTTCTTGGGACTCAAAAGATATTTCTGGCATGCTCAGCGTAGTCCCGTTTGGAGCCGAGCCTGCAATACGGTAACGGAAGTCGAGATTATTTCCATTGCTCGGAGAAGGTTGAGCACAGAACAATGCCTGCCCATCAACGCTGACACCTGATACACCTGTGGCTGGTGGGTCATTTACCGCTACTTGGCTGATGTTGATGCACGATGTAGGAATGTCTATGACATCGAAAAATCCGATTTTATGTAGCGTAGCACCCGTATAGTTGCCGGGCAGAGTGAAGCTGCCGGATCTGAGTGTGATGCGCGCATCGGTATCTGAACCATTGACTGTCGTGAAGCCGACTCTATAAGCCACAGAGTCATGTGTTCGCACGTTTTCATCACCGGCAGACGGATCGATGAGGTCAAACGGCGCGGAGCCGGAACTCATCATTCCCGCCACCCAGCCACCTGCGCTCGTGTTCAGCTCACCGTAAGCGTGAGGGCTCAGCGCGAATGTCGCAAATGCGGCCAATTTGCAAATATTCTTTATAAGACGCTTTAATACCACGTGTGGCTTGATGTCTACTTTCATTTTTCAATTGCTTTGTCAGCTAAATGGTCACGAGAAATTTGCTTTCGGCGTTGCATTTTTTGCAGGCGTCAAAAAGCCATCCGTTTTCATTGAAAACGGAGCTCACGTTAGCGAAGTAGCAAAGAGTGATCCTCGACTGTAATTGTTAAAAAAAGATCACATTGAAAAGCTGATAGCCAGTTTGCGGGTCTGTTTGTCTAAGCGAAGGCGGGGATTTAATCGGCCCTTTGCATGGTATGGCGAAAAGCTTGCTGGTTTTAGTGGCAATTGCACTGATATTATCAAAACTGCGTAACTTCAGACCAAGTCATGCTCGCGCAGTCGACGCACTAAATTCAGCTCCGCCGGGTTGCAACCCTAGCCAAAGTCACCACATTTGCCGTCGATTTGAGCCTTGCTTTGTCCAAATTTTACAGGTCAACATCTGCGACCAGACTAAATCTGACGTAACCAAGACCTACTCAGCGGGAGTGAGACTATCTGTCGTGTCAGATTATTAGCGAGCAGTTAGCGGATTATCTGCCTAACATTTTTTCGATAGCTTGTGCCGCGACAAATAGTCGTTGATCTTCGCTGTTAGCCTGACACAAGCTGAAGCCTATAGCAGGCTCATCACCTCGTTGGCATGGAATAGAAATAGCGCACCCGTCGACAAAGTTGGTCAAGCTGGTGTTGCGCAGTGCGCGACCGTTCGTTGCAGCAAACACGTCCAAATCATATTGCAAGGGCGCCAACAACGGGGGCAAATCGGCAGTGGTGGGCATGAGCAGTGCGTCATATATTTTCATGCGCTGAGTGAACGATAAAATTGCCTTTTTTCGCTTAGCTAGATTGGCGTTTTGTGTGTCATCACTGATGTTTTTTCCATTGCTCACCCGCATCGCAACAAAGGGATCGAACATCTCTCGATGTGTTTCTAATCGTTCGCGATGAATTTCCCAAGCCTGACGGGAGGCCATCGGTGCACTACGAAACACATCACCCGCTGTTTCGAACTCTGGGACATCAATGTAGTCCACGGCTGCGCCGCTTGATTCAAGCAATTTTAGGGTGCGATTGAATGCTGCCTCGACCATTGGATTGAGATCGCTAAGTGCCAAACCTGTTGGTACTGCAAAACTCAATTCAGCTAATTCGATGACCGGCAAACTACTTTGGTCTTGACCAGCCATCATTTGGAATACGCTATGGCAGCAAGATACACGGTGTGTAAATGGGCCAGGTGCGTCAAACAACTCAGACAGTGGAAATGCACCGTCTCCAGGCAAAGAAGACTGCGTTGGTTTATAGCCTACGACGCCATTCCAGGCGGCGGGAATTCGACAGCTGCCCGCTGTGTCTGTTCCTAGAGAGACGGGCACCATGCCTGCGGCAATACTGACACCGGCGCCGCTGGATGACCCCCCGGGAGCGCAGGCCGTATCACCGGCTGTTCCCCAAGCAGGGGGAGTTCCATAATGAGGGTTGAGACCAAGCCCCGAGAACGCGAATTCTGTCATATTGGTTTTGCCGATTAAGATCATGCCAGCGTCGACTAATCGTTGTACTACGGAAGCGTGTTGTTTTGCTGGAGCTGCATTTTTTAATACTATTGAGCCAGCTGTTGTTACTTCACCCGCCACGTCGAACAAATCTTTTGCCGCGAATGGTATTCCCGAGAAGGCTGGCAGATTGGTGCCCAAAGAACGCGCGCGGTCTATCTCGTCGGCCTTTGCCAGCGCTTGATCACTGTAAAGCACTAAAAAAACGGGACGTTCAGGGTCATTTACAGCGGCAATGCGGGTTAGCGCTGCCTCCACCAAACTGCGCGCGGTGCACTGGCCATTAGCTAATAAATGGCTAAGTTCGGTCAAAGGTCGGGTTAGATTGTGCGGCACGAGCATCTCCTGTCGACTAAGGGCGGCGGTTTTTGCTAAAAAACAGACTATTTATTGTAATAGTAGGTAGTCGAGTAGCGTCCGGCGCGGTATCTTGGGCACAGGCTATCAGAGGCAGTACCCATGAGTGAAGAGCACTCCCACGATCATGAGCATTCCCACCTCGATGAAACCGCTATTCGGGTTCGAGCCTTAGAAACGTTGTTGACAGAAAAGGGTTATGTTGAGCCGGGCGCGCTAGATGTTTTTATTGACACTTATGAGAACCAAGTCGGGCCCCGCAATGGTGCCCAAGTTGTTGCTCGTTCCTGGGTCGATATGGACTACAAAAAACGTTTGGCAGAAGACGCCAGCGCTGCAATAGCTGAATTTGGATTTACCGGCCGACAAGGCGAGCACATGGTAGCTGTGTTCAACACACCTGATACACACAATATGGTCGTGTGTACTTTGTGCTCTTGCTACCCGTGGCCAGTGTTGGGCTTACCTCCCGCTTGGTACAAGTCAGCGCCTTATCGTTCCCGTGTTGTTGTGGATCCCAAGGGAGTGCTAAAAGAATTCAATGTTGATCTGCCGGAGTCGGTGGAAATAAAAGTTTGGGATTCCACTGCTGAAATCCGATATTTGGTTGTGCCAGAACAACCAGAAGGTACTGAGAACTTTACCGAAGAGCAGCTGGTCGAGCTGGTTAACCGTAATTCAATGATAGGTACTGGCTTAGCCAGTCCTGCTACAGATGTTGAAGGAGCTGGCTCTTGAATGGCGCTCAAGATTTAGGCGGGATGCAGGCGTTTGGGCCTGTCGTAGAAGAACACGATGAGCCGCTATTTCATCATCCTTGGGAGCGGCGGGTATTTGCATTGACGCTGGCGATGGGGGCGAGTGGAGCTTGGAACTTGGATGAATCTCGATCTTCTCGAGAGTCTCTTCCCCCGCATTTTTATCTCAGTGCCGGCTATTATCGAATTTGGTTTGCGGCTATGCAGGCCCTGATGCTAGAAAAAGAATTGATCAGTGAGGATGAATTAAAAGCAGGGCATTCTCTGCGACCCGCAAAGCAACTACCTCGACTGGCAAAGGCCGCGTTGATACCTGCAGCGTTGGCGGCCGGTTCTCCAGTGACTCGACGAGCTACAGCACCCGCAAAGTTTGTTTTAGGGCAACAAGTGCGCGTCTTTCGCAATACCCCCTCAGCACACACGCGAGTCCCACGGTATATTCGGGGTTGTGTCGGTGTGATAGACAGAGTGCACGGCTGCCACGTGTTTGCCGACAGCCATGCGCGCGGTGATGGTGAAGACCCGCATTGGTTATACAATGTGCGTTTCGAAGCGAGTGAACTTTGGGGTGAGAGCGCTCAAAAAAGTTCAGTCCACGTTGATTGTTGGGAGCCTTACCTTGAGCCAGTCTGATATGAGCCATCTGAGAAGAGCAGAAGCTGAGGCTTTGCAAAAGCTGCCGGCCATTCCGCGCGACGAAACTGGGCCTGTGTTTGCAGAGCCTTGGCAGGCGCAGGTGTTTGCAATGACATTGGCACTGTATGAACGTGGGTTATTTTCATGGCCAGAATGGGCAGAACATCTCACAGCCGCTATCAACGAGGCGCAGTTAGCGGGCGACCCGGATTGCGGGGACAGCTATTATCTCCATTGGTTAAATGCGCTGGAAAACATCCTTCAAAGCAAGCAGATTGTGCTGGGTGATCAGCTGCACATTGTGCAACACGCTTGGGCTGAAGCGGCTGATAGTACCCCGCACGGTCAGGCTATAGAGTTGTCCGCGCAGCAGCGAGCTGCGTTAGTGGTTAACAGTTCCAGTCGCATTGGCTAACAGCTAACAATTGCCCCATTTAATTGCCCCATTTAATAGACTCTGAATGCATTGATACGGATACCGTGACCACCTATTGTGTTGGGTCACACGCTTTTTTTTGAACAGCAGGCGTTGATCTGAGCAAATAAGGCGGGTAGTAACAAGTTGATAACACTCTTGAAATAGATGTTGTGATATCGTCGGCACCCAATCTTTTGGCTGAATTGGCCGATAGAAAGTTAAGACTGAATGACAAAGGAATCGCTGTGCCTAACACTGCAGAAAAACGCCGAGTCGTCTTGCTCGTGATGGACTCCGTCGGCATAGGTGGTGCACCAGATGCGGCCGCTTTTGGTGACGAAGGCTCCTGCACTGTTGGTCATATCGCTGAAGCCTGTGCCGCTGGTCAAGCCGATCAGGGGCGATCAGGGCCATTGCACCTGCCAAATTTGGCAGCTCTAGGCATGCAAGCCGCATTAGAGCAGGCTTGGGGGCGTCCCTCACCGCTGATGGCAGATGGCTCTCAAACGATAGTGGGAATGTGGGGTTCTGCGATTGAGCTGAGCAGTGGGAAGGACACACCGAGCGGACATTGGGAGTTAGCGGGCTTGCCTGTCAATGACGATTGGGGCGTATTTCCTGAAAAAACTAATTGCTTTCCCCCTGAATTGTTAGCTGAAATCTGCAAAAGGGCCGAACTTCCCGGTGTGCTTGGCAATTGTCACTCTGCAGGCACAGAGGTGTTGGAATCTGACGGTGAACGCTCCCACGCAGAACAAATGCCAATTGTTTACACCAGCACCGATAGCGTTTTTCAAATCGCCGCCCACGAAGAATCTTTTGGTTTAGACCGCTTATACAAGTTGTGTGAAATCACGCGTGAGCTGGTCGATGACTATCATGTCGGCCGCGTCATTGCTCGCCCGTTTTTAGGCACTGACCACACTAATTTTAAACGGACTCATAACCGTCGGGACTATGCTGTGCCACCCAACGGTCCAATCTTGTTTGATCGAGTTGTCGATGCAGGCGGCAAAGTAACTGCCATTGGAAAAATCTCTGATATTTATTCAGGGCAAAGTGTGGGTGAAAAAGTCAAAGCCAGTGAGCTTAGTGGCTTAATGGCCGCAACACATAAAGCTTTAGATGCCACACAGAACGCTCAAACGCCGCAATTGATTATGACCAATTTGGTGGATTTTGATCAAGAATATGGCCACCGTCGCGATGTTCCGGGCTACGCGCGTGAGCTTGAAGCCTTCGATGCACTCATACCAGAACTTATGCGGCAGCTCGGGCCAGAAGATCTATTAGTTATAACGGCTGACCATGGCTGTGATCCCAGCTGGCAAGGTACCGACCATACCCGCGAGCAAATTCCCGTGTTGTGTTGGAGCAAAGGGTGCAAAAGCCGAAGTCTTGGCGTTCGCGATAGCTTTGCAGATGTTGGACAGAGTGTCGCCAGCTGGTTGGGAGCACCCGCCTTACCGTATGGCCAAAGTTTTATCTGATCAAATTTTGGCAGTGCTGTCGGATAGCGCTGGTTGCCTTTTAAATGTCACTAAAAAGTTGCTCTTTCTGAGCGATCGATTGTCGCAAAAAATCAAATTTAGCCACCTTGTTCTGCGCTGGGGTACTAGTCAGCAGAGCTGCATTGGTGTTCAATAGACGTTCTATTGTGCCAGAGCAGTCGGCTGGCTTTCTGCAAAAGGGGACAATTGATGCCGCAGGCACCCGTCATTGACTTGGCTATTGAATTGCGTGGCGTGCACAAACGCTTTGGGGATGTGCACGCGAACAGGGACGTGGACTTGCAAATTCGTAAGGGCAGCATTCACGGCATTATTGGAGAAAATGGGGCGGGTAAATCCACCCTGATGAGTATTCTCTATGGGTTTTACAAGGCTGATGCGGGTGAAGTACTGATCGATGGCCAGGTAGTTAGATTGGCCAACTCAAGGGCTGCGATCGAAGCAGGTATTGGCATGGTGCACCAGCATTTCATGTTAGTGGACACATTTAGTGTTTTGGAAAATGTGATGCTCGGTGCTGAACAAGGGATGGCGCTGGCACCTAGTGCCGCTGCAGCCCGTGAACAGCTGCAACACTTAGCCGACAATTATCAATTAAATGTTGATCCAGATGCTCTGGTGGGTGAGTTACCTGTCGGAGAGCAACAGAGAACAGAAATACTTAAAGCGCTCTATCGCGGCGCGCGCGTACTGATTCTGGATGAACCAACAGGTGTATTGACTCCCCAAGAAGCTGATCAGCTGTTTCGCATATTGCGAGCTCTGCGTGAGCAAGGGGTCACCATACTATTGATCACGCATAAATTGCGTGAAGTTATGGATGTCACTGACAGTGTTTCGGTCATGCGATTAGGTGAAATGGTAGCGCATCGAGAAACGGCCGAAACATCAGAACGTGAACTGGCGGAATTAATGGTCGGTGGTTCAGTAGACCTAGAGCTCAATAAATCGTTACCGAATACCGGAGAAGTTCTGCTGGAAGTCAAAAACCTAGGTGTTCGAGACGCGCGTGGTGTTCAGGTTTGCCGTCAGATATCTTTTAACATTCGGGCTGGTGAGATTGTCGGTGTGGCGGGTGTGTCCGGTAATGGCCAATCTGAATTGCTTGAGGTATTGGCAGGGATCGAGCCTTTGAGTGCAGGGAGCTTCAATGTGCTTGGCCAGGAGGTAGATTCAAAATACAAAATTAACCCAAAAACTTTACGCAGCTTGGGCGTTAACCATGTGCCTGAAGATCGTCATCGATTGGGTATGGTTAAACCCTTCAGTGCTGCAGAGACAAGCATTTTGGGTTATCACGACGACCCCGTATACCGTCGTGGTCCGCTGATAGACGGTGATAAAGTCACAGCGCATTGTCAAGCGTTGATGAATGATTTTGATGTGCGGCCACCTGATCCATCGTTGCGTTCAGCTGCTTTCTCGGGCGGTAATCAACAAAAATTAATCATCGCTCGTGAGATAGAGCGTGAGCCTAAGTTAATGTTAGTTGGCCAACCCACTCGTGGCGTGGACATAGGAGCGATTGCGCTTATTCATCGCAGGCTATTAGCGCTACGTGACGCAGGCGTAGGCATACTTTTGGTCTCTGTAGAATTGGATGAGATTCTTGCGCTGTCGGATCGTATATTGGTTATGTGTGGAGGAGAGTTGGTGGGCGAGGTGCCTGCAGGTGATGCTGACAAGGCTCAACTAGGCCTAATGATGGCCAATGCACGGGAGGTGGAAAATGTCTAGTGCTGACAATACCGTGCACATGCCGACATGGCTGCGAGTGGGCGTAGTTCCGCTTGTGAATTTAAGTATGGCGCTATTTGTGTCAGGCTTGATATTTTGGATTATTGGCGAAAACCCCATCGAAGCAGTTCGATTAATGATCTACGGTGCTTTTGGCTATCAAGAGGCTATTGGCTATACCCTCTTTTACGCGACCAATTTTATTTTTACAGGTCTGGCCGTGGCTGTTGCTTTTCATGCCGGACTTTTTAATATTGGTGGTGAAGGACAGGCCTATGTAGGTGGGCTAGGTATGGCTTTGATGGCACTGGCTTTTGATGATGTATTGCCCGTGTATTTGTTAGTGCCGCTCTGTTTGGTTTCTGGCGCGGTGTTCGGTGCTGCTTGGGGGGCCGTGCCGGGTTGGCTCCAAGCCTATCGCGGTAGCCACATCGTCATCACAACTATTATGTTTAACTTTATTGCTTCTGCATTGCTGGGTTATCTCTTAGTTAGTGTGCTGATCGCTCCAGGAAGCATGGCGCCGGAAACGCGAAAGTTTTTAGATTCAGCCAGTATTCCTTATTTATATGAAATTGCGGCGTGGTTTGGCGTCGAACTGAGTCGTTCCCCGGCGAATGGTTCACTTTTCATTGCTCTAATTTGCGCCTTTGGTTTGTGGCTTTATATATGGCGCAGTCCGTCGGGATATGCTTTACGCACCGTCGGGTTTAGCGAACGTGCTGCTTCCTATTCAGGGATAGATGCACGTAAAGTTACGGTTATCACCATGTGCCTTTCTGGTGGTTTGGCTGCAATGATGGGTCTAAACGAAATCCTAGGTACACAACATCGATTGTTACTGAATTTTACTGCAGGGTACGGGTTTACAGGAATCGCAGTATCTCTGATGGGCCGTAACCACCCGGTGGGTATTGTTCTCGCTAGCCTATTGTTTGGTGCTCTCTATCAAGGTGGAGCAGAGTTGGCTTTTGATATGCCGAAAGTTACGCGTGAAATGGTGGTCGCGATTCAAGGCTTGGTGATTTTATTTTCAGGTGCGTTGGCTTACATGAGTGAGCCATGGGTCGCTTGGGTCTATGGCAAGTTGATTGGCAAGCACGTCATTGTTGAAGGAGCGGTTTGATGATACTGGCAGATTTCTTCAATGTGTTAGACGCCGCACTGCGTGTATCAACCCCTCTTATATTTTGCGCCATGGCTGGAATTTTCTCAGAGCGTTCCGGCATTATCGACATTAGCCTCGAAGGCAAGTTGTTGGCTTCTGCATTTGCAGCGGCCTGTGTCGCCACGGTAAGCGGCTCTCCAGTATTGGCCCTGTCGGTAGCGATGCTCGTTTCTGTTTGTCTGTCTCTGTTACATGGGGTTGCGTGCATTAACTACCGTGGTAACCAAGTAGTGAGTGGGTTGGCAATAAACATTCTAATGTCTGGCTTAACGGTGGTGCTGGGTATCGCTTGGTTTCACCAAGGTGGACAAACACCTAGTTTGTCACCTTCTGCGCGCTTTATGCCGATTGAGTTACCTGGTGCTGCGGCAGTGGCTGATGTTCCAGTGCTGGGGCCACTGTATAGCGGTGTCATCAGTGGTCATAGCGTTTTGGTTTATGCCGCTTTTTTGGCTGTGTTGTTTACGTCGTGGGTGGTTTACCGCACAAGATTTGGGTTGCGTCTCAGGGCAGTGGGAGAGAACCCGCAGGCTGTGGACACCGCTGGAATATCGGTGGCGTGGATGCGCTATCGCGCCATCATTATTTGTGGAGCTCTATGCGGGATAGGTGGCACCTATTTGGCGATCGCTCAAAATGCAGGATTTAGCCGCGAGATGAGTGCAGGACAAGGGTATATTGCACTCGCTGCAATGGTTTTCGGCAATTGGCGCCCCGGCAAAGCGTTGATGGCTTGTTTGCTATTCGGTTTGCTCGACGCGGTTGCTATAAGACTACAAGGTGTACCCATGCCGATAGTTGGGCAAGTGCCGGTGCAATTGATTCAAGCGTTACCCTTTGTCTTAACCGTTGTTTTATTGGCTGGGTTTTTTGGACGCTCGATTGCCCCCAAGGCAATAGGTCAGCCTTACAGCAAGGATCGATAATGACTGATGAAACGGCAGTAGAGTTATGCGACCTTTTAGTGGAAGCTGCTCGTGATGTACGCCACAAAGCCTATGCGCCTTACTCGACATTTTTAGTTGGCGCGGCTTTGGTGGCTGACGATGGTCAAATTTACGTCGGTTGCAATGTGGAGAATGCGGCGTACCCCGAAGGCACTTGCGCCGAAGCAGGTGCTATTGCCGCTATGATTGCTGCTGGCGCCAAACGAATAGAGCAAGTCGCTGTCGTCGCTGATGGCGATACATTGGTTTCGCCATGCGGAGGTTGCAGGCAAAAGCTGGTGGAATTCGGCGAAGCTAATGTGCCTGTTTATTTGGCGCGATCCACAGGCGATGTGGCAGCGACGTACACGCTGAGCGAATTACTGCCATCTAGCTTCATTCTCTAACCAGTCGTTGATAGGCGCGTGCTAGGGTTTTCAAACAAAGTCTCCTAAGCGATGGCAGCGCGATAAGCTAGAGCTCTTGTATATGAGTGAGTGATCACTTTCTTCCTTGTTGCTGCATCTCGTACAGCTTTCTCTTTTCTCTAGGTCCTAAGCCCTTAAAAGGCTAATTTTCGCCATTTCTTTGCGTTTATATAAGTGTGTGTAATTTTGATGGCAGCTTTTCGTCTTGCACAAAGATGTTGTGGTCTGTGATACCGACATCTCAGGAATTTTGTGATCTGTAAAAATTGATGACAAACGTGAAACTAGTTTGTTGTATAAAAACAACTGCTTTTTGTGTGGGATTTTGGGGTAATTCTGCTCTTCAGAGGCTTTATCGTCGAAAAACGGTGTTTTTTTTACAACAATATAAAAAAATGTTGTTATTTTGCTTGCGAACCCTGTGGTCTATGCCTACTATTTAGTTGCTGGCTGGGATTGACCAGCGACGTAATCAGGCGACGAAGATCGCCATGGTCGATCGCTTAGCAGTTCCGATACTTATCAATCAAAATTTGCAATGTTGTTACAAATTCATCAGGTGGAAATGAAAATGAAAAAGACTCTTATCGCATTATCAGTTGCTGCTCTAGCAGCTCCTTTCGCAGCTACTGCTGACGTTGCCGTTACTACTTCAGGTGTCGTTCAGATAAAAGTTGGCGGTTCAGACGCTGATGATTCAGAACTAACTGTATCTGCTGGTGACGTACGTTGGGGCATTGCTGCCGAGTCTGCGTTGAACAGCGGCTTGACTGGTTTTGGTAGCCTTCGTCTAGACATCGATGCAATCGCAGGCAACCCTATTTCTGACAACGTTTTGGTCGGTGTTAAAGGCGATTTCGGTTCACTATCAATGGGTGATGTTGGCCTTGCTGCTGGTGGCGGTGTTAAAGCCTGGGATACTCACGATATGTCTCCTGGCTCTGAAGGCGCTATCAAATTCGCCAAGACTATCGGTAGCCTTGATCTGAGCGTTGGTTTTTCTCCTGCTGGAAATGACGACGGCATGGGCGCGAGCATTGGTTACTCTGCTGGCAACTTGGGCTTGGGCCTAGGTTTTGGTTCTAAAGGCGACGACGAAGCTGTTGTTGACTTGGGTGCTAGCTATGCAATGGGTGCTGCTACTGTATCTGGATACTTCCAGACTCAGGACGAAGCTGAAGTAATGGCTTTACAACTTGACTACGCTGCAAGCGATACCGTTGGTCTTACTGTTGCTATGTCTACCAAGACAGACGTTGAAACAAAGTTGAAATTAGCTGCATCTAAAGACTTGGGAAGCTCAATGTCTTTGAGTGGTGAGATTGTATCGACTGCTTCTGACGACGACGCTGTAGATGACCTGATGGAATACAGCATCAAGTTGAGCCAAAGCTTCTAATTGACCCCCTACTTAGTAGGTAGTTAATTCGCTGATCCCAGTCTGCTTATTGCAGGCTGGGATTTTTTTTGGAAACGGCAAAAGCGTAATCTGAGGTTCCTAGTGGTTGACCTCAATATTCCTGAGTAAGGCTAAAGCCGTTGGTTTTTTTAGAGTGAAGCGGCAGCCTTCCATTGGGCGTACTTCTCTACAACTGAATCGATTTCTGTTTGATCGTATTCACGTAACCCGCTGAGCAGCATGTTCTTCATGCCGGTTCCAATCGTGTCTTCACCTGATTTGATGTCAAAGTGCAATGAAACTTCGCCCTTTTTACCACTGCCTTCGAAGTTAGCACCCGTATAAGACAACTTAATGTTTTTACCGGAGCAAGCATCTAAAGAAAGAGACATTCGGCGATACATGACAATGGGGCGAGACGGATTAATCATCACACCGTGTTCACGCATGATGGGCACTAAGATATGTGGAAAAGTTTGACCAGAAAAGGTCACATAGGCCTTACTTAGTTCTTCTACAAAAATAGAATTACCGCAGCTCTGCTCATCATGGCGAGCAACTATCAGTTCTGACCCCTCTGCGTTAACAAAATGTATAGACCCAGGATTTAGGTTTGTCAGTACTTTGGACTGTTCTGTCACCATGCCTGCAAATTCAATTTCCATATTGCGAAATATACCGTGCTGTTCCAAAAGAACGGCGAATAGCAGGTCACCAGGCACACAAAATCGGCGCGCATCGATGTCGTGAATGGGGTTGAAATCACCGGCAACATTTTTGGCAAATTGGCTCGCTTGTTCGCGGCTAAATTTTAGAGTGTCATCTTCAAGCAGATAATAGTTTTGTAATTTCATCAATTCGTTGCCTTAAAGCACGGCACTTTGGCGTTTTTGTTCGTCACAGAATTTCCGTTGCGCGGGCTGTTGAAAGTATTTATCGTCAAGGTGAAGCAAGGGTGAAAAGCACAAGCAGTTTTAAGCGCTTATCTCATGAGAGATACTAAACAGGAATTTAGTATTGACGCTACAAGGTACTTGCTTTTATCAGCGCAGCTTCAGAAAGTGCATTGTACCATTGTGGCGTTTAGAGGAATGTGAGCGGTCGTCTTGCTCGAACTCCAATGTGAATTCGAGCCAGATTATACTGATTATTTAGCAGCGTCCAAAGACTCATAGTAGGCAGCTAGATCTGCCATATCCTGATCAGATAGTGCTGCGACCATGCCAACCATTTGAGCTGAATTGCCGCTGCTTCGGCTACCGTCCTTGAAAGCCTTCAATTGAATGAGAAGATACTCAGCTTTCTGCCCTGACAAATTGGGGAAAATACCAGCAATTCCAACTCCGTTTGCACCATGGCAACTAGAACAAATGGCCGCTTTTGCTTTACCCGCTGCCGCGTCACCCGCAGCGAAGGAGGGTCCACTCAGTGCGACAAGTCCTACTGCCAGTAGAATTTTCTTCATCAGTTATTCTCCAAAAAAATAGATATTGAACGTACTTTAGGTCAATTAATAAAGCATAGTCCTGCAAATCGGGCTTCACCAAGCACTTAAGTGTCGCAGATATACTTTAGTTTAGCGACCAATATGGACAAAGATCAATGCCGACTTAGGGTATGAAAACAGTGGATTTGTTCCTCAAATGTTGGAAAAGTAGTATTTCTCGTCGAAGGCTTCATGCTCTTGATTTTATTGTGTTAATGACAAACTTCAACAAGTTTGTCATGGCTTACGTCTGACCGTTGTCAGTTTTAGTACGAGCAGTGCATCCACTGTGTTGGCCAAAATGTCCCCGATACCAGACAGTCTGTTTGGAACAAAAATCTGCAAATTCTCAATGAAACTGCCTAAAAATAACGAAAAAGTGATCACCTTTAGGTGTTGCTTTCGATCTAGTAAGAGGAATAACCAGCTACACAGTACAAAATGGGCCGCTGCGTGAAAGGTTTTGTCAAAATAAGAAACTGATTGTACGGATAAAGTGCCTAGCCTTAAGGAGCAATACAGCATCAAAAACACTCATATCACACCTGCGAACAGGTGATTTTTTTTGGGATTGGCTTCAACATGGCTTTTTCAATAGGTTTTTTGATACTAATCCCAAGTTTAGCCTCGATTTGTCGATACTTTAGCGTGACGCGAGTTTATAAAAACAGGCTCACTGACACCATAGTGCGCGGGTTCTAGCAATTAGTACTTTATCTCGTCATGTTGACGGCTCAATTTTAAGGCGTATCTCAGATAGATGAAAAATACGGTCGTTCATGTCATTGATCGCTTGCCTCCTGACGGCGCTGAGCGTCTTATTGCAGAAGTTATTAAGAACCGATCCCGCTCATTGCGGTATCGCGTGCTTTGTCTAGTAGAGGGCGGCGAACTCGTGGCAGAAATAGAAAACGCTGGCGTTCCAGTCGATGTGTTCTCCAAGAAAGAAAAATTAGATTTTTCTCTTATTCCGCAGTTGGTGTCTTATTTTAAGTCTCATCAAGTAGCTGTCGTTCATACGCATTTGTTCACTGCTGATGTCTGGGCAAGAATTGCCGCGAAAATAGCGCGCACCCCATGTGTTGTCTCAACAGCACACAGTGTCAATAGCTGGAAGCGGCTTGTGCATAAAGTGATTGATTGGGCTCTCGCAATGACCACCGACAGAGTGATTGCTTGCTCAGCAACTGTGCAAACGAGTTTGCTTGCGCAGCGCATCCCCGCCAGCAAAATTATCACAATAGCCAATGGTATCGATTTGGGTCGAATAGAAAATGTTTTGCCCGTGGATCTAGAGGTTTACCGTCGTGGAGAGAGTTCACCGCTATGGTGTGTTGTCGGTAGATTAAATGAGGCTAAAGGGCACAGCGATCTTCTTGAAGCACTCGCGAGTTATCGAGACTTAGGACACGATTTCAGTTGCGTGTTTGTCGGTGAAGGTGAATTGCAGTCCTCGATCGAAGAGCAAATCGAACAATTGGATTTGGGTGATAGGGTCAGCCTTTTGGGTTGGCATCCCAGCGCAATAGGTTTTATTAAGTCATGCGATGCACTGCTAATGCCGAGTCGCTGGGAAGGCCTGCCAATGACTTTGCTAGAGTCTATGGCAGCCGGTACTCCTGTTGTCGCCACTGCTGTTGGCGGGATCCCGGACGTCATAAAGCATGGTGAAAACGGTCTTTTGTATCCCGCGGGTGATACTGAGGCGCTTGTTCATGTCTTACAACAATTGCAGTACGGTCCGAACCTGTCTGAGTCATTGGCGGCCCTCGCTCAGCAACATGCTCGTCGCCACTACAGTGCAGAGAAAGTTGCTCGCGACTATGAAAATCTCTATGCCACAATTACGGAGCTACCCGCTTTGGAGCATCAACATGCGTAGGGTCATTGCCGGGGCTTTTCGTCCCATTACTCGACAATGGAACCGATGGAATCCTGGTACGCGAATTCTGATGTACCACCGTGTCACAGATTTAGATCAGTATGATCAACTCACCGTTTCACCAAAACGCTTTGACGATCAACTACGAGGGTTGAAATCATCCCATCGTGTCGTTGCTCTTAAAGACGCTTTCAGCTTTGACGAAAATAGTGTTGTTATCACGTTTGATGATGGCTATCTAGACAACTATTTAGAGGCAGCACCGTTGCTGCAAAAATATGGTCTACCCGCAACGATATATTTGACTGCGGATTTTGTTGACCAAAAGGCTTCCCATCGTAGATATAAAGGCTCTGAACGTTTGCATATGGATTGGCTCGAAGTATCAGATTTGGCAGCAAGCGGTTTGATCAATTTTGGTTCGCACACCTGTACGCACCCAATGCTTAGTGAGCTTAAAAGTGCTGATTCCAAACGAGAGATCATTGATAGCAAAATGCGCTTAGAAGACAAGCTTGGAACTTCTGTTTCTAGCTTTGCTTATCCCAATGGAAATTATGGCCAGAGAGAAGTGGACTATGTAGAAGAGGCTGGATACGTCCACGCGGTAACGGTCAAACCGGGTGTAAACCGAGGGAATAGTGAGCTTCTTCAGTTGCGCCGAACTGAAGTCACAGATCGTGACGAGCCTAAAGAGTTTGCCGCAAAATTGGATGGTGCTCTAGATCCAGTTCATCTAGTCTTAGATATGAAGCGCGAGTGGCAATTTGAGCGCCGTAGAAATAATTCAGTGGAAACCCAAACATGAAAATTTTGTACCTTATGACTGAGCCCTTTGGTTTTGGTGGTGTCCAGTCCGATTTGTTGGCGCTTTCCGAAGACTTAAGCGCACGGGGGCATACTGTTTATGTTGCAACAACTGAGGGTGAGTTGCTGGAAGAGCTTAAAAGCAAAGGAGCTATTTTTTGTCCGATCGATTTTAACATCTCTGGTTTGGGTGGGATGTGGGCATCTGCAAAGGCATTGAATGCTCTTGTAAAAGAACACAACATAGATTTGGTCGCTCCTCAGTCTGTTCGTTCTTCACTGGTTACTTTGTTGGCGATGAAACTAATGCGTCTAGGTGGCAAGCGGCCACCCATTGTGACCACGATTCACAATATTCACAATCCTGCGCATTTTAAATACGCGGGTTGGTTGTTGCGTGCATGCGCTGACTATGTGATTTTTGAATCGCACTACGAACGTAATCGCTTGTTGTCTAGCGGATTGCCCGAAAAGCGCAGTGGTGTCGTTCACAGCGGTATCGATGTTGAGCGCTATGCACCACGCGCACCGTCACAGCGGATCCTAGACGAGTTCTCGTTGGATAAAGCTAAACATAAAATCTTGGCTATTGTCGCCAGGCTTTCTGAAGAAAAAGGTCACAATTATTTGTTAGAGGCCTTTTCTATGCGCGTAGCGATTGATCCGTCACTTCGATTAATTATTGTGGGTGATGGGCCATTACGCGAAGAAGTTGAAGCGAAGGTGGATGAACTAAAGTTACGCAACACTGTTATTATGGCCGGTGCTCGTCGAGACGTTGATGATATTTTGTCAGTGATCGACGCATTTGTATTGTCATCAACACGAGAGTCATTTCCTCTTGCTGCTCGTGAGGCAATGGCGGCAGGTAGGGCCGTTGTCGCCCCTCGTATCGGCGGGTGTCCAGAAGTTGTTGATCATGAGGAAAATGGTTTCCTGTTTGAATCTCGAAACGTTGAAGACCTTGCTAGTTGTATGGCCAGAGTGGCCGAGGGAGACACGGCAGCGGTTTTTGGAAAGGCCGCCCGTGTAAAAGTTGTGACGCAGTTTTCTAGGGCTGCTTGGGTTGATGGAGATGAAAAAATATATCAACTGGCAATTGACGGGAAACTGTAGTGGGGCTGTAAAACCCTAGCTGATAAAGAAAAAGGGCCAGCCGCTGAACTCAGTGACCGGCCTTTTTTTGTTTTTGCTACTTATTATTCTTTCGGTTCGAGCCATTCATTGAAACGATTGAGATCTTGTTCATCCAATAAGCCAATAGTGGACCGCAAGAACAACATAGCAAGTATGTAGTCGTATCTCGCGCCTGCATATTGTGCTGCGGCGTTGCTGGTGCTGCGTATGGATTGTAAAACGTCCACCGCTGATCGGGTACCAGCGTCGTAGCCAGCTTCAGTGGCTTCTAAGCCGACCTGATTTGATTCCAGTGCACGCTGCAATGCATTGACCTGACTGATACGAGCTTCAACTGTCGAAAACGCTACTCGAACATTTCGTTCTACGTCGCGCTCTGTAATGAGTAAGAATTTCTCTGATGCTCTAGATAAGAATTTTGCTTGGGACTTAGAGGCGGCGACTGCCCCGCCGGTATAGAGTGGTACAGACAATTGCAAATTTAGTGAATGGCTTTCAGTGTCCGAAGAGGAGGATGATCCGCCACTGATGCTCGCGTCCGTATCGCTGTTTTGGTAGCTTCCAATGAGATCAAGACTGGGGTAACGACTAGCCCCCGCTAATTTAACACCAAGCTCTGCGCTATTTAGGTTTTCACGTGCCTCGATCATGGCAGGGTTTTGTGCGATTCCCGTTTTGACCCACGAATCTACGTTGTCTGGTTGCGGTGGCTCTAAGGCAACTTCGTCTTTCAGCCTATGCAAATCTTTTACGTAAACATTAGTAATCACGCGCATCGCCTCTTCAGCTGTGCGCAAGTCGTTCTCTGCAGAAATGACATTGGCGACTGACAAGTCGTAACTGGCTTGTGCTTCTTTAACGTCGGTAATGGCTGCTAAACCTACGTCATATCGTCTCTCTGCTTGGTCCAATTGGCGGAAAATAGATTCTCGCTCGGCTTTTCCAAAATTTACATTGTCCTGTGCTCGCAGAACGCCGAAATAGGCGTTAGCCGTTCGCCAGATTAAGTCCTGTTGAGCATTTGTATGTACCGCATTGGCTGCTCTTTCAGCGGCGTACGCTCGTTCTACACTGAGTTTGTTGCTACGGTTTAACAGAGGAAGCTGGCCTTGGATGGCGGCGGTTATTCCGTCTTCATGCACGCTCGTTGTGCCGTGTCTCCCTGTTTGGCCCAGCGAAAAAGTAGTACTGACAGTAGGCATGCGAGACGATTTGGCTAGGTCCACCGATGCACCAGTCGCCAGGCGCTGATACTCTGAGGCGATAATAGTAGGGTCATTTTCGAGTGCAAGCTGATAGACATCTATCAGGTTGTTTGCGGAAACACTGCCTGCGCTCAAACTCAGCGCAAGAGCACTACATCTAGTGAGCATTGAGATTCGCATGATATTTTGTCCTTGTTATTTAGGCGTCTACTGTGATTTTAGTTGAATAGTAGGCCGGCCTAATTCATATTTTTGTAAAGCTAGCTCAGCCATCGAAGGCAAGGTCTTAATAAATGACATCTAAGTACTCTCGCACTGCAAATATCAGCCAGTGGCACGGTAAGGTTATCGAAGACCCTTATCACTGGCTGCGTGCTGATAATTGGCAAGACTTAAGCATCGATCCAGAGCTTCTAGCCCCTGAAATACTCGCCTTTCTGAAAGCAGAAAACGTGCACAGCGATGAAAAAATGGCTGGCACAGCTGAATTGCGGCAGCAATTGTTCGAGGAGATGTTGGGCAGAACAAAGGAAGATGACAGCAGCGTGCCGATTCCCGATGGGGAGTGGCAGTATTACACACGCGGTGAAAAAGGCGCTCAGTACCGTAAATTTTGTCGACAAGCTCGTGGTGGTGGCGACGAACACCTGTTAGTCGATGGCAATGTACTTGCCGAAGGGGAAGCGTATTTATCGCTAGCAGCTGTGGACCATAGTCCAGATCATAATTTTCTAGCAGTTGCTTTCGATTTGTCGGGCAGTGAACGCTACGGCGTAAGTGTTCGATCGTTAGTGGATGGTAAAGAGCTGCCATTGCGACTTGACGATACTAGCGGTGATCTGCAATGGGCCGCTGATAGTTGCACGCTTTATTACACAACCTTGGATGACAACCATCGGCCGGATGCTGTATGGCGGGTCAACATTCACGATGGCGATCCTGAATGCGTTTACCGTGAGCTGGATCCAGGTTTTTTTGTCAGTGTTGGGGAGACTCGTTCGGGCCGATTTATTGTTATCCATGTGCATGACCACACCACTGATGAGCAATGGGTATTGGATGCTAATGACGCCAATGCTCATCCGCGATGTGTTGCTGAGCGCGAGCGAGATATTCACTACGATCTGGAAGACTGGGGTGAACATTGGATTATTCATACCAATAGACAAAACACTTTGGACTTTAAACTGCAAATTGCAAAGATTGGCCGCGATTTGGCAGAGCATTGGCACGACTGGTATCTGCCAGAACCCGGGGTGTTGTTGGATGATTTTTTACTGTTTGCAGATTATTTGGTTGTCGAGGAGCAGTTTGATGCCTTGCCGCGGATTGGTGTTGCGGGGCTTAAAAGCGTATCGAAAGTGCCGGAGTTTGACTATATCCAATTTGATGAGGCCTGTTACTCCTTAGGAACAGGGGCCTCTTATGAATTTGCCAGTTCAGAGCTGCGCTTCCACTACGAGTCTCCAGCGACACCCGCTGAGCAATGGTCAATGGACATGGGAACAGGTGATCGGAAATTGCTAAAACGCCAGCCGATTCCGTCTGGCCACAGCAGCGCGGATTACGTTACCAGCCGCACATACGCACAAGCGCCAGATGGAGAAATGATCCCTGTTTCTATCTTGCATCGTACTGATACCCCTCTCAATGGAACGGCTCCTGGTTTTTTGTACGGTTATGGGGCCTATGGCATAAGCAGTGAGGCAGGTTTTTCTATCGCTCGTTTGTCATTGGTTGATCGAGGGTTTGTTCATGCCATTGCGCATGTTCGCGGAGGGATGGAAAAGGGATACCAGTGGTATTTGGATGGTAAAGCTGAAAAGAAAAACAATACTTTCACCGACTTTATAGCGGTCGCCGAGCATTTGCTTGAGAAACAGTGGATCGCAAAAGACCAACTTTGCTGTTACGGAGGTTCAGCCGGAGGAATGTTAGTCGGGACGGTTTTAAATAAGCGCGCTGACCTTTTCGCTGCTGCTGTAGCAGACGTACCCTTTGTTGATGTTCTGGCCACTATGACCGATGACACTTTACCTTTAACACCGGCGGAGTGGCCCGAGTGGGGTAATCCTATTGAAGACGTAGATGCCTTCGAACGCATTTCCGCCTACAGTGCTGTAGATAATGTTCAGCCGATTCACTACCCGCATCTATTGGTTTTGGCAGGTTTAACCGACCCGCGCGTGACCTATTGGGAGCCTGCAAAGTGGGTGGCAAAAATGCGAGACGTTGCGCTTAAAAAAAATATGCTGTTGTTGCGTACCAATATGGATGCTGGTCACGGTGGAGCATCTGGACGATACGATGCTCTGCGAGAGACGGCATTTATCTATGCTTTTTTACTGTTAGCTTTAGGCAGGAGTGCAGGCTGACGGCGATTCAATCCCAATAGAGCGATAGTGAATAAAATAAGCCCTGCGGAACCACCACCACCGGTGCTGATAACTTTTGTAGGCTCGGGGACACTTGTGGTGACTGGGGTCGCACCGCACGCACTAAAATGTGCGTAGTTTTCGCTGATCGCTACCGGTGCAGGTAAGTCACTGATGCCTGTCGATGGGTCTGTCGTCGTTTGAGCTATCCAGTCTCGGTAAGCGGCGACAGAGGTATAAACACCTGGGGAGTTTTCCTGTGCGCAGCCATCGCCGAAACTAACTATTCCGACCAATGTATCTTGGCCTTGGCTTTTAAGCATCAGAGGGCCACCGCTGTCGCCTTGGCAGCTGTCTTTTCCCCCGGCCAAAAAGCCCGCGCAGATTTGGCTGTCGGTCAAGTTAAAAGGGCACAGTGAATTGTCCAGAATGCTGACACTCACTTCCCGTAAATCGCGTGGTAAAAGTGCAGAAACGTTTTCTTGAGTGACGATTACATCTTCGAGCTTTCCCCAACCAGCGGTCAGGGCAAGCAAATCGTTGCCGGGTTTTACAGTGGCCAAACGAGCTGCAGCTTCCGGTACCGTCTCTGCAAGTTTTAATAAGGCAATGTCGTTAGAAAATAATGCGGGGTTGTTGTAATTTGGATGCTTGTGAATTTCACTTATCGCATAGTGCGCACCTTGGCCACTGTCGAGCCTAGTTGTGCCTATATAAACTTCGAGATCAGCCGGTGCGAAATCTACTTCCACCGACGAAGACATGTAAGACAAGCAGTGGGCTGCGGTCATTACCCATCGCTCATTGACAAGCGTCGCTCCGCAAAAAGAGTTGGTCCATTCATAGGTGCCATTATTGGAGGCGAGTTTGGTGGCTAGCGCGACCATCCAGGGATGCGCGCTTGTCGCCGATTCACAGCCCCCTACTATGCGTGGTTGCACTTCAAAAGCTTGTGCTGGCGCCAGTAATAGGCAGCAACCAAATAGTGCAGAGTTAACGGTGTTGCGCATGTTGTAGGGCCCTTACTTTTCTACCTGAGACGTCTCTGTCATTGAATTGTCACCTTGTCGCCGCTTTGTGACGTGCGCTGAAAGCAGCTCAAAAGGACAAAGTCAGCCCATTTGCTTGGCTCTGGGCTAAAATGACGCAGAATTGCCTATTACTACGCATTAACCGCACCAAGCTGTGCTTTTTACGGTAATTTTAAAGGCGCTGTAAACTGTTTCGATGGGGGCTGGTATGTCACATAAGGTGGGGTCATTTTCATTGGCATGTTTGGCAGTAACACTGGCGGGTTGTGCGCATCTGTCCCAACTGCAGTCCAAGGCCTATGCTGGTCAAGAGTTCGATCCCGCCATAGGTTCTGCCATAGAGCTCACTGAGGTGTTACTTGTTCCACCAGGTCGGCTCGATGGTTGGTTTAACGCCGTAGATCACTCTACCTCGGATCTTTCGTTAACAAACCTGTTGCAATTTAATCGACGGCAGAATGCAATGAGGTGCGGGATGAGGTTAGCTAAACCCGTACCACACGGCGGTGAAAATGTGCGTATTGAAAAAGGTACATTCACGGTCGTGCGGATAGTGCGTGAATCCAACCCGTTGGGCATTGATCCGTCGACAGCCAGCATGCACGAGAATTTTGCCACTGATGTAAAGCTTATATACCGCATCGATCTACAATCTGGTGAGCAGCCGCAAGTCGCCTCGCTGTATTGCATCCAACGCCACGCAGCATTGACACGCCAAGATGTATTCCAAGTGCCGACGATTTAAAAAGGCAAGCAGGTGCCAAGCTGCTTTGGGTGAAGCCTTAGCGGCGTCTTTGAAAGGCACAAATCGGTTCGAGATAGGTTAAACTTCGCGGCTTTTCCCACACAGAGAAACTGCTGCCACATGTTATCCATCGACGCTCAGATCAGCGCAGAACTCAATCTCAGTAAGCAGCAAGTCAATGCTGCTATTCAGCTCTTGGACGGTGGTGCAACCGTTCCTTTTATCGCGCGCTACCGCAAGGAAGTCACTGACGGTTTGGATGACACTCAGCTGCGTAATCTAGAGGATAGGCTGCGCTACCTGCGTGAACTAAATGATCGACGTGAAGTTGTGCGTGCGAGCATCGAATCTCAAGGCAAATTGGATGTAGCGCTTGCTGGAAAATTAGATGCCACGGTCAGTAAGACTGAGTTAGAAGATCTCTACTTACCTTTTAAGCCCAAACGCAGAACCAAAGCTCAGATAGCGCGTGAAGCAGGCCTTGAGCCGTTGGCACAAGCGTTACTCGGCGACCCCAATTTGAATCCCGAAGAGACGGCCAAAGCCTATGTGGATAGCGAGAAAGAGGTTGCCGACACTTCAGCGGCTCTGGATGGTGCGCGACAAATCATCATGGAGCAAGCTGCAGAGAGCGCTTCACTAGTAGCGCGCTTGCGTGAGCGACTCTGGGATCAAGGTATTCTCAGCAGCGAGTTGGTTAACGGCAAAGCCGAAGAAGGCGCCAAGTTCAGCGACTATTTTGAATACAGTGAGAGAGTAAACAAAGTACCTTCACATCGAGCCCTCGCTTTGTTTCGTGGCCGTGATGCAGGTGTATTGTCGTTGAAACTCGACTTACCCCAAGAGGATCCAAGTGCACGGCACAGCGCAGAAGCATCTATTGCTGCTGAATTAGGTGTGCAGGATCAAGGGCGACATGCAGACAAGTGGCTGAGTGACACCGTGCGCTGGTGTTGGCGGGTAAAACTGCATACACGGCTCGACTTAGATTTAAAAACACGCGTGCGAGAACAGGCGGAAGAAGAAGCAATTGCTGTTTTTAGCCGTAATATAAAAGACGTATTGATGGCTGCACCCGCTGGGCCACGTGCGACTATGGGTTTAGATCCAGGCATACGCACAGGCGTGAAAGTGGCCGTAGTCGACGAGACAGGTAAGGCATTAGCTACTGACACCATCTATCCGCACCCTCCTAAACGACAGTGGGATCAATCGATTGCAACATTAGCGGCACACTGCAAGCGTCATGGTGTTCAACTGATTGCCATTGGCAACGGCACTGCATCACGCGAAACCGATAAACTGACCGCTGAGATGATGGCGAAATACCCTGAGCTGGGTGTTGGCAAAGTAATGGTCAATGAGGCGGGAGCATCGGTGTATTCGGCCTCGGCTTTGGCGGCAGCTGAATTTCCAGACATGGATGTATCTTTGCGTGGCGCGGTATCAATCGCTCGTCGACTACAGGATCCCCTTGCGGAGCTGGTGAAAGTGGAACCTAAGGCGATTGGTGTGGGTCAATATCAGCACGATGTGAATCAAACCCGTCTGGCAAGGGCGCTCGACGGAGTGGTAGAGGACTGTGTTAACGGAGTTGGTGTAGATTTAAACATGGCTTCCGCGCCGCTGTTGTCCCGTGTCTCAGGCTTGAATAAAACCCTCGCCAAAAATGTGGTTGATTGGCGTGATGACAATGGCGCGTTTCGCAGCCGCAAGCAGTTGCTTGATGTACCGCGTCTCGGGCCCGTCGCCTATGAGCAGTGTGCGGGTTTTCTTCGTGTACGCGAGGGAGACAATCCTCTTGATGCTAGCGGCGTACATCCCGAGGCATATGGTGTGGCTGAACGCATCGTCAGCAAGTTTGGCGGGGCGGTCGATGACCTGATTGGCAACGCGTCTTTTCTCGGACAGTTGCAAGTTAAAGATTTTGTCGACGATAAGTTTGGTGCACCGACTGTGGCCGATATTATAGAAGAACTGCATAAACCCGGCCGTGATCCACGCCCCGCGTTTGAAACTGCTGAGTTTCGTGAAGGTGTCGAAACCCTCAACGACTTGAGCCAAGGTATGCGGCTACAAGGTGTTGTCACCAACGTGACAAATTTTGGCGCTTTTGTGGATATAGGTGTTCATCAAGATGGATTAGTCCATATCTCCGCAATTGCGGATCGTTTTGTCAAAGACCCGCACGATGTTGTTAAAGCGGGAGATGTTGTAAAAGTCACCGTCATGGAAATTGATATCAAGCGCCGTCGTGTGGCACTGAGTATGCGCAGCGATGCTAACCCTGATGCGGCGGCGAAAAATGAAGCGTCGGGTTCAAAGACAAAAGAGAAACGTCAGCCTAGGCGGGATGGGGCTAAGCATAAAGCGCCACAGGCGCCAGTGGCTGATAACAGTAACAGCGCCATGGCCGACGCACTGCGTGCAGCACTAAAGTCTTAAAGTTCTGTGCCGTTGTGCCGTTGTGGCGATGTTGCTTAAAACTCGCCCAGCTGGCACGTCATCAGCTATATAAAGGCTATTACTCTTATCATGACTACAGCTCGATACCTGATGTCTACTCAATTGATTGTTCGAAGTGCCATTTTATTCGCCCTTATGTCGGGGAGCTCGGCTCAGGCTGCTCGTTATATGCTGCCGCCGTCCGATATTCCCATCGTCGGGCGAGTTCAGCATTACAGTACCGTCCACTCGGATACTCTGGCTGATATTGCGCGGCTTTACGGTGTTGGTCATGATGAAATCGTAGCCGCAAACCCGGATGTCGATATTTGGCTGCCTGGCGAAAACACCGACGTGGTTGTTCCATCGCGCTTTATTTTGCCTGGAGAGGTTCGCGAGGGCATCGTTGTCAATTTGCCGGAAATGCGTTTGTATCACTACGGTAAGGATGAGCATGGCAGGTCCGTGGTCACTACACACCCAGTCAGTGTGGGTCGGATGGATTGGAAAACACCACTGGGTGCTTCCAGTGTTGTGGCAAAAGCGACAGACCCAAGCTGGTACCCACCTAAGTCAATCCGTAAAGAGCATGCCGATGACGGTGATCCACTGCCTTTGATTGTGCCCGCCGGCCCTGATAACCCGTTGGGGCGCCATGTATTGAAGTTGGGTATTCCCGGGTACTTAATTCACGGCACTAATCGCCCGTATGGTGTTGGGATGCGTGTGACGCATGGTTGTTTGCGTATGTACCCTGAAGACATAGAGTGGCTCTACAACGACGTAAATGTTTCCACACCGGTAAAGTTGTTAAACGAGCCTTTTAAACTTGCACGCTTGGGTGGCAGATATTTTGTCGAAATTCACCGCCCGTTAGAAGAGGATGCTGAGTCGAGTACTGAGACGTTAGAAAAGATTTTTTCCGAAATAGAGCAGGAACTTGGCTTAGAGGCAACACGCGATATAGATCGGGAAGGATTGCTATCGGTTATTGAACGTGCTCATGGCGTACCAGAAGCTGTACCGATGCGTGACAAGGCAAAAAGCTTAGAACCGGGTATAACAAGTGCAAGTTTCTAGAGCCCAAGAAAAAACCCAACAGATGCGCCACAAAGTAGCGGTAACTGCTGGGTTTTAGAGACTTGCTAAAGACTTACTTCAGCATGCTCTTTTTAAACATGCGATCTAGCTTGTCATTGAACTCAGCTTTGTTTGCTTCACTCATAGCCGTCGCCTTCTCAGCTTCTGCCATCGCTTTTTCAGCCATAGCCATTGCTTCGCGCGCCTGCTCGTTAGCAACGTTCGCTGCCTCTACCGCTATTTGTGCTGTTGCCTGAGACGCACCAACTTCTTCTTGTAGTGCGCTGGTGTTGGCTTGAGTTGCGCAACCGCTAGCAAGCAGTACTACAGCGAAAGCCGCGCCAGTTTTCAATAATTTCATTCGGGTATCTCCTAACGAATAATCAAAGGGTTAGGGGATTGTCCGACCTGCAAGCAAAAAGCCAAAGTAACCATTCTTTGTTCTAAGCACTACCGCAATAAATAACGCAGAGCAAAAAACATGTAGCCGAATGTTACTAGACAGCCAATGCCGGGGCGCGACAAACACCTAGTACACAGTACTGGAACGAATTTTAGACGGATTTCTTCTGCTTGTATCGTTTTTGATACGATCAGTGTTGAATTTTTTGAAACAAGTGAGGCACACATTTCGTTCAAAGACGTTGTTAAGAGCTGATTACTGGGTGATATTTGAAAAGATGGCGCGGTTTAGTCCGTTTTATTGAGGCGATTGAATCGTTTGGGGTTTTGTAGCGTGTTAGGACGTCAGCTGCTTCGGAGTAGATATTGAATCGCGGTTATGGCTTGATTAAAACGCGAGTGCCAATGCTCACTAGGCTTGCTAGGTGGTCAATCTGGGCGTTGTTCAAGGCAATACAGCCGTTAGTCCAATTCAGGTTTTGATGAACCTCAGCATCGGCGTTGCCCAATCCGTGAATGCCAAGTGCTCCGCCAAGAGCTGTACTTTGAAGAGGTACTTTTTCTGTCTGCCAAGCTTTTATAATTTCGTTGTGTTGCACTGGCGTCAAGGCGCCTTTGCTTAAGCCCATGTCTGCATAAGTCGGGTTTGGGTAGTCGAAACCAAAAAATACTCGAAATTTGCTGTCGCGATTGATCCAACGAATTCGAAAGCTGCCAACGGGCGTTACCTTGTCTCCCTGGCGCTGTTTGACACCAATGCCTCCTCGACCCCAAGAGATATTGTGGTAGTGAACAACGGCATAGTCGCCCAGCATCACTTGAAGACGTTGCTCATCTTTGTTCAACTTCAGCCATACTTCGTCGGGCTCGGGTGGCGGTGACAGCTCAGCCAGCGCCATCGACGGCAGCACGCTCACCAGCAGAGCGATACAAAGGCTAAAAATAATGGCAAAGCGGTTTTTCATGTCTACATTTCTTGCGATTAATGTGCCGTTTGTTTGGGGTCTGACGTTTGGCCGAATATCTTTTGAATGAGTGTTCCGATAGACAAGCCCTGTATAAGAATCGAAGCGACAACTACCACATAAGTGAGTGCAAGCACGGTCTCGCGCATTGGGCCTTCTGGCAGGCCAAGTGCTAAAGCTACTGAAATACCACCGCGCAAACCGCCCCAAGTAAGCAAGGTAATCAATCGTGGGTGAATACTTGTACGTACTCCCAGAGCACTAGTGGCAAGCCAAACGCTGATATAACGTGAGGAAAGCGTCAATAGAGCCATAACGACCCCCGCCCAAAAAATGTTGCTGGAAAACTGCACCAACATAACTTCGAGCCCGATCAACAGAAACAATACGGCATTTAAAATTTCGTCAACTAGCTCCCAGAAAGTATCAAGGTGGCTGCGTGTCGCCTCCGACATGGCATTGTTGCGTCCGTGATTGCCGATCAACAAACCTGCCACTACCATCGCAAGCACTCCAGAGACGTGGAAGTGATGGGCGAGTGTATAGCCACCCATGACCAAAGCAAGGGTGAGCAAGACTTCTACCTGGTAGTTGTCAACATCTGCCAGCATCCAATAGACGACAGCACCACAAGCCAAACCGAGCAGTAAGCCACCTCCGGCTTCTAGCAAAAACAGCTTCGCGACGCTGGCGAAGTTGGCGTCTGCCTCGCCGCTCGCAATACCTAGTAGGGCAAGGAATACCACCACGGCGATGCCGTCGTTAAATAACGATTCACCCGCGATTTTTACTTCTAGGTCTTTGGGTGCCCCGGCAGTTTTTAGAATACTCATCACCGCAACGGGATCAGTTGGTGAGATTAACGAACCAAACAGAAGGCAATAAATCAGCGACAGCTCAATGCCCATCAAAGCCAGCAAGAAATGACTACCAAAACCAATAATAGCGGTGGAGAGTAAGACGCCAGCCGTAGCGAGCAAAGCGATTATCGCACGACTTTTAATAAGCCTTTGCAGGTCTACATGGAGTGCGCCAGCAAACAGCAAAAAACTCAGCATCCCTTCCATTAGCGTGGTGTTGAAGTCGATCTCGCGTAACCAATTAGCGCCTATTGCTGCGGGGTCTATTGCGCCAAAGTGTCCGATGAGCACCATGACCAATGAAAAAACCAGTGCAATCACCATGATGCCGATGGTGGTTGGCAGACGAATCAGGTGGTAGTTTAACCAAGCGAACAAGGCACTGGCGACGACAAGCAGACTTGCAGTTTCAAACATAAGAGCACGGTTTATTATCTGAAAGGATGTTTAGAAATTAGCACATCGTGGCCATTTTCTTTTGTTTTGACGCTTTTTCAGTTAATCCGAGCTGTGTTTCTCCAGTTGCGTGAAAAATATGAGCTAAGGAAGCTCATCTGGTCACCTCGAATACGCTGCGAATTAACCAAGGCAAGATATTCGGCCCTGTTAGGGCGATAGGGTACTGCTAATAAAGGCATGTTGCAGGCCTCTGGCGTGCGATCACTTTTTCGCTGATTACAGCGCCTGCATGCAGTGACTAAATTGGTCCAACTGTCGGTGCCGCCTTTAGACGTGGGTATCACATGGTCTCTCGTCAGTTGCTGGCTGTCGAACTGCTTGCCACAATACAGGCAAAGATGATGATCACGACTGAAAAGAGCTTTGTTATTTAAGGCTGGGATCTGCTGGTTGTCACCATGCAGTTCGCCACGACAGGCAATGATGGGATGAAGTGCCGCGGAAGAACGCTCGCCACTGAGGCGATTTGTGCCACCAAAAACTTCAACCAATGGGGCGCCGTGCGTCCAAGCAACCAATTCTCGACTGTATAGAGTCGTTGCTTCTTGCCAGTTAAGCCATTCTATCGGTGCTCCAGCAATATTTAGCCGTAGAACACGCAGTGCTGTCAGATATTCCATGTGCGATACAATCCACCGGTTGCTTCTGCTTTGCAGAAATTTTCCTTCGATGACGCGTTAGCGGTGGTTTTTTATTGCTGAACTAAGCAGATGCTTTCCCACCACTGGGCTAGACGATAACCCATGACTCAACGAAAATTCCATCTGTCTAGGCTTTATTTATATATAGTCAGCAAATTTTAAGCACTAATTTACGTTAACTAGTGTCTGCACATGTAGCGTTAATATTGTTAGAGTAGACGCTACAACGCGCGTGCTACTGCTTTACGGGCCTATGGAGCCCAATCTCCAACGGAGCAAATATTTTGGAAAAACAACTGGAGCTGTCGCCAAATGATCTCCCTTGGCACTACAAGATCAGGCGCTCGGGTCGGGCCAAGCGAATTCGATTGAGATACACCGCGAGCGCAGGTCTAGAATTGGTCTTGCCCAGACGTGCGGCTTTAGCGGAAGGTTTGGCCTTTGTCGCTTCACAGGGAGAATGGATAGAATCTCTGGCCGCGCGATACCAAGTCGATCTTAAAATTGCAACCAGCGCACCAGCTGTTCCCCGTTTTATAGAGCTTAAAGCAACGGGTGAATATTATAGGGTCGAGCGCAGTGAGAGGATGGGCTTGCAGGAGCACTCGGAGTTTTTGGCGCTGAAGGCATCTCCAGATCAAGCGCCTCTGTTATTGCAACAGTGGATGAAACACAAGGCGCGGCAAGTGTTGTTGCCATGGCTAGCGGACTGTTCGCTACGCACAGGGCTTAAATATGCTCGCGCCAGTGTACGTAATCAAAGTAGCCGCTGGGGAAGTTACTCAAGTAAAGGTTCAGTGAGTCTGAACTGTCGGTTATTGCTGTTGCCACCTGCGGAAGTGGAATATGTATTGTTACATGAGCTTTGTCATAGCAAGCACATGGACCACTCAAACGAATTTTGGCAACTGATGCAATCGGTTTGCCCAGATGCCGTTGCTTTAGACCACGCTGTAGATGAAGCTGCCAAAAAAGTCCCCGATTGGATTTGTTATAAACCCTTAGGCAAACAATCATCATCAATACCTATCTCTTTGCCGGCATCACCTGCTGGGTCTTCATGAAGAATAAGTAGTCTAGTCGGTGCAACCGATGGCGCAGTAGGCCTACCGAAAAGAGGCAGACAATACCGCTGCTTACAACCAGACTAAATGAAAGTACAGACGCGTTGTGCACGGAGGCTACCCCACTAACTGATATCGTTATTAGCACCAGATGTAGCATTGAAATCAGAAGTAATTCGCGGTCCCGCTGCAAATAAAACAACAAACGAATAGTGCACAAAATGATCATTTGAAGTCCAACGTGTACCAGACTCAGGGCTAGAAGCCAGTTGGGCGAGCTTAACTTCATCCATCCGTTGACGATTAAATGATTGAACGTCAATGCCACAGCAGCGGCGGCGATTAAGACAATATATAAGCGCTGCATACCCGACAGTGACTGTGTGATCAAATTGCTTTTTTGATAGTCAAGTGTAGCTAAGTTTCCCCCGCCATTTGCTGCTTGCTCAAAAGCATAGAGGGCTGATTTATACCTTTGTTCGAGAGGGCTCCATGCCAACATTGCGACTGGCAACAAGACGAGGTAGGAAATGCTTTGACAGTTCTCTAGTAACTGCATGTTAACGTTCGTTTGCCACAGCGAGTGTGCGGAGGGGCGACTCAACCAAAGGGCGATACACAAGCCTGTGCTGGCGACAGATAATTCAAGAGATGTCGGTAAGCTAGAGAGAAGCGACAAGCCAATCTTTGACGGTCGGGGTAAAAATTTAGAGAGTGCGCGTGCTTGCCAGAGCAACATAACTGCAAGAGCGGTTAGCCACGCGAGTGCGTGGTAACTTAGTCCGCCGGTTGGCTGGTAGAAGAGAGCGACGAACAAGACAGTTATTGCTGCCAAAAAGCTATTTAGCAATGCTTCGTGCTTAGCGCTGCTCAATAGAACGGTTGCGAGTATCCAGCAGTTGGCCATCAGCGCGACCCCTGTCAACTGAATGGCGAGATCTAAAGGATCCCTGAAGAACTGACTCTGAGCGAGTAAGATAGTCGCTAATAGGATGCTCAGTGTTAACACAGCTAGAAGACAGCCTAGTGTGTCTTCAATTATTTTGTGTGCTTTACCTGTAGCTAAACGCAAACTCACTGTTCGATTTATTACCGGAAGAATAGTGGCAGCAATAACTGATGAATATATTAGGCCCCTTATTAAATCCTTACTAAGCGATTCTATTGAACTTCCGTATAGCCACAGTTGTATTGCACCCCAAAGTGACATGAGTACATAGGGCGTTGACCATGCACTTGCACTCGTTATGGGATTGGTCGATCTAAGCTGTTGCGTATCGGGTAGGATTAGCATTATTACGCTGCCCGCTTAGGATGTTGGTACAGGTTTTGGTACTGCTGTAGCATCACATCTAGGCCGTAGTAACGTTGGCATCTTTTGATGCCTGCTGATCTAGCACTTTTCCAAACTTCAGGATTTTCAAATAACACAGCTATGGCAGAGGCAGTGGCAACTGGATCGGCTATTGGAACCACTGCACCACTTGCCCCGAGCTCCTGGTCTTGTTCATTTCTGCCCTCAATGAGTTCTTTGCAGGCACCAACGTTGGTCGCAATAACAGGTACCCCAGCTGCCTGAGCCTGCTGCAAAGTTATCGGTGGTGTGTCTGACAATGTGTTGATAACCAGTGCGCCAATTCGGGGGTAGATGGTGCTTTCATCTTGGTCTCCAAAAAAACGGAGGTGATTGTACAATCCGAGATTCCTCACCAGAGATTTACACTCTTTAGCGTAGTGTGGATCTGAGTGCAACGAGCCAACCACCCACGCTGTGATGTGCGGAAGGCGTTCGCGTAGATTGGCGATGGCACGGATAAAGCCTTTTACATCTCTTGTCGGAACCACGGGTCCTATTGTAGCGACGACAGGTGGTGGCCCGGCGCTGTGTTGCGTATAAAAATGATGGTAATAATCGGTATCGATTCCTTCAGGAATAAGATGAATCGCGGGGATTGGCCCGAGTTCCTTTCGACGGAGATCGAATTGATATTGTGATGTAGTTGTTATTGCTGTGGCGTGGTTGTTGGTCACTCGCTGCATGGCGTCTCGTAAGCGCAACCAAAAATCTGCGTGCTCAAATGATCGCATAGTAGCCGTTGTGCGATTGCTCTCCCTTTTCTGTTCTCGTTTGGGTAGTGTTTGACTTCCCTTATTACTGCTAATCAACCTTGCGTTATGTCGCTTTTGAAGTAGCGTTCCGAGATAACCCGCATAACCATGACTCAGCGCGTGATAGCTGTTTGCCTCCGGCAGCACGTCGACCAATTCGGCGAAGGCATAGAGAGGTGCTAGTAACGCGCGAGCAAGATGAAAAAATTCTTGGAAGGGTTCGCCCGGTGAATTTCTATTGTAGCTGTCTCTCAACATTTGCCAATTGGGCTCACCGTGCAGAAATGCAGCTCGTGCGCCTTTTGGTGAAACCTCTAGTTGGTGCTGTAGTTTCTCCATGGCATCACTGATCGTTGCTGCCTCGCCGAGAAATAATGCATCCAGTAACTCTGAAGCCGCTGGTAGTGCGGGGGTTCGGCGAGTACTACGATTGCTCTGCGGAATCTCCCAAGCCTTGCGTATATCAATGTTGATGTGGTGAAAACTAGAGGGCTCAGCCGTGCCAAGAGGCAATATTTCATGTGGGGCATCACCACTGTGAATCGCAACTACGGAGAATTTTGTAGACGGCATAGAATTGATTAAATTTTCGAACCACGGTCGAATATCGTTTCCTTGGAAATTCCCGTAGTGCTCGTAGATCAAGCAGACGTCAAAGTGTTCATGTCCCATCATGCGACTTCCGACCAGATTCCTAGCACTTTACTAAATCGACCTGAATGCTGTCTTATCGGTGTCAAGCGTTTTAGACAGGGAAGAATTAAATCATACCGCCCTTCCAGAAAGGCACATTCAGCTAAGTAGGGTAGTACTTCATCATGGCTTTGACCGCGTTGTATCGCCATTTCAAAATCACTTCGTGCCGCTGCTAATTGATTGAGTTTCAACCGAATTCTGCCGCGCTGAAAATACAATTCTGGAGGGGCGTCGATAGCATGCATTGCGCGGTGAAGGTGCGCGTTTGCTCGTTCTAGAAATCCATCCACAGCGCCAGGATCAGCGAGTCCCTGGTAGGCTAGTTCCCAGAGTTGAGAAGCGGCTTCCGCTTGAACTTGAGTATCATTAAGTGAGTCAGGGTTGCTGTCCATAATTTCGAGTAGACTCCCGATCTCAAAATAGACGCCGGTGTTGCGACTTTCCAAAAGCTCAAAGGCTGTTTTTCGTACCAGCTCGGACTTGTCATTCAAAGCAGCATGCAGAATAGGCCTGGCAGCTCGTGGGCCTAGCTCACTGGTTTTGTTTAGTGCGTTTAGCCGCGCTTCCGCGTCACCACTATGTTTTACGAGAGCGCTTAATGCCGTAGTGCTCAAATGCTTTTTGTTTAAATTCTGGTGATTCAGTTTAGGCGGTTGCACTGTGTACCACAGTTCCGTGGATGATTCTGTTTCTCGACCTGTGTTACTGGTCAAAATGGAATAGACAAGTGGGCCAACGAGTGGCAATAGAAAAGAAAGACAAAATAATGCGAATCTACCTGTGCCCGCATAAATTTTGTGTAGACGTTCAGGTGCTCCCATAGAAAAACAAGTAGCTGCAATAAGGTGAAGTAGTAGTGCAAGCATTGCGTCACTGGTGGAGCTTGGATTTCCGATTAGCCAAAGCGCTGCGAGAAGCTCTAGGCATAGGCCGAAAAATACTATATATCTTTTACTCATGACTGCCAAGATTCATTTGCTGTAATAAAACTGCAGGCTTGTCTCTTGGGGCAATCGAGTGAACTTTACTATCGCTGATGTTGGCGTTCAGTTCCACGGCATGTCGAGTGCTCAGCATTTGCTGTAGTCTTTGTACCATGGCATCAAACTCACTGCGATCGGTGAGTGAGCAAAGCAAGGTCAATCGTTCGGAGTCACCGATGGTTTCTAGCAATGAGTGGTCTAGCCCGCGGATATTGTCGCGAACAAAAACTGCAGCGTTGCTGGCTACCTGCGTCGGTTTAAAAGTCCATTGCACTAGTGTCGCCGGCAGAGCGAAAGAGGTGGCATCTTCGCAAGCCCGTTTTACCGTATGCTCAAATACCTGTCGATTGTCAGAGCCGCCAATACGTTCAGTCGTCGATATCATATGCCCTAGGTGAGCCGCTAAAACGGCCATTAGAGCGAGGTTGTCTCTATTGAATGACAGAAAAGGAACTTTATGTACGCAAACAATTGCCCGTACCCTTTGGTCATTGTCGACAATGGGGGCAACTGCTAGGGGGCCTTTTTGCTCCAATGCCGCGCGCACGTCAGTCACTGCTAACATTTTTCGCTGAGCAATAGCTTCTGATATTAGTATTCCATCTTGTTGTAGCGGAGGAGGCTCACCAATCTCAGCAGCTGTTTTGGGGATGACTTTGTCATCAATGTTCACCATGTAAAGTGAAGCACTTTGCACCCATGTCAGACTGTCGAATTGCAGCAACATCTCTTGACCGCGGCTGGCGAGCGGCAGTTCTTGATTGGCGCTGGCGATCAAAGATGCGTGCAACCTTTGCAATGATTCTCTCAGCGTGTCGACACCGCCTACCACGCGTTGTTCTAAGCGAGCGTGGGAGAGCTGTAAGAGATGGTGGCTCTGGGTTACTTCGTCAAGGAGTTGCGCGTCATGCTGTCTAGCAGCGATATTAGCCAGTTGGCTCTCGCGACAAAGATCACTAAAGTAGCCGCACAAAAGTGAGATCAAGACTGGGCCAAGATATTCTATAGCCAGCGGATCAGGAGTTTGTTTCAACGAGATTTGCAGTAAATTGCAAAAAAGTATCCAGCTAAGACAACCGAGAACGGCGGTTGTACTCCCGTATCTTAGGGCGAGGAATGCGAGAGGGACGGCAGACAGAGCAGGCCATTCGCTAAAGATGTTTGACGCGATAAAAAGTACTGAGGCAAGGGCCGCGAACAATAGGACTTCCAACCAAGCGCCAGGTGATAATCCATGTCGCGTGCCTTTTTCGTCCCAGCTATGACCAACTCGTCGATTGCTGCCTATTTGAATTGCGCCCATTCTCATCCGCTGCATTTGCTTTACGAATCGCTTTAATTTCTGATTTTGAAGTAAAGACGTAGTTACAACTCTGTTAGCGGCTGATTGTGAAGCGGCTTTGACCGGATTTTTGGCGGCACTTTGAGTGGTGAAGGCGAGAAAAGCATGGCGGGTTTGGCTTGCGTGGACTAAAACTTAAGGTTGTTTCAGACTTAATTCGAAGATAACTGTCGATTTACAAATATGAACACGCTTGAAAAGGGCCTTGTACAGGGTAAATCGATGCAACTACGTCCAAGAACATGGCTGGGTTTAGCTGCATGGTTACTAGCTTTAGTCGGTTGGATTGCATGGTCGCAATGGTTGCCGCCGCTATTGGCGGTGCCTGTAGCTATTGCCGTTGCAGGGGCTTCTGCTTTGGTATGCGTGGGGAGTGCAGAGCTAACTAGTGCGGTTCAAGTCGTTCGTATGAGCTTTAAAACCGGGCTGCGCGACCCTCGAGAAACTTTAGAGACCATAATGGTTTTATCCGAACATTCTCGCCGAAACGGAATTACGGGACTGGCGGATGTAGAGACGAATTGGTTGCCGCTGGCAAAAGCCTGTCATTTAGTCGCTACTGCGGCGAACGATAGCCAGATCCGCCAAGAAGCACAGGTCGCCGCTGAAGCCGCTAGGCAGCGCTATGACGGCGCAATATTGTCCTTGAGCCTTTCTAGTATTTGCGTAATCGTCACGGGTGCATGTTTATTTGTGTTAAGTAAACTTGGCGGAAGCACACCTGCCTTAGTGGGGTGGGCGGCTCTAGCTGCCTCGCTGCTAGTCGTAGCTGTTGCTTTATTGCCGGCATTGGCGAGGCTGGCTGTGGCACGAAGTCGCGAGCTGGTTTGTTTGTTTATCGCCTATGAAGGCGCTGTTAATATTTTGCACGACAACAATATGGAGTCGGTGTACAGAGAGCTAGGGGCCTATGTACCTGGCGGCATACAAGCGAATAGTTGAGATATTATTCAAATAAAGGCATCTTGGGTTTCAACAGTTAGTGTGGTTACTCTGGGCACAGGCAAATTATCGTTCTAAGATTCAGTCATCCGTTCCTGACGCGAATGAGTGAACAGTCTACAAAGTAAGAGAATTGTTGAGTTATTTGATATGGGATTAATTTTTACACGTGATGAAGCTAGCGCTATTAAAATTCGCATAGCTGATGGCTCAAATCGCGGTGCCTATCGCGTCGTGCCTGATCGTGATGACCCTGTCTTGCTGCAAATCGAAGGCAATTTGGTTCGAATCTTGGACATCAGCGCAGGAGGCTTTTCGTGCCTTGCCGACGCGTTAACGGAAGGTATGCGCTATCGCGTCAAACTCAATCTCCCCGATTACCCCGAAGAGATTGAAGCGTATGCCGATGTAGTGACTATTGAAGAAACGGGGATCGGCCGGTGCCAATTTTGTGATTTAGACGAGTTGCAACAAGATTGGCTGCACCGCTATGTCCTTGTTCGTCAGAAACGCGCGATAAAGGCCACTCGAACAAACGAATTTGATTGAATGGCGGAGGTTGTGCTGGCCTGTAGCGCCTCAACGGTAAATACTTTCTGAAATGCCATCCATGAATAACCATCGCGCTGAGGCCAACGGTCCGTTAGCTATCTACAACGCAGAACTCGCCAACGGCAATTTGAGTGCAGACCCAGCTCAAGCCAAGCTAATGTTGAGTTTCCAGCGCTTGTACATGGACTTGACAACCACCACGAGTGTTAAGTCACTGCGTTCAGCGAGTGTGCTGCAGCGACTGCTGGGCAAAATTTCGTCTCCGACATCAATAGCTCCTCCCCTGGGTTTGTATGTCTGGGGGGGTGTCGGCCGTGGAAAGACACATCTGACTGATATGTTTTTCGAATCTTTGCCAATGCAGAAGAAGATAAGGCTGCACTACCATCGCTTTATGCAGAGAGTTCATCATCAGTTGCGAGATCTTGGGGATGTTGAAGGTCCACTTGAACGAATCGCAGACTCTTTGGCGAAAGAAGCGAAAGTAATTTGTTTGGACGAAATGCACATCAATGACATAACCGACGCGATGTTGATGCATGGTTTGTTGAATCGATTGTTTGAACGCGGCGTGGCCTTGGTCACCACGTCAAATGTACCTCCGACCGGTCTCTATCGCGATGGCTTGCAACGCGAGCGATTTTTGGCAGCGATTGCACTAATGGAGCAACACTGCGAAGTATTGGAATTAGCCACTGATACAGACTACCGACTGAGGACACTTAGCCAAGCAAAAATATATCATGTACCCGTCGATCATCGAGGTGAGCAGCAGCTGGCAAAAAGTTTCTCTCAACTTGTACCAACAGCGGTTGTGGGGACAAATACTCTTGATATAAACCAGCGGGCTATGATCGTGCAAGCCATCGGTGAAGGAGTGGTTTGGTTTTCTTTTGAGGAGTTGTGCGAAACCGCTCGATCAAAAGACGACTACATTGAATTGGCCCGCGAGTTCCACACCATCCTGATAAGTGGCGTGCCGCAATTCGGCCAAGATGATGGGGATGCGGCTCGACGATTTGTAAATTTAATCGATGAGTTCTATGACCGCAATGTCAAACTGATAGTAACTGCTGCAGTGGAACCTGAGCAGTTGTATGCGGGTAAGCGGTTAGCGTTCGAATTCGAAAGAACCGCAAGTCGATTGCGTGAAATGCGTAGTCACGACTACCTAGCACAACCGCATCACCCTTAATTTAGGCATCTGGGCTTTAAGCAAAGACTTAAATAGCGCAAAAAAACGAAGCTACAGAAATAGGTATCTCTGCAACTTCGCTCTTATAGCGGTAAAGACCGAGCTCGTACAAAAGCTAGTTTCTAACAGACGGCGTCTCTACACTCAAGCCTTGACCACGATTAGCGGTGTAAACCTCAAGAGCAATAAACTCGTCAGAGCCGCGCTTGTATGGCGTCGCTCGAATATTGTCCATGCAGCCTTTGAAGCGACGATGAATTGATCCGAGACCTCCCCACTTAAGACGGTAAACGGGGAATCCATTAGTCTGCCCTTGACTCAAATGATCTGCTCGGATCATCTTGCCAAAATTCCCCCCGTGACAGTTGGCACAGGACAGATTTAGTTGTCCTACACGAGTATTGTATAAGTCTTCGCCTTTGTCGTGCCAATCCTGCATTTCACCTTTTTCAAGGTCTAGTGCCACCGGCATCCCTCGAGATTGCAGTCCAACATACGCTGTCATAGCCAGCATATCTTGAGCCTCCCACTTCCATTTCTCGGCACCCATTTGTTCTTCGCGACAGGCGTTTATTTGAGTTTCCATTGTATGTGGTTTGCCAAGGCTATCACTCCAGCTCGGCATTTTTGCACGTACACCTGCCATGCTCTCTGCGGCGTCATTGTGGCAACTTGAGCAGCTCTTGCCTGCACTGCCATCAACGGTGTTCCATAACTCCTCGCCTGTGTCGACAGCCGTAAAAGCAGGGTTTTCGAAGTCATCGGCTTGAAGCGCTTGAGTTTCGATACTGCGGAAGCGCCAGCCAGAATAAAGGTGGGGCAATGGATTGCCTGCTGCAGCTTTGGTGTCAGTGGAGATCGTTTCGCCTTCGATAATCAATTGATTCTCATCAGGGCCAGCGAAGGCGACTGAGCTAAAGCTCAGCGCAAGAGTAGGAAGCAGCAATGCTCTACCAACCAGTCGTGATGCGCTTTTAATTTGCATGCTTTGTTTATCCTCGGATGTAATTCGTGCCAAAGGCTCCGCTTAGCTAACTGCGATCGATTTTTTGGCTTCGTAAACTGAGCCATCATCGTCAGTCCATGTAAAGTGGAACTCACCACTCTCCTGTACTTTGACACTGAAAGATAAAAAAGGATTTGCAGAAGTGCCCGGCTGGATCTGAGCCTCAAAGACTGTTTTTCCTGCAAAATCAACTTTAAAGTGATTGATAATTTTACGCGGGATGACTTTGCCTTCTTTGTCTTTGCGCTGTCCGGATTCCATCTTGTGTTTGATCAGCGTTTTGATCGTGATGACATCACCTGCAGAGGCCGTTTTGGGGACTTTGACCCTAGGTTTGATTTTAGCCATGTTGTTATTTCTCCTGGGTTATCTGCTTAGCCGCCACAGCCGCCAATAGTGACTTTTACTGATTTTGTCGTCATGAAGACGCTGCCATCACTCATTTTGGCAACAGCAATCACATCTTGGGTCTTAGCAAGACGGATGCGTGTGGAAGCCTGTGCGCTACCGCTCATTGGCGAAAATTTAAGAGTGGCCAAACCAGGTGCTGGATTGCCATCAGCGAGTAGCATGACTTCAGCGACGTAGTCGTCGTCGGTCATAGGGCTGTCAACGCTGATTTCTATAGGAACGGTATTGCCGTTTTCTGCGATTTCAGGGGCAGTTAAAGTTATCTTTCCCTCACCGGGTTCTACGCCACCGGTGAAAGTTGAGATTGCTTCTTGTGAAAGGTCACTTGCCGCAAATGCAACACTGGGAAGTACACCCATTGTTGCACCTGCAGTGGCACTGACACCAGCCACGATAAATTGACGACGATTAAAACTCATGGTGCTGTTCCTCGAATTTTGGCGCAGTAGCGCTTCCCACCCTACTGCTAAATTTGTTGTCTAAAGTTATTTGAAAGTGGTCAGATAGGCGACGACGTCTTCAACCTGTTGGGCGGTTAAGATAGTCTTTCCTTTGAATTTTTCTGCAACACGTGCACCTTGCTCATTACTGTAAAAACCGGGCATCACTGTGCGTTCGCTGAAAACTTTTTTTGCATTGATGACAAGAGTACGCAAAAGCCCTTCTGGGTAGCGCGAGGCTACTCCGTCCAAACTCGGGCCAACTTCACCGTGGAAAAGCTGATCAGATTGATCTGATGCAGCATGGCAAGCTAAGCAGTTGCCCAATTTTCTATTGGCAAAAACTTTGCGACCCTCTGTCGGATCACCGGCTTTTCCAGTAAGGGATTCGTTTACTTGCATACTGCCGTCAAACGGCACGTCGTCTGGGCTGATGTCTGCGACAGACACCGCGCTGAGCATCGTGAGCGCAATCGCCAGAGAAAGGTATTTAGTTGGCTTCATCGTTCCTCCTCGGTTCATTGCTATCGTAAAGTGCACAATGCACAATAGCAACATCAAATTCATATTATTGAATAATAAGTCATGGTGAATTTGGAATTATTGATCCATCCGTCGAGTAGAAGGGTTGACTGGGTTAAGTCGAAGGTGTTGTTTATCCTTTGATGTTGTCAGAGTGCTTAAGAGCTTTCATTACTGATTCTGAGCTGGTGAAACTCTTCAAAAGTCATTTTACTTTCGTAACCACGCTCTACAACCCAGTGTAATAGGCTTAGTGTTAACTCTTTATTGGCGGCACCTGGCATTAATGCGACTGCCTGTTCGCCCGCACTTTTTCTCTCGTCGCTTTGCTCTGGGAGAAAAAGCACTGATGGTGTGAACTTGAGGCCCCATTTCTGCGCTGATTCGCTTTCGGTTAGCACATCCCCATCGAGATCGGTTACTTCTTCTGCGCCGAAAAGGTTGTATTGCACAACGATGTAATGGCTCTCTATATAAGCCACAATCTCAGGGTCCACCCAGACAGTCTCGTGCATTTTCTTGCAAAAAGGGCAGCCGCGCTGCTCAACCATAATCGCTAAGCGCTTGTTCTGCTCACGTGCAAAGTCAATGTCTTCACCGATGTCTTTGAAAGTCGCCTCAAACCAAGGCTGTTTGTGGAGCCCGTCATCTCCGATCTCACTGGCTAACGCCGGGTGAGGGAGAAAACTGATGAACAGTATCAGGATGAAAACTTTCATGGCTGTACCTCTAGTGGCGAGCAGCTAAAGTGTTGCTAGAAGATCGGTTCTGATTTTTACATTCAATAATGATAATATAAACAGGATACAAGAAGGTCAAATAGACGGGTCTGCGGGGAATTTATGCTCAATAAAGTGTCTAAGCAGTATGGTTTGCTGTGCATCTTTACCGCAGTTGTGTTTTCACTGCTGTCAACGAGTGCTCGTGCCAATACACGGCTGGTCATGATCGAACAAGAAAACTGCCACTATTGTGAAAAGTGGATGGTAGAAATTGGTGACCGCTACCACTTGACCGAAGAAGGAGCGATAGCCCCCTTACGTCGAGTGCACTTAGAAGACGCTTTTCCTACAGACCTGCCAGTGGCACTGGCGGACATTTCGCTCACACCAACATTTGTATTGGTGCATAACGGCCTCGAAGTAGACAGAATGGCTGGCTACGCGGGGGATGATTTTTTTTGGGGTCAATTGCAACAAATGTTAGATAAACTGCCCACGCAAAATGAAGCGATAAATACAGTGAATACTCAAGTGACACTGCAATGAATGCAAATAACCCAAAACTGTTTGATCTAAGCAGTGACGAAGCGATAGACGCCGCAGTTGATGATGTGCGCGAAGCTACCGATTTCTTAAAAGCCATGGCGCACGAAGGAAGGCTCCTTATTCTTTGCCGATTGATTGAAGGTGAGTGCTCGGTGACTGAACTAGAAAACTTATTGTCTGCTCGGCAATCTGCTGTGTCTCAACAGCTTGCGAGGCTTAGGTTAGAGCGCTTGGTCAAAACTCGCCGTGAAGGCAAAGCTATGTACTACTCACTCGCTGACGATCGCGTAGAGCAGCTAATGCATGTGGTTTATAAGCTTTTCTGCAGTGCCGCAAAAAAGTAAGCCTAATAGTTTTCCCGCTAGCTGGGCTTAATTGGGTTCAAATGTATCCCTAGCTAACGGTAGATTGAGAGGATGTGGTGGGGGATCTAGAGTCTTCAGTGACGATTGCTCTAGCTGGGCTAACTGGCGGAGTTGTGCTTGGTTTTGCCGCCCGCTGGGGGCGCTTTTGTACTTTAGGCGCAATCGAAGATTGGGTGCTCGGCGGAGATACGACACGTCTACGCATTTGGCTTTTGGCCATAGCGATCGCTGTGGTAGGTACACACCTATCAGCATTGGCTGGTTTGGTGCCTTTGCTTGAATCTAACTATTTGGTCTCACCGACGCCGCTGCTTTCTACCATTCTTGGAAGTGTTTTGTTTGGCTTGGGCATGTCGCTAGCCGGAACCTGCGGTTTTGGATTGTTAGCCCGATTGGGTGGTGGGGATCTCAAGTCGTTGTTTGGCTTCTTTTCTATGGGCATCTTTGCCTATTCAACCATGCGTGGCTTATTGTCATATCCTCGCCGCGCACTGTTTGGTGGGCGAGGTGAAACTGAGTCCCCGCAAAGCATCGCCCTGTGGTTGTCAAATAACCTTGGTGGTAACTATTTGTTTTGGGGTTGTGCGATAGGCTTTGCATTGCTGGTAATTGCACTTAAATCCACCAAATTTCGACAGCGGCCTCGAGCAATTGCAGCTGGAGCACTGGTAGGCTGCGCAATAGTTGCCGGTTGGCTCAGCACTAGCTTGCTTTCCTCAGACTTTAATCCACTACCTCTGGAATCCCATTCCTTTTCTGCTCCATTAGGCGAGGCTATTGTTTACGTGATGGCATCCACAGGTGCAGGCTTGCGCTTTGGTATCGCTGCAGTGGCGGGTGTCGTCATTGGCGCAATTATTGGCAGTCGAAGAATTAATCAATTTCGTTGGGAGGCCTGTGATGATGTCCGCGAGATTCGTCGCCAGTTGGTCGGAGGGCTGCTGATGGGGTTTGGAGGGGTTTTGGCTTTTGGTTGCACCGTAGGGCAAGGTTTATCAGCGGCATCTGTATTGGCCTTTTCTGCGCCTGTTGCTCTACTGGGTGTTTTCGCTGGGGCGTGGATTGGTTTGCAGTGGTTGGTTAATGACCATTTGTGGGAGACGGTAGTAGAGCGCTGGGGTGGATTATTCAGGCGCTCTAAAAAAGACTGATGTTTTTAAATACTAGCCTGGCATAGCTGTGAACCGGTAACTACTGCCGGCGCTTTCGACCATACCCAGCCCGCCGTTTGGTAGGTGGTAGCCAATAATCGGTGTCTGCTGATGTTGCAATCTATCCAGTAGTTTGACACGAGTTGCTGCCCCAGTTGCTCGATCCTGGTCTGTACCAGTATGCCAATCTGGACGAGCAAAAGAAATGTGTTCGTGCGTCAGCGCATCACCTACAACCATCATGCTCTCGCTGCCTTTTCGCAGTTCAAACGCGGTATGCCCAGGTGTATGGCCGTGTGTTGCGACGGCTTCAATACCCGGTAATATTTCCTCGCCGTTTTTGAAGCGCGTGATTTTATCTTCGATGCTCAGCAAATGCCTTTTGGCACCTACTGCAAAGGCAAGTCGATCTTCCGGCATCGTGTCGACAGTATTCGGATCGACCCAATAGTCCCACTCTGTTGCACTGATCAAATACTCGGCATTGGGCATTAAGGGGTCGTCGAAGTCATCCATCAGACCCCACAAATGATCGGGGTGAGCGTGGGTAAAAACTACGTGGGTAATTTCTTCAGCCGCGATGCCCAACTCATCTAGAGAATCTATCAATAGCCCAGTGCCTGGCAAAAAATTAGAACCTGCGCCGATATCGAATAGCACCGTGTTTTCGCCGTCGCGCAGAAGAGTTAGGTTTAGAGGTGAGCTGTGTTGTTCTGTGTCGATATTGTGTGTTTCCAAAAAGCGCTGCTTTTCGGGGTTTTCGGCTTCTGCTAATAGATTGCTAAAGGGCAGTTGCATCATACCGTCGCTGAGACAAATAACGTTGGCTGAGCCCAGTGAATATTCTGTTGCCTTAGCCCAGCTTCCGAACGTACTGCCAACGGTCAGCGTAGACATGGTTTTAAGAAATGAGCGACGATCGGTAGGGCGCATAACATTTTCTCACATTCGAATGTTTGATAGTCAATGCCATGCTACCACCAATGCAGCGGTGCCGAACAGCGAGACACTTGGACATTTAGCTCAGCGGTCGATCAGTTTCTCGTTCGGCTAGCTGCATCATTACAGCTCGCCACTGTTGTTCCGCCGCTAGGTCATTAGCGAAAATACTGTCTAAAAGCCGATGTTGGGCGCGAGTGACTTGTTGTTCTAATTCATTGCCTAACTCGCTCAAGCTAAGACAACGACTGCGTTTATCGTTCACGTGATTGGCTGACAGTATTAAGCCATCTGTCTCTAACTTGCGAAGCGGGCCGTGCATGGCTTGCTTGCTGACAGCTAAGGTTTCACGCAAATTGCCTACTGTGATGCCAGGCTCACGGGCCACAAAATAGAGGATGCGGTGGTGAACTCGACCCAGACCCTGTTGTTCGAGTATCTGGTCGGCCTCAGCAACAAAGGCGCGATATCCAAAATGCAATAGCTCCATCGCTTGATTGAGCGCGTGTTTTCGGTTTGATTTTTTTAGGTCAACCATGTTGACTTTCTCGGTTCTTGGCTTCTATTATGGTCAACCATATTGACTTATTTTCTCCATGAGGCCAACGTATGTCTAGCCCTATTCGATTTGCCCATCGTATGACGGGTCTGAAGTCATCGCCTATCCGCGAAATTCTCGCCGCAGCGCAACAAAGCAGTGTTATCTCTTTCGCCGGTGGTCTGCCTGCCACCGAGCTATTGCCAACCATGGAAGGATGGGTTCCGCCGGCCACGGCAGGGCAGTATGGTCCTTCCGAGGGCGAGCCGGAACTGAGGCAGCAGGTTGTCGAGATATTGCAGAAGCGTGGACTGACTGTGACGAGCGATCAGGTTCTGATAACGGCGGGATCTCAACAAGGTATCGATTTGACGGCCAAGCTCTTGTTGGATCCTGGTGATACCGTTGCTTTGGAGTCGCCAAGCTATCTTGCAGCATTGCAGGTGTTCTCTTTGTTTCAGGCAAATTTTAGTGACTTGGGCAGCTCGGCTGAACAGCTGAATTTTGCACAAGTAGAGCGGGTGCTGCAAGCCAACCCAAAATTTTCCTACTTAGTGCCGACGTTTCAAAACCCCACGGGTTATGCCTATTCAGCAGATGAGCGTTCGCAAATGGCAAACATGCTCGACAAATACCAAATTCCATTGCTGGAAGATGAGCCCTATCGAGAGCTGGATTATGCCTCGGACACTGCTCATGTGCCTATCGCTGCGCAATTGCGCCAAGCTCCTTGGCTGTACCAAGGTACCTTCTCGAAAGTCCTGCTGCCAGGCTTGCGTATTGGTTACATAACCGCCAGTCAAGAATTTATGCCGTCCTTGATCCGCCTGAAACAAGCAGCAGATTTACACACTCAGCGCATGGGTCAGCACTGGGTTTCTCAGTGGTTATCCAGTGGTAAGCAGCCGGCCCATGTCGACAACCTGGTCGTTCAATACCGCCAACGGCGAAATGCTATGCAAATAGAGCTGGAGCGACATTTTGGTGCTATTGCTAGTTGGCGTGAACCCAAGGGAGGGCTGTTTTTTTGGTTGAAATTACATGAGCCACAAGACACTCGGTTGTTTTTGAAGGCGGCTTTGGAAGCTGGCGTTGCCTTTATGCCAGGTGAACCCTTTTTTGGTCACGGTGACGAAAAAATGGGCTATTTTCGCCTTAACTTCAGTCATTCAGATCCAGCGCAAATAGCCACCGGATTGGCAAGGTTGAAAAAAGTATTCGAGCAAGGTCCCCGCTCTATCTGAAAAACTGGTTTTGGGCAGTGGCGAGTTTTAGCACTTAGGCTTTGGCTTTACTTATGGTCAGGTTGCGGGTTGTGCTTGATTAGGAATTGGACTTTTTTTAATTGCCCACTCAAAAGCCTGTCTATAGCAGCGAGCGTCTTGATTGGTTTTTTTTTTAGTCTCTGTTTTTCAAAAATTCCCTAATTCAAAGGCTTAATCCTCTCATGGGTGCGCTTAAGCGTTTCTCTGTTATAGGCAGGTTCTCGTTCGGTCTTAGCTTTCCTAGCCAACCGACAAGCAGTTTCCTGTTCTGTGTCACATGTAGTTCAAATTAGCGCTTAGGCCTGAATCAATCGTTGGCGCAAGATGTACAGCCGGAGCGGTTATTTCTTGAATTTAAATGTTTGATGAACACCTCAATTCTTTTTAAGGCTGCTTTGGTACTTACGTTGCCGCGAATAAATATCACTTTTTGCGAGTAAATCTGGACATATCATCAAATGCTAATATATATTGATGTTAGAGATTGCGTGTGTTGGCCGAATGTCGGTCGATTGTGAGAATACTAAGAGGGACCTGAATGTCAGATCGTAAAAGTGATGAGCTAGAGCACGTTGATAACGCACTCACCGACAGACGGAAGTTCTTGCGCAACGGTGTTGCAGCTGTTGGTTCTGTGGCCACCGGAGCAGCAGGTTCTGCTGTCGCTGCAGAGCCATTGGCAATTCCGCAGACCAATAAAATGTTGGGTAGACCAGTGGTGCATGCACCCTACGGTTTGCCCTCTAAGTTTGAATCAAAGGTACTGCGTCGCAATGTGGAGTGGTTAACTCCGGACGCCACTGCTTCTATCAGTTTTACCCCGTTACAAGATTTGCACGGCATCATTACACCTGCTGGTTTGCATTTTGAACGCTATCACTCGGGGGCTGTGGACGTTGATCCTGAGGCACATCGCCTTGTTATACATGGCATGTGTGAGCGACCTATGCAGTTCACCATGGATGACCTCCGTCGAATGCCTTCTCACACGGCAGTCCACTTTCTGGAATGCCCGGCGAATGGTGCGATGGAGTGGCGTGGTGTGCAGATGGACTCGGTGCAATTCACACACGGTATGGCGTCTTGCTCAGAATTCACTGGCGTCAAACTTAGTACGTTGATGGAATACTGCGGAGTGAGTGCCGATTCAACGTGGTTCTATGCGGAAGGGGCTGACGGCTCTGGTTTACAGCGTTCTATCCCGCTGCCCGGCGCTAGAGATCAAAATGGAAACCCGCTTACTGAGTTTGATCAAAATGAAATTCATAAGGACGTATTGATTGCCTACGCCATGAATGGCGAAGCGTTACGACCCGAAAACGGATACCCGTTGCGGTTGGTGGTACCCGGCTGTGAAGCCAATATGTCCATCAAATATTTACGCCGCATGAAGTTCACCAATAAACCCTTAGTGACTTACCAAGAGACCCGACATTACACTGAAGTGACCGACGACGGGCGCATCCGGCAGTTCACCTTAGTTAACGAAGCTAACTCGGTGATCACTTATCCCTGCCCAGATAAGCACATGAGCGGCAAGGGCTTTTACGAGATTCGTGGCCTGGCGTGGTCTGGCCGTGGATATATAAAAGGTGTGGATGTGTCAACCGATGGCGGCAAGACTTGGCGCGAAGCGGAGTTAGTACAACCGGTGATGAACAAGTGTTTTACCCGGTTTAAAATCCCTTTTGACTGGCAGGGCGATGAACATCTAATAATGAGTCGAGCGCACGATGATTCTGGATACGTTCAGCCCACACTCAAACAGCTTCGCGATGCGCGTGGGACCAACACGATTTATCACAAGAATTCGATCCAGACTTGGCGTATCGAACAGTCAGGCGAGGTGAAAAATGTTCAAATCAACAATGCTTAAGCTGAGCTACCTCCGCAGAGCTTTTCTCGCCTGCGCTGTTTTATTTGGCTCTATGACACAGGCAGAACCAATGACTGGTTTGGGCAAGCCAATCACGGACGCTGAGCTTGTCAATTGGGATATATCTGTTTTTTTTGACGGTGAAGGTTTGCCTGACGGCTCAGGCACACTGGAACAAGGTGAAGCAATCTGGGGAACCAAATGCGCCATGTGCCATGGCGATTTTGGCGAAGGTGTACGTGGCTATCCCAAAATGATGGGTGCTGACTTGGAAGAATTCCAAGAGACAGCTATAAACAATGGCTTCAACGTCGAGAATCGTGGGCTCAACAATATGTGGGCTCATGCCCCAACTCTATACGACATGATTCGCCGTGCGATGCCTTACTTTTTGCCACAATCACTCAGTGCCGACGAAAGCTACGCGATCACAGGCTATACGCTGTACTTGGCTGAAATCATTGAAGACGACGTTGAGCTTATTGACGCGGACTTCTTGCGTAACTTAGAAATGCCAGCAGCCAACTTGTTCTATACCGACACGCGGCCAGATGTGCAAAATACACGCTGTATGACCGACTGCTTTGAAGGCGAGTTAGACGTCACTGGCAAGCTTGTTCAAGGCGATTTCTCCGGCGGTAACGAGTAAAGCCTAACCCCTGCCCAGCGACTCGCGCTGGGCAATACTCTCTATTTACAGAGCCCAGTCTGGGTTTTCTTTTTTTTGAACCAGTAAATTTTCCTGAAGCTTCCATCCAGTTGGCGTATCGTTCTGTTTTCGATTTAGATTCAGGAACGCATGGCTAGTTACCGCGAAAACCTTAAAGCTTTTGCATCAGGCGCTTGGGACTCATTGCCTGTCATTGTTGCAGCAGTCCCTTTTGGTATTTTATATGGTGCACTAGCTGTGGCTGGTGGACTCAGTGAAACTCTGACGATGGCCATGTCGCTGCTTGTCTTCGCAGGGTCGTCACAGTTTATCGCTGTGACGCTGATGACTGCTGCGGTCGCCGCACCTGTTATTGTATTCACTGTGTTTATTGTGAATCTGCGCCATATGTTGTACTCCGCCACGTTGATGACACAGATGCAAAATTACCCGCAATGGGTGAGGTTACCTTTAGCCTTCTGGCTCACGGATGAGACTTTCGCTGTGATTAACAACAAGCTTAACCAATCACCCAGCGACAGGTATTTTGTTTGGTATTATTTTGGGTCCGCCGTTGCAATGTATAGCAATTGGCAGTTGTGTACCTGGGTTGGTTTCAATATGGGCCAGGGTATCCCCGATCTTGGCAGTTGGGGTTTAGAAGTCGCGATGGTCGTGGCTTTCGTCGGTATAGTCGTCACCAGTCTGCACCGGCCTTCACATTGGTTGTGCGCAGGGGTGGCCGTAGTTTGTGCCGTTGTTACGCGAGATTGGCCGCACCAAACGGGTCTATTAGTCAGCGGTATTTTGGCCATACTCGCCGGGCTACTCGTCGATTGGACCATGGGTGAGGAGAGCGAGAATGTCTAACGGTTGGCTGATTGTCGCCATGATGGCCGTGACCTTTATCCCAAGGTATTTGCCTTTTGCATTGGCTGGGCGCATTCGATTACCCGCGCTGCTTGTCAAAGCATTGAGCTATGTGCCGATCGCGATTTTGACCGCAATTGTCACACTGAACTCCGTCGTGCGTGAAAACCAAATTCAGTTGGACTTAGACAATCACCATCTCATTGCCGCCGTTGTTGCGGCACTTGTTGCCTATTTCAGTCGGCGCATGGGCTTGACTGTCGTGGTGGGGCTTTTTGTCTTTGCGGCACTAACATGGTGGCCGAGCGTAGTTTGAGCAGATAGCCGACGTAGGATCGCCAGAGAGTCGCTATGCGTGTGAAGTGACGGGCAAAGCGTCACTAGATTCCTCTATAGGCAGAGAAATTTCGATCAGATCGATACTAGGGGTCGCTGCGCAGGACGAATAGCCCTATCATGTGCCACCCGGCCCAACAATCCTACAGGTATCTCGTGAACTCCAACTCTTTCCAGCAGCTCCCCCTTGCGGCTGAGTTGCTGCAAAACCTCGATAGCTTGGGCTACGCCGAAATGACGCCTATTCAAGCAGAGGCGCTGCCGGTAGTACTGGCTGGTCAAGACTTGATCGCGCAAGCTAAAACGGGGTCGGGTAAAACGGCAGCCTTTGCACTGGGTCTACTGCATAAGCTGGACCGAGAAGAGTTTGCACCGCAGGCCTTAGTATTGGCGCCGACCCGCGAGTTGGCGGAGCAGATTGCGGTAGAAACCCGTCGTCTTGCGCGATCCACACCCAATGTTAAGGTACTGACATTGGTCGGAGGCACACCTTTACCGCCACAAGCCAATGCGCTGAAAAAAGGGGCGCAGATAATCATTGGCACACCTGGGCGAGTGGAAGACCACCTAGGCAAAAACACGTTAAAGCTCGACACATTGACGACCTTGGTGCTCGACGAAGCAGATCGCATGTTAGACATGGGCTTTCAAGAGAGCATCGACAAGATTGTCAGCCGCAGTCCGACGAAACGCCAGACTTTACTCTTTAGCGCAACATTCCCCAATCAAATAAGTGCTATTGCCAAGCGGGTCTTACGCGATCCGAAAACGGTCAAGATCGAGAGTGCAGACGACGGCGCTCAAATAGAGCAACGATTCTTTCAAGTGGGCGACGACGAAGAACGTATGCTAGCGCTGCAACTGGTGCTGCAGCAACAACGGCCAGTGTCCGCGCTTGTGTTTTGCGCCACTAAAAACGATGTGAGAGCGGTGGCGGAAGAGTTAGGTCGCCATGGCCACAGTGTGCTCGCTTTGCACGGTGACTTGGAGCAGCGCGATAGAGACCAAGTGCTGGTGCGTTTTTCCAACAAGAGCATTCCTGTGTTGGTCGCCACAGATGTGGCGGCACGCGGCTTGGACATCGATGCCTTGGATCTGGTCATCAACTATCAACCAGCTCGTGACCCCGAAGTGCACACCCATCGTATAGGGCGAACTGGCAGAGCGGGAGAGACGGGCTTGGCATGTACTCTGTACAACAAAAGAGAAGCCTACAAGCTGACTATCGCCACCAAAAGCTTTGATGCTGATACATCAGCATTGCCTCTTCCGCCTAGCGACCTACTAAAGCAGCCGCCGTTGCGCAGTCCTTGGGCTACCATCGCGATAGAGAGCGGTCGCAAAAATAAAATTCGACCTGGAGATATCGTGGGTGCGATAACGGCAGGTGGTGAATATAACTCGGATCAGCTGGGCAAAATTACGGTTCAATCCCTGCGCAGCTTTGTTGCTGTCGATCGCAAAATAGCGAAGGCAGCTGCTGCTAAGCTGAGCAGCGGAAAGCTAAAAGGAAGAAAGGTTAAAGCTCGGCTGATAGCTGGCTAAATTAAGCCGCTTCGCGGAACACAATTACGCTGGCTTTTCGTCGTCTTGCAAGGAAGAGTCATCCACCATCAGATGGTGGCCTGCTGGGTGTGGACGGCCGTGTTTGATTTCGTCTTTGTGTGCAGGAGCCACAGATTCTACCTGCAACTCAAATCGTAGTTGCTTGCCTGCCAGCGGGTGATTGGCATCTAGCGTCACCTCGTCGTCGCTCAGTGCAATAACCGTAAACTCCATTTGGCCATCCGGTCCGCTCGCGGCTACCTGTGTGCCAACTTCAACGTGCATACCTTCTGCAAGTGCTTCGCGTGGTACATCAATAGTCGCTTCCTCGGTGCGCTCGCCGTACCCTTCTGCAGGGCTAATCTCTACCTCGCAGCTTTCGCCAGGTACAAGACCGTCGAGTGCAGCTTCCAATTTATCAATAAGGTTGTTGTGCCCGTGGAGATAAGCGAAGGGGCCTTCGTCCTCTGTGCTTTGTAGCAAGGTGTTTTTCGTATCGTAGACACGCATATGGACGAGGACAATGCGGTTGCGGCGTACTGCTTCTGGTGCACTATTATCTGTTTTCATGACGACATTATCCTCGCTGACTATGGCCTCCGCAAGCGCGGCGAAGCAGAATTTATGATTTTCATCCGTGCATGTGTATCCGCATTTAGCGCTAAGCGGTCGCGCTTTAGCTTCCGGTTTTTGAAGTGTGCAAAAACGGTTTAGCTATCTGGTGTCTTAAGTTTTCCAGCCAATACGGCACGTACACCAATGACAATTAAAACAGTAGCGAGCACGGCTTGCCAGCGGAGTTGTTCACCCATAAATAGCAATCCCCAAAGATAACCAAGCAGTGGAATGATGTAGTTAATCTGGGCGAATTTGTTGGCGGGAACCTGGCCCAGTAGCTGAAAATACAAGACTGCAGCACCGCCCGTACAGAAAACGCCGAGAATCAACAAGGCTGCCCAGACTGAAGCGGTTTGCGGTTGTACAAGCGTTGGGCTCTCTAGAAGCGCAAAAGGAAGTACACAGGCCGCAGCTAACCAAAGCGTGATCGCCACGCTGCTCAGTGAAGCGGTTGAGCCCAGTTTTCGTACCAATGTTGCAGACATAGCATAACAAGCAGCACCTGCCGCGACTAATAGTTGACCCCAAGCACCGCCGAGTCCGGCTAAAACGTCAGATCCGACAAGGAGTAACAAACCCAGAAATCCTAAAGCCAGCCCCGCTAACTGCTTGCTGTTTAGTCGCTCTTTTAAGATGAAACCTGCAAATACAAAGGTCGCCAACGGCATCGTGCCCATGAGTACCGCGGCGATTCCACTGTCTACCGTGAGCTCTCCAGCGTGAATCAAACTGAATGGTAGTGCATTGCCCAATACAGCTGCCACGGCAATCATCAGCCATTGTTTACCCTTCGGTCGTTGATGTTTTTTAAGAAGAGAGGCAGCCGTCAGCACAGAGGCACCAAGCCCTAATCTCCAAACCGCCAGCCACATTGGTGGGACTTCTTCGATGATCAATTTAATCCAGAGAAAAGAGGTACTCCAGATCAGCACCAGAGCGACGAATTGTAGAGTCAATCGTTGTTGCGTTGTCATAGGTTTTTAGTGCGAGTTGTAGGAGACATAGTGTACCGCGCCGAAGTGCAAAATTTCTTTGGTACGGCTCTTGAGTGATTGTTAAAATCGCTGGAATCAAGGATGTTAGATGGCTATCAAACAGCAGGAAAAAAATTTTCTCATCGGTGTTATAGCATTTGCTGTGCTGCTCGTCCTTTCGTTGTTGCTACTGCCTTTGCTTCCATCCTCTCAAAACTCGGCAAAAAAAGATCCAGCGCCCGTTCGAGAGAAGGTCAGAGTCGAGGTAGCTAAGGTCTCCGAGATGCCAGCGGTCACAAATCAGGAAGCTAAAAAATCTCGGCCAGACACGAAAAAGAAATTCGAAGAAAAATTATCTGCGGACTTAAAACCTGCCAGTGAAGCGACGATGGTGCTGAGTCAGGCAACCAAGGTACCCAGTGATTATTTTGAAGACGGCAGTGGCGTTGCTCCATTGCCGCGCGTTGTGGAGCGCTACCTAGAGAGCGTTAAGAATGGTTCGCGTTTTATTGGTCGGCTGGAAGCCATTGCCTTGCGAGAAAATAAAGTACGTGAAGAACAGCGCCAAAGCGCGAAAAAATCGCAAGCATTGGATCTGCAACGCGGAGACTCAACTAAAGTCATCTCGTTCAACATGAAAATAGATAAACCCTATCTAGCGGCCAATTTTGATGCTGAATCGCTGGACGACTTCAAAAGCGATATTTTAGTGGAATGGGTCGATGCGCAAAGTGATGAGCGCATTGAATTGTTTTTTACGCCATTGATTCGAGATGGCTCCGAAGGGCGGTTTCGATTACAAATGCCTGAGGACGTCATGCCCCCTGCGAGTAACGTGTATGTGTATTCAGCGACTGACAATATGCCACTGATTGTTAGTGGATCCTACAGCCCTAATTAGGGTTTAGCTGATTATTTTACCGGGAAGCGAGAATGAAATCACGGCACCTGCTTCTTCAGCAGGCGCTGAGACAGTGATAAATCCGCCCCCATCTTTCACCCACTCTCGAAGGTTGATTAAAGACAAGCCTGGGCCAGTTTGTTTTTTTGGTTGTTTTAGAAAAACGGTGATTGGGTCTCGAAATCCTTGGCCATTGTCTAGAGTGGTCACGTGTAGCATATCTCCAGCTGAATTTTGGTTAATATTCACGCTGACGCTTAATTCCTTTGGTAAGTTGTGCCGCAATGCATTTTCAAAAATTGTTGCCAGCACAATTCGCATTGTGCGAATGTCTCCACTCACCCAAGCGTGATCTACGATAAGATTGTGGTGCCCTAAAGGATCAAACAGTTCGAACACAGATTGACACAGTTGTTTGAAGTCATATCGTTGCCAAACATCTACATTCGGATTGATGGCACGACTGCGTGTAATCACTCGAGACACCATGTTTAGTGTGTCTTTGCTTAACGCTTCTACTTGATCTAAAAGCTGTAACTTGCCATCACCCAAATCCTTAAAGTTTGCCTTCAACTCTTTTGATAGTACTGAGAGGTGCTCGATGGGGGCTTGCAGTTCGTCTGCTGATTGAGCCATGAAGCTTTCCATCTCACTGACCAAAAGTGCCATCTGCATGCTCTCTGACAGAGCTGATTGACCTTCAGTGACATCGACAGCTGTAGCCAAAATACTGATTTTTCGGCAGTGCTCACTTTTTTTCGGGACTGCTACCATGCTCACTTGGAACTGCGACCTATAATTGGCATTGTGTAAAGTAAATATAAAACTGATCGGTGACTGGTCCTTGGTAATCTCATTGAGTTTTTGCCCAAATGCGATGCCTGATGCGCCATCAAAAATTTGTTCCGCAGTCTTGCCAATAATCTCTTCGTGTCGCTTTTTAATCCCTTCCTCTGCTGCTTTGTTTAGATAACTAAAGCATGGTTCAGCATTTTCTTCTGCCTGAATAAAAAAGATGGGCACCGGTAAACGACTGATGGTCTCTAGTGCTTCTCTTGACAGATTGTTGGGGGATTGAGTAGGCATTTTTAGTGATTCTAATTCCGGTTAGTTTTTCTGAAAATGCTATGAACTAGACTGACGATGATTGACTATCTGAGCGTTAGTTATCTTGGTGCAAAGATCTAACAGCAAATACTGAACCTTGTAGCAGACTGCCATTCGCAAACCGTCTTAATTGCTGCCTAAAACTGCTTCGCTGTTCAGCATTACTGAACCCGTTTTTTAAGGCACCTCGAGCGTTGTCCTTGCTTAATATTGACACCTGATTCGACATCTATTGTTTGTGCAAAGATGGCATAGCTGGTCTCGCCGCTTGGACAGATGGCGATCTGTCAAAAAAATCTCATTGCAGAATTCAATTTAATCAGTATGAACGAGCAACATTTCTCCCCAGGCCAACAGCGTTTTTTTGCGCGTGTTGCGCATTGGCTGCCACATTTGTTTGACCGGTGTAAGGTCGGTACGGCAGAGATGCGTGTGGGTAGGCGTCAGTTGTCGGATGGGCGGGTCGTGGAGGTTTGCATCACTTGCCGCACAATTTCAGGTGGTGAGGCGACTGGGTATCACTACGGTGATCACTTGGACGGTAAACAATTGCAGGATTGAGCCAGAGCGGATGCTGTGCGGGTCGTGTATATGCCGTGAATAATCGCGTTCCGTTGTTCGGATATTCTGTGGTTTTTGCCGCTTAATTTGTCCCTTAAAGTTACTTGACTGCGGTATAGTTACGCGGCATTCAAACCTTATATAGAGAGCGAACCATGTCTGCAACTGTTGTCAATTCTTGGAACGAGTTTGATCCTCTCAAACACGTTATCGTTGGTCGGGCTGATCACACTTGTATCCCACCCAACGAGCCAGCAACTGAAGCCAAAATTCCTGAAGACAGCGACATGCGTGGCATGTGGGGGCCGCGCCCACTTGAAACAGTGGAAAAGGCAAATGCGCAGCTCGATAATCTCGCCAAGGTGCTTATTGATCGCGGAATTAAGGTTGACCGACCGTCGCCTATACAGTGGAATCAAGCTGTCAACACGCCCGATTTTCAGACAGCCAGTCAATTTGGCTGCATGCCGCCACGCGACGTATTGTTGACTGTCGGCAATGAGATTTTGTCGGCGCCTATGTCTTTTCGCTGCCGTTATTTCGAGTATCTGGCTTATCACGACTTGATGCAGCGTTACTTCGATGAAGATCCTAATTTTCGTTGGGAGCAGGCACCGCGGCCTCGTTTGAGTGAGGCATCCTACCAACAAGGTTATTTTGATGAGATAACTATTGACGAACGGCTTCGCCGCACCGCCGCACTTGACTTTGTCACAACAGAACACGAGCCACTCTTTGATGCGGCCGATGTGATGCGTTTAGGCAAAGATTTATTCTGTCAACACGGGTTGACCACAAACCGCCGAGGGATGGAATGGTTGCAGCGGCACTTTCCCAACCACCGAGTGCATTCAGTGAATTTCCCCGGCGATCCTTACCCCATTCACATAGACGCGACATTCGTTCCCTTGCGCCCTGGTTTGATTATTAATAATCCGCATCGTGCTCTACCTGACGCGCAGCGGAAGTTCTTTGAAGCCAATGACTGGGAAATCGTCAATGCAGCTGCGCCTTCTCACAATCAGCCGCCTCCGTTGTGTTACTCAAGTATTTGGCTGTCGATGAACTGCCTGATTCTTGATCATAAGACAGTTATCGTTGAAGCGAGTGAGTCGCTACAAATGGAGCAGATGGACAAGCTTGGTATGAATGTGATCCCTGTGCCATTTCGTGATGCCTATCCTTTCGGTGGTGGTTTGCACTGTGCAACAGGTGACGTTTATCGAGAGGGTAATTGCGAAGATTATTTTCCTAAGCAAGTAGGTGGCACACTACTGCGCGAGTCCTAGTCTCTTTATGAGAGTTATCATTTTTTCGTGGTAAAAAAACTTGAATTCGCATAAAAAAA
>CALCKW010000022.1 GCA_937965695.1 uncultured Granulosicoccaceae bacterium
TTAGTCTAGCGCGGTAACGCTCATAGGCTGCTAGGTCTGCCAATGAGTAAACCCCGAAAGCCGTTTGGCTGCACCCTTCATGCGGCCCAAAGTAACCCATCAAATCAGCGCCGCAGGCTGGGATCGCCTGACCCCAACGCTGAGCGTACTCGGCAAACTGCAGGTGTTTTCTGGGGTCGATTTTGTATTGGATGAAGCAGGTGATCGCCATGGCTTGCACGCCCTTGTTGGTGGAAGAGGGCATAGCATAATGGCTTGCATGTCGATAATGCTTCGCTTAAGGTCGAAGTATGTTTGAATCTCCTCCCATTGCACGGGTGTGCGCAGCGATAGGTGATCCAGTACGCGCAGCCATGTTGGTCGCGCTGCTCGATGGCCGGGCGTTGACGGCGAGTGAGTTGGCCTTGGTGGGCGGTATCAGCCCGCAGACGGACAGCTCGCATTTGTCTAAATTACTCGATGAATCGCTAGTCTCGGTTGAAAAGCAGGGGCGCTATCGCTATTTCCGATTGGCGGGTGCTGATGTTGCAGCGCTGCTGGAGCAACTGATGGGAGTGGCCGAGCGCAACAATGTGAAGCACCCGCGCACAGGGCCAAAAGAGCCGGCACTTCGACGGGCACGCGTTTGCTACGATCACCTCGCCGGTGAAATGGGGGTGGCTGTCTACGACAGCTTTGTGCAGCGCGGCTGGTTGCTCGAGGGCGAGAGCAGTTTGGATCTGAGCCCGAGCGGGCGAGAGGGTTTAGAGCAGTTGGGTCTGTGCCTAGATAATCTGGCTAAGTCGAGACGACCTCTGTGCAAGTCCTGTCTCGATTGGAGTATGCGCCGTTATCATTTGGCGGGCTCCGTGGGGCAGTTGGTATTGCAGCATTGTTTCGAGAAAAAATGGGCAAAGCGTTTGCCTGAGTCTCGCGTGGTGCAGTTTAGCCCCAGAGGCGAGGCGGCGTTTAGAACGGCCTTTATGGTCGACTAATAGCTAACTCAAATGAGTGGGATTTGTATTTTATCCGCTTAAATATTTCATTTGAAATGGAATTTATCTCATCTAGCAGCAATTAGTGTCTAGAATTCCTCATAGTTTATTCACCCCTGAGAATGGGGCGTGCAATTGCTCGAATGCGGCAATTGTTGCCCTGACGAGGAGCAGAACCATGATTCGCTGCCACTTATCCCGCCTGATGGGCGAGCGCAAAATGCGCATCAGCGATGTTATTCGCGAGACTGGGCTCAAGCGCAATACCGTCACGCTGATGTACAACGAAACCGCACAAAAGCTCGATATGGAAGCGCTGGAAAAGCTCTGCGAGCTCTTCGACTGCGAACTGCACGACTTACTCGAACGCGTACCGGCAACAGCCGCCGTTCAGCCCCACTAAGGATCACCGATGGCGATTAAAAAGACCGAACTCTATTCCTCCCTGTGGGCCAGTTGCGACGAGCTGCGTGGCGGTATGGACGCCAGCCAGTACAAAGATTTTGTCCTCACTTTGCTGTTTATGAAGTACGTGTCGGATAAATACAAAGGCGACCCTTTCGGCATGATCGTGGTGCCCGATGGCGCAAGCTTTGACGACATGGTGGCGTTGAAAGGCGATAAGGAGATCGGCGATAAGGTCAATAAAATCATCAGTGCCTTGGCCGAAGAAAATGACCTCAAGGGCGTGATTGACCTAGCCGACTTCAACGACGAAGATAAGCTCGGCAAGGGCAAAGACATGGTGGATCGGCTGAGCAAGCTGATCGGCACCTTTGAGGGCCTGGACATGAGTGCCAACCGCGCCGACGGCGATGACTTGCTCGGAGACGCCTACGAATACCTGATGCGCCACTTTGCGACCGAGTCGGGCAAGTCCAAAGGGCAGTTCTATACACCGTCTGAAGTGTCGCAGATACTCTCCAAAGTCATCGGCATCACTGGCGATACCCAGCAAGACGAAACCGTGTATGACCCAACCTGCGGTTCGGGCTCGCTGTTGCTAAAAGCCAGCGATGAAGCGCCGCGTGGCTTGAGTATCTTTGGCCAAGAGAACGAAGGCTCTACTGCCGCCTTGGCGCGCATGAACATGATTTTGCACAACAACGCGACCGCCAAAATTTGGAAAGACAACACCATTTCTGCGCCCCAGTGGCACGATGGCAACGGCACGCTGAAAACCTTCGATTTCGCGGTGGCCAACCCACCTTTCTCGAACAAAAACTGGACCAGCGGCATCAACGCCGAGAACGACGAGTTCGGGCGTTTTGAGTGGGGTGTGCCGCCGGAGAAAAACGGCGACTACACCTTTTTGCTGCACATCATAAAATCACTGAAAAGCACCGGAAAGGGCGCAGTGATCCTGCCGCACGGGGTGTTGTTTCGCGGCAACGCCGAGGCAAACATTCGCGAGAACCTGATCAAGCAAGGCTACATCAAAGCGATTATCGGTTTGCCTGCCAACTTGTTTTACGGCACGGGCATTCCTGCTTGTATTATCGTGATTGATAAAGAACACGCGCAGGCCCGTAAAGGTATCTACATGGTCGATGCCAGCAAAGGTTTTATCAAAGACGGCAACAAAAACCGTCTGCGCGCCCAAGACATCCACAAGATAGTGGATGTGTTCAACAAGCAGAGCGATGCTCCGCGATATGCCCGTACTGTGCCCCTGAGCGAGATCGTCAGCAATGACTACAATCTCAATATCCCGCGCTACATAGACGCCAGCGAACCCGAAGACTTGCACGACCTCAGCGCCCACCTGCAAGGCGGCATCCCCAACCGAGATATCGATGCCTTGTCGAGCTACTGGTCGGTTTTCCCCAGCTTGCGCGCCAGTTTGTTTGAGCCGTTGGCCGATAACTCGCGCAGCGGTTACAGCCAAGGGCTGGTTGCGGCAAATCAAGTCAAAAACACCATTCTGGAACACGCCGAATTTAAAACCTTTGCTACTGCGAGCCTGAAACCCTTCAGCGCATGGGCCGAGCGCTCGGCGCTGGCTGATATTCAAGCTGGTGAAATACCCAAAGCCATCATTCAGCGCATCAGCGAAGACCTGCTCGACAGCTACGCGCAGGCGAAATTGCTCAGCAAGTACGACATCTACCAATTGCTGATGGACTACTGGGCTGAGTCCATGCAGGACGATGTCTATGTGCTGGTGCAAGACGGCTGGATGGCGGGTGGCCAACTGCGCGAGCTGGTGGCTAAAAAAGGTGAAAAGCTCAAAGAAAGCCCAGACTTTCAGATAGGCAAAAACAAATACAAAGCCGAGCTGATCCCGCCCGCGTTGATCATTGCGCGCTTTTACGCTGACGAGCAAGCCGAAATAGACGAGCTGCACGCCAAACTCGATGCGGCCACTCAAACCTTAGAAAGTTATCTTGAGGAACACAGCGGCGAAGAAGGCACCTTAGCGGAGGCGCTGAACGACAAAGACAAGGTGACAAAAGTGTCGGTAACGGCCCGCTTAAAAGTCGCCAGCGACCAAGAGGAAGTGAAAGCGCTCAAGCAAGCGAAAAAGCTTTTCGACGAGGAAGCCAAGGCAAAAAAGCAGCTCAAAGAGGCGCAAGACAACTTAACGCAGCAAGTGTTTCTACACTACGACGAACTCAGTGTGGCCGATATCAAAACCTTGATTGTGCAAGACAAATGGCTGGCCAGCTTGCAAGCTCAGGTAGAGGCCGAAATAGAGCGCGTAACCCAGCAACTGAGCAAGCGCGTGAAGGAGCTAGAAGAACGCTACGCCGAACCGCTGCCCGCTATCGAAGCATCTGTGGCGAAGCTAAGCGACAAGGTAGCGCAGCACCTCAAGGCAATGGGGTTGAGCGTATGAGCGGTGACGCTCAAGCACCGCTAGAGCTTTTGGTTGCGGACATTGCCCGCGAGATAGAGGCGGCCCGCGGGCAGGTGCGCTCGGCAGTCAACAGCGCCATGGTGCAAAGCTACTGGCAGATAGGGCGGCTGATTGTCGAGCACGAGCAGGCGGGCGAGGCCCGCGCTGCCTATGGCAAGCAACAGCTTCAGGCTTTGTCGGCACAGTTGACCGAGCGACTGGGCAAGGGCTTTGACGCCACTAACTTGCGCAATATGCGGCGCTTTTATCTGAGCTACCCAATTCGAGACGCAGTGCGTCTCGAATTGGGCTGGACACACTACCGGCGGCTAGTGCGCATAGAAAACAAAGACGCCCGAACCTGGTACCAGCAAGAAGCCATCAGCCAAAACTGGAGCGCCCGTGCCCTTGATCGGCAAATTGGCAAGCTCTACTACGAGCGCCTACTGGCAAGCCAAGACAAAGCCGTGGTTGAGGCTGAAGCCCAAGCGCAAACTCAGCCCCTAGCCGAGAGCGCTAAAGATTACCTGCGCGATCCGTACATTCTGGACTTTTTAAACCTGCAAGACAAAAGCTACCGCGAGAGCGAGCTAGAGCAGGCGATTATCAGCAACCTACAGCAGTTTTTGCTGGAGCTGGGCAAAGGCTTTGCCTTTGTGGAACGCCAGCAACGCATCCGCTTTGACGATGAAGATTTCTATCTTGATTTAGTCTTTTATAACTTCAAGCTCAAATGTTTTTTATTGCTCGATCTAAAGCTCGGAAAACTCAAGCACCAAGACATTGGCCAAATGGATACCTACGTGCGCCTGTACGACGAGCAATACAAAGGCAAAGACGACAACCCCACAATAGGCTTAGTGCTGTGTAGTGAAAAGAGCGAAGCGGTGGTTAAGTATTCGGTGCTCGCCGATCAGCAGCAACTGTTTGCCGCCAAGTACCTGCCATATTTACCCAGTGAAGAAGAGTTAAAGCGGGAGCTGGAACGAGAGCGGGCACAGGCATTGAGCCAGTTAGAGCAGCAGGAGGCAGGGCATGAGTGATCGAGTGGAGGAGGCTAGCTTGCAGTATCAGGCGGAATTGACTGAGAGTGTTGTGCCTGCCGGGTATAAGCAGACAGAGGTTGGGGTGATTCCTGAGGATTGGGATGTTTGTACACTGGGTGAGGCGATGACTCTTCAGCGTGGCTTTGACTTACCTCAACGCCTTCGACAAAACGGAATGGTCCCAATAGTCTCCTCGTCTGGAATTAGCGGTAGCCATGACAGGGCGATGGTAGCAGCACCCGGAATTGTGACAGGCCGATACGGAACAATTGGTGAAATATTTTATGTGACAGAAGCATTCTGGCCGCTTAACACAACGCTTTATGTAAGAGAATTCAAAAAAGTTACTCCGCACTTCGCGTACCACTCGCTAAAGCGAGTGGACTTTAAGTCACATAGTGGAAAGAGCGGTGTACCCGGAGTAAATAGAAACGACGTACACCAAGAAATTGTTCCAATTCCTTCGGGCAAAGAACAAACAGCAATAGCCAATGCCCTATCCGATGTCGATGCGCTGATCAGCGAGCAGGAAAATCTGATCGCCAAAAAACAAGCCATCAAAACCGCCACCATGCAGCAACTGCTCACCGGACGCACCCGCCTGCCAGCCTTCGCCCAGCGCGAAGACGGCACAGCCAAAGGGTTCAAGCAAAGCGAGCTGGGGGAAGTACCGGAGGATTGGGAGGTATTTAGGTTTGATGAAAATTTCGACATTTATGCGGGTGGAGATGTTCCTAAAAACTCGTTGTCTAATATACGAACTCAAAAGTTTCCGTATCCTATTTTTGCTAATGCTATATCGAAGAATGGTTTGTACGGCTTTACTGGCTATAAGCGGTCGAAGCCAGACTCGCTGACTATTACCGCTCGCGGATATCTAGGACATGCGGAGTATAGGGATGAGTTTTATTTTCCTATTGTAAGGCTTCTAGTGCTGGAGCCATTAGGAGCGCTAGATTCAAAGTTAACAGCATATGCGATTAACGAGCTTATTGAGTTTCCTATTGAAAGTACTGGTGTTCCTCAATTGACCGCTCCAGACGTTGGAAAATATTCTATTGCTGCACCAAATGATGTTGATGAACAGGTCGCTATCGCCAGCATATTGTCCGAAATAGACATTGAAATACGAGCACTGGAAAGGCTTGTTGATAAAACCCGCCAAATCAAACAAGGCATGATGCAAGAGCTACTCACGGGCCGAACCCGCTTAGTAACTCCTGAGGTCACTCAATGACCGAGTGTACCGATAAGTCGATTCTCAGCGTTCGCCAATTGCTGAAACTCAAAAACGTCACTATCCCGCCTTACCAGCGCCCGTATAAGTGGACGCTCAAGAACGTTTCGCACTTGTTCTTGGATATGCAAACGCATCAGGACAAGTCGGCCTATCGATTGGGCTCGGTGGTGTTTCATGCCAATGGCGAGCAGCTCGATATTGTCGATGGTCAGCAACGCACGCTGACGTTGATGTTGGCGGTGCGCGCGATTATCACCAATCGCCTGGAGAAACTGGAGCGCAAAGATTTGCGGGTTCAGTTGTTGGAGCTAAAGATTAGCGTCGACGCGTTTATGAAGGCGCAGAAGTTTGGCAGTGAAATATCTCAAATCAATCTGCATCAAAACTATTTAGAGACCGAGCGGTTGGTGTCTCGAAGTGACTTTACGGAAGAGCATATAGACTTTTTGCTTAACAAGTGTCAGGTGGTGGTTTTTAAACTTGACGATATCTCGGAGGCATTCCAGTTTTTTGATTCGCAAAATGCGCGAGGCCGAGACCTTGAGCCGCATGATTTGTTAAAGGCGTTTCATTTGCGCGAATTCTCCGAGCACGAAAGCGAGTTAAAGGCTGGTACGGTGGCGCATTGGGAGAACCTGCCGAGCGATGAGCTTGCAGAGCTGTTTGCGGTGTATTTATACCGTATACGCCAGTGGGCGCAAGGCAAGTCGGCGCGGTATTTTGGTAAAAACCAAGTGGATGAATTTAAAGGGGTGAATCTCGATAAGGTGGGGTTCTTTCCCTATGCCGAGTCGCTGCGGATTACGCACCATTTTGTGGATGACTATAACAGCCAGTACCAACGCAAGGTGGACGGGCAAAAAATGACCTTTCCGTTTTACTTGGATCAGATGGTTATCAATGGTCGCCGATTCTTTGAGATGGCCGAACACTACCAGCGACAAGTGTCCCATATTGTGGCCAGCGAACACGACTTGGATGATAGGCCACACCGCGTGGTGATTGAGGGTGAGATGCTTAGCGAAACGGCGAGTACCATCATCCGGTTGCTGAACAGTTATCCGGCACGTACGCGTATTGGTGATCGTTATGTGCGCTCCATCTTTGATTGCGCGGTGGTCTTTTACTTGGATAAGTTCGGCTCGCAGCAGTTGTCAGCGGCGATAGAGAAGCTGTTTATCTGGGCATTCACCTGCCGTATTCAGCAGCAGGTGGTGCAGGTGGCAACGATCGACAACTATATCCTTGAGAATAATGTTTTTAGAATAATCAAAGAGTCTACTTTGCCAAGTGATGTGCTGCGCATAGCGCTACCCACGGTGAAGGCCGCAGACAATAAAAATAATCGACGAGCAGGCAATGCTAGTGGTGATCTGCTGGTGAAACAGTTTGAGGCGATGAAATATTATGAGTGATCAATTCGTCATTCCGTTTTCGATAAAAGAGCTACTCAATGACAGTGCGCGCTATTTGGTGCCGATGTATCAACGTAACTACGCTTGGGGCGAGGGTGAGATCAATCAGCTGGTTCAAGATGTTTCGGACTACCAAACTAAAGGTACAGGGGATCAGACCTACTATATCGGCACTTTGGTGGTGTATAAGCGCAGTGATGGAAGCTTCGAGGTTATTGATGGTCAGCAGCGGTTTACGACGCTGAGTTTGCTGGCGACTTGCTTAAAGCGGTCGGGTCTGAAGTCTGCTGCGTCTGTGGATATGACTTGGTTTGATCAGGCGAATATTGATTTCGAAAGCCGTGCTAACTCTAAAGACACCTTTACAGCACTTGCGCAAGGCGTGGAGGTGCACAATCTGCGCAGTGAAAAATACAACGAAAGTATTGTGAATGGCTACGAGCTACTAGAGAAAGCGCTGAAAGACCTTGGGAATAAGCTCGCTGATTTTTGCACTTACCTGTTTAGCCGAGTGCAAATTACTCGCGTCATTGTGCCGCCAGACACCGATCTAAACCACTATTTTGAGGTGATGAACAGTCGCGGTGAGCAGTTGGAAAAACACGAAGTGATTAAAGCGCGCTTGATGTCGGTGCTGAACGATATTGAGGGTGAGCAAGAAAAAGCTAAGAGTATCGACACACTAAATAAAGTGTGGGAATCAACGGCCAATATGGAACGCTATATCCAGTATGGTTTTAACCCTCAAGAGCGACAACAACTGTTTAAAAAGGACGACTGGGGCGGGTTTGAAGCGACCGATTTTGACGATCTGACGGAACGATTGGGCCGCGCTGCCAAGGCTGAGAAAACTACACGCGGTGCGACCACAGAGAAGTCATTGCATGACATCTTAAAAGCGCCCATCGCGGCAGAAATCGCGGGCGATGATGGAAGCGCCAGTGCGTCTGCGCGGTTTACCAGCGTGATTAATTTCTCAAATTTTTTACTGCATGTGTTGCGGGTCTATACGCAGGAAGATGTCCCGCTCGACGATAAACAGCTGATTGATCAGTTTGATATACGGCTGTTGAAGTCGGATAACAAAATAGAGCGGGTGCAAGAGTTCACCTATGCACTGCTGAAATGCAAATATTTGTTTGACCAGTACGTGATTAAACGCGAATACGCCGAGGGCACAGACAGCTGGAGCCTAAAGCGCCTGCGCTGGTACTCCAGCAAGAGCGTTAGTTACATCAACGCGTTTGACGAGGGCGAAGATGGCTATGCGGGTATCAATCGTCGGGTATTGATGTTGCTGTCGGCGTTTCATGTTTCCACTCCCACCTTGGTGTACAAGCACTGGCTGAATGGTGCTTTGCATCACTTGTATCAGCAACAAAGTGTGGATGCAGATGAGTATCTGGCGGCTTTGGAAGGACTCGCGCATTCTTTTGTCTTTGGGCGTTTTTTGGCTGAGGGAGACGGCCAAGATTATTTTGACATGATATACGGCGCAGAGCCTGTCGACGTGCCGGTGGCGCTTCCCGTAGCGAAGATGCGATACGGAAGCGTGCAGAATAACTTCGTGTTTAATTTCTTAGACTATTTGCTATGGCTTAGGGACAAAGGCGGCGATGATGTTGTGCGCCAGTTTGAGTTCAGTTTTCGAAGTTCGGTAGAGCATTTTTATCCGCAGCACCCGATGGATGGGCACGCAAAGATGGGCGACGATGCGCTGCATGACTTCGGAAACTTGTGTTTGATCAGTCACAGTAAGAACTCCCGCTTGAGCAACTTTCAGCCATCTGCGAAACAAGAGCATTTTCAGCCCAATATCGTGCAGAAGAAGATCGACAGTTTGAAGCTTTATAAGATGTTGGAGTTACTTAAAGTGACGAATCAATGGGGCGCGGGTGAAGTGGTGAGCCACGGAGCTGAGATGTTAAATCTATTGCAGGAAGCAGGGCGCAGGGAGAAGCGAACTTGAGCAATATAGGCCAACGCGAACGCGACACGCAAAACCGTGTCGTGCAGTTCTTCCAGTCCGAGCTGGGCTACCGCTACCTAGGCGATTGGCACGAGCGCGACGGCAACCGCAATATAGAGGTGGCCATACTCACGCAGTGGCTAGAAGGCCGAGGCATCAGCGAAACGCTGATCAAGCGTGCATTGCGCCAGCTCGACAGTGCGGCGGCGCTGGGTGAAGGTAAGAACCTCTATTACGCCAACAAAGCCGTGTACGAACTACTGCGTTACGGCGTGAAGGACAAAGAAGGCTCGGGCGAGCAGAACCAGACGGTGTGGCTGATCGACTGGCACAACATCGAGGCCAACGACTTTGCGATAGCTGAAGAGGTGTCGATCAAGGGCGAAAATAAGAAGCGCCCGGATCTGGTGTTGTATATCAACGGCATTGCGGTGGGGGTGATCGAGCTCAAGCGTTCGTCGGTCTCGGTGAACGAGGGCATTCGCCAAAACCTCGATAACCAAAAGAAAGACTTTATCCGTAATTTTTTTAGCACCATGCAGTTGGTGATGGCTGGCAATGATAGCGAAGGGCTACGCTACGGCACCATTGGCACCTCTGAAAAGTACTATTTGCAGTGGAAAGAGGATGTCAGTAACGCATTTGACAACAAGCTTGATTTCCACCTGAGCAGAATGTGTAGCAAAGCGCGCCTGCTACACATACTGCATGACTTTATCGTCTTTGACGCGGGCGTTAAAAAGACTTGCCGACACAATCAGTTTTTTGGTGTGGAGGCGGCCAAAGCGCATGTGGCCAAGCGCGAGGGCGGCATTATTTGGCACACGCAAGGCTCGGGCAAAAGCCTGACCATGGTGTGGTTGGCCAAGTGGATACGCGAGAACATCAAAGACAGCCGTGTGCTGATCGTCACCGACCGTACCGAGCTCGACGAGCAAATAGAAAAGGTGTTTAAAGGCGTCGAGGAAGGTATCTACCGCACCAAGAGTGGCACTGATTTGGTGGCAACGCTCAACCTGCCAACGCCTTGGTTACTGTGTTCGTTGGTGCATAAATTTGGCCGCCAAACCGACAACGACGATGCCGCTACGCAGGCTTTTATTGAGGAAATCAAAAAGTCTTTGCCCTCTAATTTTAGGGCCAAGGGCGAGCTGTTTGTATTCGTGGACGAGTGCCACCGTACCCAGTCGGGCAAGCTACACGAGGCGATGAAGGTGATATTGCCAGAGGCGATGTTTGTTGGTTTTACCGGCACACCGCTGATGAAAAAAGACAAAAAGAAGTCCATCGAGGTGTTCGGCTCGTTTATTCATACTTACAAGTTTGACGAAGCGGTGAATGACGGCGTGGTACTGGATTTGCGTTATGAAGCACGCGATATCGACCAGTATGTGACTTCGCAAAAAAAGGTAGACGATTTGTTTGCCGCCAAGACCGGCGGTTTGACCAACCTTGCGAAGATTCAGCTCAAGAAAAGATGGGGCACCATGCAAAAGATGCTGTCGAGTAAGGACCGGCAGCAGAAGATCGTCAATGATATTTTGATGGATATGTACACCAAGCCGCGGCTTGCCGATGGGTACGGCAACGCGATGTTGGTGTGTTCTAGTGTGTATCAGGCCTGTAAGTCGTATGAAATGTTCAGCCAGACCGAACTGGCCGATAAGGTGGCGATTGTCACTAGCTACCAACCGACGGCTGCCAGCATAAAAGGTGAAGAAACGGGTGAAGGACTTACCGAGAAGCTGTTTAAACATGCGACCTACCGCAAGATGTTGGCAGATTATTTTGAGCAGCCAGAAGAAAAGGTAGCTAGTCGGGTAGAAGAGTTTGAAAAACTGGTAAAGCAGCAATTCAAAGATGAGCCCGGTCAGATGAAGCTGTTGATCGTGGTGGACAAGCTATTAACTGGTTTTGACGCTCCCTCGGCGACTTATCTCTACATCGACAAAACTATGGCTGACCATAGTCTGTTTCAGGCGATTTGCCGAGTGAATAGATTAGACGGCGACAGCAAAGAGTACGGTTATATTGTCGACTACAAGGATTTGTTCCGCTCCTTGGACAAAGCGATATCCGACTATACCCAAGAGGCCTTTGACGGCTATGACGCCGAAGATGTTAAAGGCTTGCTGAAAGATCGCATAGAGCAAGCGAAGTTTGACTTGGATGATGCACTAGAGGCTGTACGTGCCTTGTGTGAACCGGTTAAAGCGCCGCGCGATTTAATAAACTATCAGCACTATTTTGTTGGGATATCCGGAGACGATCAAAGCCAGGACCTTGAAAAAGAAGCGCTGCGGCTGAGCTTGTATCAAGGGGTGGCCAAGTTGCTGCGTGCCTACGCCAATATTGCAGCGGAAATGACCGAGGCCGGTTATTCACCGGAGCAGCAAGAGCGCATTGTGGCGGACGTTAAGCACTTTGAAAAGATGCGCGATGAGATAAAGCTGAGTAGCGGTGATCTGGTTGACATGAAGCGCTTTGAGCCTGCCATGCGTCACTTGCTGGACATGTACATCCGAGCTGATGATAGCGAAATACTGATGGACTTTGACGACATTGGTCTTGTCGAACTGATCGTGGAAAAAGGTGCTGATGCACTGGATAATATGCCTGAGGGTTTGCGTAAAAACCCCGAAGCAATGGCTGAAGCGATTGAAAACAACGTACGAAAGACCATCGTCGATGAGAATCCGGTCAATCCTAAATACTATGAGCAGATGTCGGTGCTGCTGGATCAACTGATAGAGTTGCGGCGACAAAAAGCGATTGATTATCAAGAATATCTAGAGCGCATTAGGGAGCTGGCTCGTAAGGTGGTCTACTCGGCATCCACAAGTGCAGATTATCCGGCGTCTATGGATACTTCTGCGAAGCGAGCGATCTTTGATAACTTTGGCAAAGACGAGGTGTTGGCTACCAAGATTGACAGTGCTATTCGTTATACAAAGAAAGCCGACTGGGTGGGTGACCGTTTTAAGGAACGGGAAGTCGCTAATGCCATTCGTGAGGAGACAGGGGCTTACACGATG
>CALCKW010000023.1 GCA_937965695.1 uncultured Granulosicoccaceae bacterium
ATCGAGTGCAAGTTGGTAGTGGTGCCATGTGTTTACATTGAAGTTGATGCCCTGCTCGCCGTCGGTGATAAATAGCTGCAAGTCTTCAGCGTTTACGGTGTCGCCCGCTGGTGCGACTAACACCATAAAACGAGCACCTGCCATGGGGTAAAAAGCCTGCGTGCCGAGTGGGTGACGTTCCATCAGTATTACTTGATGCGGCAGATTTATTGGCGTGCTGCGAAACACATTAATTAATGTGGTGGCGCCTTCTCCATCAAACTGCACATCACCTAAGTGATTAAATCGAGTGGTTAAACCTTGATTTATAGATATCTGCTCGGCTTGGCGCACGTCTAGGACTTGGCCGTAGGGAGCAAAGGCTTCCGCTGTCAGTGGCTCGGGAATTAAATCACGCATGGTTGTCTCACAAACTCAAAGGCATATGTCGATTGACATCTTTGTACAATAAATACCGAAAGGGCTCAGGGCCGCCGGCATAACAGGCTTGCGGACAAAAGGCACGCAGCCACATAAAGTCACCGGCTTCCACTTCATGCCAGTTGGTATTGAGCTTGTAAACTGCCTTGCCTTGCAGCACAAACAAACCGTGCTCCATCACGTGCGTCTCTTCAAACGGTATGGAGCCGCCCGGTTGAAAGGTGACGATGGTCATGTGGAAGTCGTAGCGCAAGTCATCCGGGTCAATAAACCGCGACGTGGCCCAGGCGCCGTTTGTATCTGGCATCACATTGGGCGTGGTGCTCGCGTCTGAACTGATAATCGCAGGCGGCGCTTCTAAACCTTCTAGCGCTTGATAAGCTTTGCGCACCCAGTGAAACCCAGCTTGTTGCTCGCCAGTGTTTCGCAACGTCCATCTGCTACCTGCAGGGACAAAGGCAAAGCCTCCAGCTTCGAGTTGATGCTCTTTACCTTCGAGCGTCAGTAAAAGCTGGCCCTCGGTGACAAACAGCGCAGTCTGCGCTGTGTTGTCAGTCTCTGGTTTATCGCTGCCGCCGCCGGGCGCTACATCACACAGATAGTGTGAGAATGTCTCAGAGAAGCCTGTCATTGGCCGTGCTAACACCCAAAAGCGCGCACCCTGCCAGTGAGGGATAAAGCTAGTGACGATATCGCGCATGACACCTTTCGGGATCAGCGCATAGGCCTCAGTAAAACATGCGCGGTTGGTCATTAATTCTTGCTGGCCCGGATGCCCGCCGGGTATAGGGTGATAGTCGCTCATGGTTTTGAAACTCCGTTAACGTGCTTGTCGCCCGTGTAGGGGTGATGTTCGACCCAGTGATTGGCAATATCGGCACGGGTGCAAACCCACACATCGTCAAACTCCCGCACGTAGTCGAGAAAGCGCGCAAGCGCTAACGCACGGCCCGGGCGACCCACCAACCGGCAATGTAAACCAATCGATAGCATCTTGGGTGCAGCCTCACCCTCCGCGTGCAAGAAGTCGAAGCTGTCTTTTAGGTATTGATAAAACTGCAACCCTGCATTAAACCCTTGCGGCGTCGCGAAACGCATGTCATTGGCGTCTAAGGTGTAAGGCACATTCAGCTGTGCGCTACCGTGTCTGTCATCCCAGTAGGGAATATCATCGGCGTAGCTGTCCGCGTGGTATAAAAAGCCGCCCTCTTCCGCGATCAGCTTGTGTGTGTTTGGACTGGCTTTGCCCAAGTACACGCCTTGCGGCCGGCTACCTGTCACTTCTGTATGTATGGCAATTGCCTGTTGCAGGTGCTCGCGCTCAACCTGTTCTGATGTGTGCTGATAGTCCAACCAACGTAGGCCATGGCTTGCTATTTCCCAGTTAGCGTCGACCATCGCCGCGACGGCCGCGGGGTTTCGCGCCATCGCAAGGGCTACGCCAAATACAGTGACTGGCATATCGCGCTCAGTAAACATTCGATGCAATCGCCAAAAACCGGCACGCGAGCCGTACTCGTACAAGGACTCCATATTCATGTGTCGCATGCCCACAAAAGACTCAGCACCCACGATTTCAGAGAGCAGCTTTTCGGAACCCGGGTCGCCATCAAGAATGCTGGCTTCAGCCCCTTCTTCGTAGTTGACCACAAACTGCACAGCTACGCGGGCGCCACCTGGCCACTCGACCTTGGGTGGCCGACTGCCATAACCCACTAAGTCACGAGGATAGTGTTCGTCTTTCATTGAATTTCATCCTTAACCAAACAAAAAAAGCGCGGACAATGTGCCCGCGCCTTTAACTTTCTAGCGCCTTTAAACGATTAGTCGTTTGCTAGCTCTTCTGGCAACACCAAGTTCAGTACAATCGCCAAAAATGCTGCTGGCAATAGACCTGAAGTGAGTAGAATTTTCATTGTACCCGGTACATGTTGCAGTGCTTCTGGCACCAACTGAAGTCCTAGACCAACAGAAAGCGAGATAGCAAAAATCACCATGTTGCGGCGATTCCAATTGACGTCTGCCAACATGCTGATACCCGCTGATGCAACCATACCAAACATGATGATGACACCACCGCCCAATACTTCGATAGGCACGGTAGAGATAACCGCACCAACTTTTGGCAACATGCCACAAGCAATCAAGAACAATGCGCCAATAGTCACCACGTGACGACTCATAACACCGGTCATCGCTATCAAGCCAACATTTTGGCTGAATGACGTGTTGGGTAGTGCACCAAAGGCACCAGCTACTGTTGTTCCCAGACCGTCTGCATAGGTTGCACCAGAGATTTCTTTATCCGTTGCTTCACGACCAGCACCACCTTTGGTGATACCGGAAACATCACCAACAGTTTCGATGGCGGAGATGATACCCATCAACATAAAACCAACAACGGCCGCTGTGGTGAATTGCAGAGGTCCGAAGTGAAAGAGGTTAGGAATCACAAAGTCTGCAGCCTTGCTGACATTTGCAAAACTCACTTCACCGAGCGCGTAAGCGTAAGCGTAACCTACGATCAGGCCGATCAGAACCGCTGCGACCGAGAGCAGACCGCGAGTGAAGAATTTCAAACCCAACGTGACCAGAATGACGACAAACGCCATCGACCAATTTTTCAAGCTGCCAAACTCTGGCCCTTCCATTTCAAACTTAGCTGCGCCGCCTGCTGCGTATTTGATACCAACAGCGACCAGTGAAAGACCAATCATCAGCACAACCAGGCCCGTGACTAATGGCGGCAACCAGTGGCGGATTCGGCCGATGAAACCACCCAGCACCAAGTGAAAAATACCACCGGCGACGACACCACCCATCAAAATAGGCATGGCTGCGAGGCCTTGACCTGCGACCAGAGGAATCATCACGGGCAAGAAGGCAAAGCTAGTGCCTTGAACAATCGGCAGTCTGGCACCGATGGGTCCAATGCCGATGGTCTGGATCAACGTGGCGATACCGGCAAAAAACATCGACATTTGGATCATGTAGATCATTTGTCCCATGTCAGCACTGCCAAAACCAAAGCCTGCAGCACCAGCAACAATAATGGCCGGTGTAACGTTACTGACAAACATTGCCAGCACGTGCTGTATTCCCAAGGGGATTGCTTGCCCTAATGGGGGCATGTAATTCGGGTCTTTCAAATTAGCACTCATGTTTTCTCCAATCTCTCTGTGGCCGTATTACTGCGGCGTATATGTCTTGCAAAAATCCTGTATCAAACAAAAAGAGTAAAACTATTCACCCTTGTTATTGAGACACAGGCAAGTAAATTAATTGGCTTTTGCGCCTTCAGTTATCCATACGCCCAAAATTGCCCGCTCTTCTTTTGTCATACCTGTTGTATTGCCCAATGGCATGCTCATGGTGTCCACAGCACGTGCTTTTATGCTGGCCGCATGCCGTTGAACATCCTCTAGGGTGTCGAACATCACACCATTAGGTGCAGCGCTAAACACCTTGTCAGTGGGCGCGGCACTATGACAAGTCGCACAGTGCGTTTCTACCATGGCCATGGCCTGTGCAGCACTCGCTCCGCCAGCAGGCGCCACTAGCTTTGCGGGCGCAGCAAACCAAGCGACAACCGCAAACGCAATACCGGCAGCAACTAACATCCAGCTGGCATGATTGCCTTTGTGTTTAAGGTTGTAATAGTGTCGAACACCCACACCGATGGGTATCAACGCCGCGATAATCAACCAGCTGTACTGATGACCAAACGTGCTGGGATAATGATTACTGATCATCAAAAACAGCACCGGCAAGGTAATGTAATTATTTTGACGCGAGCGTATCAGTGCCTGCTTACCATCGTTAGCGTTAGGGGTTTCACCGGCTATCAAGGCTGCCACAAGGCGGCGCTGACCCGGCATGATCACCATTGCAACATTGGCTACCATTATAGTACCCAGCATCGCACCAACATGAATATAAGCGGCACGACCACCCAGCACTTGCGACAAAGCGAAGGCAACTAACACGACGAGTAGATAGCCCACAAGACCTAACATCTTCGGATTATCTGCAAGTTTGGACTTGCATAATCGATCGTAGACCACCCAGCCAATCACCAGTGTGGCCAAACCGATGACAATAGCAGTCACAGGCGAAATATCGGCCACATTTGGGTCGACCATGTAAACGTCGGCGTTTAGGTAATAGACGATTACCAGCAAGACCATACCGCTCAGCCAGGTGGAATACGCTTCCCACTTAAACCAATGCAAGGTCTCTGGCATTTTCTCTGGAGCAACTTCGTACTTTTGCGCGTGATAAAAACCACCACCGTGCACACTCCAGATGTCGCCAGCGACGCCCGGTGGTTTCTCGCCGACCCGGTTCAAGTGGCCTTCTATCCAATTGAAGTAGAAAGACGCTCCGATCCAAGCCACACCCACAATCATGTGGATCCATCGGGTTAATAAGTTTAGCCATTCAATAATATGGGGATCGAGGGTCATGCGCCTGCTCCTTGGCTAGCTAGCCAGGTGTCAATTCTAAGTTCAGCGATGCGATGCACTTGCGTCAACGCAGTACTGAATTCTGTTTGTTTATCGTTGTTCACTCGCTCTTCAAAAGCACTCAGTATCTGGTGTCGATCAAAGCCTTTGACAGCCATAATAAAAGGAAAGCCAAACCTTTCGACGTACTCGGTGTTTAAGGTTTGAAAGCGCTCGAACTCCTCCGGGGTACACTGATCAATGCCAGCACCCGCCTGTTCCGCGGTGGATTCTGCGGTTAATTCGCCACTCATCGCCAATTTGCCCGCCAAATCAGGGTGTGCCCTTAGTAGAACCAATTGCGCTTCAACACCGGATGCCTCAACCTGAGCGCGAAACACTGAAAGCAACTGCTCGCGGTTAATAGGCTCTTTCACACCTTGTGCGAACGCCGCTTCCGCAACCCACGAAGAGTGCTCGTAAATTCCGCCAAAAATATCGACGAATTGTTCTTTGTTCAACTGAATTACCCTCTAACAATTTTTGGTGTTTTAGCTAAACGCTCGCTGCACGTCACTGCTGATATCAAGCTGTAATTTCTCTTCTATACCCAATAAATGAACTTTCATCACACGAGCGGCAAAATCTGGGTCTCCGCTGACCAAGGCATCGATCAATCCCCCGTGATCAACACAAGAGCAACCTTGATCTACACCTTCTCTCTCGTACTGCGCGACGATCAGCTCGCAACGACTAACAACCCGCCTGGCGGCTAAAGCCATTGGTTCGTTGCCGCTGACGTTAGCAATAGCAAAGTGCAACTCCGCAGACATTCGCAACATGCGGCCACGCTGGCCCTTTTCTCGATAGCGCAACTCATAGGCGTGCAATTTTCGCAATCGTTTTTGCTCTCGATCGGTAATACGCGTGGCCGCCAATCGTGCCAATTCGGTCTCAAGCACCATACGGGTGTGTAAATAGCTTCTTGCCAAACTTGGCGGCGTCAATGCCACACTTGCACCCTTATTCACTTCTATACAGAGCACGTCATCACTGGCCAACTGCTGTAGTACTTTCCGCACCACCGTGCGGCTGACCGCAAAATGCTCTGCCAGCGACTGCTCACCAATCCGTGTTCCTGGCCTTAATCGTTGTTCCATAACTGCATCAAATACCGCGTTATAAAGCGCTCGGTCTTTTGACACCGCATGACTTCCAGAACTAATCTCGCTCATGTCCCTCTCGACGGTCGCCCTTACTGCGAACTGACATACAAATACAGATGCGCCATTGTATACAATAATTTCTTCACTGGTTAACTATTAGTTCACTAAACCAACTATATTTCTGGTATTCAGCCTATTACTATTGTATACAATGTCTTTAATCACTCCCCACTAGTTCAGGAAATCATCGATGGCAGGTCTCAGCACTCATATTCTCGACACCAGCGCAGGCCGGCCAGGCGCAAACATTCGAATCGAATTGCATCAACTCAAAAATGGTGATCGTGTACAAATTGGCGAATACCGCAGCAACAACGATGGCCGAGTAGATTCGCCACTGTTGACCGAACAAACAGCTGAGCCCAGCCAGTATGAGCTCACCTTTTACGTGGGCGATTACTTTCGTGCCAATGACACACCTCTGGCAGAGCCTGCGTTTCTCGATGATGTGGTCCTTCGCTTTGCTATCAGCGATCCTAGCCAGCACTACCATGTACCACTACTGATATCACCTTGGTCATACTCAACCTACCGCGGCAGTTGAGAAAGGATGCAACCCATGCGCGACGCTCTGCGTTTTATATTTAATGGCGAGCTTCAAGAGATCACCGAGCTAGCCCCGCACACGACGGTACTGCGTTGGTTGCGTGAAAGTGTTCGCGCAACGGGCAGTAAAGAGGGATGTGCTGAAGGGGACTGCGGCGCGTGTACGCTTATAGTTGCCGAGCTAAAAGACGATCAAATTTGCTACAGAGCAATCAATAGCTGCATTGCTCTTTTGGCTAGCTTGGACGGTAAAGCACTGATCACCGTGGAGAGTCTCAGCGACACACCAGAGTCTGCCCACCCGGTCCAGCTTGCCATGGCAGAACACCACGGTTCGCAGTGCGGTTTTTGCACGCCCGGCTTTATCATGTCCATGGTGGCCCACGTACAGAGCGATCAGCCCCCCTCTCCTCGCGACACCTTAGCGGGCAATTTGTGCCGCTGCACGGGCTATACACCCATTTTGGAAGCATTAGACAGTGTTGATGTACAAGCCGCTCGAGCGCACACGGGGTTTATGCAGCAGCAGCTCGAGAAAAAACTAAAAGACTTAAACCAAACAGACGACTTGCTTTTCAGTGGCGAAGAAGGGACCTTTTTTTCACCGGCCAATGCTGCAAGCTTGGGTGAATTTCTCGTCGAGCAGCCTGACGCACAATTGGTCGCTGGCGGAACGGATGTCGGTCTGTGGGTAACAAAACAAGGTAAGCGTTTCAACACACTTGTCGCGATGAATCGCGTAGAAGATTTACGCCATGTTCGAGAGCTTGGTGGGTGGTTAGAAATTGGCGCTGCCGCCACCTACAGCGAAGCGCAAGTAGCCCTTAGCGCGTGGCACCCTAGCCTGAACAACCTATTGCGTCGCATCGGTTCTACTCAAATTCGCAACTCCGGCACAGTGGTTGGAAACATCGCCAACGGTTCGCCGATTGGCGACATGCCCCCAGCGCTTATTGCACTGGGAGCCACGCTGGAAATAGCGCACGGAGACGACCTGAGAGAAGTACGTTTACAAGACTACTTCATCGACTACGGACGCCAAGACATCAAACCAGGAGAATACCTGCGTTCGGTTCGAATACCGCCCATGTCAAAAGGCAATATTTTTGGCAGTTACAAAATCAGCAAACGCTTTGAGCAAGATATCTCTGCAGTGGCAGCGGCATTTTGGGTGGACGTCTCCCCAGAGGGGAACGTGGTTAACATGCGTGCGTGTTTTGGTGGCATGGCAGCGATACCCAAACGCGCAGCAACCGTTGAAAACACCCTCATGGGCTTGCCCTGGAATGCGGATTCAGCTCGCCTTGCGGCAGAGCAACTCGCTCAAGACTTCAACCCACTAAGTGACTGGCGCGCAAGTGCAGAATACCGATTAAAAGTAGCAAAAAATCTGCTGATAAAATTTGCACTTGAGAGCCAAGGCATGGATCTCAACCTCTACCACGACGCGACGGCGTGTTCTGAGACCCCATCGTGAGCAGACAAAAACAGTTTAATGCCGTGGGCAAGCCATTAGCGCATGACAGCTCACTGCTGCATACGATGGGAAGCGCTCGATATATAGACGACTTGCCCGAGCCGGTTGGTACTTTGCATGTCTACATAGCCCAGAGCCCGCATGCACACGCGGGCTTGTTGTCACTCGACTTAGAACCCGTTAAACGCGCCAATGGTGTTGTCGCGGTGTTATCCGCTGCGGACATACCTGGCGTCAACGACTGCAGCCCCGTGATGGGCGACGACCCCATATTCGCCACGGATGAAGTATTATTCCATGGCCAATCGTTATTTGCCGTTGCCGCTGAAAATATTGATAGCGCACGCGCAGCAGCAGCACTCGCCATCGCCGAGTGGGAAGTCCGCGACGCAATCTTAGATATAGACCAAGCGCTTGCAGCGGAGAGCTTTGTCCTAGAAGACCGACAGATGGGTCGCGGAGATGTAGATACAAGCTTGGCATCGTCGCCGGAGACGTTAAGCGGCCTACTGCGTATCGGCGGTCAAGATCACTTTTACCTTGAAGGCCAAGTTGCCGTAGCGCAATGCGGTGAACAAGACGAAGTACACGTCATCAGCTCAACCCAGCACCCCACAGAAGTGCAGCACAATGTGGCCAAGATGCTTGGCGTAGCAGACCATCAAGTCACTGTCGAGGTTCGCCGAATGGGCGGGGCCTTTGGTGGCAAAGAGACCCAAGGCGCACTGTTTGCGTGTGTGGCGGCCTTAGTCGCTCGCGCAACAGGCCGTCCTGCCAAGGTACGCTTGGACCGGGACGACGACATGCGCATGACGGGTAAACGGCATGATTTCAGAGTGGACTACCGCGTCGGCTTTGATCAGCAAGGCACAATACAAGCACTGGATGTTGAACAAGCGACTCGCTGCGGGATGTCTGCAGATCTCTCCGCCGCTATTGCTGATCGCGCTATGTTTCACGCCGACAATGTCTACTACCTGCCGGTTGTGCAAATTCGCTCTAAGCGATGCCTGACACACACGGTCAGCAACACAGCCTTCCGAGGATTTGGCGGCCCTCAAGGCATGCTGGCGATGGAGCAAATCATTCAGCACATTGCGACCCATTTGCAACTAGACCCGCTAGAAGTACGCCGCCGTAACCTCTATGGGGCTAGCCCTAGAGATATCACACCTTACGACATGCCTGTCACCGACTTTGTCGCCGACCAGCTGTTGACGGAACTAGAAGCCTCTTCAGATTATGTCGCAAGGCGCCAAGACATTGCACTATTCAATGCCGAGAGTCCTTACCAAAAGCGTGGCCTTGCCATGACACCTGTGAAGTTTGGCATCTCGTTTACCACGACCCATCTAAACCAAGCAGGTGCGCTTTTACACGTTTATGCGGACGGCAGCGTGATGATCAATCACGGCGGCACTGAAATGGGCCAAGGGTTGTACACCAAGGTGGCGCAAATAGTTGCCGATGCGCTGGGCGTATCGTTGCAGCGGATCAAAATAACGTCCACAAGAACAGACAAAGTCCCCAACACTTCTGCAACTGCTGCTAGCAGCGGCACTGACATGAATGGCATGGCCGCGCTAAACGCAGCGCGTACAATTCGCGATCGACTGGCCAACTTATTTGCGCAGCGTCACGACGTCGATGCTCAAAGTATTGTGTTCAAAGACGGCCAAGTAAGTGCTGGTGACTTCAGCGAAACGTTTGAGGAACTGGTCAAAGCCGCCTACTTCGCTCGTGTTTCATTGAGCAGCACCGGTTTCTACGCCACCCCCGACATCCACTACGACCCGGTCAGCATGAGTGGCCGGCCGTTTTACTATTTTGCGTATGGTGTCGCACTCAGCGAAGTCATTATCGACACCCTCACTGGAGAGTATCGTGTAGAGCGAGTCGACGTATTGCACGATGTGGGTAAATCTATAAACCCCGCACTTGACAAGGGCCAGGTGATGGGCGGATTTATACAAGGCATGGGCTGGTTAACCACGGAAGAACTCTGGTGGGATAGCAGTGGCCGGCTGCGCACACACGCCCCCAGCACATATAAGATACCCACCGCTGGCGATGTGCCAGAGCACTTCAATGTTCAACTCTGGGAGCGCGGTGAAAACACTGAAGACACCGTGCACCGTTCCAAAGCGGTGGGTGAGCCACCATTGATGCTGGCCATCAGTGTTTTACAAGCACTGCAAGACGCGGTGATGGCGGTCGATCAACATCACACCCCTATCAGCCTAGAATCACCGGCGACACCTGAACGCGTTCTATTAGCTGTTGAAAAACTGCAAGCGGCCGAGCAGCAGTGAGGCACGCCGCGACGTGGGAGATGGCACAGCGAGCCCTACTCGATGGTGTGCCCGTTGTCTTGGTCACCGTTGCCGAGATTAAAGGATCGGCGCCGCGCGAAGCCGGTGCCTGTATGTGCGTCAGTGCGAACACACAAGCGGGCACCATTGGCGGTGGCACACTGGAATATAAAGCCATTGCTACGGCACGCGAACTGTTACTCAGCAAAACACGGTGGATACACCAGCAACTGGGCTTGGGGCCAGCACTCGGTCAATGTTGTGGTGGTCGCGTGGAACTTATTATCGAGCGTCTCGAAGAGAAAGATCTGTTATGGCTTGAGCAGTGCCTAGCGAAAGAGCAAGCAGGCACCTTAGTCAGCAATTACAAGGTAGGCTCACGCGAGAAATCAGTTCTTGCTAGCCGCAGTGTTCAGGCATGTTTTCGTTCTCACAGAGACACATTAGATCACACAGAACAATGGCAACTGGAGCAACCAACGCACCCAGGACACTTTCACTTACTGCTGTTTGGTGCAGGTCATTTAGGTAAAGCAATTGTGCCTTTGTTGGCAACTCTGCCGTGCTCAGTCCGGTGGATAGACTCTCGGGAAAACACTTTTTCCACCGACGAATACAAAAACATACAGAATGAATGGCTAGAAGCACCAACCTTGGCACTGCGCGATGCGCCCGCCGGCAGCCTAGCGCTGGTGATGACGCACAATCACGCCTTGGACTTTGAAATTACAACAGCTGCCTTAGCCCATGCAAACATAGCTTGGGTGGGTCTAATAGGCTCAGACAGTAAACGCCGTCAGTTAGAGCGCCAACTCCACAAACAACAAAACCCATTATCAACGGATCGTCTTGAGTGCCCTATTGGCCAGCGCCACGCCGATCTGCGCGACCCAGCTGAATTGGCCATTGTACTAACCGCCGCATTGTTAACGGCCCGCACTGCAAGCAACTCTCAAACCCTTCGAGAAGCAACAACATGCCTGAAATAACTGACCAAGACCGCCAGCACATGCGACGCGCAATCGCGTTGTCTAAGGAGATGATGGAGGCAAACCGCGGTGGCCCTTTTGGTGCAATTATTACCCGAGGTGACAAGGTGATTGCCGAGGGTTTCAACAAAGTCACCTCCAGCAATGATCCAACGGCTCATGCGGAGGTAAGCGCCATTCGCGAGGCATGCAAGGCCGAAGACAATTTTTCGCTTGAAGGTTGTACTATCTACACGAGCTGCGAACCTTGCCCGATGTGCTTAGCCGCCATTTATTGGGCGCGCATATCTCGCATCGTCTACGCCAATAGCCGGACAGACGCGGCAGACATTGGTTTTGATGACGATTTTTTATACCGAGAAATACCGCTACCGATTGAAAAGCGCAGCATCCCTACCGAGCAAGTACTGGCAGAAGAAGCACTGACTGTTTTTAACGCTTGGGGTGTAAAAACTGACAAGACACTTTATTGACCTCTCACCTATCAGGGATACGTCAATCCGCGCTTGATTAAAGTGCTGTACTGTGAAGAATAGTCGTTTGGTAATGCCAACAGTTTTAGCTAAATCACCCATTCGACGGCATACCTCACTGTGTAGTTGAGGCGTGTCTGAATACTCACCCACGCCAGCCAGTTCAAGTAAAAGACAAGCGACAGAGCAACCAAGAAGAAACACCGGAGAAAACTGCATGCCCAGCGACACCCAGCCACCGCTGTTAGAGCTCGAAAAACTTCGTAAGGCATTTCCTGGCACGCTCGCCAACGATGATGTTGACCTCGTGATAAATCCGGGTGAAATTCATGCATTATTGGGCGAGAACGGTGCGGGAAAGAGCACATTGGTCAAAATGATTTATGGCGTGCTTCGTCCCGATGCTGGTGCTATACGCTGGCATGGTGAGTCCGTCGATCTTCCCAATCCTCGTGCGGCACGTCGCCGCGGCATTGGTATGGTTTTTCAGCATTTTTCTCTTTTTGAGGCACTCTCAGCCGCCGAAAACATCGCGTTATCATTGGATGACGCTCCCCCCATGGACACACTCACTCAACGTGCCCGCGAGCTATCAGAGCGATATGGTCTCCCGCTTGATCCACACGCCATGGTGGGTGACCTCTCGGTCGGCGAGCGCCAACGCATAGAAATTGTGCGCTGCCTGCTGCAGGAGCCAGAGTTGTTGATTCTCGATGAACCCACATCCGTGCTCACGCCACAGGAAGCCGAACAGCTGTTCAAAACGCTGGAACAATTGCGTGCTGACGGCAAATCAATCTTGTATATCTCACACCGATTACAAGAAGTGCAACGGCTCTGCGATAACGCGACGGTTTTGCGCGGCGGCAAAGTAGTCGGACATTGCAAGCCCGCCGAGGAAAGCGCTGCATCGCTAGCCACCTTAATGGTCGGTAGCGAACTACCCGAAGTGGCACACGAAGAAGCCCTAGAATCCGGAGCTGTATTGCTCGATGTACGCGCACTTACTAGACCTGCGGCAACGCCTTTTGCCGTCGCTCTGCAGGACGTTTACCTACAGGGGCGCTCGGGTCGAATTCTAGGAATTGCCGGGGTTGCAGGCAACGGTCAAGGTGAGCTTTTTGAGGTACTCTCCGGTGAAGTGCTCACCGAGCAGCCGCTGTGTATAAAAATGCGTAATAAGGCTATCGGAAATCTAGGCATCAATGAACGCCGTAAGCTCGGTGCAGCGTTTGTTCCTGAGGAACGCCTGGGTCACGGTGCGGTGCCAAACATGAGCTTAATTGACAACGCGTTGCTATCGCGCCACCGCAGCGACGGCGGGGAATTGGTTGGCATCACAGGGCGAGTCAAACGCGGCAAATTGCGCAAGCTCGCGGCGCGCATCGTTGAATCCATGGATGTGCGTTGCTCCGGCACAGAGCAACCAGCAGGCGCTCTGTCTGGCGGTAATTTACAAAAATATATCATCGCTCGGGAGTTGGATCGAAAACCCAAAGTGTTGGTCGTCAATCAGCCGACGTGGGGCGTAGATGCAGGTGCGGCGTTGCGCATACGCAATGCGTTGGTGCAACTAGCCCGAGACGGCTCAGCTGTTGTTGTCATCAGCCAAGATTTAGAAGAACTATTGCAAATAAGCGACGACGTCTCTGTCATGCATGACGGCAAGCTCAGCTTCCCAATGCCTGTTGCAGAGGCTAATCCAGAGAACATCGGCTTGCTAATGGGTGGCTCTGAAGCAAACGCAGGAGGCAACGCCTGATGGCACTCGAACTCGTCAAACGCCCCAGTCCATCGCGACTTTTCGCAGCACTTTCACCGTTTATAGCCTTTGCGCTCACGTTGCTGGCGGGAGCTCTGCTTTTTAAAATACAAGGTGTACCGCCACTGGCTGGCCTCTATACCTATTTCGTGGAACCCTTGACTGAGACTTGGTCACTGCATGAATTAGCCATAAAAGCGGCGCCGCTTATACTTATCGCCGTTGGTTTAGCTGTGTGTTTTTTATCCAATAACTGGAATATTGGTGCCGAGGGGCAATTTATTCTGGGCGGAATTTTTGGATCCGCACTGCCAGTGCTCTACCCAGAGCTAAGCAATAACACAACTCTGCCAGTGATGTTGCTGATGGGCGCCGCAGGCGGTGCTCTGTTCGGTCTGATCCCAGCTTTCCTTAAAGTTAAATTCAACGCCAACGAAATTCTCACCAGTTTGATGCTGGTCTACGTTGCACAACTGCTATTGGACTGGTTGGTTCGCGGCCCTTGGCGTAACCCAGCGGGTTTCGGGTTTCCCCAGACTCGTGCGTTTGATGAACTAGCTCGCCTACCCGCAATTGATAACATGGCCGGGCGTGCTCACTGGGGAATCGCTTTCGCCTTGATTGCTGCACTGGCTCTCTGGTGGTTGTTGAGAAGTACGCGCTCCGGCTTTGAAATACGAGTTATTGGCGCGAGTCCGCGCGCTGGTGCATTTGCAGGCTTTTCTTCAAAACGTCTCACTCTTTTTGCTTTTGCTCTTTCGGGAGGGCTGGCAGGATTGGCGGGCATCGTGGAAGTCTCAGGCACTATTGGCCAGCTTCAACCCAGCATTTCACCCGGGTATGGATTCACGGCAATTATCGTCGCTTTTTTGGGGCGTCTAAACCCAGCAGGCATTGTTGCGGCCGGTACTGTATTGGCGCTGACTTATCTCGGCGGAGAAGCGGCGCAGATGTCGTTGGGCCTTTCAGATAAAGCCGTTCGAGTCTTTCAAGGGTTGTTACTCTTTTTTGTCCTTGCCACTGACACCCTCATTCACTACCAATTGCGCCGTTCAGGAGACACCCATGGAGCATGAGTTAATCGTCAATGTTCTACTCACCATCGCGACAGCTTCTACCCCACTTCTCATCGCCGCCATGGGAGAGTTAGTTGTTGAGCGCTCCGGTGTACTCAACTTGGGTGTTGAAGGCATGATGGTGATAGGTGCTGTCTGTGGTTTTGGGGGCGCTGCGTTGAGCGGCAATCCCTGGGTCGGCGTGCTCGCTGGTATATCCGGTGGTGTACTGGCCTCACTGCTTTTCGGCGTACTGACCTTATCCATCGCGACCAACCAAGTGGCTACCGGTTTGTCGTTGACCTTGTTGGGCTTGGGACTATCTGGACTACTAGGGGAGTCCTTCGTAGGCCAAGCGGGTGTCAAACTCAGCGCGGTCGACATGGGCCCACTGACAGAGATCCCCTACGTCGGTCGCTTTCTCTTTGGCCAAGACCCCATCTTCTACCTGTCTTTGCTGCTGGTCGCGTGTGTCAGCTGGTTCTTATTTCGCACCCGCGCCGGTCTGGTACTCCGTGCAGTCGGTGACAGCCACGACTCGGCACATGCGCTGGGCTTGAGTGTGGTGAAGATACGCTATGCAGCTGTTGCTTTTGGAGGCGCATGCGCTGGATTGGCCGGCGCCCATTTATCATTGGTCTACACCACACAATGGGTTGAAAACATGACTGCCGGGCGCGGCTGGATTGCTCTAGCGTTGGTGGTTTTCGCCAGCTGGAGGCCCTGGAGAGTACTCGCCGGAGCGTATTTATTTGGCGGCGTTACCATCGGTCAGCTACATGCACAAGCTTTTGGTGTGGCGGTGCCTTCACAGTTGCTCTCGGCATTGCCTTACCTGGCGACCATTGTCGTGTTGGTGTTGATATCACGTAACAAGCGCTTGACGATTCTCAACACACCCGCCTGTTTAGGCAGGCCCTTTGTACCGAACCGCTAGTAGCTATGCGATAATCTAATCACCGGCGATCAGGCGAAACGTTAGAACTCAACGACAAGGACTGCGCAGAGAGCACGACTTTTTCAGCGGCTCTGCAGTTTTTGTCAATACGGGAAAAATATTGTCAACTTGAACGCGAACTTGCAAGAAAACACTATCTCAATGAGGAAACTCTGATGAAAAAATCCCTTCTCGGACTCGCAGCACTTGCGATGCTCTCAGTCGGTCCGGCCCAAGCCGCCGACAAATTCAAAGCTTGTTTTGTTTACGTCGGTTCTAAAACCGACGGCGGCTGGACTCAAGCCCATGACATCGGTCGAATGGAAGTCGAGACTGCTCTCGGTGAAACCGTCGAGACGGCCTTTGTAGAAAATGTAGCCGAAGGACCAGACGCTGAGCGAGCCATTGAGCGTTTTGCACGTTCGGGCTGCAAGATGATTTTCACCACAAGCTTTGGCTTTATGGACCCGACTATCAAGGTTGCCGAGCGCTTCCCTGACGTGTTGTTCGAGCATGCAACTGGATACAAAAACGCGGCGAATGTCACAAGCTACAACTCGCGTTTCTATGAAGGACGCTACATATTGGGCCAGATCGCTGCCAAAGTTTCCGAGAAAGGCGTTGCGGGTTATATCGCTTCTTTTCCAATCCCAGAAGTAGTGCAAGGCATTAATGCCTTTGTTCTTGGTGCTCAGAGCGTCAACCCTGATTTTAAACTCAAAGTCGTTTGGGTAAACACCTGGTTTGACGCCGGTAAAGAAGCTGATGCTGCTAAGGCGCTAGCGGATCAAGGTGTCGACATTCTGACCCAACACACTGACTCAACCGGCCCAATGCAAGTTGCTGCTGAGCGCGGCATCAAAGCGTTTGGCCAAGCCTCGGACATGATTGCCGCTGGTCCTGAAACCCAGCTAACAGCAATCCTCGATACATGGGGTCCTTACTACATCAAGCGTATTCAGGCAGCAATGGACGGTTCATGGGAAAGCACCTCCACGTGGGATGGCCTAGCCGAAGGAATATTGGACATGGCTCCCTACACCAATATGCCCGATGACGTGAAAGCGATGGCAGAAGCGACTGAAGCTGCAATTATTTCTGGCGAGTTGAAACCCTTCACTGGACCTATCAAGAAACAAGACGGTTCTGACTGGTTGGCAGACGGCGAAGCCGCTGATGACGGCACCCTGCTAGGACTTGGCTTTTTTGTTGAAGGCGTAGACGGCGAATTGCCAAACTAAGCACTTAGAAATAAAAGCGCCGACGAACACTTCGTCGGCGTTTCCAGCTTGATATCAGGCACTGACGAGCTGTTCGGCACTGTCAAACACAACCCGATTTCTTCCTTGATTCTTCGCCATATACAAACGCTTATCAGCCTCGGAAAGCATACCGTGCAAACTGGCGAAGCTATCATCCATCATCACCGCGCCAATACTCACTGTGACGCGAATGCGCTCTCCCGCAAAATCTATCTCAAGGTACTGAATACGTTCACGCAACGCTTCAGCTGTTCGTATCATTTGCGCTCTGCCTATTCGAGGGACGATGAGACAAAACTCCTCACCCCCCATACGTACGACACAGTCTTCTTCACGCACTGTCGATTTAAGCGTTCGGGCAACGCTCTTTAGCACTTCATCACCACAATCATGGCCATAGGTGTCGTTTATTGTCTTGAAGAAATCCAAGTCAACCATGAACAAGCCCATAATAAGACCTTGTTGGCCAGACAATGACTTTCGGCTTTCAAACACAGTTTCCAGGCCGAGACGATTGTTTAGTCCGGTCAGCGGATCAGTGACCACCAACCGAGATAGATTTAATTGAGATTGGTTCCTGGCCTTCTCATAGGCATGTACAAACCCCCACACGGCGAGCGAACAAAAGCCAATATTAAGCATGGCACTCGCGTTTTGATATTCTGCTTGATCACCGTATCGGTAGAAAAAATGACTGCCTACGATCAAATAGAAAAACCCTGAAATCAAGAATCCACGCCGCTCCCCCAAAGAGGAGTAGGCAAGTATAGGAACGGTGAACACCCAAACGGACATAGTTGGAGAGGAGCTGGGTAGAAAAAACGCATAGGAAATTAAGAGAATCAGCGGGATCGCAAAAATGGTGGTGATAAGGTGCGCGTGTTCAGTTGTTTTTACACGTTTCCACGCCAGCAGGGCCGCTAGACTAAAAATACACTCAGCAGCGGCCAAGCCATAATGCCCACGAAAAAAGTTCAAGAGTGCAAATGCCAACCCAGCAGGGATCGCTATACCAATAAGAACATGCAACACAGCACGTTGATGATCCACTCCTAGATCAAGGGCTTCGGGTTCCGTTCCGGTATTTGGCGTCCTATCTTCCAATTCAGCAACACACGTTATTATTGACCTAGGTTCCATTAGTCTTCGGCCAACTAGAGTCTCACTAGAATGAGAATATGGTCAAAATGGACAGAGGTCCGAGATAAGTATCACAGCGTTCTGAGCACTAACGTAAACAACAGATGACCGAGTATTATTTGAGCTTTTTCGAATACCTCGTGTCCGACCTACCGTTCCTTCCAGTTGGTCATCAAAACTATTTAATGGCCAAAAGGCCCAAGAAACGAGTTTCTACGTCACGGATTTTGGCGATTTGTAACGCTTTGGACAGTGAAAACCCCGACATAAAGCGCCTGGTGGTGAGCAAACGACCTTCTGAAGTTCCCTAGTGCTAACCCAAAAAAGCACATACAATTTAGGGCAGTATTCGCCCTTTATTAGTCGAGCACTGACGATGAAATCTCTCCTACTTTTCTTGATGCTCCTGTCACTTGGCTGATGCGCCACTTTAAGTCAATCACAATGCGTTGCAGCGAATTGGCAAGAAATCGGCACCGAAGACGGCAGTAAAGGTCGCTCAGAAAGTTACCTGGAGAAGCATCAACAGGCCTGTGAAAAATACGGCATCTCGATTCTGAAACCCAACTACCTTGTTGGCCACCGTGCAGGGACTAAAACTTACTGCACGGTTAAAAGTGCCTATAGCCAGGGCATGAAAGGCAAAGAATACGGCGGTGTTTGCCCGCAAGAAAGTGCCGAGGATTTTCTTCCGGCGTATGTGGAAGGTCTAAGAATAAGACTAGACTCGTTACAGCTAAAATACAGCCAGATAGATTTAGCGTTGTTCGCCACACAGCACCGACACCCACACCACAGCCACCACAAACCTCAAAGCCAAGCACAGGAGTCTCGTCATCAACGGCATAGAATGAGGTTCAATGCATTGCAGAATCGTCTGCCAAACAATAATGTCTGAACAGCAAAAACTGCAACGATGGATCACCTATTGGTCGAATCCTCCCACCTAAATCTTTGTGAGACAGCATGAAGCCTTCTGATAGTATATTGCTTTAGTCTTCAAAATTTTCTCGTCAATGACTGTCAGACTTTGATTTTCGTTGAGAGCAATTATTACTTCCGTTTACTTAAACGTACCGCATACATAATTTTCAAATTAAGGAGCTTAAACTAAATTATGTTTAACCTACCGCTCACTCATTTCGAAGCTCTGCTGCTTGCCAGCAATGTCTTACTTTTTATATTTGCAAAGCCCTTACTGTCCCGATTTTTGAAAAATGATGACGCGAGCCAACACGCCGCAAGCCTAAACGCATTTCGCGGGCTCAACGTGTTAATGCTATTAACCGTGGGAGCCGGAGCATTTTTAGGTGCGGAGCAGGCGCAACGCTTTTGGTTGCTTAAAATTTTACTGGTCTTGCTAACGGCCTATTGTTTTTATCTGCTAATTCAAATAAGCGCCTGGCAATTGCGCAAGCACTATGGCAACTGGCAAACAGTAGGTGAAGAACAAGTACTCACCGACAGCTATAAATCTCGACTATTTAGTTTGATGTCCACTGCTGCATTAGCCGTGCTCGGTCTAATTTCAGCGATACAGATAGCTGGATTTAGCAGCTTGTTGCAAACCACCGGAGTTCTGGGTTTTGTTGGCGTTTTTCTCGCTTTGACGCAGGCCTCTTGGTTACCCGATATTTTTGGTGGGCTGGTTCTTTTGAATGCCCGCATGGTCGAAGAAGGGGATGTTCTGTTAATCCGTTTGCACGGCGAGCCAACTACCTGCTCGGTCCATAAAACTAAGTTATTCCATACCGAGCTCTTAGATTTAGCAGACAACCATCGCATCATGATAAGCAATGAGCAGCTGCGCAGACAGCCTTTGCATAATTTAGCCAAATTCGCATCGGCTAAGGGCCTGCGAGAACAGCTCCATTTTAAAATTGGCTATGACACACCCGAAGCAAAGGTGCGATCCATGTTTTCAGCGGCGTTCGCCAGTGCAGAACAAAACCCAGAAATTTTATATGAGAGACAACACCCTATTGAAGTGAGATTGGAGGACACGGGCGACAATGCCCTAGAGTGGATGGTTTGTTATTACATCAAAAATGTTCGGCAACGACTACTGACGAGACAACAGTTGCGCGAGGTGATTTTACTTCACTCGCTAGAGCACAGGGTGTCTCTTGCAACACCAACTCTCGTGCAAATCAGCGGGCAAATGCCCGCCGATTCTTAGCCAAGGCGTCACTCGACAGCTTTTAACCACCATGTAGATAACCAACCAACCGCGTACAAAGGCGGGCGTTCAGGTTGCCCAAACTTGTTGCTGTAGGCGATCAACGTATTATCTCTAAAATAGGTTGGTACCGCATAGTGCCGCCAAAGCATGACTCGATCTAATGCGCGTGTGGTGGCCAGCAAAGCAGCTTTATCGCGACTGGCAACTATTTTTTCAATCAGCACATCAACCACAGGATCTTTGATACCGCTGTTGTTTGCCCCAGGCGTATCTGCCGTACTCGAGTGAAAATACGAATACAGTCGCTGGTCAGGTGGTGGATAAAAATAGTAACCACCAACCCACATATCAAATTCATGCTGCTGCAAACGCGATTGCCACTGGGCCGCATCCACATAGCGCATAGTCGCGTCTATGCCTAAACCTTGTAGCGAATCCAGAAAAGGGCCTGCCAATCGAACGCGCTCTTGTCTACCTGTTATTAACTCTAACCTCAGCTGTTCATCCGTCTCTACATTGATCAGCTTGCCTGCTTTTTGCTGCCACCCAGCAGCCTTAAACAGTGTGAGTGCTCTTCGCTTTGCAGTCCGATCGCGGCCGGTGCCATTGCTAACAGGCGGAGTAAACACTTCGTTAAATAGCGCTGCCGGCAGTTGGTCTTTAAAGGGTTCTAATAAGGCCAATTCAGCTTCATCAGGCAACTGGGTTGCTGCATATTCTGTGTTGCTAAAGTAATTTTTTATGCGACGAAAGTGGCCGAATAATAAGCTTTTTTGTACCGTTTCAAAATCATAGAGTAGTGCTATTGCTTCACGGACCCGTTCATCTTGGAAGGCCGGTCGGCGCAGATTAAAAAAGTAACCCATCATGCCAGACGGCAACGCTTGCTCGCGTTCTTCGGTCAGAACTTTGCCCGAAGTTATTGCTGGAAAATCATACTCCTGCTCCCAGCGTTTAACACTGAATTCGTCGCGTAAATCCACCTGGCCAGATTTGAAGGCTTCGAACGCGACGGTAGCGTCCTTATAGTAGTCGACACGAATTTCGCCAAAGTGGTGGAGTCCTTTTGCCACGTTCAGGTCACGGGCCCAATAATCGTCAACACGTTCGTAGACGATTTGACGACCACCATCTACTTTTGAAATCTTGTAAGGCCCGCTGCCCAGCGGCGGCTCAAGAGTAGACTTGGTGATGTCGCGTTTCTGCCAAAAGTGTACTGGCAAAGGTGATGAGTCCGCTGCAGTGACTAACGGCTTCAAACTGCCCGTCGTCGTGAAATAGTATTTTAAGGTGTGGTCGTCTAGGGCTTCTGCTCGTTCAACTTCCGCGTAACTGGCTTTTACAAAAGGACGTGCATGTTTCTTTATCGATTCCAACGCGAAAACAAAGTCAGCAGCTGTCACAGGCTCACCGTCGTGATAATGCGCCTCCTAGCGCAGATTAAAAACCGCCCAACTGAGGTCTTCCGGGTATTCAACAGTCTCAGCCAACAGTCCATATCGGGCGGTAATTTCATCGCCATAGTCCAGATAGGTCCCTAAAATACCCGATTTGGTCATCAGGGAGTCATAGATCAATCCAATGGACTGGGGCCAACGCCCTTTAAGGACATAAAAGTTTAGCGTATCAAAATTGTCGACCTCCGACAGTCGGACGGTGCCCCCAGAAGGCGCATCAGGATTGGCATAGGGCCAGTGCGGCATACTTTGGTCAAATTTCGGTTCTGCAAACTCTGCAAATGACCATGTCTTAGTCACACTCTCTGCATACCCTAAAGATGTGCAAAGCAGCAGAGATAACGCAGCACTGATCCTATATATAGCTTTGTTTAATGACCTCAAGGCTTTGCCCACCAAGTACTGGTCGCTCCTAGTTCATAGCGAGGCGCACGCTCTGGTCGCTCAAAGCGATCCCACCAAGCCACCCAAGATTTGGGTCTGTAATAGAGCGGAATGGCGTAGTTGTTCCACAACAGAACTCGGTCCAAGGCATGCACGGCTGCTTTGAGGTCATCTTCTGTCTGGCTAGCGACGACTTCATCGATCAGGGAGTCGATGACTGGGTTTACGATAGAGCTTGTATTTCCCGCTCTTTCTTTAGCCGACTCAGAGCCATACTGAGAGCGCATTTCACTGCCTGGTGGCACGACGAATGGCTTACCAACTGACACCATGTCAAAATCTTTATCACGAACCCTTGCACGCCACTGCGACGTTTCGACCACACGCAATGTGGCGTCTATGCCAAGCCGTTGCAAGCTATTCAAATACTGACTAACAAACTTCTCGACCTCTGGCCAACCCGTCAATATCTCTAGGCTCAGCTGTTCGCCAGCAGCATTGAGCATTTTGCCACCTTGCTGTGTCCACCCCGCTTCTTTCAGCAACTCCAGCGCTTTTCTTCGCTGAACTCGGTCACGGCCACTTCCATCAGTTTTAGGTAGGGCAAACTCTGTGTCTAAAATACCCTTAGGCAATTGCTCCGCAAAGGGTTCTAGCAATGCCAACTCTCTACCTTCAGGTATACCATTTGACTCATAACCAGCGCCATTGAAGTAGTTGCGCAATCGGCGATATTTACCATAGAGCACGGTTCGTTGGAGCGTTTCAAAATCAAAAAGCCGCACTAGGGCTTCGCGTGTTTCGTCCGATTGAAACTTCGGCAAAGCCATATTGAAATACAAACCGTAGAGACCTCTAGGTTTGGGGATTTCGAATTCTTCTAACAGCATTCGCTTTTGATCAACGGCTTCTAAGTCATACTCTGTGACCCACCGCTTGGCGCTAGACTCTGCTCGTAAGTCGACATCACCCGATTTAAAAGCTTCAAACATAACTGTTTCATCACGATAATAATCGTATTGAATTTCATCAAAATTATACAAACCTGCTTTCAAAGGTAAGTCACGGGCCCAGTAGTCTTTGACACGCTCATAGATGATGGTACGGCCTGCGTCTACCTTTTTTACTTTATAAGGCCCACTTGTCAGCGGCGGCTCCAAGCTTGCGGCGGTGATGTCTTTGTCTTTCCAATAACTCACGGGTAGCGGTGACATACCCGCAGCACGCAAAACGGGTTTCATGCTGTCGGTGGTGTGAAAGTACACTTTGAACGTTTTTTCGTCGACAGCTTCGCTGTGGCTTAGTTCTTCAAACAGAGATTTAATCCAAGGCCGTCCCTTTTCTTTATAAGCCTTCAGAGAATTGACAAAATCAGCCGCTACAATGTCGCTACCGTCGTGGTACTTAGCCTCTGGCCGAATATAGAAAACAGCCCAGCTCTTGTCTTCGGGGTATTCCACACTTTCTGCAATAACACCGTAGTAGGCGTCAATCTCATCTGCAGTACCTTCCATCAGGCTGTCGTACAACAAACCTATACTGCTTGGCCAATCACCCTTAGCAACATGATAATTAAGAGTATCAAAAGTACCAAATTCACTGAGCACAATACGACCTCCCTTGGGCGCATCCGCATTGGCGTAGGGCAACGCCGCGGGTGCGTCTGCATACAACAACGTGGCGAATTCACTGATTGCCCAACTGCGAGTAGTTTCTGCAGACAACTTGCCTGCCGCCATCAGTGCGACTGCTGCCACGATCAATATTGATTTCTTCATCGGTACTCCAATTGCGAGTTTTACTGTTAGACAGAGTCTGGTCGTAGGGGTTCTACAAATCAACTAGCCGCCTTTTATTTTGGCAAAAAAAAGGCCGGCTATGCCGACCTTTCTTCAAGTACAAAAAGCAATAAGCTTACTTCGCCAATGCCTTCTTGTACGCACCTACACGCTTGGCCAAGTCTGCATCGCGATCAAGGCGATCACGGAAGTTGCGCAGATTGCGGCTCATGGTAGTCAAATCACGCTGGAAACGATTAGACACGTCTGTCAGCGTGCCAGACTCTAACTCAACAGCCAGATAACCGATGATCTGACGGACTAGAGACTGATCGCGCGCACGGCTTGGATTAGAGAGCTCTGCTTCTTTCATCCCTTCGGCCTTGAGGACGTGCTTGACCAACTTGTCCAAGCTAACAGGCTTCGCTTTCTTCTTAGGGGCTTTACGTACAGTTTTATGGAAAGCTTTGTCGCCCAATACCGCACCGTCGTTGCCGCGCTCCAGGTCGTCACGCTGACCACCAGCAATGATTTTGGCACTCAGCTCGACGTAACGCTTCATCGCTGTCGGTTCACGCTTAGCAAGCATGTCGTACACATCGCTGCGATGCACCCACTCTTTCTTCTCTTTACCCAAGTAGGCTTTTTGACCAGACCACTTGTAAGTATCAACTTTGCCACGACCGCTGGCGCGAGCCGGTGCAGCATGTACATAAGCAACTAACTCAGCCAAGAACTCTTCGCCTTGGACCAAAATCGCTTTATAACGGCCTTGGAACAGGTGTCCGTCACGCTTATGGGCGCTGTTGAAGTAGCGCGTGTAACGAAAAGACAGGTTTTGCATGATCTTAGACAAGTTTGTGTCCGCCACCTGAATAACGAGATTCAGCTGATTAGGCATCAAGCAATAGCCGTGAACTTTGTGGCCGAAACGCTGCACACCTTCTTCGATCAGTGATTCGAAGTATTTGCGATCTGCATCAGTGGAGAATACTTTCTCACCGCCATTGCCCTGCAACGTGACGTGGTACAAAGCACCTGGGACATGAATACGTGGTTTTCTAGCCATTTTTATTTTCTCTCGAGATTTTAAATTGATAATAGGAAATTAGATTGGCTCTGCCAAAACCTGCACTGATATAAATGCGTTGTGCTTTAGTAACAACCAAAGCTTCCGCCAGACGCGATTTGTGCAATATAAAACTAAATGGTCAATATAGTTCTATTGCATACCAACCTTAATGACCGGAAATCTAGTGCACTTTCTGAACCAAATGTTGCAGCCATGGCTACATAAATACAAGCCAAGGCACCATAACCTGCCATTATTGGCTTATAATAGCACTTTATCGAGCCATTAAGCCAAGCCTGAGTGGTAAAATGTCCATTTATTCGAACAAAAAACTCACTTTAAGGTGATTTCTACTGTATGAATGCTGATTTCTGGCACAAACGCTGGTCCGAAGGGCGTATCGGCTTTCATCAATCACAAGCCAACCCCATGCTTGTAGAGCACTGGCCAACTATAAACCTTGGAGTGCATATCCCCGTTTTTGTTCCCCTGTGCGGTAAAAGTCTCGACCTTCTCTGGCTTGAACAACTCGGCCATCAAGTAACAGGTGTCGAACTCAGTCGTTCTGCTATCGAAGAATTTGACAGAGAAAACCGTCTCAGCGGTCACTGGTCTGAGGTTGAAGGTTTGGCCCTTTATAGCGCGGGTTCACTGCGTATCTGGCAAGCAGATTTTTTCAGTTTGTCACACAAACATGTAGCGCCCATTCAAGCAGTTTTCGACCGAGCTGCACTGATCGCGTTACCCAAAGAGATGCGAGCTCGTTACTGCAAGCATCTGCAAGCCCTTGCTGCGGATCAGTGTCAACAGCTCCTGATCTGCCTCGAATACGATCAAAGTAAACGCGATGGACCGCCGTTTGCAGTATTTAGCGACGACATTGACACACTGTACCCGCAGTGGAGCAAAATCACGCTTGCCAGCCAGTCCGTTGGCGAGAAACAACCGCCGTCCAAGGACCGCGCGTATCACTTAACGCTAAACGCTTAGAGTGGCACTAGGTACTGGGACGCTACACGTGCGGTGGCGTTATAATTTATAATCAAAAGGCTAATTGACAGGTACTTCAGTGCGAAACAGCCTAATATCTTAGCAATACATGGCTAACTAGCTAACCTTTTGACTCGACCTAGGAAAATTGCAAACTCACCAAAATGAAAACCCCAAAACGCATATTGCCATTGGTTGAAGACGGAGTCGTGGACGAGGTTATTCGCCCATTGATGAGCGGCAAAGAGGCCGCCGTCTATGTAGTGCGCTGTGGTGATGACATCCGATGTGCCAAAGTTTACAAAGAAGCCAACAAACGCAGCTTCAGACAAGCAGTGCAGTATCAAGAAGGCCGAAAGGTAAGAAACTCTCGTCGCGCTCGTGCCATGGAAAAAAGCTCGAAGTTTGGTCGAAAACAACAAGAAGAAGTCTGGCAAAACGCAGAAGTAGACGCGCTCTATAAACTAGCCAGTGCTGGCGTTCGAGTACCGCAACCCTTTGGCTGTTTCGACGGTGTGCTCCTAATGGAACTAGTGACTGACGACGACGGCGATCCAGCCCCACGCTTAAACGACGTGCTGATGAGCCCAGAAGAAGCCCGTGAGGACCACGCACTCGTCATGCTATACGTGATGCGCATGCTGGCAGTCGGGCTGGTGCACGGAGACTTGTCTGAGTTTAATGTGTTGGTCGATCCCTACGGCCCTGTCATCATCGATTTACCGCAAGCTGTGGACGCCGCTGCCAACAATCACGCGCAATGGATGCTCAGCCGCGACGTCGAGAACATGACCAACTACTATGGTCAATACGCGCCGGAGTTGCTCGAAACAAACTACGACAAAGAAATGTGGCATCTTTATGAGCAAGGCGAGCTACACGCCAATGTCGAACTAACGGGCCACTTTGATGAGAAATTGGAAGACGCAGATGTTGATTCGGTGATGCTTGAAATCAAAGCAGCTTTTGCGGAAGAGCAAGCACGCCAAGAACGCATGCGCGACGCAGATGAAGAGTAAAAACCGAACACCAATGGCATCCATTGGTTTGAGTTTCAGCCGTCAGTGGGCTTAGAAAAAACTGCTTCCGTTTCAGCCTTGTTCAATTCCCGCCACTGCCCAGGCTGTAACCCTGCATCCAGCGACAGCCCCCCAATTTGCAAACGATGCAAGGCCTCAACGTGGTTTCCCACAGCTGCAAACATGCGTTTCACCTGGTGGTAACGCCCTTCTCCTAAGGTCATATCCACAAGGCGCTTATTGTGCCTGACAAGTGCTCTTGCGCGTAGCAACTGTTTTTCATCGTTGAGCTGAACACCTTTCAGCAGCTGCTCAAGATCAGCGTCTGAAAGCTCGTCGGATAATTCGACGCGGTAGACCTTAGGACAATGGCTAACGGGTGCTGTAATTCTGTGTGACCATTGCCCGTCATCTGTAAGCAACAACAACCCAGTCGTATCTACATCGAGTCGGCCAACCACATGCAAAGCACGGCGCTGCTCTGAAGGCAGCAGGGCAAAGACACTGCGCTCATCAGCGTGCTCAGCCGTAGAGACAGTGCCAGTAGGCTTGTTGAGCATTATGTATCGAAGAGCAGCTATTTGCAGGGTTTCGCCGCGAACACAGACTTGAGCAAACTCAGGAACTAACTGGCCAGCACTTTTTGCCGTCTGCCCATCCACCGTAGCTTCACCGTTTTTGATCCACTGTTTAACTTGTTTGCGACTGGCACCGCTGGCGTGTGCAAGGAATTTATCAAGTCGCATGATGTTCTGCTATTGCCCTAATAGAGCCTGCACATGTGCAGCGGCGCTGCTTCCAAGAGCCGAAAGGTTGTATCCACCTTCAAGCACGGAAACCACCCTACCCTGCGCGTACTCGTCAGCAATTTCCATAAACTGCTTTGTGGCCCAATAAAAATCGTCTTCCACCAGAGCAAGACCACCCAGCGGATCATCTCTGTGCGCATCAAAACCAGCAGATATAAAGATCATCTCAGGTTGTTGTTCGCGTAGTGCCGGAAGCCAATGATCCTCTAACACCGCTCTGAATTCTGCGCCACCAGTGCCACCGTCCAATGGCGTATTGATTCGCTGACCAGAGATGTTCTTGCCAAAATAACCCGGATAGTGCGGGTGCATAAAACTAGAACAAAACAAAATACGTGCATCGTCTTTTACTAAATCTTCAGTGCCATTGCCGTGGTGTACATCAAAATCAACAATAGCCACTCGTTGCAAGCCATGGTGCTCAAGCGCGTGTTTAGCCGCAATCGCTACATTGCCAAAAAGACAAAAACCCATAGATTGCCGCGATTCAGCATGATGCCCTGGGGGTCGTGTTTGGCAAAAAGCATTTTCGACCTCTCCAGCCATCACAGCATCAACTGCAGCAACCGCAGCACCTGCAGCACGGCGAGCTGCTTCCAAAGTGAAAACATTCATCGCGGTATCACCGTCCAGTGATATCAAGCCTTCTGAAGGCGCAACGTCATAAATTGCCTGCACATACGAATCCGGGTGCGCCAAGCCGAGAACATCTTGACTCGCCATGGGGGCTCGGCGTTGGTCCAGCTGTTGAATGAGTCCGGCAGATTCCAGCGCACTGGATATAGCTGCTATGCGCGCCGGGCACTCGGCGTGCCCGCTGCCCATGTCGTGTTGCTCGCAGACAGGATGGGTGTAGATGGCAGTGGCCAAAGAAGCCTACTCCTTAGAAAATATTAAGCGGTAGCGAGAGATTTGACGCGCTGAACCATAGCGCGCAAACCATTGCCTCGAGTAGGACTCAAATGAGAAATCAAGTCCAATTTGGCGAAGTAAGCATCAACATCGAAATCTGCAATTTCTGCGCTGCTGCGACCATTCATCGCGGCCAAAACTATCGCAGCTAATCCTCTTACAATATGCGCATCCGAGTCGAGCAAGAAAAACTCTTGTGATGCTTCCGCATCATGATAATGATCCACCCACACTTGGCTTTGACAACCGACAATTAGCCGATCAGGCGTGCGTGATTGCTCAGGCAACGGTACAAGCTGTTTGCCCAAATCAATTACATAGCGATAGCGGTCTTCCCAGTCATCAAAAAATTCGAGCGTCTCAACAATCTCATCCGCAGTTATCTTGGAACCAAAAGGGCTACTGGTAAACAGGTCGGCGGGGGCCGAAGACATGGCATTTTCCTCAGATTTGTTGATACTTTTCGCACGGAATCAATTGAATATTTTAACGCAATTCGGAAGATATAGCCCGCAAGCGCACCTCTATTAGTGGCTCATTTTCCCTCGCCATAAAAAAATAGCCGTAGCCAATGACCATAATATAAAGACCACTTCAATAAGTTGAACAGGCCCGCTGCTAAGCACTGAGGCTCCTTGCTCAGGCTTCAATAGAACTTGTACACCCAGTACAGCCCCTGCGCCGATGGATAAATGGCCAACAATTAGCGCTAAAAGGGGTAGCACACTGGCAAAGGCTCCCACAGCACCTACTACTTTAAGATCTTTTTGTCGGTGCAAAAAAGCAGCGGACCAAATGAGCACCGCGAATAACAACGCCATCGAATACAGCAAAACGTAGGTTTGCAGATTAAACTTTTCTGGTTCTAAGACGGTAACCGTTAAGCCCAACATCGATCCGGCAAAGCAGACAAAGGCGGCCCTGTTCAAAGGTTTTCGCAACCCCATTTCATCAGAAAACGCCCAAGCTCCCATGATCAAAGTAGCAATGATAATTAGCCTGACAGGCTGCAATGAAAAATCCAATTGGTTTACGGCATGCAGCAGAATTGCACCAATCACTAGAGATACTCCAGCAACCTTTGCATTTAATGTGGCTAATCGAGACTCCATTCGTTTCACTCCATTTATACATTTTTCGAAAAACATAAGACTGAACAGTCTTAAGTCTAAAAAAAACTAATAACGCGAGGCCACTGCTTTCATTTTACCTAGCATAGCCCATAGTCCATTACTGCGCGTGCTTGCAATATGTCGCACCAACCCAACCTCTTCAAGCCACGGCTTTGCTTGAATGCTCAGAATATCGGCAGGTTTTTGCGCATTGTATAAGCAAAGCAGACAAGCCAATAGGCCTCGCACAATACGCGAATCGCTATCACAGAGAAAATAGAGAAGCCCGGTTACGGGGTCGACGTGGTGCACAACCCAAACGGTCGCTTGGCATCCGTGCAGCAGGTTGGCATCAATTTTATCGCCTTCTGCTAGCGGCGGAATGTGATCACCAAGTGCGATAACCGCTGCGTAACGCTGCTCCCAATCGGGAAGCTCGGCCAATTGCTGGCCCAGTAATTTCGCAGTCGGCGACACTCCTAAGGGGTTAGCCAAAAAGTGCTCAGATGGCGTTAGCGCGATCATTGCAGGAGAAGCATCGGATCAATAAAAAACACCCAGCTCTAATTTAGCTGTATCGGACATCATGTGGTGAGCCCAAGGCGGGTCAAAGATTAAATCAACTTTTACATCGGCGACATTTGGCACTTTGAGCAAACGAATACGGGCTTCTTCTACAAGCACGGGACCCATACCACAACCCGGTGCGGTCAACGTCATGTTGACGTGTACACGATGCCCTTCTCCAGCGTCATAGTCTTGCACTTCACAGCTGTAGATCAGACCAAGCTCAACAATTGACACGGGAATCTCCGGATCATAAATAGTGCCTAACGTATTCCAGAGATCTTCTTCATTGACGCTGCCATCGGCTGGCGTTTCATAGGTTAACGATTCGTTTTCTTTACCCAACGCATCCGCATCATCGCCATCGATTCGGACCATATTTCCGTTCACGATAACCGTGTACGAACCACCCATGGATTGCACCAAGGTGACAAAACTGCCTTCGACCAAAGTCACCTCGGTTCCATAAGGCACCACCAGGCCGGTAACATCACGCAGCAGATGAATGAGTTGACTAGTTTGCTGATGCATTAGATTGTGAAACTCTCGCCACAGCCGCAGGTGTCTTTGGCCTTAGGATTATTGAATTTAAACACACGGGAAAGCCCGTCTTTGACAAAGTCTATTTCCGTACCGGCCACTAAGGGCAGGCTTTCCGTGTCCACATACAATGACAGGTCATCAGCCACGGGAAAAACACGATCAGCGCTGTCCACTTCGGAGACAAATTCGACGTGGTACATAAAGCCAGAGCAACCCGCCTTACGTGCGGCCAACCGAACGCCCACAGCGCCGTCTTCCTGACCTAATTGCCCGCGTGTATGCGCTATTGCTGCGTCGGTCATCGTGACCGCAACGCTGGGGTCATTTTCAGGATTATATGTTTCTACACTCATGATTCTACTCTCCACATAACTTGGGCCGCTTAGAGAAAGGTTTTCACTTTCTCCAGTCCGACAAACAATGCGTCCACGTCGGCGCGTGTGTTGTACAGCGCAAAAGATGCGCGCACTGTGCCAGGAATGCCAAATCGTTGCATCAAAGGCTGCGTGCAATGGTGTCCAGTACGTACTGCTATACCTTGGCGATCGAGCAATGTGCCCACATCCGCCGGGTGACTGTCATCGATTAAAAACGACATCACGCCTGCACGATCTGGGGACTCCCCCACCAGTTTTAAACCTTCACAGTCTGCTGCTTTGGCTAGCGCGTAATCTAAAACGTCTTTTTCATGGGCACGCATGCCTTCTTTATCGAGGCTTTGCATAAAATCGACAGCTGCCCCCCAACCGATAACACCGCTTATATCTGGCGTGCCCGCTTCAAAGCGAAAAGGTGGCACGTTAAAGGTTGTTTTTTCAAAAGAGACTTGGTCAATCATCTCTCCACCACCCTGCCAAGGCGGCATTGCCTCCAACAAAGCGTAACGCCCCCAAAGCGCACCCATTCCTGTCGGTCCAAACATCTTGTGTGCTGAAAAAACGTAAAAATCACAACCGATCGCCTGCACATCGACATCAAAATGTGCAACAGATTGAGCCCCGTCGATAAGTACGACGGCGCCAACTGCTTTGGCTTTGGCTGTCATATCTACAACCGGGTTAACCGTTCCCAAGGCGTTAGACACGTGGCTAAAGGCGACGATTTGCACTTTCTCGTTCAAGAGCGCTTGGTACGCTGCTTGATCCAACACACCGTCGTCACCCACGGGGATGACTTTCAGTTCGGCACCTGTCGCCTCACAGAGTAATTGCCAAGGCACAATATTAGCGTGATGTTCTAACGTGCTGATAACAATTTGGTCGCCCGCTTTGAGCACATTGCGGCCATAGCTGTTGGCCACTAAGTTTATCGATTCTGTTGTACCGCGAGTCCAAACGATTTCTTCGTCGCGTGCCGCGCCAACATATTGCGCAACCTTGCGACGAGATGCTTCAAAAGCTCTTGTGGCTCGGTCAGCTAAGTCGTGCGCACCGCGATGTACATTGCTGTTCAATTGGCGGTAGTAGTCGTCCAATGCTTTCAACACAGACAATGGCTTTTGGGTTGTCGCACCGTTGTCTAGATACACCAATGGCTTATCATGCGCAGTCACGCTGAGTAGCGGGAACTGCGCCCGAATAGCTTGTACGTCAAATGCCGGCACGTCGCTCATCGCTTAGCTGTTGTCCTGATTGGCAAAAAAAGCATCCATTGGCGTGCGCAAAAAATCTGCGAGAGGCTCCAATGGCATTGCCAGTAGGACCTCATTGATAAAGCCGTAACTCAGCAGTGCACGTGCTTTTTCTTCGCTGAGGCCGCGAGTACGCATATAGAAAATGCTCTCAGGGTCTAGCTGGCCTACGGTTGCTCCGTGAGCACACTTGACGTCATCGGCGTAGATCTCCAGTTCAGGCTTAGCATTTAGCTCAGCTTTATTGGACAACAACAAATTACGACAAGACAATTGCGCGTCCGTCTTTTGAGCGTCTTTGTGGATTTGAATACGGCCATTAAAAACGGCTTTGCCAGATTCGGCAGCCATACCGCGGTAAGTCTCTTGGCTGTCGCAATTGGGCACAGCGTGCTCAACACACAAGTGAATATCGACTTGCTGCTTCGCCCGCGCCAAATAAGCACCGAACATTTGCGAGTTACTGCCGCTTCCGCGTACATCCACAACGTGATCAAGGCGGTTAATCGCACCACCGGTGTTTATCACGTAAGCGCGATAGCGACTGTCTCGACCCTGATGCGCAACAGAGGTACCAATATGCGTATAGCTGTCGTTGCCTAGAGCAATACGGTAGTGATGAAGCTCAGCGTTAGCGCCAAGGTCCAACTCGGAAACCGCGCTGTCAAATGCCTGCACGCCATCAGCACACTGGTATTGCTCAATCACCGAGGCGCGAGCACCATCGCCAATTTTAACCAACAAACGAGGAGTGGCTACACCGGTGGTGGTGCGCACGCTTAGCAGCTGTACAGGCTTTTGCAAGTCCGCTCCCGCAGCGACTTCTAGCAACACACCGTCATCGAGCAAACTGTCTGCTAGTGCGACAAATGGTCGATCGCCTTCAGGTACTAATTTACCCAAGAGATCGCTGATCACTGCTTGCTGCGCATCATCAGCAGTAGAGAACGCTGTAGCGCTTACATCGGCATCAGTTGCACTTGAAAGCTCCGGCTGAAAAACACCGTCAACAAACACAAAACGGTGCGCGTTGAGGCCAGGTATTTCTGCGGTCAACTCAGCGACTAGCGCTTGATCGCTCGCTCCAGCAAGACTGATATTTTGCTTGAGCAGGTCGTTAAAGTTGTTGTACTTAAATTGTTCAATTCGGCGACTGGGCATAGCTGCGCCAGAAAAGGCTGCGCTGCCCTGCTTGCGCTGGGCACTCAGCCATTGCTCACCCTTAGAAGGTACAAAAGTACTGGCTAGCGCGGACGCAGAGTCTTTAAATTGCTCGGCCATCACGCCGCTCCTTCAATCCAGCCGTAACCCTTTTCTTCGAGTTCCAGCGCGAGTTCAGCACCACCAGATTTAACGATTTTGCCGTCGGCAAGCACGTGTACAAAATCGGGCACAATGTAATCAAGCAAGCGCTGGTAGTGCGTGACCACAACAAAGGCACGATCAGGCGAACGCATGGAGTTAACACCTTCAGCTACAACCTGCAGCGCATCGATATCCAAACCTGAATCGGTTTCATCGAGCAGACACAACTTAGGTTTTAGCATCATCATCTGCAAAATTTCGTTGCGTTTGCGCTCACCACCCGAAAACCCTTCGTTGACGCCACGCTTGAGAAAGTCCAATGGCAACTGCACCTGCGCACAGGCTTCGCGTGCCAGTTTCATGAAATCAACGGTGCTAGGTACGTCCCAACCACGCGCAGCGTAGACACTTTCGACGGCCGCTTTAAGAAACTCCATGTTGGAGACACCGGGGACTTCTACGGGATACTGAAACGCGAGAAAAACACCCTCTTTGGCGCGGTCTTCTGGTTCCATGTCGAGCAGGTCAACACCGTCTAGCTCTGCCGAGCCGCTGCTGACTTCGTAACCAGGGCGACCACCTAAAACATACGACAGTGTACTTTTGCCCGCACCGTTAGGGCCCATGATGGCGTGAACCTCACCAGGGTTAACCGTGATGTTCAGGCCTTGCAATATGGTTTTTTCTTCAATGCCAGCGCAGAGATTTTCAACTTTTAACATGCTAATTCGTTCCGTTTTAACCGACTGAGCCTTCAAGGCTGATTTCGAGTAACTTGCCCGCTTCTACGGCAAATTCCATGGGCAACTCTTTAAATACGTCTTTGCAGAAACCGTTGACGATCATCGACACGGCCTTCTCGGTATCAATACCGCGTTGCTGACACAAGAAGAGCTGCTCGTCACTGACTTTAGACGTCGTGGCTTCGTGCTCAATCACAGAAGAGTTGTGTTTGTTTTCAATGTAGGGAAAGGTGTGCGCGCCACACGTGTCGCCAATTAAAAGCGAGTCACACTGGGTGTAGTTGCGCGCGCCTTCTGCCGTTGGCGCAATACGCACCAAACCACGGTAGACGTTTTCACTGTTGGCAGCAGAAATACCTTTGGCAATGATGGTCGACTTGGTGTTCTTGCCAAGGTGGATCATCTTAGTGCCTGTATCAGCCTGTTGGCGGCCACGTGTGAGCGCTACAGAGTAGAACTCTCCCACACTGTTATCGCCGCGCAAAATAACGCTGGGGTATTTCCAAGTCACTGCTGAACCGGTCTCAACTTGCGTCCAACTAATGTGCGAGTTGTCACCCTTACAGATGCCACGTTTAGTGACGAAGTTGTACACGCCACCTTTGCCTTCTGCATCGCCGGGATACCAGTTTTGCACGGTAGAATATTTGATTTTCGCGTCATCTAACGCGACCAACTCAACGACTGCCGCGTGCAACTGGTTCTCGTCGCGCATGGGTGCCGTGCAGCCTTCAAGGTAAGAGACAGAGGCTCCCTCTTCAGCGATGATCAGCGTGCGCTCAAACTGCCCGGTGTTCATGGCGTTGATACGGAAGTAGGTGCTCAGCTCCATCGGGCAAGTAACACCCTTTGGGATAAACACAAAGGAGCCATCGGAAAAAACCGCTGAGTTCAAGCAGGCGTAAAAATTATCGCGCGCTGGAACAACAGACCCCAGATACTTTTTGATGATCTCAGGGTGATCTTGTACCGCTTCAGAGATGGAGCTAAAGATGACGCCTGCTTTAGCGAGGGTATCTTTAAATGTGGTGTGGATCGACACACTGTCGAAGACCACGTCCACCGCCACAACACCCGCAAGCATCTTCTGCTCATGCAGTGGGATACCCAACTTCTCGTAGGTGCGAATCAGCTCGGGGTCGACTTCATCGAGGCTCTTGGGGCCATCGGCTTGTGATTTCGGTGCCGAATAGTACGACAGCGCTTGGAAATCAACTTTTTGGTAGTCCACGTGAGCCCACTCGGGCTCTTCCATAGTCTTCCAAGCGGCGAAGGCCTCTAAGCGCCAATCAAGCAGCCACTGCGGCTCTTTTTTGCGCGCGGAAATGGCTCGGACGGTATCTTCGTCCAAGCCAGGCGGCAGTGATTCGGACTCAATATCCGTGACAAAGCCTGCCTCGTATTCACTGGCGAGTTCAGCTTCGATTAGATCAGTATGTTCAGACATGGGTTACCTTTGAGCGGCTCAGGGCCAATCTGCGGCTAAAAAAACAGGGTTTTAAGTGGCGGCCACAGATAAGCCGAGGCGCCACAAACAATAATAACAGAGTAAATTAGTCGGGAATTATTTGCAACGTTGAAGAGCCACTAAAACAAGGCGCGCAAAGCGGATTTCAGCCCACAAAAACCAGCAATTTACTGCGCTTTTTTAGCAATTAACATGTAGTTGATCGCCAGCGAACGCGCAATGGCCATGCGCCGCGTGAAGGGATTGACGCGAACGCCTGCTTGGTCCTTCGTTTCAAAGCCATTTTGGCTGAGATGATTGCGGATTTCGGCTGGTCGCCTTAGCTTTGCCCATTGATGCGTACCGACTGGCAGAACCCTGAGCACCCTCTCGGCCATAAATACAGCGGCGAACCAAGCCCAAGGATTACGATTGATAGTGGCGACTACCTGCTGACCACCGGGACGCACAAGTTCGCAACACGCCGTCATAAATGAAGCTAGGTCAGCGACATGCTCTACCACTTCCATGTTCAACAATACATCGAAGCTTTGTGGCTGCTCCTGCGCCAATTGCTCCACGCTGGTCAATCGGTAGTCGATCTGCAACTCGCTCTTTTGTGCATGAATTTGAGCGATTTCGATATTGCGTGCCACCACATCAACGCCAGTTACCTCAGCACCCAGATGCGCCATGGCCTCAGCGAGTAAGCCACCACCGCAACCCACGTCGAGTACTTTCAGCCCACCAAATGGTTGCTCTGCATTTGCCTCGGCGTGGCCAAGTTTTTCTCGCAAATACTCGACGCGCACCCTGTTAAGAACATGCAGCGGCCAAAATGGCCCGTCAACCTGCCACCATGTTTCAGCCAAGGCGTGATAGTGGGCGACTTCAGCAGGGTCGATACTGGGTGAATGCTTCATTTGATCTTCTTAAGGATGGCTTACAAGAAAGTCGAAGCCCAAAAAAATTAGGCACGCCTGATTAAGGAGCCTCGGATTAAGTCCGGTCAGTGACATCAGCGCGAGCATGACTCAGTCTGAAGTTCCTTAGTCAATCTGACAAGATTCGCAACGCGCCTTGCCGGTTAGCAGCGCACTAATCCGATAGCGGTGCTTAGCAAACAAGCGATAAAAGATGTCAGCGATGGGCTTAATCACAGGCCAGCGCAGCATCGCAACCCAGCGATGGTGCCCCACTAACTGCCATGCTCGCGCGGTGACATCTAAGCCCAAAAGCAACTGACCGTCCGCCGCTTCTGCGTGCAGCACATTCGATGCAGCAACGGGGTCGATGTGGGGATGTGTTGTCGAGAAATCTTCAGCGTTAATATCCAAAAAGCCAATCGCCTTTGCCGTGTCTTTGGCACGCAATTGCCGCATTTCAATGGCACACAGGGGGCACATCCCGTCGTAGTAAATGGTCAATTCGTTCATGTCTTATCCACAGTCTAGCCACTATTATTCGCGACGCTAATATCGCACAGAATCGTGGTTGGACTATCGACAGATGCATCGGTTCCAGTACTTCGCTACAGGCTTTGCGTCGAACTAATACGCTCGACAGTAACGGCAAAGCAAACGGGACACTCACTAGTTTATGCTGTAAAGCCGAAGCTGGGCCTAGCATCGACGAGGAGATCTTGCGCTCTTTCTAGATCGTTCCTCGCCTTACCTAGCTCCGGTCAGCGACAGGCTTCTTATGGCCTATGACTGAGCATCACTTCTTGCCGGCGCGTCGTTCATAAAACGGTTGAACTCTTCTTCATCGGCGCGACGCTTCACGTCAGCTCTGAAATCATTAAACCGCTGTGCTCGAGATTTGATCTCTTCTTTAATTTCGCTGATGCGATCAAACTGCGTTTGCTGGTAGGCATTGAAGACAACGTTATCTGAATGTTCACCGCTTTTCGCCGATCCGTCGCCAAAAGCTCTGGCCCAAAACTCCGACGCTATTGCCGGCAACTGATGCACATTGCGGCCACTGCAAATCCAAAACACCATAAACAAGCCAATGGGCCAAAAGACAACAAAGCCCACAATCATGGCCACCAAGTTCAGACCACTCCAATTGCCTCCCTTTCCCGGTGACTCAGCGAACATCGCACCGTTTTCACGACCTTGTCGATCGGCAGACCTACTGTTAGAACACCACATAGTTTTATCCTTATAGAAAAGATGGCGAGATACAGACGCGTCTCTACGCAACAGTGATCCGTTGATCATTCGACCCGCCTTCTCGCTTAATGTGATCACTGTTCACATACAATATACAAGCTTTTCCACAGAATTCAAGGTCTACAGGAAAAATAAGTGAACATCGTTAACATTCATTCAGTACAATCGGCGCATGAACAAAGAAAAGAAGAGCTATCACCACGGCAACCTGGCGGAATCACTGCTCAACGCCGTCGATGAGATTGCAACACAGTTTGGGTTAGAAGCCGTGACTTTGCGCGCCTGCGCCAAGTTAGTGGGTGTTTCGCCCTCATCAGCATTTCGCCACTACACCGACAAACGCGATCTACTCACCGCGTTTGCAACAAGAGCGATAAAACAGTTATCAGCCACATTGGTCGCTGCCAATGAGCAAGCCAAAAGCGACGAAAGCGATGCGTTTATTGCAGTGGGCTCGGCCTACATCGAGTTTGCCTTGAGCAAACCCGCGTTTTTTAGAGCCATGTGGCGAGAAGAAACCATCTACTCCACCGACCAGCACTACGTCGAAGCGTCCAACCAGCTCAACAGCCATCTGCAAGGTGGTTTCGCACGCACTCTTTACGACAAAGATAGTGCAAGCTTAAGCCCCCAAGAACTACTAGCCTGGTCCTCGGTGCATGGCTTGGCAAATTTAATGGTGGATGGCCCGGTGGGCAATGGAATGAGTAAATCGGAGCAATTGATTTTAGCAAGAGAGATGATTGTCGCGATGCAGCCGGCTTTTCGGTTACCGGGTTCTTGAGGTAGTTAGAAAATTATTTTGAGCATTGTGGAAAAGGTATTCGAATTCTATTCAAATAGTATGAGTCAGGTGATGAACACTAAAATAGTTTTGAGCCCTTGTTCCCTGAACTAGTAGCCGGTCTAAGAGCAGAAAACTGGGCCTAGAACTTAAAAGTATATTCGCCGATGGTCAAAGACTTTAACCTGAGCTCTGATTTAAAGGGTCAAGCCTCGATTTATATCAACATAACTCGCTTCTTAACATTAGCCCCTTTTCAAGCAACCGGTTCGCCACAACCGAAGCGCTTTGCCACAGTCTGCAACACTCGAACACTCGCTCGAATTCCCTTTGATATAAAACGCAGCTCACTCTTCGTCTATGCCACTCTCTACAAACCGACAATACGCCGCTGCTGGCTGCCCAGAGCCAAGCTCACTGAATACAGCATCTTCAATAAAGGGAAGCTAGCAGGTCAGGTGGCTAGCGGGATGTTCAAGTCCTGACTTAACAAATAAAACCGTCCTCTCAGCTCTTCATCCCGCTACATACGAGCTTCCAATGACTAACTACAGGTTAATGTGCTAACTCAAGCTTTGACCCCTTTTTCTCTTGACCCTTTTCTCCTCGGGGTCTTTAAAGATCCGATGGCGCTGACGCTATTTGATCAAGAACAGTCTGATGAGGAAGATCGGTGGATTACATTAGGGCTCACCGGCGGGCAACATTATCTCGTCGTCGTGCACACCTACCGCGACGAACACAACGACACCGTTACTATCAGGTTGATTTCTGCTCGGCACGCCACCAAACACGAGATCGCGCAATACCAGGGGTAAACACTATGCAAAAACAGTATGATTTTTCCAACGCCGAGCGGGGTAAATTTTATAACCCCGATGCCACACATCAACTGCCAGTTTATCTTGAACCGGAAGTGCTCAGCTATTTTTCTGACAAAGCCAAAAACAAAGGCGTTGAACTCAATACGCTGATCAACGAACTGCTCAAGAAGGACATCGATCTTATAGAGGGCGTTAAGTAGATCCTGGATTTACAGGTGGGTAGCCAATAAATACCCTTGAACTATCAAGCGTCAACCGCACACCATTGACTACTTTTAACTGCCCTCCATGGCCCAATGGATACAACTCAGTCACTTCCCCTTCACTATACAAAGCTTCATGCAATAGATTTTTAGCGAAATCATACATGGCTAGACGCGATGAAAAATTAAAATATATATCGCCATTATCCTTGTCTATCGTCGCAGACATAATATGCGATTCGTTTTCAACAACTTCATCAGAGGGGATGTCGTCACCTTCTTCTGTCAGCTTCACATCTGCACTAAGGTTAGTCTGTTTTAACGACACCATCTTTTCCCCATCTTACGAATCCACCTTTTCCATCCGGTACGACATGCAGATTTTCTATGGTCTTGCCTTTTGAGTTCTGAATCTGGATGTTGTAGTGATCTACTTTCCCTTTACCTTGTAAGGGCTCGCCGAGTTTATGGGCTTGCTCACCAAAATCCTTACGAAATAAAACCCTCGTACCATCTTCTAGTTCATGCATCGATTGATTTGGATGGCCATCTGTTGGCTTTGCTTTTGACAAAGCATCCTGAAGCGCATTTGGCTTTCCACTGTTTGGAACATCGCCAGCTTTACCCGCCGTAAACCTGGCCACCTTAGTAGAGCCTGCAGGCACATACGGTATCGCCAACGCGATTGTATCAGCAGCTAGGTCTACACCGCCATCTACAACCCACTGACTATTTCCAGTCGCATAGCCATCACCAATTTTACCGATGACATAGACGATGCTAACCGCATCCCAGATTGTGTCAAAGGGAATTTCACCATTGGGGTCGGTATGGAGTTTTCAGGGGTCAGTTTTCAGGGGTCAAGGCTTGACTTGATACATTATGTCTCGCCTTCAAGACTTCATCTTACTCAAATAAACGATTCAGCCTGCGCTCGTTTGTCATAGCGCTCTCCCCATTTACTCTTCAATTCCTCCGCTTCGCTACAGCCAAGGTAATTTGCTACGACCTGAAGCAAAATTGTGGTCAAGCCTGCCTTCTTCAAACTAGACTTGGCAGGCGGGCCGCCTGCGCTCCTAGGTTTTTTTCGATCCATAAAAAACGCCGCTCCGGGGAGCGGCGTCTACTGCCGTGGTCAGTTAACTAGGCTGACCGGTCTTTCTCTCTCACAAGAATTTTTTTACTTAATGCGTTGTAGGCTCAAAACGTAGCACCGTTGCTGATTCGGCTGGCTTTTGTAACTGGAGCATTTCCTCTTCGGTCAATGCTTCAGGTCTTGCCAAGGCATTCAAATTTGTTCGCATCAGATCAAATGAATCCCACATCTGAGAGGACATCTGCATGCAGCTCTCCAGTGGTGAATCACACAGGCGTCGTTTGGCGTCCAGTTCAAACTGTATACCTTTGAGTCGACGTTGCAGGTGCTCAGGAGATTTTGCGATTTCATGCTTCAACAGCTCTTCACGCTTAGCTTCAAATGCAACAGGATCGGACTCATAGAGCTCTTTCCAATAATCGAAGTCAAAAGCGTCGTTCTTGATGTCTTGAGTGTTTGGCATGTTGCTTCTCCGAAAGTTTGTCGCGGGCTAACCCTTGTGGGCTGCACCGTTTCGATGAGGCAATGTTACGAATCTGAGTCAGTAAGACAATCGAAAGCCCGCCGTTTTGGGCCTTTGTTCACATAAATGAACGAGATGCCCACCGCTCTGGGACGGCCGTCACGCTTTTTCCACGGGTGGGTGAGCCATTTTTGTATCAGATAAGGATAAGTTTGCAGCCAAATAGGTCGCTATAACCAGCGTGGACAATGAATACAAGCCACACCATAGCGACTCAGTACAACTACACTTCAGGCGATAAATGTCTTGTGAGCAAACCACAGAGTGCTCTAAAACCGGTATTCGGTGTTCGTCCTCAAGGTTATAGCGGTAAAAGCGACCAGAGATGTCTCGCCCGACAAAGACGATTTTCATGTGTAAAACATGCACGTGACCGCAGGTTTATTCATTATTGACTATCGTTTAAAGAAAGAACACCAAGTCCGTAGTACATATGTGACGTGACTTGGCAAATAAGCCAGTAGAGGAAACAAGGTGTATAGACCATTTGCCATTTTTATCCCAGCGTACAACGCGGCGCAGACTGTGCCTGGTGTACTCGATCGCATTCCAAGCGAAATGTGGGAACATTGTGTCGGCTGCCATGTCATCAGCAAGGCCAGTTCCGACAACACGGTTGAAGTGGCTGAGTCACTGAAAGCAAAATACCCAAAAGTAACTGCTATTGGCGGGGATACAAACTTAGGCTACGGCGATTCAGTGCGAACAGGCTTGGAAGCCTGTCTAGCCAATGAAAACGCTGAGTACATTGTCTGCTTACACGGGGATGGCCAATACCCACCTGAAAGCATGCCTGCCATGCTGCAGTACATGCAGGAACACACAGTAGACATCCTGCAAGGTTCGCGGCACAAATTTAATACCGCTCGCGCCGGTGGCATGCCGATGTATAAAGTCATTGGCGGCAAGATTTTAACCGCCATGGAAAACACTGTGTTCGGCTTAAAGATGACCGATTATCATTCAGGCTACATGATGTACAGCCGTCACGCGCTTGAAATGCTGCCTATCGAAGATTTGAGTTATTACTTCGATTTTGACCTAGAAGCCATTGCTGCAGCAAAAGCCCTAGGCCTGAATATCGACGAGGTCGGTATACCAACTCACTACGGTGAAGAAGAGTCTTATTTAAACCCCTTCTTGTACGGCACTTTCTGCCTCAAAGTGATGGGGCAATTTATTTTGGGCAAATATCGACGACTGGCTAAACAGCAGCACGCTAAAGCTCAATCGCAAAAAAAAACAACTGAATTAAAGACCGAGGAAGTAAATTCATGAGCAATATTTTAGTCACCGGCGGCGCTGGTTATATCGGCAGCCATGTGGTGAAACTGCTGACCGGTCAAAACGAAAGCGTGGTTGTACTCGACGATCTCTCCACTGGCTTTGAAGATGCCATTCTTGGTGGTGCAACGCTTGTAAAGGGCAACACCCGTGATCGCGAGTTGCTCGACAAACTCATGGCAGAGCACAAGATAGACACCGTGATGCACTTCGCAGCACATACTATCGTGCCTGAGTCTGTAGAAGACCCGCTTAAGTACTACGGCAACAACACCGTTGGCACGCACACTCTTCTGCAGGCCTGCCAGGCCGCCAACGTCAAGAATTTTGTCTTCTCTTCTACAGCGGCGACCTACGGCGATGCGCCTACAGGCCCTTGCTCAGAAGATATGCCTACAGCGCCCATCAACGCGTACGGTATGTCCAAGCTGATGAGTGAACGCATGCTGCAAGATTTAGATCCGGTGTGCGAAATGAACCACGTGATCTTGCGCTACTTCAACGTGGCTGGCTCTGACCCAGACGGAGAGATTGGTCAGTCTACTGAAAAGGCCACGCTGTTAGTGAAAGTCGCAGCGGAACACGTTGTCGGTAAACGCGAAAAGCTCTATATCTTTGGGACTGATTTCGATACGCCAGACGGCACAGGAATCCGTGACTACATCCACGTCTCTGACTTGGCCGCAGCACACATCAGCGCGCTAAAATACCTACGCGAAGGCGGTAAAAGCACTTTGCTCAACTGCGGCTACGGCCATGGTTTTAGCGTACGCGAAGTTATAGAGACCGTGCAGAAAGTCGCCGGCCCAACGGTCAACATGAACGTCGAAGAACAACCGCGTCGTGCTGGTGATCCACCTAGTTTGGTCGCAAAGGTCGATAAAATCCACAAGACATTGGATTGGAAGCCGCAGTACGACGATCTAGAAATCATCGCGCGTACTTCGATCGACTGGGAGCGCAAGCTGCTAGAAAAACGAGGAGGTTAACGGGCGCTAGAAGCCGGTAAATTCTGCTTGAATAAGCCCGCCCATCTGGTGGGCTTTTTTATACTGACCTTTTGCCAGGATATAGACTCGAACCACCTTAAAGTTAAAAAGTCATCGTTAGCAAATTTTAGTGAAGCAAAAGAAATCGAGTGGCGATCTAGAAAGCATGCCCGCCACGGCTTTTAGATATAAGGAAGAAACTAAACCTCGATATCAAGCCGCAATCCGCTGTCGTCGCAGACACGCCGTGCCAACACCTGGGCAAATGCGCGATATATAGCGGTTTGCACTGTTACCGGTGCACTGTCGAAGAAACCATCACGCACGCGGTAGGCAAACACTTCAGTGATAGCGACAACGCTATCAGGGCTTGGCATATCACTGACAAAGCCCGTCTCACCGACATAGTCACCGTCACCCATGAGTTGCAAAGATTCACCGCCGGTTGATTCAACGCGTGCTAGGCCGTCGGCGATCAAATATAAAGCACCGGCCACTTCTCCCGCCACGACCAATTTGTCGCCCCGTTCAAATTTAACCATTTCACTGCCACGCAGCAATTCGGCTAATTCAAACTCGCTGAAATTTTGGAAGAAGCTGTGTTGCGACAAGACATGTAACATCTCGCCAGGCTTCTTGTGGCCACCGTGTACCAATTCATCGATGACATCACGCAGTGCTGCCGCCATTTCTCGGCCACTTTGAAAACGATTTTCGGGTTTCTTTTTCAGCGCCTTCACCAGTACCGAGTTTAAGCTCATCGGCAGGTGCGGCATATGGCTATGCAGCTGAGGTGCGGGGCGCCGCAATACGACGTTAAACAATTCTTTGACTTTACGCGCGTTGAACAGCCGCTTGCCCGTGAGCATTTCAAACATGACGGTGCCGAGCGAGTACAGATCAGTAGGTGGTCCGAGCGAGAGTCCACGAATCTGTTCTGGTGACATATAGTTTGGTGTACCCAACGAAGCTTTGCGCCCGGCGTCAGCCACTTGCTCCATAGGAACTGCTATTCCAAAATCCAACAGTTTGGCGCGGCCGTCTTCGGTGAGCATGATATTTGACGGTTTGACGTCCCGATGGATAAAGCCTTGGCCGTGCAGATAATCTAAGGTTTCGCAGCATTGGATCATGATTTCCAGTACTTGCCGCACTGGCAGTAGCGTTTGACCCTTGCCGTGCGCTTTTAAAGTCGTGCCTTCGACCAGCTCGAGCACGAGGTAGTTGAGCGTCTGGGTGGTACCTACGTTAAATAGGGTAACGATGCCCGGGTGATCGAGGCGTGTGGCGGCAGCTACTTCAGTTAAAAAGGCGCGGTAGTGCGCTGGTTTGCGCTTAATAGGCTCTTCATCACCCATGCCGAGTTGTTCAGGGGTTAAACGCTCGGAGATTTTGATGGCCACTGCGCGCTGATCGCGTGTATCCCAAGCACGATAAACGGTGCCGCAGGTCCCCTTACCCAGCACGCCTTCTATCTGATAGTGATCGATTTGGTTAGGACAAGCTAACTCTTTGTCCGATGCTCGAGCCACAGGTGCCATTTGTGTCAGTAAAATCTCTTCTTACAATGCTTCACACTATAGCAAAGCGGGTGAATTCTTCCCGATATACAGCCTTACACGGAATCTAACTTAGGGCTTCCAAGACCTGTACTTGTAACCCTTTCATGTCACCATTGGACATAAATACGAGGCAATCGCCCGATTGTAGCAATGATTCTATTGCATTTATCGCATCAATCGTGTGTTCACAGAACTGAACCTTATCACCTAGAGCTTCCGCCAATGCTGCTGCAGCATCCGCTTGTGGTTCTAAGGCAAACACCAAAACTTGGTCTGCTAAGCGCAACGCTGCAGGCAGAGCTGCCGTGTGTGCACCACCTCGCATACTGTTGGAGCGCAGTTCCACCACAGCGATTAATCGCTTGGAGGGGTAGCGCTCTGAAAGGCCCGCAAGGGTAGCTTCAATGGCTGTTGGGTGATGTGCGAAGTCATCATACAACACCGCCCCTTTTCGTTCACCGAGAAAATCTAAACGGCGCTTAACGCCGACAAATTGACGCATCGCCTCTAGGCTGTGTTCGGTTGTCATACCAGCATGTCTAGCCGCTGCAATAGCCGCTACGGCATTCAGTGCATTGTGCCGCCCGGTCATTTGCCAACCCTGTACCCTGTGATTGTTTTCTCCGAATTCAAAGTCAACGCTGTTCTCTAGCTGTGCCGCGCTTAGTCGCCAATCCGCAGGACTGTGCTCAGCAAAGCTTTCTGTCTCAGACCAGCAACCCTGATCGATCACCTCACTCAATGCTCGTGCATCGGCATTGACGAGCACCTTGCCGTTAGCAGGTACACAACGCAGCAAGTGGTGAAACTGGCGCTGTATCGCCGCAAGGTTGTCAAATATATCGGCGTGATCAAACTCTAGGTTATTGAGAATCAGCGTATTGGGACGGTAGTGCACAAACTTGGAGCGCTTATCAAAAAAAGCCGTGTCGTACTCGTCTGCCTCAACAACAAAAAAGGGAGATTCGCCAAGCCTAGCGGAAACCGAAAAATTACCGGGCACACCCCCGATTAAAAAACCCGGTTGCATCCCGGCATGCTCAAGCAACCACGCCAGCATACTCGACGTTGTGGTTTTGCCGTGGGTGCCGGCCACGGCCAACACCCAACGATCGCGCAAAACCGTTTCACCCAGCCATTGCGCACCTGACGTGTAAGGCAAGCGAGAATCCAGCAGCGCTTCGACTTCGTCATTACCACGAGACAATGCATTGCCAACGATAACCAAATCAGGGGCTGGTTTGAGGTTGTCAGCGCTGTAGCCTTGGAGGAGCTCTATACCCAGCTCGGCCAATTGATCGCTCATGGGTGGATAAAAAGCCCGATCCGATCCAGAGACGTGGTGCCCTAGCTCTCGCGCTAGTCGAGCAACGCCACCCATAAAAGTGCCACAGACACCGATGATATGAATATGCACTGTTGAGCCTCGAACCCTTAGCTAAACGCGGGGCTAATGCCAGCGAACACCAACCCGCTAAAAAAGAAATAGCCCAGCGAAAGCCCAGCAGCGGCAAAGTTGCTGAACTCACCAGCCAAACGCAACACCCGCGACCAGACCAACAGAGACCACATCATCAGCGCAATTTGCCCTAACAATACCCACTGCGGCAGATCTTCTGGATTGGCAACAATGGCCAAGATCCAAGGCCAAGCGACCAGCGCCATTACCGCCCCCACACCGCACAGTGCAGCAAAGCTTTGCTCGAACCGAGCTAAGTGCTGCTTAGCGGAAAGGCAACCGTATAAAAAGACACCGCTGATAACCACTTCTAAAACAGCTAAGACCAAGGCCGAGGGTGCACCGTACAAAGGAGATGTGACCACCGTGTTACAGAGCAGCACCGCCGCTACGGCGACAATCAACGTTTGACGGCCAGCAGGCACTTCAGAGGGGCTAGCCCTAAAAAAAGCAATATACACAAACAAAATCAGCAGATTGACCAAAGCCTTGTTATCTCATTGCGGCGTCAGAGCGGCACCAACGTGGCATAATACCAGTGCTAGACAATTGTCGTGTGCCGCGAATTGAGTCCCAGTAGGCAAAGTCACGCGAACCGACAATATTCATTCTTTTATTTTTACGCGATCACCCTGAATTTATGCCCACCATGCAACAACTGACTATTACTCGTCCCGACGATTGGCACTTACACCTGCGTGACGGTGCTGGAATGCCTCACGTGCTGGCACACACCGCCGAGCACTTTGGCCGCGCCATCATTATGCCCAATCTCACGCCGCCAGTAACCACCCTGGAGGCAGCTCTCGCCTATCGCCAACGCATCTTGAGCGCACTGCCTGAAGGCAATCAGTTTCAGCCATTGATGACGCTCTACCTGACCGAAAGCATGGCACCGGATGAGATAGACAGGGCAGTCGATAGCGGCGCTATATTTGCCGCCAAACTGTACCCGGCAGGCGCGACAACTAATTCCGCAGCAGGCGTAAAAGACATCAAGTCGATCTACCCTGTACTGGAACGCATGCAGGCGAAGGGATTGGTGTTGTGCGTGCATGGCGAGGTGGTTGATGCTGACATAGACATCTTCGATCGTGAGCCTGTGTTTGTTGAACGAACGCTGAGCACACTGGTGAGAGATTTTCCGGGACTGCGCATCGTTGCCGAGCACATCACCACTCTGGAAGCAGCGCAATTTGTAGAGGCGGGACCAGCCACGCTGGCCGCGACCATCACGCCACAACATTTGCTTTATAACCGCAACCAACTGCTGGTCGGCGGTGTGAAACCACATTTTTATTGCCTGCCAATTCTCAAGCGCGAGAGCCACCGCCAAGAGCTGTTGCGAGTCGCCACGAGCGGCAGCAACAAATTCTTTTTGGGCACTGACTCTGCACCGCACCCCCAACACCTCAAAGAAAACGCGTGTGGTTGTGCGGGCTGTTATTCAGCACACGCCGCGCTGGAGCTCTACGCAGAGGCGTTTGACGCCGTTGGCGCGCTAGACAAACTAGAGGCTTTCGCGAGCCATAACGGACCTGATTTTTATCAATTACCGCGCAACAGCGACACAGTCACCCTGATGCGCGGTGAAACTGCCGTGCCTGAAACCTACCCTTTTGGCGAACATGTCGTCACACCACTACGCGCCGGCGAAACCGTTGCCTGGCGCTACGGAGACGCCAACTGATGGCCACAACCACCCCTTACACCCCTGGCGGTCCTATTGACCTGAGTACACGTTTTCGTGGCTTTCTACCCGTGGTTGTCGATGTAGAAACAGGTGGCTTCAACAGCGGCACTGACGCCCTGCTGGAAATCGCAGCAGTCACTATCGGATTGGATGAAAACGGTCGGTTTGAACCCCAAGAAGCTGTATCGACGCATGTCATCCCTTTTGAGGGAGCCAACATGGACCCAAGCTCACTGGCCGTTAACGGGATCGACCCCTACCACCCATTGCGTGCCGCGCGCAAAGAACAAGACGCGCTGGGCTATATTTTTAAGCCCGTGCGCGAGGCGGTAAAAAAGGCGAACTGCACGCGCGCAATCTTAGTCGGGCACAACGCGGCTTTTGATCAGGGATTTTTAAATGCGGCCATTAGTCGTACCGGTATCAAGCGCAACCCTTTTCACCCCTTCAGCAATTTCGACACCGTGAGTTTTGCAGGTTTGGCACTGGGTCAAACGGTATTGGCAAAAGCGGTAAGAGCGGCGGGTATCAGCTGGGACGACTCAGAAGCACACTCAGCACTTTACGACACCCAGAAGACTGCGGAGTTGTTTTGTTATGTGCTAAATCAGTGGGAGTCAACGCAAGCAAAGGTGGAGTGATTTTGCAATGCGCAAATCATTCAATGCAAAGCGGGCGCAACGGAGTTGCTTGCCCGCTCTCGGTGCACATTACACCCTACTTCCTGTGCCTCAGATGTAGGGTGCCTTTGAAGAACAACTGGATTGGTGTTTTTGTGTAACGCGCATGCCTCAAAACATTAAAGGCTGCGTATCAACTCAGCCATAGCCAAAACCCCACACCTATCATCAATGTGCCTGCAATACGATTCATCAGCTCCACATTGCTGCACTCACCCAATAGATGCGCGAGCGATCGCCCACCCAGTGCGTAAATCATCAAACCAGTAAACTCGAGCATCACAACCAAAGCGGTCAAAGAAAACACTTGCGGCATCAGTGGTAGCGTCGGCGACAGAAACGGTGGCAACAGCACAACCATAAAAGCCCACCCTTTGGGGTTAGCTACAGCAGTCACAAAACCCTGAAGCGCCAGCGAGAGTCTCGTCACTGACGCCTGCGAACCTTCTTGCTCTTGCACAGCCATGCGACCCCGAGAGCGCCACATTTGAACCCCTAAATAGATCAGGTAAGAGCCTCCCAGTATCTTGAAAGCACTAAACAAAGACGGGTACTTCAGCAGCGCAGCGGCTACCCCCACCATAGACAAAGTGGCTACTAGGCCCACTCCCAGCAATTCGCCAAACATCATCCACATGGCACGGCGCACGCCAATAGTCATCCCCAATGTCATAGACAGCGTCATGCACATGCCCGGTGTAATGGCAACGAAGAAGAACGTCGGAATAAAAACGGCCAATATGGCTGTATTGAACAAAGAATCCAAGAATAAAAAAACCTAAATAAAGGGACCAAAAAGCTCACTGCAATTTGGGTTGCAAAGCATATACCGTCAGCGATAGGTGTACCACCAAAGAAGAAGCAGATTCGATGTTTCTTTGCACAAGCATCACAACCCACTAAATATCTTTCATTAATCGCAAAGCATCGTATATTGCTGCGTGAGTATTGCGCGCTGATACAGCGTCGCCTATGCGGAACAGCTGGAACGTGCCCGCTTCATTTCGCTCGATTGTCTGTGCAGTGCCAGCAATCAATGCATCGTGATCCATCGCACCGCCATTCCTCGACAATGGTTTGAGTTCAAAATAGAGATCATCCAGTGGCAGTGTGCCGTAGTTGACCACCACCTGATCATATTCGGCATCAAAGCTGTGATCGCTATAATCGGTGCCTATAGTCGCCGTGACCTTATTGCCTGATCGCTGCACGTCCAGCAATCGCCTCGTCACCGTGAACGTGACATCCATCTCCTGCAGTGACCGCATATAAGGCACCAAATTCATTGCCATGATGTCTGGGGCAAATACGCGATCAGGTGTCATCACTTCAACGACAGCACCACTCGCAGCCGCAACCTCAGCGGCTTGCAAACCCGGATGGTCACCTGCCTCATCGTAAATAAGCACGTGCGATGCGGGCTTAACGTCTCCCGAGAGAATATCCCAGCTGGAGACGACATTAGCCTGATCTGTGCCGGTCTCAAACAATTCTGTGTTGGGCATTCCACCAGTGGCAATAATGACGACATCTGGCTCGAGTGCCAATACATCGTGAAGTTCAGCCCAAGAGTTAAAATTAAACCTCACACCTTTAGCAGTGCATTGAGCCATTCGCCAATCGACAATGGATATCATTTCACGACGGCGTGCCGTCCTTGCAGTTAACCGGATCTGACCACCTGGATCAGCAGCCGCTTCAAACACATCGACTGAATGGCCGCGTTCTGAGGCGACACGGGCTGCCTCTAGGCCAGCAGGCCCAGTGCCAACAATCACTATTTTCTTTTTTTCAGAGGCAGGCGGGATATCATGCGGCATGCTCAGCTCTCTGCCGGTGGCTGCGTTATGAATACACAGAGCTTCACCCGCCTGGTAAATACGGTCTAGACAATAGGTGGCTCCCACACAAGGTCGAATATCATCTTCTCGCCCTTCAACGATTTTGCGCACAATATGCGGGTCGGCGATGTGGGCACGGGTCATTCCTACCATGTCGAGCAGACCCGAGGTTATGGCATGACGCGCTGTCGCAACGTCCGGGATTTTTGCGGCATGAAAAGTCGGCAATCCGGTGACTCTTTTAACCTCTCCTGCAAAATCCAAGTGCGGGGCGCTAGGCATACCTTGTACGGGAATCACATCGGTCATCGCGGGGTCAGTATGGATGCGGCCGCGAATTACATTGAGAAAGTCGACTTGCCCGCACTCAGCAAGGCGCTTAGAAATTTCTAAACCTTCGGCCGCGGTTAAACCACCTTTTTGCGCTTCATCGGCGGTGTAACGCAGCCCAACAATAAACTCTGCCCCTACTCGTTTACGGATAGCATCGAGCACATCCAGAGGGAAACGCATGCGGTTCTCGAGCGTGTCTGCACCATAAGGCCCACTAAGGTCATTGCTCAGCGGCGACCAAAACTGGTCCAACAGGTGACCGTAAACCTGCAGCTCTATGCCGTCCATACCGCCCGCTTGCATACGCTCCGCCGCATCGGCAAAGTCGGCGATTATACGTTCGATATCCCAGTCTTCTATCAGTTTGGGGAATGCACGGTGGGCTGGTTCGCGGTGTTTTGACGAGGAGACCGAAGGCAACCAATTTCCTTTGTTCCATCCCGTGCGGCGACCAAGATGCGTCAACTGAATCATCGCGGCACAACCGTGCTCATGAAGGCCATCCGAGAGTCTTTGTATCCAAGGCACTACGTCATCACGATAAGCCAGTATATTGTTAAAAACGGGTGGGCTGTCCTTGCTCACAGCCGCCGAACCCGCAGTCATTGCAAGTGCTACCCCAGCCTTGGCACGCTCTGCATGGTATGCAATGTAGCGTTCTTTCGGCATGCCGTCTTCGGGATAAGCTGGCTCGTGACTGGTGGTCATGATGCGGTTTTTAAGCGTCAAGTGCTTGAGTTGAAAAGACTGCAAGAGTGGATCAGAAGACATAACACCGTCTCAATGAGTGGAAAAGCCATAAGAGGCTCTTCCGTTTTACAGATGGCATCTACTTTGACGCGACTTGACACAGGTGTCAAGTAAATGGAATATCACTCTATGAAAATGCAAACAGAACACGAGCAATCAGCGGATCTATGGCTTAACACCGCATACGAAGTGCTCCTCGAGGGCGGCGTTGATGCGGTAAAGATTATGGAATTGGCCAAGCGCAGCGGCCTGACACGTACTGGTTTTTACTGGCATTTCAAAGACCTCAACGCCCTGCATCAAGCGCTAATCACCCGTTGGAGGCATACCAACACGAAGAACCTTGTCAAACGAGCTGGAGCTCCAGCAAACAACATCACTGAAGCGATGCTGCAAGTTTTTGATTGCTGGTTCGATCAGAGGCTCTTTGATGCTGCCCTGGATTTAGCGATTCGCAACTGGGCAAGAAAGGATGCCGCACTCAAAAAAACTTTGGCGAGTGCAGACAAAAAACGCTGCAACGCCATCAAGACAATGTTCCTGCATCACGGTTACAACGAACAACAAGCAGAAGTGCGCAGCATGACGGTTGTCTATACGCAGATTGGGTATTTTTCTATGGCGCAAACGGACAGCTTCGAGAAACGCATTGCACGTGTTCCACAGTATGTGGAGGTGTTTACTGGACAAATGCCGAGCAAACTAGAACTCGAACAGTTCCACCTAAGACACACCAGACATCGGCCGCCTCAACAGCCCAATACGTGAGCGCTGCACTCTGACCAACTCAACCAAATAGGCTTGGCTAAGTCCAACTCCAATTTCGACAACTCGCGCTCTTGCATTTGCACTTTGAATTCATGCCCACTCGCATTTTCTAGAAACAATGTCACCATAGAACCCACAAATTCTTCTGAGATCAGTTGGCATGCAACGGTGTTTTTTGAGTCAGGTTCGCCGGCGCTCAAATGCACAAGGTCCGCCGAGATGACAAAGCTGGCACTATCCCTTTCGGTCAGCTGTCCGGCTTTAACCTCAACAAAAAAGTCTCCTGAAGGTGTGTTCAACTTCGCTCGGTTATGCTCTACGCTTTCAACGGTGCCGCTGAGGATGTTATTTCTGCCTACAAACTCAGCGACAAACTGATTCGCAGGTTCGCGATAGATATCTCTGGGAGAACCGATCTGTGCGATCTCACCCTTGCTCATAATGACAACTCGATCAGCCATAGCGAAAGCCTCTGACTGCGAGTGCGTCACATAGACAAAAGTGATACCCAGCTCTTTTTGCAACTGCGTGAGCACGGACTGCATACGGATCACTAAGTGAGCATCTAACGCTGACAACGGCTCGTCGAGGAGCAGCATTTTTGGCTCCATGACCAATGAACGCGCCAGCGCAACTCGTTGCTTTTGCCCACCAGAGAGCGTACTTATGTCGCGGTCTTGAAATTCCAAGATGCCTAGTTTATCCAGCCAATTCAAAGCGCGTTTTTTCCGCTCGGCTTTCTCTACACCGCGCATTTTCAGACCAAACTCAACGTTTTCACGGGCCGTCAAAAAGGGAAAAAGTGCCAGAGATTGCCAGACCAACGGCGTATCACGCTCATGCGGTTTAACGTCATTCATCACCTGGTCGTTAATGAGGATTTCACCAGACGAAGGTGCGTCAAGCCCGGCAAGCATTCGAAGTGTGGTGGTTTTCCCGCAACCAGAAGGACCCATAATGGCGATGAATTCACCTTCTTTGATGTCAAAGTTCATCTCTTCAACGGCCACAAAGTTTCCGAAGGATTTATGAATCTTATCAAATACGACTAGGTTTTTTGTCATGTCAGGAGCTGCTTTTTTTATGTTGGCGACCAATAAAGAAGACTTGAGCCAGCACAACTAAGGTGATGGAGATCAAAAATACGAAGGTGCCGATGGCATTGACCTGCGGGTCAATATTACCTTGCACAATTTCAAGAATCACGACGGGAATAGTTTTGTTGAGACCCGATACAAACCAAGACACGGCGAATTCATCAAACGAAACTGCCGCAGTTAGGCACATTGCAGAAATTATAGCGGGCTTGCAAAAGGGGAAAATCACATGCCGCATAGTAGCCCACTCGGTTCCGCCTAGATTCCAAGCAGCGGATTCTAAATCCGGGTCCATTTGGTTCAATCGCAATCTGATTATCGCCATGGCAAAAGGAGCGGTTAGTACACTGTGGGCAAAAACAATTGACCATAGTTGCCCTGAAATCCCAATTTTGGAAAACCATGCGAGCATAGCCAACGCCATAATGATTAACGGGATAGTCGGCGGCAGCAGAATCAGCGCAAGGTACGGTCCTTTAAAACGAAAGTTATAGCGGAAATCAGAATACGCCGTACAGAAGCCCAAGAGTGTCGCAAGAATCGCCGTTGAAAATGAGACAATCAAGCTATTTAAAGCCGCTTCAAGGATGTCTGGGTCATCCAATATTTTGACATACCACTCAGTAGAGAACTCACCCAATGGGATGGTGGGAAACCGCTGTGAATTAAACGAAAAAACGATGCTGAAAAAAATGGGTGCAAATATAAACAGGAACACCAACACGACATACCCGCCCAGCACAACATTGAGTAATCCGTCTTTCTTCACGAGGTAGACCGTTTTCTATAGGCGATGGCAATCGCGGTAAAAGCCAAGGTAAACAGCGTGGCCATCATTACGACGGCTATCACCGCAGCACGAGGCCATTGTTGTCCGGATTTTGTCGTATCAAGAATCAGAATTGGCAGTGTCGGCTCTTGTGAGCCTCCCAGATAAAACGGAGCGACAAAGTCACCAAACGAGAGAATAAAACAAAACACGGCAGCGATAATAAACCCAGCTTTTGACAGAGGCAGTATTACCCTCCAAATAACAGCGAGTGGCTTACAACCCAGATTGCGCGCGGCTTCTATTAGGGTTCGATCAATATTGGCCATTGTCACAGTCTGAAGAATGACAACTAAAGGAAGTGTGAGTGTCATATAACCCACAAGCGTTCCGATATGCGTGTTCAACATGGTGTAGGGCCCCAACCCTACAGTGCCCAGGATTGCATTAACCACCCCGCTCTCAGACAAAATGACAAACCAAGAAAATGTTCTGACGAGGTAACTGGTGAAGAAGGGAATAATTAAAAAAAAGATAGCCCAGCGACGCGTGTTTTCACTGGCTTTAAATGCTAGGGCAAACGCTGCCGGAAATGCTAAGCACATCGCGCATAACGTGGATATCGTCGCTATCCAAACGGTGTGCCAGTAGCTGCTCCAAAAATACCCCTTGGAAAACATCTTGGCCCAATTGACAAATTCAAATGCCTCGGTCATCCGGTAGTTTTTCACCAGAAAAAACGACATCGCCACCATAAAGAGAACCGGCCCCACAAAAAAGGCCAGCTGCCAAACAATGATCGGCACTCTCCATGTCAGTGCGTAAAAGTTGACCTTTGGCAGCTTGGTATCTCCTGTTAAATTTCAAAAAGCGCGAGCGGTGAAGGTGATGCGCCAGAACATCGAAGAGCAGCGGGACAAAAAAAGCGATCAAATTGCCCAGACCAGAAAACTGGCCTCGACTTTATTTAAGTTAACCCGAACCGACGATTCGACATTAGGGAACTTCCGGTCAAGTCATGCTTACGCCGACGTCACTGACCGGACTAATTCTGAGGTTCCTTAGGCGTTTTTGTATTCCGACCAAAAGTCATTCCAATCTTCAAGCGATTGCTGAGTCGGAATATCTCTATAGTGGATACGTCCTTCATTAATCAATGCAATAGGTTCGTTCGCCATGCCATCCATTTGATGACTGCGCATCGCCTCTTTAGGGTCCGCTTCTATCAATGCAGCACGGCCGCCTTTGGTGACACAAAAACCAGGGTACGCAGCCATCTGAGCAGATTTAACCTGGCCGGCAGGAGACAACATGTACTGCATGAATTTTTTGACAATATCTGCCTTTTCGCTGTTTTTACCGATGCAATAACTCTCAGTAAACTGAATACCGCCCTCTTTGGGAATGACAGATGCAACAGGGGCGCCGTCCCTCTCAAGGGTGCCGGTTATCCAATCCCCAATACCGCACATGGCTTGCATCTCACCGTTCTTCAGGGAATTGAATGTACCACCGTAGTCGAAAAAGCCACCGATCTGTTCGCGCAGACTCATGGTTTTATCTTGAACAGCTCCCCAAGCTGCGTCATCTAGATTCCACAAATCTGCAGCGTTTCCTTCGAAGAGACTGATCATGCCGAGGTTGGGTAAGTGCCAATCGAAATGACCTACCTTTCCCTTGATCTCCGGCTTCCAGAAACAAGCATAGCTCTGCGCTTCCTCAGCAGTGATCGCATTTTTGTTATAGGAGACACCCAAGTGCCCACCACGCAAGATCACTGAATGCAGTTTGCCGTCAGACCAATGACCCGGAAATTGCTGAAAATCAGGGTGCAGCATGTCATCGAACGGGTAATCAGCAGGCTCGAGTTCTTCGATATAGCCCGCCGCATTGAGCTGTTGCACGAACTCACCGTCTGAAAGAATGATGTCGTAGGTGCCAGGAGGCGACTGAGCAATGAGCGCGAGCATGTTGTCGCCACCGGCATAATACTTTGGCACAAACTTCACATTATTTGCAGCTTCAAACTCAGCAACCACATCAGGTTCACCGTGGCCGTACCATGCGAGCATATTGATCTCGACGGGCGCGGCATGCACTTTGTTGATGAAAGGAGCTGCCAAAATAGCGCCTCCGCCAACGCGTAGAAAGTCACGGCGATTTGTAAGAAGAGATGACTTGCTTTTAGCGGGTTTGGTCATTTTCTGAACTCCATATTGCGTGGTGTTTCAAGGAAAAAACAACTTGCTGTGGCAGAGAGAACGAAAAAATTTTAACGATCTCAATGGATCTACTGTTAGGGCTTAGGCTCTATCGCAAGCAGTTGCCTAGGGCTAGTTGATCACAGGCGATAATTGAATGGAAATTTATCGTCACTATGGATCTATAACTTATCCTAATGGCTAGAACCTCAAGCATACGGGTTGGCGAGCGCGTTTTCCACCGTGTGACTAATACGATCAACCGCTGCGTGCCCTATATTCCCGAGCCGAGTTTGCCTAAAAAAGAGACCAATGTGCAACGGCTCAAGATTAGGCAACCCTTCAGCTAGACCAAGTTGTCGCATACCGGCTAACTGCGTTGGCCCCGTGAGGCACGACAACCCTAAGCCGTCACAAACCGCATTTTGCAACCCGCCGATACCTGGACTCGAATAGGCGATTCGCCAACGGCGATTCACAAACTTTAAAGCCTCTGTCATGCGTTCCCGATAGACACAGCCGTAGGGATGCACCACCAAGGGAATCTCTTCGTAGAGGTCCAGATCAAAATCGTCTGCCCCACACCAAAAAGGCACTTCTCGCCACTGACGAAATAAATATTGCTGATCGCTGCCCTCAAAAAGCGCTATCGCAAGATCGATTTCATCGTTCTGTAACGCTTCTATAAGGTTTTGCGATAAATCACAACGAATCTCAATTTGAACAGAAGGATTCTCCCTCACAAAGTCGGTCAGGCTTGATTGCAACAGATTAACCGCGTAATCCAGTGGTAAGCCGACTCGCAGTTTGTCGCCTTCGGCTGGCGGATCAAACTGACTAACCGCAAGGTCATTGAGCCGAAGAATCTGACGTGCGTGTGTTGCTAGCGCTTCACCCTGCTCGGTGAGAGTCATGTCCCGCCCATCCCGCAGGATCAGCTTCTGACCCGTAAGCTGCTCCAACCTTTGCAGTTGTAGACTGATTGCGGGCTGCGTTCTACTGAGCAACTGGGCCGCTCGTGTGTAGTTCCTCACTTCAATAACGGTGACGAATGTTCGCAGTAACTCTGTGGGTAGATTGACAATTCTCATTATCTGCGCTTCATTAGTAATTTATATTGTACTATTTAAAGTATAAATTTTTCTTATTAATGATTGCAACTTATTCTATGCAAATGAACCGCACAGACTTCCACAAATTATTTAAGTCCCCAGGCCCCGTTGTGCTGCCCGTCATTCATGTGCTCGACTCAGAGCGCACAGAATCAAACATTGTAAAACTGATTCGGGCAGGCGCTCACGGTTGTTTTTTGATCAACCATGATTTCGAACCAGAACATTTTTATCCCATTATTCGCGACATGCGTCATCGTTTCCCCTCGCTTTGGATCGGTGTGAATTTTCTGGCTGTCACTGGCAAAGATGCCTTTCCCGTACTCGCTAAATTGGCGAGCGAAGGATGCGACGTCGACGCCTACTGGGCAGATGACGCCTGCATCGATGAGCACGGTAAAAACGCTGAAGCCACCGAAATCGAGAAAGCTAGAACCGACAGTGGCTGGACTGGCTTGTATTTTGGAGGAACAGCCTTCAAAAAACAGCGTGAAGTGTTGCCTGAAAATCACGGCGACGCCGCTCGAGAAGCTTGCCCCTTTATGGATGTTGTCACCACTTCAGGTGTCGCCACGGGCCAAGAAGCAGACCTTGGAAAGATTGAAACATTTCGAACAGCTATCGGCGACAAACCACTCGCTCTAGCGTCGGGAATCGATCCGAACAATGCGCAAAGCTACGCCGATGTAGATTGCTTTATGGTGGCGACCGGCATCAATGAAACCGACAATTTTTACGATATAGATCTCGACAAGCTAACAGATCTGTTGGCAACCACCCGAATGATTGGAACAGGAGATTCGCTATGAATGAACTGAGCAAAGGTCCTCGCGACGACCGCTGGTATCTGAATTTAATGGCACCCAATACCAAAGGTGATAAATTCGCGTGGTTGGACCCGACTTCTATCTACATTAACGCAGAAGCTTTTACCGATCTACTGGATGATTTACAAGCAGACCTCTCCGATGTCGAATGCGATGTAGTGGCAGGTCTCGACGCGATGGGATTTGTTCTGGGAGCAGCCCTAGCCACGCGGCTGGGCGTAGGCTTCTTACCCATCAGAAAAGCGGGCAAACTGTGCGTTGACACCGACATCGTGTCCTTCGGAAACTATTCCGGTCGAATTCAGGAAATGGAAATGCGCCTACCAGCCTTCGCACCTGGAACTCGCGTGCTATTGGCCGACCAATGGGTAGAAACAGGTGGCACGATGGACGGCGCCGTTCGACTAGTAGAACAACAACAAGGTGTCATTGCTGGTATGGCGGCCATCGCTATCGAAGAAAACGAAAGAACAAACACCTACAGAAAAACATACCCCTGCGTTTCAGCGGTTGCGCAGGGCTCGCGTTGGCAAACAGAGTGCAATGCACAAAAACTAAGCAGCTTCGATAACTACGACTCAGCAGCGTGTTTTCCGCAAACAAGGCGTTCGTAGGACGCACTAATTCTGTTTGTCATTACTTTGGATTCATGTGGAGACCCTATCTCCACTAACACGCTTGTAAATGTGGTCCTAAAAGCGGTGAGCAGATCTTGTAAGCGTCTGCTGATATAGGGAAAATATCGGAACAGTTTATTGTCAATAACTAAGCGTTCAATTTCAATAATTTCGGCTAAGCCGCTTATCAGCGACTGGGCCATGTTCCTCACGCTTCTGCGTTTTCATGTTAAGGTACGACACCTTCTTTTGGCAGGATTCCGTAAGGGGAATGTCCAACAGCTACAGCGTTTGAACCACTCCATTCAAGCCTCAAGCTACCTAGTGCCGATCCTTTCGAGTATCAGACATTGAACACATCACACATAAGACCATCCAAGCCGAATGACTTAGACTGTATAAAAAAAATTATTGACGCAGTAGATTTATTCCCCTCCGAGTTCTTGGACGGTATGTTCCTCAGCGGAGGAAATGATGCAGAGCAATCAGAATTCTGGATCACATTCGACGACGGTTCCCCCGTTGCAGTCGCCTACTGTGCTCCAGAGGCGATGACTTCTGGAACTTGGAATCTGCTCTTGATTGCCGTTCACCCCGAACGACAAAGTGAAGGAATAGGTGCCGAGATGATGTCGTATGTAGAATCAAAACTAGCATCCATAGGGACAAGATTATTGCTGGTTGAAACCTCCGGCACAGACGCTTTTGCGAGAACTAGAGCATTTTATAAAAAGCTTAACTATGAAGAAGAGGCTCGAATTAGAGAATTCTACTCTGCAGGGGATGACAAAATAGTTTTCCGTAAAGCCCTATAGCAAATGAATAGACAGTCTGGCTTTTCATTGGGTCACACAGACTGCTGGCCTACCACGCACCTAAACAATTATTTATCAAGCACAACTAACAGAACAACAGCGTGCGATAAAACCTCAAATCTCTCTACATCGTTCACAGGCTCTAAATTTTCTTATCGCTAGTTGCGTGGCAGCTGAAATTACCGCGTGACCTCGCTCTCTGCCGACGTCTTATTTATCTTTGTCGTCGCCGTCAGGGATTGCCGCACCGACGACAGCGACAGTGCCCTTCACCGCAACTTTGGTGACACCTACCGCTGTGCTGGCTACTGCGTCTGTGACAGCCAATACAGTACAACCGGAGACGGAGAACATCAGTGCGCATGCTGCTGCAATAGCTGAAAGACGTATACCTTGGACTAAAGACATGAACTTGTTTACTCGGGGTGATTTTCCGGACTCTAAGAATAGACGCTGTTACAGCTTTACCGCCGTTTTTTTGCGTTACTAGTAAGATAATCCCCTCGATCCATCGGGATGTGCGAGGATACCCACAAGGAGAAAGCCTATGCACCGTTCAACATTGTTGATTGCTCTTTTTCTCACTGCTGGTTTAGCGACGGGTACGTCCGCTGAAAGCAAGGCAGAATTCAGCCTTGAACAAAATCAAAAAGCCAACTGGTTTGAGCAAGACCGAACTTACCAGCAAACAGTTGAAGGTGTGATCGATGATTCCAGTAGCGGATTGCGCTGGCAGCATCAGGCACCTCTTAGACAACTCAGCTGGAGTGAGGCAAAAAACTATTGCCGGTCGCTTGCTCTAGGCGATGAATTAAAATGGCGCCTGCCCACTCGCCTTGAACTGCTCTCACTACTCAACTACGACAAAATCGAAAACGCCTACGACTCGCCCTACTTTGACAGCGAACCTCAGGTCGCGTTTTGGAGTGGGACCGTCTACGACAATATGCCAAGTCATGTATGGATTGCACAATTTGGCGAAGGTGATATGTATTGTTTAATGCGAGTAGCTCAGGCGCATGTTCGCTGTGTTGCCTAAATACCTGCTCGCTCTTTTGCTACTAGGATTCAGCACAGGAGCACATGCAAACAGTAGGTTCATAGAATTAGAACCAGGCATTGTTCTCGACCGGCAGACAAGCTTGCACTGGCAGCAGGATGGTACGAGAAAAGCCATTAATTTTTTGGCGGCAACAAACTATTGTGAAAACCTACAACTGGGCGATCGAAATAATTGGCGGTTACCGGGTGTTAAAGAACTGATCTCTCTGGTTGACGAGGCGCACTATAAACCTTCTGCCTTTCCTATTTTTAGAACGGTGGCCAATTTATACTGGTCTGCAACGGTGAATCCTAAACGCCCAGGACTAAACTGGACAGTTAATTTTAGTGACGGCCACGTTCACGCCTTTAGAGATGCATTAGACTTTAGCGTACGTTGTGTATCCGACTGATATTACATCTGCGACACCTCACAGCTATCTCTCGCCACGTCGAGCCAATACATTTTCAATCGCCAATTGAAAAACTTGTTGTATTGGCGAAGGCTGCCAGCCAGCCCGCACCATCAATCCAACGGGCCCTTGCGTTATATCCATATTGAATGGCAGCCGCACCAGTCTACCGTCTTCAATCTCACTGGCGACCACCCCACTGGAAATGATCCACACTGCGTCAGACTCGCGGGTATAGACGCGTCCGAAAGCACCGGATACTGTTTCAATACGATTGGGGGTTTCACCGAGCCCATTGGCAATCATCCATTGCTCCACGAGCGGCCGGATAGCCGAACCTTCCGGGGGGTAAACGACTTGCCATTCAGCGATGCGTCGCATGTCGGGCTGTGCCAGCAATGGATGCCCAGGCCGTACAACCAGCACGACGGCTTCGTTATAGAGCTGGGTAAAGGAAATACCTTTTAAACTCTCCGCACTGCCCAAACGCCCGATAACCACATCCAACTCACCGAGCTGTAGACGCTCAACTAAATAGCTGTGTGGCCCATCCTCGATACGTAGAATAGCGCTGGGCGCCAGTGCTGTGAATTCAGCGGTGACTTCCGGCATCAACCACGCCGCGACACTGGGCAGCGCACCCAATGCAAGGGTTTCTCGTGCTGCTTGCCCTCCCTGCTCAACGCCGGATATCCCTTGCTGCAGACTCGCCAATGACATCTGAGCGAAATGCAAAAAAATTTCGCCCTGTTTGGTCAATCCGACTCCGGCGCGGCTACGCTCCAATAGCTGGGTGCCGATAATCAATTCAAGCTCTTTGAGCGTTTTAGAGATAGCCGGTTGCGTGAGGAAAAGCTTCTCCGCGGCACGCTTAAAGCTTTTTTCCCGAGCGATTTCAACAAAACACTGGATATGCCTGAATTTTATGCGCCGATCGATCAAATTCTTTCCATTTTTAGAATCTATAACAGCAATTAAGTCATTTTACTTATTGCTTTAGATCAGTCAAATTGCGATTAGGAGGAATTATGACCATGAGAACTCAAGTCGTCATTATTGGCGGTGGCCCGTCGGGATTGCTGCTCAGCCAGCTGCTGGATCGCAAAGGTATTGACAGTATTGTGCTCGAACGCAAAACCAAGGAGTACGTGCTCAGCCGCATTCGTGCAGGCGTCTTGGAGACAGGCACCGTTGGCCTAATGCGCCAAGCAGATGTATCAGAACGTATGGATAAAGAGTGCTTGCTACACGACAGCACGGTGATCTCTCACGGGGATGAGCAATTTAGCGTCAACTTCAAAGAGCTGACAGGCTCCCACGTAGTGGTATATGGCCAGACTGAACTCACGCGCGATCTCTATGCGGCTCGTGAAGAGATGGGCGGCCAGCTGATCTACAACGTCGAAAACGTGACAATCAACGACGCCAAGACGGACAAACCTTATGTTACTTATGACGTTGACGGCAGTGAGAATCGCATTGACTGCGACTACATCGCTGGCTGCGACGGTTTTCACGGTGTCAGCCGTCAAGCAATTCCTCACTCGGTACGACGAGAGGTTGAGAAGGTATACCCCTTTGGTTGGCTGGGCATATTGTCCGAGACACCTCCGGCGCACGAAGAGCTCATCTACGCCAGCTCTGATCGCGGATTTGCTCTGTGCTCCATGCGGAATGCTAATCTCAGCCGGTATTATATTCAGTGCTCACTCACGGATAATCCAGACGATTGGAGCGACGAAGCCTTTTGGCAAGAACTCAAAAGACGTATACCCGCAGACGTAGCGCATAACATGACGACGGGTCCTTCCATCGAGAAGTCGATCGCACCGCTTAGATCCTTTGTCTGCGAGCCCATGCGTTGGGGCCGCTTGTTCTTGTGCGGGGATGCGGCGCATATCGTTCCACCCACAGGTGCCAAGGGCTTGAACACGGCAGCCAGTGATATTCACTACCTGTACAATGGTTTGGTGCAGTTCTATCAAGCGGGCAACAGCGAAGGTTTGGACCAATATTCGGAGAAGGCACTTGCGCGCGTATGGAAGGCAGAGCGCTTTAGCTGGTGGATGACCAACCTGCTGCACCGCTTTCCCGATCAATCTGAATTTGACTTAAAAATGCAATTGGCCGAAATCGCCTTTTTGAAATCCAATCGAGAGGCACAATCGGTGATGGCTCAAAACTACGTCGGACTACCCTACTAATGAGCATGGATAAAATACAAGTCGCCGCTGTCAATGGCACCGAACTGCACTGGCGTGAAGACGGAGTCCCAAACGGAAAACCCGTCGTCTTTTCCAACTCCCTCGGTACAGATTTGCGCGTTTGGGATGCAGTCATTCCGTTGTTACCCCAAGGACTGCGCTTCATCCGTTTCGACAATCGCGGTCACGGATTGTCATCTTGCCCTCCTGCTCCTTATTCAATCGATGACCTTCACAAAGATACCGAGCAACTGCTCGAGCAATTGGGTATCAAGGACTGTCTCTTTGTTGGTCTATCCATTGGCGGTATCATCGGCCAATCGCTGGCAGCAAGTCGCCCCGACTTAATTCGTGCACTGGTGTTATCAAACAGCACCGCAAAAACACCTAATAAGGCCGCATGGCAAGAACGAATTTCAGCGATTGAAGCAAACGGCATCGAATCAATAGCAGACGCAATTCTCGAGCGCTGGTTCGGTACGGCATTTCAACAGCGCCCAGAAGCGACCATTTGGCGGAACATGCTGACTCGCACACCAGCGGAAGGTTATATTGGCTGCTGCCAAGCTATTGCCTTGGCTGATCTAACGGAGAAAACGGCGTCGTTAAAGCTTCCCGCAATGGGGATTGGCGGTAGTGAAGACGGTGCAAGCCCTGCAGAACTGATACGTGCCACGGTGGATACAATCTCGGGATCAAGCATGCACGTTATCGAAGGTGTGGGCCACCTGCCCTGTGTAGAAAACCCCAAAGCCTTCGCCGAGCTGATGAACAACTTTATCAAGGAGATCTCACATGCCTGAGAATATCCCTAGCGATAAATACAAGGCTGGTATGGATGTTAGACGATCGGTGCTAGGCGATGCACATGTGGACAAAGCTGAGGCCGCCAAAACCCCCTTCGATCACGACTTTCAGACGCTGATCACCGAGGCGGCTTGGGGCACAGTCTGGGCCTCTGACGGCATCGGCACGCGCGAACGCTCTATGCTAACCCTGGCACTCTTAGCCGCACTGGGTAATTTCGAAGAAATACCGATGCACATTCGTGCCACCGCACGCACCGGTGCTAGCAAGCAAGACGTGCTAGAAGCTTTTCAGCATGTCGCCATCTACGCTGGTGTGCCACGTGCAAACCAAGCTTTAAAGCTAGCCAAACAAACCTATGCAGAAATGGAGCAGGCAGCGACAGACTAACGTCTGCACCTTGCACCCAATGATTCAGGAGTAATTCACCATGTCTAAACCTGGCGAGTATTATCAGCGGGACCGAGCGTGGCATCCGCCAGCTCTTGACCCAAGCTATAAAACCAGCGTGGCGCGATCGCCACGATTGGCTCTTATATCACTGCAAAATTCCGCGAGCGAAATAACGGGTCCGGTCTTTGGCCACAACGATATTGACCCGATCGACAACGATCTACTCAAAAACTACGCACAAGCTGGCGAAGGTCCTATCGGTGAGCGCATCATCCTGCACGGCCGTGTGCTTGATCAAAACAGCAAACCCGTTGCAAATACACTGGTTGAGATTTGGCAGGCTAACGCTGGCGGCAGGTATCGTCACAAGAAAGACACCTACCTCGCACCCGTTGACCCCAACTTTGGTGGCTGTGGTAGAACCATGACCGACGAGAACGGTTATTACTATTTTCGCACGGTTAAACCCGGTGCTTACCCTTGGCGCAACTTCATCAACAGCTGGCGCCCAGCGCATATTCATCTGTCAATATTTGGCAGTGGCTTCGCGCAGCGCTTGATCACTCAATGCTACTTTGAAGGCGATCCGCTGATCCCTAAGTGCCCTATCGTGCAATCAATCTCTGACCCCACAGCGGTGCAACAGCTGACAGCCCGCATTGACATGAATGCAACCATACCGCTGGACTCCATAGCCTACCGGTTCGATATCGTGCTGCGAGGACGCCGCGCTACCCTTTTTGAAAATCGACTGGAGGGGGATTGATCATGTCACAAGAACTCGACTACTTAAACGAAACCCCATCGCAAACAGCTGGGCCTTTTGTTCATATTGGCTTAGCGCCTGGCGCGGCCGGTTTTGATATATATAAACAAGAGCTCGGATGGGATATCGCAGGCCCAAACGCCAAGGGTGAACGCATACGCGTTGAAGGCCAGGTCATTGACGGCACCGGCAGCCCTGTCAAAGACGTTTTGATCGAGGCTTGGCAGGCAAATACTGACGGCGTCTACGCCCATCCCGAACACCCGGGAGAAGTAGAGACAGGTTTTCGCGGTTGGGGCAGAGTCATCACCGATTTCGTCACGGGTGAGTGGGGCTTTGATACCGTAAAACCGGGCTGCGTTGCTGGTCGCTCGGGTAGTGTGATGGCACCGCATATCAATTTATGGATCGTCGCACGTGGTATCAACGTTGGTCTTAATACACGCTTGTATTTTTCTGATGAAGCAGACGCTAATGCCGTTGACCCTGTCATAAATCTAATAGAATGGGAAAACCGCCGTCAAACAATTATCGCTACCCGTGGAGAGAGAGATGGCGCCGTCGTCTACCGTTTTGACATTCGCCTTCAAGGTGAAAACGAAACCGTCTTTTTCGATATTTAGCGCGAGGAACTCCCCATGTCTAAGCCCTGCATAATCTGCGTTGCGATCACTGGCTCACTGCCACGCAAAGAAAACAACCCCGCCGTACCGATAACCGTGGCGGAGCAGATCGAGAGCACCCAAGAGGCCTTTGAAGCAGGTGCCAGCATTGCGCATTGCCATGTACGAAACGCCGACCAAACGCCCACCAGCGACCCAGAGAAGTTTGCCCTTCTGCTGGCGGGATTGCGGAAGCATTGCCCGGGCATGATCGTACAGCTCTCCACCGGTGGTCGTTCAGGTGCTGGGCAAGAACGAGGCGGCATGTTGCCACTGCGCCCAGATATGGCATCGCTTTCGGTGGGCAGCAACAACTTCCCTACCCGTGTCTACGAAAATCCACCCGCACTGGTTGACTGGTTAGCGAGCGAGATGTGCACTTACGCTGTCACCCCTGAGGTAGAGGCTTTCGATCTCAGTCACATTCTGCAAGCGATCAAAATGCACGGTGAACGAAAACTGCATGGCAATCTCTATGTGCAATTTGTGATGGGTGTGAAAAATGCCATGCCGGTCGACAAAGACGTATTCGATTTTTACGTGCACACCATGGCCACTCGCGCACCTGAAGCACAGTGGTGCGCAGCAGGCATTGGACCAGGACAATTAACCGTCAACGAATGGGCCATTGCGGCAGGTGGCCACACCCGGACAGGCATGGAAGACAACGTACGCCTTGACCGTGAACGACTTGCGCCATCTAACGCCGCACTGGTGCAACGCGCGGCGGATCTGTGCGAAAAACACGAACGTCCGGTAGCTACGTGGCAACAGGCACGTGAACTACTGGCAATACCAACGCCAGCAGCCTAGAGACTTAAGCCCATGCAATGCTCAATTCAAACCAGCCCTCAGTACGCCGAACTGCTCGGTGACCAAGAGCTGACAGCCCTACTCACCTCAGAGGCAGAACTTGAGGCGCTTGTGGCGGTAGAGATTGCATTGGCGAACGCACAGGCACAACTTGGCTTGATTCCCAGTGGCACAGGGGAACATTTGCAAGTAGCGTTAAAGAGCTTCAAGCTAGACCTCAAAGCCATGAGCGATGGCATTGCGAGTTCTGGCGTGCCTGTGCCGGCATTACTTGCGCAACTACGTCAGGCACTGCCCGATGAGCAAGCGCGGTGGCTTCACTGGGGGGCGACCAGCCAAGACATCGTCGATTGCGCCACTGTAATACAACTTAAGGACTGCCTAGCACTATTAGAATCTCGTTTGTCTGCATTGATAGACCACTTGCAAAACCAGTCTTCCGCAAGCGCTAAGCAACTAATGGCTGGGCGAACTCGCACACAACTCGCTACCCCGATCACTTTAGGATTGCGCATCGCCCGGTGGGCGCAACCGTTGATTTCCCTAGAGGCAGAACTGCCAAAAATTAAATCGCGCGCACTAAAAATTCAGCTCGGTGGAGCAGTGGGTGCGAATACAGCGGTTGCACCACTTGGACCGGCCATCAGTCAGCTGATGGCCGCCGAGCTAAATTTAAACAATGCATCACCTTGGCATACCGACCGAACCGCATTAGTAGCAGTATCCAGTTGGTTGACCCAGCTGAGCTCAGCACTGGCCAAGATGGGCAAAGACTTAATGATTCAGTCGCGCTCGGAGATTGCAGAACTAAGTGCTGGTGTGGCTGGAGGATCCTCCACCATGCCACAAAAAGCCAACCCCGTTCAAAGCGAAATGCTAGTGACGATGAATACGCTAGTTCAGGCATTGCACAGCGGCATGATGGCTGCCGCAAGCCCAATAGAAGAGCGCGATGGTGCTAGCTGGAGTGTTGAATGGGTTTTGTTGCCGCAAATATTGACAAGCGTAGGCTGCGCACTGCGTCACGGCGTGAGTCTTTCGAAATCCCTCAACCCCAATATTGAACGCATGTCTGGGATAGTCATCGACAACCCCCAGCTTATGGCCGAGGCTGCCAGCTTTGCGTTGGCAGCGCATATGCCTCGAGCTGATGCGCAAGCACTAGTAAAAAAAGCAGCGACGTCAGGTCAACCACTTGCGAAGGCATTAGCCGATTTAAGCGACGCGGCGATCGATTGGCATACAGCGCTAAACCCGGAGTCAGTTATTCAATCTTGTTCTCAGACAGCAGAGTTGATCTTTTCCAATCGCGACAAAGCTTAGAATCCCCAGCCATCAGATTGCTTTCAACGGGCTTCAGGGACATCATAAATCGACTTCCAACACCCCTCCTGCTTCGGCGGCCCGTGACTGACACAAAATAATTGTGTCTTCACGCTGCTTGTTCGACAAAACAAAATCACGGTGTTCTGCTTCACCGCTTATCAGTCCACACTGACAAACACCGCACAAGCCATCGCTACATTTAACATCTATATCAATGCCGTGTTCCTGCAAAACGTCAGTTGCAGTTTTGTCTGCAGGAATTAAATACTTTTGCCCAGATTTTGCCAGCTTCAGCGTGAACTCATGGTTGATCCAATCTGGCACTTCAGGGACGGAGAAATATTCCAGGTGACGGAGATCCTCCGGAACCCCAGCATGTTCTGCAGCTTGCATGACCGAGCTCATGTATCGTTCGGCGCCACAAGTGTAGACATGTGCACCTTCGATAGGCTTTTCAAAAAGACTAGCTAGATCAACCCGACTATCTTCATCAGTGACGTGATAGTGAACACGATCAGCCCAGCCAAAATTGCGTAAATCTTGTAGATAGCCCATCGTACTGCGAGAGCGTCCGGAGTAGTGTAATTCGAAGGGTTTGCCTAAAGCGTGCAGACGATGAGCCATCGCAATCATTGGCGTGATACCTATGCCTCCTCCCATCAAGTAGCTGTAGCTCGCCTCTTCATACACCGGAAAATGATTGATCGGCTTGGAGATAAAGAGCTTACGCCCCTCGTTGAAGATCCGATGCATCAACAGCGAACCACCCCGTCCTTCGTCTTCACGCAATACGCCAATTTGGTAGACAGAACGGTCTGCTGGGTCTCCACTCATCGAGTACTGGCGCAGAAATTCCGGAGCCACAACGATATCCAAATGTGCACCTGCACTCCATTCTGGCAGCAACTCACCACTGACGCTCCGAAGCTCGTACTTGCTTACATCAGCGGTCATGGATTCAACTTTACTGAGCACAACTTGAATCACAGGACTGGCTACATCACCGCTGACTTTATGCGACAAATTTTCAGTATCACCAGTGGCTAGTCGCAACTGATACTGCTCGGCAGTGATCATCGCTTGATAGGCCTCAATACCTTTTTCACGATCCATAGGAAAAGGGTAAGGGTACGGATGCGGTGCCAAGTTGGCTGGATAAACAGCCAACGTTTGATCTTCGTATTTGAGGTGCAAGTCTTTTTGCAAAGTACGTGTATTTACCGGTTTATCAGTTGGTCGGTAGCCACCATCAGCCTGGATTTCTAAGTCCCACCACCACTTTTTTACAGGGTTTAAACTGCCGTTATCCACCAGATCGTCGAGCTTGGCTAATAGCGGTGCTGCCCTGGGAATATTCATCGCTGCCCAGCGAAAGGGCTTTTCGGCAAAGAGCCCTTCTAAATTCCAAGGGCATGTTTTCATGCAGCGACCACACATAGCGCCACCAGGCTGAGCAACACGATAACTGGTGCATTTCTGACTATCAGACTTGTATATCTCGTAGCCATTAAACATTAACTTGGGGCCAGCGGTGATTGCCCCTGCCGGACACTCTCGCGCGCATTTATTGCAGCTTTCACAGAAGGTTTGCAGACCAAAATCTATGGGCTTGTCATGCGCCATGGGTAGATTTGTTGTAACCACTCCAGATTTAAGTCGAGGCCCTAAGAACGGATTGAGGATTACCTCGCCAATCCGCGACACTTCGCCCATACCGCTTAACAGCAGCAACGGTGGTTGCAACACATCGCCGTCCAGTACCGTGTGAGCCTTAGCGCTATAACCAAGGTTGCGCAATTGTTTTGCGATCACACCACCTAACAGTGAAAACCTAAGGTACGCCCGCATCGACTGCGAGACCGCGATCCAATCATCGCCAGATGAGCCGTCCATGGTACTAAAACCTTGATCGAAAATCATCGAAATGGCTTGATCGTGTGGAGGATCAAGCACTGCACCCGTGGCGTCATGGGAGTACCAAGTCCAATCGGGGCAACGAGAGATTCCTACAGCATCTGCTCCCAAGAAGTAGCTGCTAGCCTTTATAAGATCACTCGCAAATTGAGGATCTATTTCTAAGCGTTTTTCATTTGGTTCGCCGTCCTGCAAAAGAACAAAAGCACCGAGTGCTCTGCGTTGCGCCATCGAGGGGGCGGCTTTGCGGGCGTAGTGCCCACCCTTGGCATTGTCTTGCAACGTTTTTCCCATATCGCCAAACTGCGCTCGGGCAAACATGTCTGTGCGCTTTGGTACACGCGCCACTCTGGCTTCGTCAATATACGTCGTGGGATTATGGGTGCGTTTGAGTTTCTCGAAGGGCTGCTCGCCATCCACATAGCGCCGTTTAGCATAGCGCTGCTGGTTAAATGCATTCTTGGCAAAACCCTTTCCAAACCTCCACGCCAACCCGTGTGTGCGTGCGCGAGGCTGTTGATCAGCTGAAGCAAGTGATTGCTCCGTAGCCATCTCAAAGGTGGTTGTCACCACACTCAAGCCAAAACGTTTACCCACATAGGGATTCTGAAGCACGCCCGCTTCTACTGTCGCCAAACCCGCAGCCACAGCCAATTTACTGAGATCTACATCACTCGAGGTGTTCGTATGAGCTCGGGCATCAAAGCCTAGTAAGCGTACATAATTTGCGATCACCACTGCTGCTTCAGAAGCTAACAAGCAGGCTCGATGGGCTTGAGAGTCAGCGATCCAATCTACACCTACTTCTTCAGAATCAGGATCGCGAGGATATTCGTAGAGGAAAACGATCGCATGCGTGTGTCCATCGATAGACGTAGCGGGCGCGTTCATGGAGTCCCTGAGGTCAGCCATAATCATATCGATGCCAGAAGCCAAAGTTTTTGTCTGGCGAGTACGCAGGTCTTCCGCTAGATGTTCAACATCAGGGTTTAACACCGCAGGCTTTAAAAGCGAGTGTTGAGGCAATGAACATACGCCAACCATAGACGCATCAACATAATAGCCGAAGGCTTTTAAATGGTCTGCTCTGGCCTGCAAATCACTGGGGCAATCCGCGACTGCTTTGTTAACCATTCCATCACGAATAGCATCCAGCATTGCTTGATGCTCGCCCATCGCATTGATTATCGACTCAGGCATCTCGGGTAGATGAAAACTCAGCGGTTTGAACGGTGGGCAATTATCTAAACAGGGCTCCGTATCAATACGTGCCAGTCGTTCTGTAGGGTAGGAACCCAAATGCACAGGCCGTTTTTTGTCGGAGAAAAATCGAATATTCACCTGCGCCCTCAATAGGTTTCGAAGACAACGACTAGTCCGTCGGTCGCTCATCGAAGTTGTTAGCAACAACGGTCAGCAGTCGCGCTAGTTCGACAGTCTCATTGCTCGATAGACCTTTAAGGAGCTTTCGGTGTAACTCTAAGGATGTTACAAGCATGGCTTCATGCAATTCGTAACCCTCTTCACTGAGCCACCATGTTTTGCGGCGTGGATCAGCAGTTGGTGCCTCTGACAAGGCCAAGCCTGATTCTTCTAGTTGATTAAGTGTGCGGCTGACCGCCGCCTTATCTATGCCCGTAGTCTGAGCGGCAAAGGCTACCGAAGCGCGCTGCTTACTCGCCAATAAACCCAACACACGCCACGTCATCAAACTCTCTTGATGGCGTTCCTTAAATAGCCGCCCTGCCAGCCTGTTATAACGGTTACCAGCGATTGCAAACAGCACCAATGGCGAGTGCTCGAAAGAAACTGCTTGCGTGCTGCTGTTGCCCGGCTTGCTAACAGAGACTAGAAAACGATCCTGCTGCGATCTCGATTTTGAGTTTCCCATCGAGATACTATCCAGTCATCGTGTTGATTTGTCAACACGATTGGATTTTGCCATATTTTGAGAACAAAACTAGCACGCTTTACAGCGGCGTCTTTGCTTACCAAGAGAGGGGAGCCGGGAATTTACTTTACTGAAATAGCTTTTTTGATTCCCAAATATAGGTGTTGCGAGCTGTAGCATTGATCTCATTCTCGGCCAGCGATAACAAGGTCTCCGCTTTAAGCTGCTCTTCAGGCTCGTCCAATGCAAGTAGGTGATCGCATAACTCCAGTCGCCACTGGGCGTCTTCGGTTTGCATGGCCGCCAGAAGCATCGCGTCTGTTCCTCCAGTCAGCCTTGTCATGTGCTCGGCACGGGTGCGAGAGCTAAGAGTGCCCAAATTAGTTGGATTTCCGTTGTAACAACCGAGCGTGCCTGTTGCAAAAGCCTTAGCCGACCAGCCGATTTTTCAGTAGAACTCTTTAAGCCAAGGCTTTTCAGTCAGCTCAGCAGGCAAGGTGATACTCGCGGCGATGTCATCCAGTGACATGCGCAGATCCATCATTCGCGCGGTATCTCGCATCACATGCAAAATTGCGGCGGCGGTGGTGATTAAAACTTCTTTGATTTGATCTGCTCCTTGCACTGGCAGGGTATGAACGGGTGCAAGGGTTTCAAAATTCAGCTCAGTAAGCGTTGACAAGCTCTTCGCCCAAGCCGCAAAGTCTCTGTAAGGCGTACCACGAATCGCGTATAAGTTAGGAAAAGCGTGATAACAGTTATCACCGCTGAACAGAATTTTATGCTCTGGCAACCAGACAACCATATGATCGGCGGTCTCGCCGGGCGCCATAATAAGTTGAGCGGAGATTCCGTCTAGATCTATATCTTGGCCTTCTTCGATCAGCTCGGTAGGTGGTAAATGCCCTGCTCCCAACCCTTTCATGGGCCGGTTACCTGGGCCACATCCCAGCGAAACCCGTTCGCTATCACTTAGCCCAATGCCAGATTGCGCTTGAGTGCGCCGCCCCAATGCCTCATTGGCGGCAATAGCAGTTACATCCACGGCTACAAGATCAGAGCTAATACTAGCACTGTCCAAGATCGGCACGTCCCGGCCTTCGCTAAAAACACTGCCCCGATATGTGGTCGCGATGACTGTGGGTATAAATGATACGCGCCACGGGTTTATCGGTCAGCGCACGAACTTCAGCGAATATATTTATCGCGGAGCCGGTGCTCTCGCTAGTATCGATAACAGTCAGACTTGTCTTACCAGACAAGACATAAACATTAGAGGCAGCAAATCCGACCGCTCCCCAAATACCGGGTGCTAGTTCGATTATCTGTTTACAAAATTGCGTCGTGTTGTGCGCTACCAGTTCTTAATTCGCCATTAGTCTTCTAGATAACTTTTTGCCACCGTTCCACGATATTTTTGCGTCAATTCTTCAGGTACTTCAGAGCCATCAGCCAAAAATGGCAAGATGCCCCGTCGCAACGAATGCCCACGCATCGCTTTAATATCATCTTCAGATTTGGTGACCCGTTGTGCAAGGCGCCGACCCCAATGCGCTAGGTATCCGTACAAGCGATCAATTTCCTCGGCGTGCGTATCGCCCTTAGCCAAGTCTTGAAATTCTTCAGGGTCTTCTTGCAAATCAAAAAACATAGGGCGAAGACCGCCTTCTGCGTGCATCAATTTGTAACGCCCATCAAACACCATGAACAAACGCGCATCTCGAGGCTCAAGGCCAAGCTTCACACATTGAGGCGTGGCTGAGTAGTCATATTCGCTAATTGCATACTCTCGCCATGCGGGTGTCTCTCCACGAAGCCAAGGCATCAGTGATCGCCCTTCGAGAATATGATCAGGCACACGCCCGCCTGCAACCTCTACAAAGGTAGCCGCTAGATCAATGGACTCTACGAGTGCATCACAAACAGTTCCGCGACTGGCGTTGGCATCACTGCGCGGGTCAGAAACAATCAGCGGGATTTTTACACTTTGCTCGTGAAACAGGTCTTTTTCGCCCAACCAGTGATCCCCGAGATAATCACCATGATCCGACGTCAGAACAATCATGGTGTTATTCGCTTGACCGGACTCGTCTAAATAGTCGAGCAGCACGCCAAGTTGATCATCGCACTGTTTTATTAGACCCATATAAGCAGGAATCACTTTTTGCCGAACTTCTTCGCGCTGAAAAGCCTGAGCGATTTTATTGCTCATATAGGCGCCATAAACCGGTTGCGGGTTTTCTCGCTCCACTTCACTGCGAGTAGCCGGTGGTACGTGATTGTGGTCGTACATATTGTGATAAGGCGCCGGCACAATATACGGCCAATGCGGTTTGATATAGCTAACGTGAGCACACCATGGTTTCTGCGACTCGCTCTTCGCGTGTTCGATAAACTCAATGGTCTTTTGTGTCAGCCACGGTGTTTCGCTGTCACGCTCACGGATATTTGCGGGCTTATCCGCATTGGCAAATATCCAACCAGAAGCCATATCCCCTTTTTCGTCAACCCCAGCATTGGCAAAATGCGCCCAAGGGTTATCTGATGGGTAGCCTTTGGCTTTGAGGTACTCGTTATAAGGAGAGCGTTTCTCATCGTAAAAACCATCGGGCCCCTCTCCCCACAAACCGTCATCACGAATCCAAGTATCAAAACCACATTCAGCCTGCCGAGCGCCGATGACGCTATCAGCACTCAGACCCAATCGCGCCATACCGGCAGCGTCTGCTTTCATGTGGGTTTTGCCAATCAGCCAACAGTCCATACCTTCGCGCCGCAGGTGATCCCCAAGTGTGTGCTCGCCGACTCGTAGCGGATATCCGTTCCACTGCGCCCCGTGAGAGGAGGTATAACGCCCGGTGTAAAAACTCATGCGTGAGGCCCCACAGATCGGCGATTGCACATAGGTATTAGAAAAACGAACACCTTTGGCAGCCACGCGATCAAAGTTGGGCGTGTGCAGATGGGGGTGTCCGGCACAGGACAAATAGTCAAAACGCAGTTGATCGTACATAACAAACAATATGTTCATATTCGACGTCGATTGGCTGGGGGAATCGGGCATATTGCTCTCCTTTTTGAGAACTTTAGCACGCAGATCGATGGGGTCTAGATGAAAGTACTCAAAGAATTAAAAACACCGCTTTCAACAGAGCGGTTTGAAGAAATCACCTACAAAGCAATACTTCAACCACAAGGCCCCTTGCCTGCAATAGCATGAAGCCTTGGTCTGCATTTCAGCTCGCGCTGCCGCTATCTCCAATTGCAGTTTTAGGTGTTTTATTTCATTTTCTTCGCCACGTTTGACTAAGCACTCCTGCAATCCATGCAAACTCCAATCGTTTCTGGGGTGATGGCAGGCGCGACTAAGGTTAGGACTAAACCTAGATCAGCCCTGTATACATTTTCGGCTTCACCCTATTGGCATTGTTCAATAAGCTCTTGTGCTTTGGCTTGGCGTTATAGTGAATAGCTGTGTAAAAGCGCGGGGGCACAGTGACCTTGAATCACCGACGCCAGCTTCCAGACCAGCTTATAGGTATCAGCCATCGAGACATTCATGCCTTTGCCAGCCTTGGGGCTGTGTGTATGACAGGCTTAACCAACAATGAATACACGCGTGCATCTATTCTCATGACGTTATACGTACCCAGCAGGTTGACTCTTAACGTGCGCTCAAAGGTATCGATTAATAATTTACCCTCACGCCCAACGATGCGACCTGCAGTGCCAATTCCCACACAATGGGCCACAAACCCTTCGCACATCTAATCAAGCTGACACGTCTAGGCCCAAACTCTTCAACTACACAATAAATATCTCGCAGAGGGAATTAGGAATGAGTGCCAAAAAACGTTCGTGGGAGTCGATGAACAAAAAATGAAAAAAATCTAAGCAAGAGTTTTTGCGGTTTAAAGTCTCCGCGGACTAAGCCGCGCTGAGACGTGCGAGATTTAGTAAAGCGAGATGAGGATTCAACATACTAACCACGGTGCTGCCTCGTGCAGCGTCCGTGTTGGCCTAATGCAAAAGCCAAGTGTTTGGCCCAAGGCCATCTACTTAACGCGATTTAAAAAATTGTCGTAGCCAAAAAGGTTTAGCCCAGATTAGTCCACGCCGCGTTGCTATTTGAAGATGACACACACGCTTGAATAAAATTCATCCCTGCCAAGCCGTCGGCAATGTTGGGTGTATGCACGCCTTCCGGCAACGGTTCACCTTGGTCAGTGTGCCGAATCAAGTTAGCCGCTTCCGTGTAGATGGTTGCAAAACCTTCTAGGTAACCTTCGGGGTGTCCAGCCGGTGTACGCAGATTGCGCAAACCAGCTTCGGTTGCTGCCGCTCCTCCGCGCGTCAAAATGTTTTTGGGTTCACCAAAACGGGTGAAGCTCATCACGTTAGGGTTTTCTTGCGACCAATCGAGCCCGCCCTTGCTGCCATGAATGCGAAGCCTCAGGCCGTTTTCGTGACCAACGGCCACCTGACTCGCCCAGAGCATGCCTTTAGCACCTCCAGTAAATCGCAACATAACATGCACGTTGTCATCCAATTGCCGCCCCGAGACAAAACTATCCAAGTCCGCAGACAGTGACTGTGGTTCTAGGGCGGAAACAAAACAGGCTAAGTTATAAGCGTGTGTACCGATATCCCCGACGCAACCGCCGGCACCAGAGCGCAACGGATCCGTACGCCAACTTGCCTGCTTGGAATCACTTTCTTCGGTCAGCCAATCTTGCACATATTCAACGTGAACCAGGCGGATGTCACCCAGTTCTCCCGCAGCAATCATCTCACGCGCCTGCCGGATCAACGGGTACGCCGTGTAATTGTGAGTGAGGATAAAAAGCTGGCCCGACTGCTTTACCGCTGCTGCAATTTCCTCTGCCTCTTGCGGCGTGGCCGCTAGTGGTTTATCGCAGATAACATGGATACCCGCTTTTAAAAAAGCTATGGCTGGAGCAGCATGCATATGATTAGGCGTGACAATCGCAACGGCATCGATGCCGTCCTCACGCGCAGCCTCCGCTGTCGCCATATACTGAAAATCACTGTAAGAGCGCTCCGGATCGATACCCAATTCAGCAGCTGATTGATGAGCTCGCTCAGCATCGCTGCTTAAAGCACCTGCAACCAGATCCCAGTGCCCGTCAATACGTGCAGCAATTCGGTGGACAGCACCAATAAAGGCTCCTTGACCACCACCGACCATTCCAAGTCTTAGCCTACGCATCAGGAAAGCCCCAACATACGACGTATTGTCGCGTGATCAGTCTCGCTGCCAGCAAAATCGTCAAACGCTTTGTCGGTGGTTTCGATGATGTGATTGGCGATAAAGGGCGCACCTTCTGCAGCTCCTTGTTCAGGACTTTTTAGACAGCACTCCCACTCGAGGACTGCCCAGCTATCGTACCCATGCTGGGTCAGCTTGGAAAATATACTGGCAAAATCCACTTGACCATCACCCAAAGATCGAAAGCGTGCCGCACGGTTTACCCAAGACTGGTAACCGGAATAAACCCCTTGACGGCCGTCTGGATTGAACTCTGCGTCTTTTACATGGAAGGCACAAATTCGCTCATGATAGATATCAATAAAGGCGAGGTAGTCCATCTGCTGTAAAAGAAAGTGCGACGGGTCATAGTTAATTTGAGCGCGTTTATGCCCATCCAGTGCATCAACAAACATTTCAAAAGTCGCCCCATCAAATACATCTTCACCTGGGTGAATCTCATAACCGACGTCCACCCCGTTTTCATCGTAGACATCAAGAATAGGTTTCCAACGGCGTGCAAGCTCGGCAAAAGCTTCTTCGATAAGACCCGCAGGACGCTGGGGCCACGGATAGAGATATGGAAAAGCCAAAGAGCCCGTGAAGCTTACAGAGGCGGTCAAACCAAGATTGCTGCTGGCCTTGGCGGCTTTCTTCATTTGATCTATTGCCCACTCGGTGCGCGCTGCTGTATTCCCATGAACCGCTTTGGGCGCGAAGGCGTCAAATGCTATGTCATAGGCTGGATTAACGGCGACAAGCTGGCCTTGGAGATGCGTCGAAAGCTCTGTGATCTCAACACCTGCGTCTGCACACACCCCTTTCACTTCATCACAGTAAGTCAGGCTTTCGGCGGCTTTGTCCAAGTCGAAAAGTCTGGCGTCAAAGGTTGGGATTTGCACACCTTTGTAACCAAGACCAGCCGCCCATTCAGTGATCGAAGCAAGGCTATTGTAAGGCGCTACATCTCCAGCAAATTGTGCCAAAAAGAGTGCGGGGCCTTTGATTGAACTAGCCATGGGGTTCTCCTGTTGTCCTTATTTCTCTGAACATGCCAGTGTTGGCTTTCAGCAATATTTAATAAAGCGATGACTTCTACAATGATTAGTCACAATTTGGTGTGTAGGTAAAACTTGGATAATCCGCAGCAAGAGCCTTACCTGTAATATCAAAGGCAATCATACCGACAAAAGCCCCTGTAAATGATGCATGCTCCCCACGGCCGCCTTCATCTGAAATGACGCTAGCATCCAGTGACGGTCCCACCATCTGCCATTGATCCCCTTGCCGCCAATAGAACTGCTGCTTTTCCCCATCGACGACAACGGCTAAATCAACAGGGCCAGGGGCCAGAGGCACAGGGTCTGCTGGATGCTCTAGACTGCCGTCAGGCCAATCCCCCACACAGCTGAACATCGTTAAACAACGACCCAGCGTCTCGTGCCAACTGATGCCTACTAGGTGGAATTTGTGACGATTATAGTAGGTCGTCAATCCCGCCAATTGCTGATAGGTAGTCGGTTCAAAGTGAACGGTGGTTTCCGCCCGGTAAGCATGATGCTCTTGCCGGCGAGCAACCAAAGACTGCTCAAACCAACTACCGACACTTTCACGCCCAAACAATCGCAGCGCATTTCCGGTCAAACTAAAAAGTCGATCAGGTTCGGGGCTGCGCAGCCATTGAAACTCTTGTGGTAACTCAGTGCCATTGAAAAAGCTCACGGATTCTACAACTGCTGCAGGCTCCGCAGGTATTGGTGGCTCAACAACTAGGTCTGGGGCTTGACCAGCCAGGGAGTACAACCAGCCGTCCTCCCGCCATTCACACTTCGCTATTCCGGTCTCACGACCCAGAGGAGAAAAACGTCCTTGCAAGGGCCTGGTGCAGAGGTAGGTGTGATATACCTCGCCGTTTGGCGTCTCTACAATTTGCCCGTGACCCACACGCTGCAACGGATTGTCGGGGGAATCTTTGCTGCTTAACAAGTGCGTATCTGGGTGTAATTCAAAAGGCCCTAACAATTCACGTGAACGAGCCATGGTGACCGCATGCTCGTAACCCGTTCCACCTTCAGCAACTGTGAGATAGTACCAACCAGCGCGCTTGTACAAATGCGGTGCCTCTACCAACCCATGTTTACTGCCCGGGAAAATATTTTTTGCTTCATTCAGTAAGCCGTCTTTTGGATCCCATTGTTGACATAAAATACCATCAAAAGCTGGGTGCTTGGGGTTACCGCCGACAGAATTGCCTCGGTGGTTCCACTGCATATTAATAAACCATTTCTTTCCGTCATCGTCGTGGAAGAGAGAGGGATCAAAGCCCGACGAATTGACATAGACAGGATCACTCCAAGGGCCATCGATAGCCGGTGCAGTGACAATATAATTGTGTGCATCTTTGAAATTGCCATCTAACCGCTTTACATCTGTGTAAACCAACCAAAACAACCCGTCTGAAAAGCTGAGGCAAGGAGCCCAGACTCCGCAACTGTCGGGGTTACCTCGCATGTCTAGCTGACTTTTACGATTTAAAGGGCGACAAGCCAATTGCCAATTGACCAAGTCACTTGACGCGTGAATCTGCACACCTGGATACCACTCAAAAGTGGAGGTTGCGATGTAGTACTCGTCGCCAACACGGCAGATCGACGGGTCAGGATTAAAGCCAGGCAGAATCGGATTATGGATCATCTACATCTCCTCAAGCCAGTAATGACAACAGCGACTTAGGAAGCCAACAACTGTTGCGCTTCCTCTATACCCAGTGCTGCCGGGCGTTCACATCGGGTGCTTATCTCAACAAATCGTTGCTCGTCGCCAGAGGTCAAGATCGCCGTCATCACATCAACAACATGCAATGCAAATTCTAAAGAACAACGGTGTGGTCGACCGTCGACAATGCCTTGCACCATGTCGGATAGCCCAGCAGCACGGTAGTTTGCTTGGCCATTGTCGTTGATTTTTCCCAGCGGGTGAGGCCAAGCTGGGGCACCATTGACGAAGTTCCCGTGTTCCGTCATACGAACTTCCCCACCAAAGAAGTTAGGATCGGGAACATGCAGTGTCCCACCCTTGCCATATAATTCCATGTTCGAATGACTGTGCTCCCACACGTCCCAACTGGCACACAAAGTGATCTGCGCACCCGACTCAAAAGCAAGAATGGCATGCACCGTCGTTGGGGTTTCCACCTTTATCTTGTCGCCCTTACGTGGCTCAGAGCTGATGGTCCGGTACTCAGACGCTGAGCTCGACATTGAAACGACACGTGCCACAGGCCCTAATAACTGAACCAGGTTAGAGATGTAATAGGGACCAATATCCAGAATAGGGCCACCACCGATCTGAAAAAAGAAATCAGGATTCGGGTGCCACATCTCCATGCCAGGGCTTTGAACAAAACAGGTACCCGAGGTGATTTGGCCGACCGCGTCGTTGTCGACGAGATGGCGGGTCAGCTGATGTGCCCCCCCTAAAAATGTGTCAGGTGCGGAACCTACGCGCAAACCCTTGGCCTCAGCAATCTGCAGCAATTCTTGGCCCTCTTGAGTAGAGAGCACAAAAGGTTTTTCCGAATACACATGCTTACCTGCTTGCAGCACTTGCTTGGACACTTCAAAGTGCGCAGCGGGAATTGTCAGGTTGACAATAATATCAATATCGTCGGCAGCCAGCAGCCCCTCGACCGATTCAGCACGTAGACCAAATTCTTCGGCGCGAGATTTTGCCGCTTCAAAATCGAGATCCGCACAAGCTTTTATTTCGAGATTGCAAAAAAGTGGCGCGAGGCGCATGTACGCAGCAGAAATATTTCCGCAACCCATTATTCCAATGTTTAGTTTCTTGGTCATTTTTGATACTCAGAATGTGCGGTAGGCTTCAATGGAGCGAGAGGCAAATCGGTTGTAGTCGGAGGGGTTGTCATGCTCTATGACAAAAAGCTCTACACTCGCTCCTCGAAGCAATGACATGATGTGTTTCCAATCCATGACCCCGTGCCCGACATCAGCCCAGCCGTCTTCATCCTCACATTGCCCAATTGCTGCAATATCCTTAACATGTACCGCTGTTATACGGTCTCCATGGCGAACAATCCAGTCTAACGGGTCGGCGCCACTGCGTGCTATCCATGCAATATCGGCTTCCCACTCAATAGAAGGCGCATTATCCAAAATGGTTTGCATTGGCACAGAACCATCCGCAAGGGGAACAAATTCAAATTCATGGTTATGCCAACCAAAATGCAAGCCCGCTGCCCGAACTTTTTCACCAATACCCTCAAGTTGATGGGCAAATTCTATCCAACCGGCGGCATCAGGTGGTCTTTTCGCTTCTGCTAAATGTGGGCAAAAAATGGACTTTATACCAAGAGTATTGGCTGTCGATAACACTACCTCTAGATCATTTTCTAAGTCGTCCATAGAGAAATGGGCAGACACCATGCTTAAACCATGGGCATCTAACATTGTCCGGAAACCGGCACTGTCTACGAAGTTTCCACCAAAGCCTTCGACCTGCGTGTAGCCTAAGCCACTCAGCGAAGCGAGCACGTCATTCCAGGGTGTAAAATTCCTCGCCGAATAAAGTTGAAAGGAAAGGTTCATTTATTGCTCCTGCCAAAAAATAGTTGTTTACATGAATTCACTAGATATTTCTTACTTAGACGCGCAACTCATCCGAGTGCAAAAACAAAGAAGCTCTCTCCGGACGCAAACCAACGGTAAGTGTTTCTCCGACGGCCACGCTGGCCTCACCGTCTAGGCGAATCCAAAATTTCGCGCCCGCCAACTCGGCTAATGCCAATGTGTCAGAGCCCAACGGCTCTATAACCTGCACTTGAACAGCAGTAGAAAAAACCGCATCAGACACGGCATCCCCGGTCAGCACATGCTCTGGGCGAATACCGAAACTCACACCACCACTCTGATTTTGGCGCGTAAACTCGTACCCATCTAAATTGATACTGTGGTCCGCAAACTTAAAGGAATTTCCTTCTAAGGTTCCCTCGAGAAAGTTCATCGATGGCGAACCGATAAAACCAGCCACGTACTTATTAACAGGACGGTTATAGATGTTATTGGGTGTATCCAATTGCTCTATCAACCCGTCTTTCATGATAGCGATTCGATCTGCCAGCGTCATCGCCTCAATCTGGTCGTGCGTCACGTAGATCATGGTATTTTTTAGTCGACCATGAAGCTGCTTCAACTCTACGCGCAAATCTGCACGCAGTTTGGCATCCAAGTTCGACAGAGGCTCATCAAAGAGAAACACATCTACATCGCGAACTAATGCACGACCGATAGCGACGCGCTGCCTTTGCCCACCTGACAATGCTCCGGGCTTGCGTTTCAACAGAGACTCTATCTGCAAAATCTCAGCTGCACGAGCAACACGCTTCGCTATTTCCGGTTTAGGCAATTTTTGGTTCTTCAGACCAAAGCTCAGATTCCCTTCGACAGTCATTTGCGGATAGAGAGCATAAGACTGAAAAACCATGCCGATGCCACGGTCACTCGGTTCTGCCCATGTGACGTTTTTCTCTTTAATAAAAATCTGTCCCGCAGTCACTTCGAGCAAACCAGCAATACAATTTAGAAGTGTCGATTTTCCACAACCGGAGGAGCCAAGCAGCACCAAGAATTCGCCGTCGTTGACGTCGAGGTTAAGATTTTTTAGAACTTCGACATGCCCAAATCTCAGGTCAAGGCCACGTATTTCTACTGAATTTTTATGCGTTTTCATAACCCTTAACCTTTTACAGCGCCGGCGGCTATGCCGCGGACAAATAGCTTGCCAGAAACAAAATAGATCACCAACGGCACCAACCCTGTCAGGATAGTCGCAGCCATATTGACGTTGTACTCTTTGACCCCTTGAACCGAATTTACAATGTTATTTAACTGCACCGTCATCGGATAGTATTCAGGCCGCGTGTAAACCACCCCGAATAAAAAGTCATTCCAAATACCGGTGACCTGCAAAATCATCGCAACAACAAAAATAGGCAAGGACATGGGCAACATAATTCGAAAATAGATACCCCAAAATCGCGCACCGTCAACCCGAGCAGCCTTAAAAAGCTCCTCCGGTAAAGAGCTAAAATAGTTTCGGAATAACAGCGTTAGAATTGGCATACCAAAAATAGAATGCACAATCACCAATCCAGGCAACCCCCCGTAAAGCCCGATTTCACGCAGTAGAATAACAATCGGATAAAGCATGACTTGATAGGGAATGAACGCACCAAATATCAGGATAGTGAAGAATATATCGGCACCTTTGAAGCGCCAGTTGGCGAGCGCATAGCCGTTCACTGAGGCAATCGCTATCGAAATGATGACAGAGGGAACGGTGATTCGAACCGAGTTCCAAAAGCCCCGGCTCAAGCCTTCGCAATTGAGCCCAGTGCAAGCCTCTGACCACGCTTTAACCCAGGGCTTAAATGTCACTTCCATCGGTGGCGAGAAAATATTACCCAAACGAATTTCAGGCATACCTTTGAGCGAAGTCACCACCATGACGTAGAGGGGCAACAAATAATACAAAGACACCATGATCAACGTGCCGTAAAGCATGATGTTACGGCCAGAAAAAGCTTTTTTGGGGCGAGGACCAGCAGGCCCTTCCAGGCGATTTACTTTATCCACGGTTTTTACTCCCGAACTCCAAGTAGGCCCATGGGATAACAACGATGAGTACAGCCAACAACATCATCGTTGAAGCGGCGAAACCCTGCCCGAGGTTTTGACCTTGAAACATATAGTCATAAACATATTTTGCAGGTACCTCAGAGGAAATACCCGGCCCGCCCCCCGTCTGCGCCACAACAAGGTCATAGACTTTGACAATGCCGCTCGCGATAATAACCAAGGTTGTAATAAATACAGGCCGCATCATCGGAATAATAATTAGTATGTAAGTCTTCCACATCGGTATGCCGTCAACGCGTGAGGCTTTCCAGATGTCCTGATCAATGCCACGCATGCCAGCTAGCATCAGTACCATGATTAATCCACTTCCCTGCCAAAGTCCAGCAATCAAAACTCCATAAATCACCAACTCGGAGTCATAAAGGGGATTGAACGAAAAGCCAATCCAGCCTGCTCCCCGTACCACACTCTGTACGCCAAATTCGGGGTTCAGAATCCATTGCCAGACTAACCCTGTCACAATGAAGCTCAATGCAAAGGGGTAGAGCAAAATACTTCTAAAAGTATTTTCAAAGCGAATTTTTTGATCCAACAGAGAAGCCAATAGAAAACCGATGATCAAACTGAGCACCAGAGAGCACAGCCCATAGATAAATAGATTTTCTAGTGAGACAGTCCAACGGCTTGTCGACCAGAGTCGCTCATATTGATCAAATCCGACGAACTTTGCGCGGGGCAATAGCTTAGAGGATGTAAAAGAATAAACTATCGTCCAAACGGTACCACCCACAAAAACACAGAGCGCGGTAAGAATCATCGGGATAGCCGCTATTTTTGCGGTCATGTTTCGGAATAGCTGATTTGGACGCGCGTTCTGCACGATTTTCACTCCCCAGTCACTTAGCTAGCACCACCTAAAAGTCCGGTCCACAATTGTGTGTGTGGACCGGACTAGTTCAGTCGACTTTATCGATTATTCACCGCTTTTGATGATATCGACAAACCGCGCTTGTGCAGCTTCTGGAGTGATGCCTGTGTCGTTGAAAAATTCAACAAACAGATCGTTTAGCTGATTGTTGGTGTCTTCCGTGTTCAGCTGAGTAACTGCTGGAAGGGTATTTCCAGCCGCTAATATCTCCAAGCCTTTTTTCATGCAATCGTTCGCTGCACTTAAATCGACATCACCACGGACAGGTAGTGAACCTTTTGCAAGGTTAAAGGCAACTTGGGTTTCCTTGGACAACAAAGTCGCTGCTAGAACATCTTGAGCGGCTGTGATTTCTGCATCGTCAACAATTGGGAAATAGAAAGCATCGCCGGCTGTGTCGATTAGCTCATTCACGCCCAAGCCTGGCAAACAGGTGTAATCACTGCCAGCGACCTTTCCTGCTACCTGAAACTCACCTTGAGCCCAATCCCCCATGATTTGACCACCGGCTTTATCGGTAATAACTAGGTTTGTCGCTTGGTTCCAATCTTGTACATTTGAACCTTGAGACATCTCACGAGCGTCTGCAGCTGCAGCAAATACACTGGCCAATTCTGGCCCTGCAGCGAGGTCAACGTCTTTGTCGCCGTAAACTTTAACTAGAACATCAGGACCTGCAAGTGCGACCATCAGCACGTTAAACGCACCTGAAGTCTGCCAAGACTGCTGTCCAACCGCTAAAGGCTGTAGGCCGGCTTTGCGCAATGCGGGAGCGGCAGCGACAAATTCATCCCAATTTGCCGGGACTGCGGCACCAACACTTTCAAACGCTTTGTTGGACAACCACAACCACTGCCAAGAATGAATGTTTACAGGGGCGCAGTATATTTTCCCATCAACGGTGCAGCTGTCGAGCAAAGACTGCGGATAAACAACGTCAAGCCAGCCTTCTGCTTCAGCGATCGCTGTCATGTCTCTAAGCAAGCCCGCTTCGATGAGTTCTTCGGCCTGTCGGCCGTGGTTGAATTGGAAGGCTCCCATTGGATCGCCACCAATGAGACGGCTGACCATGATAGGACGTGCGGTGCCACCACCACCCGCTATCGCTCCGTCTACCCAGCTGTGCTCTGTTCCATCAAAAGCTTTGGCTAGTTCACCAACAGCGGCGGCTTCGCCACCGGATGTCCACCAGTGCATAACTTCTAGATCTGCTGCCGAGGCAGGTGATGCTGCAAAAATTGCGGTTGATACCGCTAGTGCGCTTAACATTGCTTTCATTGGTCTTCCTCCAGGCTAACCAGTTAGGGCCAGCGTTAAATTTTCAAACAAATCGTTGATGATCATCCTTTCAATCGCTAAAGGGGACAGATCACGCAGTTGGTCACTGAACCAGTACGCATTCAATTCGAGCCTACTTCCAAGAATTAGCCCCAAGCTCATCGAGCAAAAAACTACATCCCAAAGGGGATGTAATCGATTACATTTACAGGTAGAATCTCAAAGGATCCAATGCAATCGATTACATATCTTCCATTTAGTTCTGGAGCCGTGTCAAGGGAAAGGTTTAAAAGACCGTGAAAGAAAATGCTAATACAAACCAAAAAGCTGCGAGAATTCGAGACGTAGCGCAGGCTGCTGGCGTTTCTACGGCCACAGTAAGCAGAGCACTCAGCAACCCAAAATTGCTGAGCGAGTCGACGAGGAGCGCCGTTTTTGACGCCATACAAGCCACTGGTTACAGTTTAAATCACGCGGCGCGTAATCTGCGCAAGCAACGCGCTGGCGCTGTTGTTGTATTGGTGCCGAACCTTGGAAATCCATTTTTCTCTAAGATATTGTCAGGGATCAATGAAGGGTTTGAAGACACTGACTACTCTGTGTTGATTTCGGATACCGCCCGCCTACCATCGTCACAAAAACGCATGGCGAACTATTTTATGCAGGCGCGCATTGACGGTATGGTTGCACTGGATGGCAGGCTTTCTTCGGAAAACCTCCAGGTAAGCGCCGTCGATAAAATTGTCTTTGCTTGTGAATGGGTGCCCGACACTGTTTTTCCGTCGGTGCGGAGCGACAATGTCAAAGGTGCGCAGCTTGCAATACAGCACCTCTTTGATTTAGGCCATCGTCAGATAGCACATATCACTGGGCCCGCCGGAAATGTTCTCACCCGTGCAAGACGTGACAGCATCGCACCAGAACGAAAACGCCTCGACCTTCCCATCAGAGAGGGATGGATAATAAGAGGCGATTTTTCGCTGCAAGCCGGCTTTGACTCAGCCGCAAAAATACACGCGATGAAAGAACGTCCCAGCGCTGTTTTTTGTGCTTCGGATGAAGTTGCGCTTGGTCTTATCTCTGGTCTGCACAGTTTTGGCATCAGAGTGCCTACCGATATTTCGGTGGTAGGTTTTGATGATATTGAGCTGTCCGAGTTCTGCCTGCCTGCCTTGACCACAATCCGACAAGATCGTCGTGCACTCGGTCGCCGCGCCGCAAACCTCTTATTGGAAAGATTGAGTCCAAACGCTCTGCCCTCCCAGGGCCAAGTTGAAACCTTAGATGTAGAACTCATCGTACGTGATAGCACAGCTCCAATAACCCAGTGAGGGAGCGCGACACAGTATTAGCTGGCAAAATTAATCACAAGCAATCAACTTAGTTGGGTGGAAGGTCTTAGCACCGACGGGAATGAGATTCCTTAGGCATTTGACACAGCGGGAAATTTTGGCACAACATACTCGCCTAACTCGCTGAGCACCTCTGTTACTGGCCGGCTAGAGAAGCGAACATTGAAAGTCACGTGATTGACGCCAGCATCTCGCAAACCATTCAGGTGGGCTATTAGGTGGTTTCTGCCCAATCGATAGCCTAAATGAATCGGCTGTGGCGCAGCATCGACGTCAGCCAGCAAGTCTATATATAAAGATTGGGAGAATGATTTCCACGATTGCCCTGTCGACGCCAAGGCGGCATGCCACTGCGCAACGAATTTTTGCTGATGCTCCACAGGTCGGGGATAGGTTAGCCATCCATCACTGTGCTCGGCTATCCAATCCAGAGATTGGCGACTATGGCCAGTCACTAATTGGGGAATGTCACCTCGGTGACTTTTGGGCAGCAAGTTGACTTGCCCCGATTGCACAGCTCGTTGATCACTCCAGTTGGACGGACGGTGGGTGGTTTCCCTGACGAACTGTATCGCTTCCCTAAAAGCTTCAGCTCTGGAATCAAAATCAACGCCGTAGACGGAGTATTCTACAGGTCTGTCACCAGACGCCACTCCCATCACTAAGCGCCCTTCAGAGAGCTGATCCACGGAGGCGGCAGCCTTCGCCAAATCGACAGCACGGCGCAACGGCAAAATGATCGAACCCGTACACAAAGCGATATTGGATGTGTGAGCAGCGATGTAACCCAACCAAACCCAAGGGTCGTATAATTGCCCCGCGTCACCAAAAGACGGATCGAGTAGAGGCACATCTCTAGACCAGAGTGCCGCAAAACCACTCTCCTCTGCTTGCTGCGCTAACGCTATTTGATGGCGCATTGTAGGCACAGGAGTATTGGGGTACGCCTCAATCGGAAAATTGATGCCGAGTGTCAATCGATCCGTAGCATAAACTGATTGAAAGCCAGGTCCAAAGTTTCGCGCTTGCATCGATAGCTATTCTCTCTGAATGAGTCAATTTCCGAATCCAGAGATTTATCTGGAACACTAAGATGTTGAAGGGTTCAAACACGCACTCTTACCTTCACCACAGGCAACCATATGCTCAGTATCTCATGGCGAACAAAAGATCGGTATGTACTTGGGAACCTCAGATAAAGTCGTGCTCGCACTGTCGATGCACTTAATTCGGCCCGGCCGCGGTGCACATCCATCCACAAGCCCTACATTTGCAGTCGATTCGTGCCTAACTGGGGCCAAATTTTTCACGCAGAGTTACTGACCCGAATTAATCTAGGGCTCCTTAGCAAAGAGACGGCTTTCCAACAAAAAGTCAATCAACACGCGAGTTCTCAAGGGCACCTGGCGTCTTGACGGGTAAATCAAATAAAATACCCGCGGGTCGCTAGTGATTGACGGCAATACCGGTAACAATTCACCATTTTCAAGTTCTCGTTTAACCGTCGATGCAAACATGGCCCCTACTCCAAGTCCCGAAACAACCATTTGCTGTAACATCAGCGGTGAATTACACAGCATGTAGTTTTCGGGGCGCACCTCTATCAGCTTTCCTCGTTGTCTAAATTGTGGCAAACCAGCTTGCCCAAACTGGCTAAGCCCAATCCAATGATGCCGGGCTAGCTCTCGAGCACTTTTCGGCTTTCCGTGTTCTTCGAGGTATTGTGGGCTTGCATAAATAGAAAAACACTCCTCCTCCATAACTCGCGCAACAAGCGAATCGTCTTCAGGAATACCCACACGAATGCCCAGATCTATCTGTTCTTGGATCAAGTCGAGCTTATCGTCATCCAAGATTAGATTGAGCTTAACGCGTGGATAGCGGCGGTTAAATTCCCCCAATAGCGGTAGCAATATCTTATGAGCAATGTCGTGGTTGACCGTCAGAGTGACTCGACCAGAGGGCTCTGGCGAAAAAATTACCGCCTCCACTCCCTGTAGAACATCAGGCAGCATCCGCGCTTGTTCGTAAACCCGTTGACCCTCTGAGGTCACTGTTAGCTGCCGCGTAGAGCGCTGTAAGAGGCGCACACCTAATACTTGCTCAAGTTGACCAACCTGCTCGCTAACTCGCGATCGGCTTGTTGCCAATTGCCGTGCAGCAGCAGCGAAACTTCCGCTTTCTACAACTTGGACAAGAATCGCCAGATGCCTCAAGTGCGAGTTATCGATTGTACTCATTTCCAGAACTCTCTATCCGCTATTAGGCCACTAATAATGACAATCATTATGCCGCAAAATGCACCTGAATTCGCAAAAAAGCCATTTGGCAAAAAAATTAAACTTTCAGGACTAGAAACATGAACAATTTAGCCTTAGTAGCCGCAGTAGCCCTAGCCACTTCATCCACATTTGCCACCGCGTTGGAAAACAACAAAACACTGGTGAATTCCGCGATGAAATCCATATTTGTCGATTTCAACCAGGAGGCATCACGCGCATTCCTCAGCGACAATTACATTCAACACAATCCCCATGTCCCTAGTGGACCAGAGCCGCTGATCAGTGTACTGCCCTTGCTCAAGGAGGCAAACTTCAAAATGACAAACTTCAGAACGCTGGCCGAAGGGGACTTGGTCGTTGCACACAATACTTACGAAAATGCACAATTGTTTGGTGGCGAAAAATTAGTGGCCTTCGATGTATTCCGCATTGAGGATGGCAAGCTAGCAGAACATTGGGACAACCTGCAGGCGATAGTTCCGGCTTCTGAAACAGCGTCAGGTAATAGTATGACTGACGGTGCAACAGAGATAATCGACCTAGACAAAACTGCAGAGAATAAGAAACTTGTTTTGGGTTTCATTGACGACATTTTACTCAACGGCAAAGGCGAGAAGATCGCTAACTATTTGTCACCCGCTTACATTCAGCACAACCCTATGGTGCCCAACGGCCTAGACGGGCTTTTAGGTGCTTTAAAGGGTATGCGCGATGCCGGCATTGAAATGAAGTACGACGAAGTCCATCTGACAGTCGCCGAAGGCAACTTTGTCTTTGCTGCATCCTAAGGATCACTGGGTGGTACACCTACCGCTTTCCATGATTTGTTCCGTGTCGAAAACGGCATGATCGTCGAGCATTGGGACGTTGTTTCTGAAATACCTGCAGAGCAAGCTCACGACAACGGTAAGTTCTAAAGACTCACTGACAATAGGGACAAGCCAGCTACCTCTGTGGTCGCTGGCTTTTTCATGCAAAGAAACCACTAGCTGTGGCGGGAATTCTAAGCTAAACGCTTTCCCGGCGCTAACACAAATTGATCTTGCGGAATTTCTATCAGATTTACACCGCCGCGTTCGCGAGCTTCTGCGACAGCCGATTTAAACTCCTCCAAATTCTCCACACGAGCGGAGCCCGCTCCGAAGGATTCGGCAAACCTACAGAAATCAGGGTTGGTCAGCATGGTGCCAGAGATGCGATTTGGGTATTCCCGCTCTTGATGAGCTCGGATAGTTCCAAAACGGCTATTGTCTATCACGAAAATCGTCACGTTAAGCTGGTGATGACAAGCGGTCGCTAACTCTTGGCAGGTCATCATAAAACATCCGTCTCCTGCAAACGCAAAGACTTCACGGTTTGGGGATGCCGTCGCAGCACCTAAAGCTGCAGGCAGACCATAGCCCATCGAACCTGACGTAGGTGCCAGTTGTGAACTCGCTGACCGGTAGCTCACAAAGCGGTGCAACCATGCCGAATAATTACCCGCGCCATTACAAAAAACCGCATCGACGGGCAACACATCGTTTAGGTGCGAAAAATACGTTGCTAACTCGTCGCCGCGGACCGAGGCAGGGTTACGATATGTCTCGCACTCATGTCGCAACGCCTGACAGCGCTCGTGGAATTTTTCGGGTGCAATGGGCTGCCACTCAGCGGCAGCACGACAAAAGCTTTCAGTGTCTGAAACAAGAGACAAGGCTGGCTCGTATACGCGGCCTATCTCTTCCCCGGCGGGAAACACATGCACCAAATACAAACTAGGCACCGGTGGTTTTAGCAGAGAATAACCTTGTGTCGTCATCTCGCCGAGGCGCGGGCCAATCGCTATCAGTAAATCCGTTTCTGCAAGGGCCGTCGCTAGGTAGGGAGTCGCCCCCACATTAAAATGACCGACGTAGTTTGGGTGGTCATTGTTCATCAAACCCTGACTACGCAGTGAGACAGTCACGGGCAGCCCTTGAGTTTCTGCAAATTTTTGCAATGCCTCTATCCCCTTGCGAGTCCAACCACCACCACCCGCCATCACCAATGGCCGCTCTGCTTTGGCAAGGCGAATTTTAAGCTGTTCCAGAGCATCAGGCGCTGGGTTATACCGCGGTGACTCTATATAAGCAGGTGGCGCAGGCGCTTCAATCTCGTCGTAAAGCATGTCTTCTGGCAAGGCTAAAACCACAGGACCCGGTCGACCCGAGAGTGCGGTACGCACAGCACGTGATACGTATTCTTGGAGGCGAGAAGCGTCGTCTATTTGAGCGACCCACTTGGCCATTTGGCCAAACATGCGACGATAATCCATCTCTTGGAACGCCTCACGCTCAACCATGTCCCGCGCTACTTGTCCAATGAACAAGATCATGGGTGTGGAGTCTTGGAAAGCCACATGCACACCAGCACTGGCATTGGTGGCGCCTGGCCCACGAGTGACAAAACACACACCAGGTCGACCCGTTTGCTTACCGTTGGCATCGGCCGCCATCGCTGCACCGCCCTCTTGGCGACAAGTAATAAAACGAATTTGATCTTCACGACCATGCAAGGCATCTAGCACAGGTAGAAAGCTCTCCCCAGGTACGCCATATAGATGCTCAATACCTTGGGCAACCAGCTGATCGACAAGGTGATCGGCTGCGCGAATCTTTTTACTGCTCATGCTCAGTGCTCTCTAATTTTAGTCAGGCAGGTTGTCATCCTGCTCTTAGTCTGGTCACCATAATATTAGCCCCCTTCCCTCGAAAGCCCAATGGTTGCGATCATCTCATCCAGCGATAATAAGAATGGCCAATAACCTCAATGTGTCTATACCTCTTAATGCACTGCTAGTTTATGTTTAAAGCCAATCGTCTAATGGGTCGATCACAGTGTATGGGGCACACACGAATTTATCAGTAGGCAAGCGAATCAGCTAAAAGATTGCTTTATAAACAAGGCTATTTCAAAGCGTAGAGCTATAAATTCCATTGAAACAGTACCCTTAGGCTCCTTAATCAAGGTCGAAACGCCAACTTCATTGTCGATATGAGAAAATTATAGGGTGACTATTTTAGAAGACTGGGCCGCACAAGTACCGACTCATGCTCAAGACTAAGGCTGAACCGCAAATAGGCTTTACTTTGATCGAGCTGCTTATTGTTGTCGTTATTCTCACCACGCTTGCCGCGGGAATAATGCCCTTGTTTTTTAGCAAGACCGACGAGAGCAAGGTTGTCACCGCTAAAACAACTGTCAGGAATATTCAAAAAAAGATTGAAGCGCAAAGTTTAATCAACGGCCAGTGGCCAACAGATATCGATAATGCTTGGTTTGTAAATCGGCAACACCCGCGTAGCCCGTACTACCCAAATTTCCAAGGGCCCTCAGCCAATGCAGTCAACGAGCCTGCTTATTCACATCCCAGAGTAAAAACCCCTGAAGAAGAAGGACACCCTCCTTTTTGGTATAACTTTGGCAATGGCTCGTTTCGCATTCGAGTACCTGAGCAGCGCACAGAGCAGCAAACTATCGAACTCTACAATGCGGTGAACGATAGCAAAATCGTAGGACTCTACGACAGGTCAGATACCCTGTAATAAGATCAATGTGTTATTTCTACATAAAAAGTGCATAGACGCGAACACACCAAATATATCTCCATACAGCCATCCCTTTAAAAACCTTTTTTCTCGCTCTGTTAGACTTTATTTCACCCACACAGCGTGTGCGCTAAAAAATCGAAGTGAGTGAACCATGGGCAAATCAACCCCATTTTGGTGGGAGGATGCCGGTACGCCGACGTCTCCACCCACACAAGGACTACCAGCTGAAGTAGATGTATTGGTTATTGGTGCAGGACTCACGGGGGCTTCAGCCGCCAGAACGTTAGCAGCAAGCGGTAAGTCTGTTTGTGTGCTCGATGAGCTTGCTCCGGGCATGGGCGCTAGCTCACGTAATGGAGGCATGGTGGGCGGCGGCCATAGATTGTCGTACGACGAATTGCGCACACGATTTGGCGCAGATATGGCCTTACAGCTGCTAAAAGAAGCACACATAGATAGCTCAATTTTTTGCGAAAAACTGATCGCAGAAGAACAAATAGTTTGTGACTACAAACAAACAGGTCGGTTTCGCGGCTTTTGGCTCGACAGTGAATATGAGCGTGAAAAGAAGTCACTCGATCAGCTGCAAGCCTTGATACCTATTGATGCCGAAATGGTGCCGCGTGAGCAACAACAACGCCATGTGGCCAGCGATTTATATCGAGGCGGGGTTGCTTTTAATAAACACGGAGGGCTCAATCCAGCTAAATGGCACAATGGCTTGCTGCAAGCAGCGCAGCGGCACGGGGCATTGGTACAAGGCAACACACCTGTATTATCCACCGAAGCACTATCGGTCGGGTTTAATGTATATACCCCTCGTGGAACGATCAAAGCCGGCCAAATTTTAGCAGCCACCAACGGGTATACGCCAATCCTATTAGCCCATCTTAAACGCCGTATCGTGCCGATACCCAGTTACATTATTGCCTCAGAAGAGCTCGGAGAAAAAAAGCTAAAGGAGCTTTTCCCCGACAGTCGTATGATTGTTGAAAGCCGAGAGAAGCACTGTTACTTCCGCCCTTCGCCCGACGGAAAACGCATTATATTCGGGGCCAGAGCTGCTATGTTCCAATGTTCTGACGAATTCGCCAAGGCACAACTCACAGGCATGCTCCAGCAAGTATTTCCACAGCTTGGCAGCATAGGCGTCAGTCATCAATGGCGCGGCAACACGGGATTTAGTTTTTCATTCTTGCCAAATATCGCAAAACAAGATGGCATCTGGCACGCGATGGGATACTGCGGCAACGGCAATACCATGGCGCCCTGGCTTGGGCACAAAGCAGCGCTGCAAATGTGTGCCGATAGCGAGGGAGAGAGCGCGTTTTCAAACACAGGTTTGCCCACCAAATGGTGGCACAGAGGCAAGCCCTGGTTCCTCCCGGCGGCTGATTTACTCTATCGAGCGCGAGACATTCGAGCAAACCTAAAACGCTAGATTGAGACTCAGCTCGACACCAAGCGCTTTAGATATTTTATATGTCGTACAGGCGATTTGGCGGCAGGTGTACTTCTACGCTATCGTCTTGCGCGATCGCACCCTCGCGCTCAACCCATGCTGTAACACCACGCAGGCCCACCGCTGCCTTGGGAAATTTTTTACCGGCAACTGCATCCACACGCGAAATAATTTCGCCTGGGAATTTGCATGGCGCGTTTTCAACATCGACGACTAAAGAAGCGCCGCTACTGAAAATCAAACGGGTGCTAGAAGGCAGCTGGCTCAGGCGCGGAATACCAGAAAGTATTAGGTTGGCCCCAACCCATTCGGGTTTGATGTTTTCAAGGCCTATCGCTTCAGCGATTTGCTGAAGTTCATCTTTCGCCAAAATTGACACTTGGCGAGTATTTCGGATTTCGGTTCCACGGGCGTATTGCTGACGCACGCGTACACAAGAATCCCGAGTTAGCCCATGATGAGAGTCACCGACAATACCGCCATAGTCGAGCGCCACAGAGTCCACGGCTACAGTCGTCAAATCTGCTTCGCCGTCTGTGTTGAATAACACGGCAACGGTCCGCCCAACGATTTCCGATTTATTGATGATCGCCAACTCAAAGTCTCCAAAAAAAACGGAGGCGTTAGTGCCTCCGGTTTATACGTCAACGTGACAAAGCCCGCTTTTTAGACTTCGCCCCGTTTGTCAGCTGCGATGCGCAAGCGCAGCGCATTAAGCTTGATAAAACCTTCAGCGTCCGCTTGATTGTAAGCACCAGCATCGTCTTCAAAGGTGGCAATATTGACGTCGAATAAGGTTTGGTCCGATTTACGGCCTGCAACTTTAACACTGCCCTTATAGAGCTTAAGACGCACAACACCATTTACAAAGCGCTGAGAATCGTCAATGGCGGCTTGCAACATCCGACGCTCCGGGCTCCACCAAAATCCGTTGTAAATCACTTTGGCGTAGCGTGGCATCAATTCATCTTTTAGGTGCGCAACTTCGCGATCCAGCGTGATAGATTCAATGGCTCGGTGAGCCGTTAACATGATGCTGCCACCCGGTGTTTCGTAACAACCGCGAGACTTCATGCCTACAAATCGGTTTTCAACAATGTCGAGGCGACCCACGCCGTGCAACCCACCGATTCGGTTGAGTTCGGTGAGCATTTCAGCCGGGCTGAGCTGTTTGCCATCCAAGGCTACAGGGTCACCATTTATATATTCTATCTCAATGTATTGCGCCTTATCAGGAGCTCGCTCGGGGGCCACCGTCCAACGCCACATATCATCTTCCCCTTCTTGCCATGGATCTTCTAATCCACCACCCTCATAGGAGATGTGTAACAAATTGGCATCCATAGAATACGGCGAGCGATTGCCACGCTTCATTTCAACAGGGATTTGATGCTGACTGGCGTAGTTCATTAAGCTCTCGCGAGAGTTCAAATCCCATTCGCGCCAAGGCGCAATCACTTTAATGCCTGGTTTAAGTGCATAGGCACCGAGTTCAAAACGCACCTGATCGTTGCCCTTACCCGTTGCTCCATGCGACACCGCATCAGCACCTGTTTCGTTGGCGATTTCAACCAAGCGTTTGGCGATTAGCGGCCGGGCGATAGAAGTACCTAGCAGATATTCACCTTCATAGATGGTGTTCGCACGGAACATCGGGAAGACAAAATCGCGGACAAACTCTTCGCGCAAATCATCGATGTAGATTTCTTTGACACCCATTGCTTGCGCTTTCTCGCGCGCGGGCTCTACTTCTTCGCCCTGACCAATGTCAGCGGTGAAGGTGACCACTTCACACTGATATTCCTCTTGCAGCCATTTCAAGATAATTGAGGTATCCAATCCGCCTGAGTAGGCGAGTACGACTTTTTTGACCGATGACATGCAGGGGCTCCTTTGCACAGTTACCGCATGAAACAAATTAGCCGACCATTCTACAACAAGCTAGATCACTGTTGCGCAAGTTTAAGGTCGACGAAAGGCTTCATTCGAAGCGCCATATGCTGCGTCGCACAACTAAACTAGCGTGCCAGATGCCACGTCTCGCGGTACGCTTTGAGGTTCATGTAAATCCCGGAAGTTAGACACTCATAGAAACACGTTCAGTGCATTTTCGACGAAATAATCCGCATGTTCACACTCGTTTGATGACTTATAATGAATATTAAATTTCCATTGCTTGGATTAAATCTTGCCTAGTGGAAAGAGAGCCGCCAAAATTCACCGTAGACGCATACTGTATGACAGCCGTGCTTCAGTTGAAGTACAGGCCACTAAATGGAATTTTGTGCGCGTGCGTAGCGCGATACAGTTGATCAAATATCGAGAACACCTCAGTTGGCCACGGGCTGACAAACACGGTTTTTTAGGAGCCAAGCATGAGCAATGACACAGTAACAATCACAGACAATGCGACGGGAAAAAGCGCAGACCTCCCTCGCATACAGGGCAGCATTGGCCGTCCAACTGTGGACGTGCGCAAGCTCGCGGGCTCAACGGACCTCTTTACTTATGATCCTGGCTTCGCAGCGACGGCGTCCTGTAAAAGCTCAATCACCTATATTGATGGTGACCAAGGGATTCTACTTCACCGCGGATATTCAATAGAAGATCTGGCCGCAAACAGTAACTACTTAGAAGTTTGCCACTTGCTGCTTGATGGTGAATTGCCAAATCAAGACGAATTCAATGAATTTGAAAGCATCATTAAAAACCACACAATGGTGCACGAGAACATTCACCGTTTTATGAGCGGTTTTCGATATGACGCTCACCCAATGGCCATGTTGTCGGCCACAGTTGCCGCACTGGCATCTTTCTACCACGATTCAATAGACATCAATGATGAAGAGCACCGCAAAATTACTGCTCACCGTTTGATCGCTAAGATGCCAACCATGGCTTCTTACTGCTTCAAACACATGCGCGGCCAGCCCTTCATGTCTCCCAAGAACAACCTCTCATACTCTGAGAACTTCTTGCATCTGATGTTTGCCGTCCCTGCAGGTGACTACGTACCGTCACCAACTGCCGTCCGCGCTCTAGAGACAATCTTGATTTTGCACGCAGATCACGAACAAAACGCTTCGACGTCAACTGTGCGTCTCGCCGGTAGCTCAGGCGCCAACCCGTTTGCATCTATTGCCGCCGGTATTGCTTGTCTTTGGGGCCCAGCGCACGGCGGAGCCAACGAAGCTGTGATGAACATGCTAGACGACATCATGGATACAGGTGCAACAATCGAAAGCACAATCGCCCGCGCCAAAGACAAAAGCGATCCATTCCGCTTGATGGGCTTTGGACACCGTGTTTACAAAAACTACGATCCACGTGCCGCGTGTATTCAAAAAGTTTGTCATGACCTACTGGACGAACTCGGTGGCGACCAGCCGCTGTTTCAACTCGCTCGTGAACTCGAAGAAGCGGTACTGGCAGACGACTACTTCAAGGAGCGCAAGCTGTTTCCCAATGTCGACTTCTATTCCGGCATCGTACTGCGGGCACTGAATATTCCGATGAGCATGTTTACGGTGATGTTCGCCATGTCTCGCACTGTCGGTTGGATCGCTCATTGGCAAGAAATGCACAACGACCCTGAATTCCGCATCGGTCGTCCACAGCAAATCTACACCGGTGAGACCCATCGTCCATACCCTAAAAAGTAGGCGACTCCCAAAAATGAAAAACCCGCTGCGGCGGGTTTTTTTGTTTAGATTTTCAGTTTGATTTTTTAGAGAAAATCACATGCCACGCAGGGTAAAACCAAACCCTATGCGAGTATTACGAGAGTCGTAATCTAAAAGGTGCTCACCATGACCGTGAAAAACCTGCAGCATGCCGTCCAATTTCCGAGTAAAGGGAAATGTCATTTCAAGACGAATAGCGCCGCGATTGTCTTCAGAATCCAAGTTATTGCGCAGCATCAATGAACTACTAAAGCGCTCTTTAATTAGATGATTAATTGTCAACTCGAAGTCTCCGAGGTATTCCTCGATATCCGGATTATCATCCCCCTCAGCTTGCGAAGGATCTTCTTTTTCTTCTTCTGGGATTCGAACCCATGTTTGCAAATGCCAGTTGAAATTATTTTGCTCAAAATAGGCGCCGAGCATAAGCCGGTTCCAGCTGCGCGAGAGCGATTGGTAGACAACCACTCCATCGCTATCTACCAGCGCCTGATTATTTTGACCATTTGATTGATGATTGAAGCCAAGCGTTAAAGCTCGACTACGTACTGGTCCAATTTTCCATTGAGTCGGCCACAATAAAAACAATTCAGGTTCGTGGTTAATATCTTTAAACGGTGAAGATATTTCACTGTTGAACGCTTGCCATAGAGCTTTTGAGCTATAAGCGGCATAGAGATCTGCCCTTGTACCAAAAATGTTCTCTGCTACCGGTACACGGATGCTGATTTGGAATTTGATCTCGGAGTGATCCAATGCATCTTCAAAGGCGGATCGTTCACGGTCAAGATTGCTGAAGCTTGAATCAAAGTAACTGCCGATAACATAGTTGCGTTTGTGAGGTTGAATCGCAAAAGGACTGCGCTGAACCTGCTGTTCAAGGCGCCACCGCAGATCACCTACCGATTCGTCACCAGCTTTAGCTTCACTCTCATTGCCGTCTACAAATTGGGGCGGCTCTGCCGAGATGGCCGAGCCCACGAACAACATACAGCCAAGCAAAAAGCACTTTCTAAACATTTGAAACGTCAATTTTGTTTTTGCTTTTTGCCTCCGAAGAACCGTATAACCAGCGCCATGCTGAACGAAAAGACTGACCGATATCGTTTCCGATTAAATACACACAAGGCACCATCAACAACGTAATGCCCGTGGCGAACAAGATGCCAAAACCTAGCGATACGGCCATGGGAAGCAAAAACTTTACATGCGTGCTTTTATCGATCAAGAGCGGAGCAAGACCCATAAAAGTGGTAATGGAGGTCAGCAATACAGGTCGAAAGCGAGCAGGTCCAGCCGTGCTAACCGCCTCTAAGATTGCCATACCACGCTTGCGTTGTTTGTTGATGTAGTCGACCAGAACGAGACTATCGTTAACGACAACACCCGACAAAGCTAACATGCCCATCATTGAGAATATGCTCAAGTTCATTCCCATGATCCAATGCCCCAGTAGAGCGCCAATCAATCCGAAGGGAATAACCACCATCACGACCAATGGCTGACTGTAGCTTCGAAACGGAATAGCCAAAAGAGCATAGATGCCGAACAGAACAGCGACAACGCCGTATTTCAACGTGCTTGTTGACTCACGCTGTTCGCGTGCCTCCCCTTCCAAGGAATAGCTGATCGCAGGATAGGCAACCAATGTATTTTCTAAGTACTCGTTTAACCCGCGCTTAACAGCTGGCAAATCTGCAACTTCTTTGTTGGCATCGGCGGTGACATTTAGCGTACGGCGGCGATCTATGCGATACAAAGTCGCCGGACCACGAGCGCTGATAATTTCAGCGACCTCACTAAAAGGTACTGCCGAACCGTCGGCTGTACGGATACGGATATCCTGCAGGTCTCGCAAGGAGCGACGTTCGTCCTCAGGGAAGCGAACAACAACCGTTACTTCGTCACGGTCACGTTGAATACGCTGGACCTCATAGCCATAAAAGCCTTGTCGCACCTGGCTGGCAAGATCGCTGACACTGAGCCCCAGTTGTTGAGCACTGGGTTTAAGCCTGAGTTCTAGCTCACGCTTACCCGCACTCAAGCTGTCGCCAATATCAAAAATACCTTCATAGGACTCCAAGTGAGCCTTGGTTAAGTCAGCCACCTCACGCAATTGTTGTAAATCGCGGCCAAAGAACTGCACATCTATAGGATCCCCACCTCTTCCGAACTCAGCTCTGAAGGTCAGCGATTCAGCACCAGGTATTGGACCTATTGCTTTTCGCCATTCACCAACCAACTCTCGACTACTTATGTCTACGGTGCGCTTTTCAGGGCCGATAATTTCAAAACGTACACGCCCTACGTTCGAGGAACCACCTCCCGTGCCACCAGACGATCCAGCTGTAGCAAGAATATTCAGAATAACGCTATCACCTGTTATGGGATCACGGTGTTTGTCGCGCAATTCATTCGCCGCCGATTCCATTTTCAGGATAATGTCATCGGTAATACCGAACGGGGTTCCCACCGGCATCTGCAATGTTGCGGTTGCTGTTTCAGATTCGACCTTTGGGAAAAAAACGAAACGCATCCAACCACTGCTCATCACTGATACAGCGATTAAGAGACTGGCAATAAAAATGCTGATCGTGAGATAACGCCAACGCAGAGCCATGCCCAACAGAGGCTTGTATACCCAATACACCAAGGACTCTAAACCATCCGCAATTGATTGCTGCATGCGCGTCAACAGATTAGGGGCAGAGGTAGATTCTTGTCGAATTTTTAGATTTTTAAGGTGAGACGGCAATACAAATTTGGATTCGATCAGCGAGAAGATCAATACGGGTACGACTACCGCGGGAATCTGCGCAAATATTTGCCCTCTGACACCGCCGACCATTGCTAATGGTAGAAATGCAAGCGCGGTAGTTAACACGCCGAAAGTAACTGGAGTTGCTACTTCTAATGTGCCTTCGATAGCAGCACGCTCACCCGGTACACCTCGCCGGCTGTGCGTGTATATGTTTTCGCCGGTGACGATAGCATCGTCCACCACTATCCCCAGAACTAAGATGAAGGCAAACAACGATATTAGATTTACCGAAACACCGAGCCACGGCAAGATGATAAAGCAACCAAGAAAAGAAACGGGTATGCCCAAAGTGACCCAAAAGGCGACCGCGGGCCGCAGAAACAAGGTCAGCAAGATGACGACTAGCAAGCCACCTTGCAAGGCACTGCTGAGCAGAGTATTTAGACGAGCTTTCAAAACGACAGAGCGGTCACTCCACGCGTCAAGTGTTACTCCTGCAGGCAACCAAGAGCCGGCCGCTGCCACATAGTCTCGAGTTGCTGCAGCCACATCAATGGCGCTTTGATCGCCTACTCGATAGACCTCTATCAATATCGATGAGCGACCGTTAAAACGCGTTTTAATTTGTGACTCGTCAAATCCATCACTGAGGTTGGCGATATCACGGACTTTTAGTTGGCTACCATCCGCGCGAGTAATGACGGCAATATCCCCAAATTGGCGCGCTGTGTAAGCTTGCCCTTGGGTTCGCAGCAATACATCGCCCCCTTCTGTACGCAGATTACCCGCAGCAGCACTGACGGAACCCCGTTCAATCGCCTGCGCAACCTGAGCCAAGGTCAGATCGTATTCACGCAACCGCCGCTCAGATATTTCCACGGCCATTTCGTAGGGGCGAGCAGACTGGATTTCTACTTGTGTGATAACTGGTGAGGCGAGCAGTTCGTCACGCACACGGTCTGCGAGCCCTCTCAATTCGTGTTCAGTCAATTCACCAGATAAAGCAACGCTTATCACTTCGCGTTTGCGCTGTGCCAATACAACGTTCGGCGCTTTTACCGAATCGGGAAAAGTATCGATAGAGTCAACACGGCTCTTTATGTCATTCAGTGCTTCTCGCGCGTCTTCCCCTTTGACCAGCTCGAGCGATATTACTGAACTACCTTCCGTGGATCGGGACCGTGTCTCGCTGATGCTTGCCAGATCTTGTAGCGCTTCCTCTACACGTATGGTCACCGCTTCTTCAACATCTTGTGGCGAAGCCCCAGGGTAAGAAGCGCTGACACTGACTCGATCAAGTGTAAATGACGGAAAAACCTCTACCGCCATTTGGGTTTGCATGTTGTAAAAACCGTATCCAGCGATAACCAACAACAATAGGTTTGCAGCAACATGATTGCGTGCAAACCAAGCTATCACTCCACCTCGAGGCGCGTCGCTCATGGCTGACTCCTTGCTGCTTTGGTTGAATCATCTCCACGCTTAGGTCTTTTCTGATCTGCTGCTTCACCCTTAACGGGCCGCCCACTCCCACCGCCAGAGGAACGCGGGGGCTCTACCCCGTCAATTGTCGCCGCAATACGCAAGCCCGACACAGCACTGCCAAGTGGCGTTAGGACTAAAACATCTCCGGTCTGCAAGCCACTGACCACAGCGTCTTCACCGTCACTGTATAAAAGTTCAACTGCAGCGCGTTTGACCTGCCCGTCTTCGACTAAAAAGACATCACCCTCAGGCCTTACCAAACGTTCGGGAACAACAAAAACATCTTGGTATTTTCTGCCGGACAATCGAGCTTCGACAAACTGCCCTACTGCCAATTCTTCACCTGCAGATACTTCCGCAACTACGAATAGCTGACGAGTTGTTACATCGATTTGCCCTTCGCTGCGAGCTAACTTCGCTTGCACCTTGCTGCTACCATCGCTGCTTATTAATTCTACAAATGCGTCTTCCGCTCCGATGCTAGATATGTCCATGTGCTCTAGCTGCGAACTGTTTAGTGGCAGTCGAACGTCCAGAGCACCGCTCGCAAAAACGTCACCTAAAGCGCTTCCAGTGGTGACGAATCGACCCTCGTCAACCGCCGTGCCCAACACTTGGCCGGCGTAAGGTGCCAAAATCTGAGTACGGGCAAGATCGAGCTGCGCTTTATCCAACTGAGCTTGAGCAGATTGCACCTGCGCCTGCGCAGCCTGTCGCTGCGGCGTGCGAAGCAACAGAGCACCCGGCTTGCCTTTCTTGCCCAATTTTTTCCAATCACTCGCCGCTTGATCACCGCGAGCTTTCTCTTCGGTGTAATTCGCCCTAGCCTGAATCAACGACGCTTCTGCACCTCTGACGGCAATTTCATAGTCGCTGGCGTCCAGCTTCAGCAGCACGTCGCCTTTTTCAAAAGTGCTACCCGCTTGAAAATTATCCGATACTTCGGAAATAACACCGGATACCTGCGTGACTAACGTGGTTTGCTTACGAGGAATAACACTGCCGAAACTACGCAGAGTTACGGCGTAGTCTTGGGGTTCTAGCCGGGTTGCATCAACAGGAACCATTGTCGTGCGTTGCGCAGGTCTTTTTTGCGCTTCCGGAGGATTGGCTTTTATAAACGAGAAACCAGCAAAACCAATGACCAAAACTGCAAGCGGCAATGCCACCGCCAAGACTAAACGTAATCCATTCATAGCTGAACTCATGCTTTAAAACCTTTGCCCACAACGAACCACCCCATAACGGGCCAAATTATAATTTTAGTGTTTCATTAGCCTTTAGTTACCAGAGAAAGTTCAAGAATTGTAAGCACGGGCTCCAGCGAAGCATAAATAGACTACTCTGTGTGGCAAATCTGAAAAAACACGAGTGCTGTTACTTTCCGATAGTTATGGAACCTCAGGTTTTTCAATCTTTCCTTGATCATTAAGTGCAAAGCAAAAAAACGCACATAGAAGTGCGCTTTTTTGCTTGAAGGGATTCTGCTACAAACCCGGAAATCCCGGCGGCATACCTCCTGGCGGCATCCCTCCTTTTCCGCCCATCATTTTCATCATCTTGGCCATCCCACCGCTTTTAGACATTTTTTTCATCGTCTTAGACATGGTCAGGTGTTGTTTGAGTAAGCGGTTGACATCTTGCACTTGGGTGCCAGAGCCTGCAGCTATGCGCTTGCGACGAGAACCTTTGATCAAATCAGGGAATCGGCGCTCACGAGGCGTCATGGAGTTAATAATGGCGACCATTCTTCCCACATCACCGCCGCCAGTTGCTTGATTCATGGCTTTTTCGCGCACGGCATCTGGTAACTTATCCATGCCCGGCATTTTGTCCAACATAGCACCGATGCCACCCATACCTTGCAACTGGGTCAACTGGTCACGCATGTCATCGAGATCAAAGCCCTTGCCTTTTTTGACCTTGCGAGCCAGTTTCTCGGCTTTTTTGAGATCGACTTGCTGTGTGACTTCTTCTACTAGGGAGACAACATCGCCCATGCCCAATATACGTGAGGCAATACGGTCTGGGTGAAAGGCCTCTAGGGCGGTCGTCTTTTCACCAACGCCCATAAATTTAATCGGTACACCGGTGATCATTCGCACTGATAGAGCGGCACCACCACGCGCATCACCGTCGGTCTTGGTCAGAACCACTCCAGTCAGCGGCAACGCATCACCAAAGGCCTTAGCAGTATTGGCGGCGTCTTGACCCGTCATGGCGTCGACGACAAACAGCGTCTCAACTGGCTTGATAGCAGCGTGCAGGTCTTTGATTTCTGCCATCATGGCTTCGTCGATCGCTAGGCGACCCGCCGTATCAACCAGCAGCACATCAACCATCGCATTCTTCGCGGCAGCTAACGCATCCAATGCAATCTGTTTGGGCTTCTGATCAGGGGTTGAAGTGTGGAACAACACGTCGACTTCATTGGCTAATGTTTCGAGCTGCTTAATAGCTGCAGGTCGATACACGTCACAACTGACGACCATCACTTTCTTGCCGCGGCGTTCTTTGAGCAAACGTGAAAGCTTGGCAACTGTTGTGGTTTTACCCGCACCCTGAAGGCCTGCCATCAACACCACAGCCGGTGGTTGGGCACTCAGATCTAAATCTTCGTTGGTCTCACCCATCACCGACGTCAATTCATCACTGACGACCTTAACCAACGCTTGGCCGGGCGAAAGGCTTTGCAGCACTTCGACGCCCATGGCCTTTTCGCGTACTTGTTCGGTGAACTGCTTCACCACCGGCAAGGCAACATCGGCCTCAAGTAGCGCCATGCGTACTTCACGCAAGGTATCTTTTACATTTTGCTCAGTAAGGCGCCCTTGGCCACGCAGGTTTTTAAGGGTACGACCCAAGCGATCGGATAAATTGTCAAACATGTTTGCTGTCCTTTCGAGACCAAATGCAGCTCAAGCGAGCGCTAGTGGCGCGGAAGTAGAGAAAAAGATAGGCTGAGTATAACGCAGCCATTGTCTAGCTGCGTGCACAGAGCAATTATTCAGGCATATATGTACACACGCTGATCTTTTCAGGGTGTGTACACGGATCGAACGGTGAACCAGCCTGCTCTAGCTCGCTGCAGCAAATGCTGATAAGCAGCTTAGATGGAGTTCAACGCAGTGAACAACTTCAATAGTGTCTTGACGTACTTCGCAACCTTTGCCAACGACGTTAGACCATCAATTTATAGACGAGGCGGCTGCGTCTTCATGGTTCTCAATAGAAGCAAAAACAGGCAAATAGACAAAAGACTTGCGCTTATCCCCACGAATCCATTTTTTGCAAAAAAATCTAGTTGGCCACTTTGCCCCGTGGCCAACCAGCCACCTACATAAGCCGCAGCCGCCATGCCTGCCGACTGAAAAGCCATGTTGAGCGACATAAAAGCACCGCGCTGTCGTCTAATTGGAACCTCGCTGATCACGGCCATTGAGGGGATCATCCGACCGCTGATCAGGACAAAGAACAGTGTTGTTGTCGCCAATATCCAGATCAGACTTGTGGGCTCTAGGTGAGTAACCAAATACAGAGGCACCATTGCCGTCAGCGCCAAACCAATAAACAACTGTCGCTTTCCAAAGACATCCGACAGTTTGCCAATCAGAGGAGCCGTTATTAGGGTGGCAAATCCGCCGACAAAGTAGATCAAGGGAATTTGTTCTGGAAGCATCCCGACATTATTTTGCAAATGCAAAGTCACAAAGGGTATGACGATAAACCCCGTGAAAACTAACGCCAAAGTAAAGCCATAGGCCATCCAATAGCGCGCGGTGCAGAGCACATTAATAAACGCTCTAAGCATAGATTCATGTTCACCTTCGCGGTGCATCGTCAGTGAAGGGACCCACTTAAAAGCCGCCAACCAAACCAGACAACTGCCAAACGCGAGGATAAAAAACGGAGCGTGCCAACCAGAGGCATTGGCCGCCAACAAAGCCAGGGGTACTCCCGCAACTGTCGCGACTGAAAATGCGGCCATTAATTTGCCCATGGCCGCACCACGCCGCTCAAAAGGCACAACATCAGCGACAATGGTCTGAGAAAGGACGCCTATCATCCCGCCAAAAAAGCCGGCGAAAAATCGCGCTGCCATCAGCTGCCAATAGCCCTCAGCAAGCGCACAAGCAAGGGTCGCAACGGCAAACAAAGCATAGGAACTTAGCAATGCTGAGCGTCTATCATAACGATCCAAAACAAAGGCTGATATAAGACTCGCCAGCGCCGCTGCGGCGGTGTAAGTAGACACCAATGCGCCAAACTGCAGTGCATTTATGTCAAAGACCAGCATCAATTCAGGCCCCAGTGGCATCATGATCATAAAATCCATGATGTGCGTGAGCTGGATAGCGGCTAGCACCCAGATCAAGCTATTCTCTTGCGGATGGTTCATTTTGCCTCAAGTTAATCGCCGCGTTGCCCGCAGCGCATCTTGTAGCATTCTACGCATTAATTGAGAAAGAAATAGCGGCACTACTCACATGGGTCAAAACACCAATAGTCTGAGCACGCACAAATCTGTGATAATCAGGACAAAAGTTTAAAAGCAACGGTCCATACATACTTTGCCACCTATTTTTCTCCAAAAAAGTTTGCAAACCCCATGATTTTGACATCATTTATAGCGGCGGTGTTTTTTGCACTCATTACACCAGGACCCGGCGTTTTAAGCACAGCAGGGATTGGCGCAAATTTTGGGCTTCAGGCTGGTTTACGATTTTTACTGGGGCTGTTTGCAGGTAACGCCGCTGTATTTGTGCTGGTGGCCTGCGGTATGTTTAGCCTTTTGGAAGCAATACCAACTTTTCGTTTAGTACTCGCAGTGGTGTCTCTGCTATACCTGCTTTACTTGGCAACGAAAATCGCTTTTGCTGGTTCAAAGCTAGCATTCATCAACCCCGACAACCCACCCGGGATTTGGGGCGGGCTGATGCTGCAATTTATCAATCCCAAAGCTTATGCGGTGCACTCATTCTTTTTGTCAAACTTCGCCGTGATGCCAGGCTCACCTATCATCGAGGTCTCGGTCAAATTTTTGATAATTAACCTGCTTTGGATTCCGATTCATTTTCTTTGGCTCGGTATGGGCTTACATATGCACAGGCTAGAGCTAGCGCCAAGCTTGCAGCGCCGAATTAACGTAGCCATGGCATTCGCCATGTTATTAGTTATTGCCTTGGCAGCGTTTGTTGCACAAGCAGGCTAGTGACATCGCTTCATCTTCTATTGGAGCAGACGGATACGCTGTCTTAGTCACAACAAAAAAATCTTGACCAGCGCGAGACAGGTCACTTGGGGTACTTATAGACAGGATTCCAATCTTCACCCCAAGCTCCTTTCCAAAATTTCTGCCGAACAGAGTTCTGGATAGGAACACCGCCACTCCAGAGATCCGCTTCGCGCCTGACATGTTGCCGAAAGAACTCCAACAGCATCGATGCCAGCTCTGCCTCTGTCTCAGCAAAACGGCTATCGCCTGAAAGGTTCTCGGTCTCATTTGGATCGAGCTCTACGTCATAGAGTTCGTCTGCGATGCCGCGATTACCTGCACCGTCAAACCGCTTAAAAAAAGCCCATTTCTGCGTACGTACCACTCGGGTTTCCTCCTGCTCTGAATAAACAGCGTCATCCCCCCAATCTACAGGCACAACCCCCTTAATCACCGGCATCAGGCTGCGGCTAGGTAGCGGCTCACCATCGACATGCGGTGGCAGTCCAGTGTGTTCAAGGATGGTAGAATACAGATCCATATTCGATACCATCAATTGAGAAGATTCGCCTTTTAACGAAACGCCATTTTGTCGCACAATCATCGGAATAGAATGAGCCGCACGATGCAAATTAGAAGGAAAACTGGACCCGCCATGTCCCCAAAAACCGTGCTGCCCTACTGAGAGTCCGTGATCAGTAGTGAATATAAGCAACGTATCTTCTTCAATGCCCAACTGTTCCAAGCTTGCCATAATTTCACCCACACCGTCATCTACCATAGAGATCTGAGAATAGTAATTTCTCAGAGTCGCCAAGTCGTTGGGCGCGCGCATCAACATTGAAAAATCTAGGTCAGCAGTAGATTCAGATTGCACCATCAGAAAGCCATCCACGGCCTTCTTGTTCAGCGCCTGCCTTGGCACTGAATTAATAGGGCAGTCTTCATACCTTTTGGTGTGGTGTGTTTGGTGTGTTTGGTGTGTTTGGTGTGTTGGTTGTGGTTGTTGTTGTGGAGCTCGCGTTGATAACACCACCGATGGATATTAACGTTTTTGTTATAAACGGCATAGCCAAAGGTGTGACGTTGGCCCAGGTTTTTCTGGGTGTACTGCCCTTTTGTTTGGCACTCATGGCACTGATTGCTTTAGTCATCGCTGTGCCGGAGGTTGCGACGTTGTTGCCAAACATCGCCCAATAGCTTAAGCCCAATCACTCCCAGCTTAGAGATAAGCACCCAAAACCCTACTTTTCCCATTCCTCAAATTTAACTTCTGTTCATCTTTTATTTATTCCTTCTTCAAAAAGCTGACAGTACGCATTTAGGGCCCAAGCCATATTGTGATAATACGCTGGACAAACTCGCTGAGTTGGCGTCAGCAAAAAGCTTGAACCCTTACATACACATACTCAGGTAAAAAGATGAATCACACAAAAAAATCTGTTGCGAGCACTCTTTTCGCGCTAACGACTCTCAGCATGTCGGCACAGGCTGCTTCTGAAACATCTGTTGCGGATGAGGTGATCGCCAAGCACCGCGCTACACTGGCGGCTAACACAGATGGCGCTGGTTTCGGTCCTCAATCTCCACGAGATATCGATGCAGAAACCGGTTCGAACAATCGTGATTTTGAAGCGGCACCGAACTACACAGAAATGAATTTGTGCAACATCCATATGCATGAGGGTGCTGAACACAAAGGTGGCGAGTTCACAACTTACGCAGGGAATGGTGACGGCGAAGGTTACGGCACTGGATTCTTATATTCAGGGGAGCTTTCCGAAGCAGAATTGGCTGACGATGGCATCAGAGTGGGCACTGGGAAACACGGTGAACTAAAGCCGGGAGATACCATCGAAGTGCACTACGTGCATTCGACTGCGCAAGTTACACCTGGACCAACGTTGGGAGCGTGCCTGAGTGAGTCGATCATGAATCCGCAATTGCGCGTTGAAACCCAAGTTTATGTCGTGGTCAATGACGACTCCGCTTTAGATTTCATGGAGCTGACAGCCATTGGTCAAGTGGACGGCAAGCACCAAGCATTGAACATTCCCACAAACACGGGTGACGCAGTACAGTACGCAGGATCAACAACTGGCCCTAGCTACAACGAAAAGGGTTCACCTTTACAGGTTAGCTGGAGCGTGAGACCCAAAGTTGCCAAGGTAAACATAAAAACAGTTGGGCAATGGTTTGAGAACAACATATTCGACGAAGATCATGCACACGGTGTACGAAACCTAGTCATGAATCCCGATCTGCTCTCAAAAATCGCGCAATAACAATCAGAAAGTCTGTGCCCACGGTCATTGCAGCGTGGGCACAGCGCTGTTGTCGATCTATACTGATCCGATTTTAGAGGAAGGATTGAGTGACCTACAGTTTGAAGCGAAGGTTTGTCATCACCGCAATTACCCTGTTCCTCCTCGTCGGCATCGCCTCAACTGCTCTTTTCTATACCGCCAGCCAGTACAATTTCTATATCGAACGCAGCGGATTAGCGCAGCATGTCTATTCCAGTTACCGAGCTGTGTCCGATCACACCTACCGAAAATTGAGCGCCTTAGGCCAAATCGTTGAAGAAAATACCTTAAACAATTTGCAGGAGCGATTTCGAAACAAAGAAGCGTTGCGCAATGCGCTTCGCGATGTCCGAGAAAGTATCGCTGCCGAGCTTACGCATTCAGGCGATGTGTCAGAAGCGTCTGAGCTGGAACACTTTAATAAGATCGAGCTACTCGCTGAGGAAATCATCCGAGGCAGTGAGCTTGTCAGGGTAGCGGTGAAAGACAATCAGCGAGACGCAGCAAAAGCAGCTCTGGTAAAACTACGCAGCCATGAGGTGGAAGGTAGCTTTATTCGACTGATTGACGAAGCCCTTTCAGAAGAGTTACGCGATGTGAGAGAAACACAGCTCGTCGCACAAGAACTCAACACTATTCTCAACAGACTACTGTCGCTCATATTCCTCTGCTTTGTTTTTTTGGGTGCACTGCTACTTTTCACCACTTGGCGTGCGTTGAAACAGCGCTTACGAGCCTTCGAAAAGGCAACGGCTGCCTATCAAGCAGGGGATTTCTCCTACCTTGTTGCCAATGATGTCGACGATGAATTTTCAGATTTAGCCACAGCCCTCAACAACATGGCCTCCGAAGTTGATTCACAAAGGCAACGAGAAAGAAACACCCAAGAAAACCTTGAGGCAATAATCACAAGTCGTACGGCAGAGTTAAGAGCAACCAATGAAAAGCTGGAAGCAATAAGCGAGACGCGCAAGCAATTCTTGGCCGATATCAGTCACGAACTGCGAACGCCGCTTACGATCATCCAGGGTGAAGCCGACCTCGCTCTCAGAGAGAAAAGTACAACATCAGAGCAGTTTCGATCTGCGCTGCGCCGTGTAAAAGAACAAACGGTTCACACCACCAGATTTGTACAGGATTTACTCTTTGTAGCACGCGCTGAAGACGGCAAAGCACCCCTACACAAACGCCCAGTTAATGTTGTGCCTTTAATCAATGAAATTTGTGATGATTTTGCTGTTATCGCGGATGAAAAGAATATCGAAATATCAAAATCTTGCCCCGACCAAGAAGTTATCGCGAATATTGATGAGAGCAAAATCAAACAAGTGATTACAATTTTGCTCGACAATGCCGTTCGCTATTCCTACAAGGACTCTCGCATTCTAGTCAATATTTACGATAAGCATACTTACCTTGTATTAGAGATTAAAGACACCGGCATAGGATTAAAATACAACGAGGCGAGCCAAGTTTTTTCACGCTTCTACCGCGGAAGCGAAGGATCGGGGAAGACCACAGGGACAGGCTTGGGATTACCCGTTGCCAAAGCGATAGTAGATGCCCATGGCGGCATAATTGAATTACGGGGTCAAGACGGTGAAGGATCTACGGCGACTGTCACCCTCCCAATAGAATTGAAACACAAGGCCTTGCTGTGAGAATATTAATTGTTGAAGATGAAGATCGAATCGCCGATTTCCTGACACGCGCCCTAAAATCTGAGGGTCACAACGTAACACGTTTGAGCACAGGCAAAGAGGTCGTCGATGTTGTTAGAAACGGAGACTTTGACTTACTGTTGTTAGATTTAATGTTGCCCGATACATCCGGTTTAGATGTTTGCCAGGAACTTCGAACCAGAAAAATAAACACTCCGATCATCATGTTAACGGCGATGGACAGTGTCGAAGATGTAGTGCGCGGCCTAAAATTAGGCGCAGATGATTACATCACAAAACCATTTGATCTCGACGAACTTATGGCCAGAATTGAATCCATATACCGCAGACAGCAAGGTATAGATTATCCGAACTCCGTATTAAGCATCGCGGATGTAGAAATGCATACCGGTTCCAAAACGGTCAAGGTGGCTGGTCAAGACATTCCACTCACGGCAAAAGAGCTATCAATTCTCGAACTTTTAATGAGCAACCCAGACAAACTTTTTTCGAGAGAGCGAATCCTGAACAATATTTGGGGTGCCAACTTAGATCCACTGACAAACGTCGTCGACGTCTACATAGGGCGTTTACGAAGAAAACTGGGCAAAGACGAAGATCCATTTATAGAAACAGTCAGAGGTATGGGGTACCGTATTGACCAAAGAGCGAGAACGAGACTCAGCAACGACTGATCGGTCAATTGTACGTCATTATTTGTCTTTTTCGCTCTAGTGACGGCTCTCTGGTCTGACACAACATGTGAACTTGGGCTGCGGATGGGTATTTTTCAAAGAGCACGGTGCAATGATGAAAACAATTCGTTTTTCGACACGATACAAAGCGCTTACCAAGCTAGCTTCAGCGATAACTTTTAGTCTCTCTGTCTCCCTAGTAGCACCTGCAAAGGCAGAAAGCAGTTTACCCGTTATTGTTGCCGACACAGAATTGCGTGAGCTGGTCGCCCAGCCTATCGTTAGCGGATTAGACCATCCTTGGTCGATTGCCTTTGCGTCCAAAACCGAATGGCTAGTCACTGAGCGATCGGGCGCCTTACGACGTGTTGTGGATGGACAACTTATTCCAGACCCCGTTTCGGGGCTTCCTGCGATAGCAGCGGTCGGCCAAGGCGGTTTACTCGATGTGGCCTTGCACCCTGATTTTGAGCAAAACCGCCAAGTGTATTTGTCCTACGTCGGTGGTGAAAGTCGACGCTACGGGACTGAAGTATTGGTTGGTCGGCTCAAGGGGAATTCTCTCGAAGATGTGCAAGTGATATTTAAAGCAATGCCAAAAACAAAAGGGGGCAGACACTTTGGGTCACGCATGGCTTTTGATCAAAACGGGTTGCTCTACATATCGCTGGGAGACCGAGGCACGAAAGAAACAGCACAAAAACTCGATCAGCATCACGGTTCTATTGTGCGATTGCACGACGACGGCAAAATACCCACGGACAATCCCTTTGTGCATGTTGAGAATGCTCTTCCAGAGATTTATAGCTTCGGACACCGCAATGTGCAGGGCTTGGCCTTCGACCTTACAAGTAACACACTTTGGGCGCATGAACATGGGCCTCAAGGCGGAGATGAACTCAACCAGATAGTGGCAGGCCAAAATTATGGCTGGCCAACAATCACCTATGGTGTCAACTATGGCCTTGGCACAAAAATCGGTATCGGTACCGAGAAAGAAGGCATGCGCCAACCGATCACCTTTTGGGATCCTTCGATTGCGCCATCTGGCTTAGCGATTGTTAACAGTGACCAATACCCTGAGTGGAAAAACAACCTTTTGGTTGGTGCATTAAAGTACCAGCTTATCGCCCGACTGGAATTAGCAAACTCGGCAGTGACACATGAGGAGCGCTTATTGTCTAGCGAGCTCGGAAGAATTCGTGATGTTAGACAAGCGCCCGACGGTTTTATTTATCTGCTCACTGACTCGGACGATGGCAAGGTTTATCGACTGCAATAACGCGATCAGAGCACCCTTGAGGATCGCGGCTTTGCTTGCTTTGTTTCATAGCGATTTAAAGTCTATTAATTCGGCGCTTTGGCATATGCACCCCCAGGTCGAGTAAATCGCCTGCCCATGTCACTTGGAGGCCTACGTAGCTTATACTGGGGGTCGATCAAAACCCTGACAACCATGAGATAAAGCTCCGATGATCAATGCCTTGCTCGCTGTCGTTACTGCTGCATTTTATTGTGTGGCGGCTTGGCAGGTTGCGCAGCGTTTGCTTGACCCACAAAGCTCTGACGACATGCGCACGCCACTTAGGCTGGCGACACTAGCAGCAGTACTTCATGCGGCCTTAATTGCACTAGTTGGTACAGCTAGTGGGCAACTGACTTTTCAGTTCATCAACGCCATGTCGATGATCAGTTGGGTTGTAGCAACAATGGTTCTTCTCTTGTCTCTCCGCGAGCCCGTCGCTTCACTAGGGATCGCCATTTTTCCTCTGACAGGCATTGCTGCAGCGGTCAGTGGATTTTTGCCTGCCGACTCTCAGACAACCTCGTTGGACAATGGTGTCGTGCTGCATGTCGTTATTTCTGTGGTGGCTTACGGCATATTGATGCTGTCTGCAGTACAGGCTTGTGTACTGGCGATTCAAAACAATCGTCTGCATGCCCGCGCCGCCGGTGGTTTTGTTCGAAAACTGCCCCCGTTGGCCAGCATGGAATCCCTGTTGTTCCGTTTGATTGGTGCAGGCTTCGTACTCTTGTCTCTTGCGCTATTGAGCGGCTTGATGTTTTTAGACGATATGTTTGCCCAGCACTTAGCGCACAAAACCATATTGTCACTACTCGCCTGGGGGATCTTCGGCACACTGTTAGTTGGGCGACAGCTGGCAGGCTGGCGTGGGCGCACAGCTGTTCGCTGGACTGTGGCTGGCAGCGCTATTCTTGCGTTGGCATACGCGGGAAGCAAATTTGTCTCTGAGGTCTTATTGGGCCAATAAACGGCACAAATTGCCATTCTGCTTGACATAAGCGGCGCCTCCACTTAGAACCATACTCTGAATAGCTAAACAGGAATTTTTTACCTCTTGGACGATTTCCATTTGGGCACACTGATCATCGCGCTGGTATTGTTGATTTTGTTGTCAGGTTTTTTCTCAGGCTCCGAGACTGCGTTGCTGACACTTAATCGATATCGGTTGCGCCATTTGGCCAAAGAAGGTAATCGCGGGGCGAAATTAGCGCAGCGCCTACTAAAGCGCCCCGACAAGCTCATCGGGTTGATATTACTGGGCAACAATTTTGTCAATATATTGGCTTCTGCCATTGCGACTGTTATCGCACTGGATCTCTACGGAGAGCGCGGTATTGCCATTGCCACCGGCCTTCTCACACTGGTCGTGCTAATTTTCGCCGAGGTAACACCTAAAACCCTCGCTACTCGCAGCCCCGAGAAGCTGGCTTTCGCTGCGGCCTATGTCTATACCCCGCTGCTCAAACTGATGTACCCCATCGTCTGGCTCATCAATCTCATCACAAATAACATACTGCGACTTTTTGGCGTACGCGCAGACGTTGCCGGCAACGACGCGCTTAGCGGTGATGAGCTTCGTACCGTGCTGGCAGAATCCGGTAAGCAAATCCCCGAAAAGCACGTTGAAATGCTGCTCAACATATTGGACTTAGAGCACGCCACCGTGAATGACCTCATGATCCCACGCAACGAGATTTACGCCGTAGACCTCGATGACCCTTGGGAAGAGACATTTGAAGCCATCAAGAACTCCCCCCACGGCCGCGTCCTAGCCTTTCGCGAGAGCATTGACGAAGTGGCAGGTATCGTACAACTGCGCAAGATTTTTAAGCCATCTAATCAAGCCGTTTTGACACAGTCAGATGTCGAGTCAAAAATTGTTGAACCCTATTATGTTCCGGAAAACACACCGTTGACCGTGCAATTGCTGAATTTCCAACGAGAGAAGCGCCGCCAGGCACTCGTGGTGGACGAATACGGTGACATATTGGGCTTGGTTACCATAGAAGATATATTGGAAGAGATTGTCGGCGCTTTTACAGACGACGGGCACGCCTCGCAGCCGGAGCTAAGAGCACAATCCGACGGCACTTGGTTAGTCGATGGAGCCACTCCCATTCGCACGCTAAACCGTGAGTTCAATTGGCGCCTGCCTACGGATGGGCCAAAAACACTCAACGGACTGATCATCGAGCAAATCGAGTCTCTGCCCGATGTAGGTTCCACGGTTATTTTGCAAGGCCATCTCTTTGAGGTTATTGCACTTGAAGGCAATCAAGTGGACACCGCGCGACTGACACCGGGCGAACCCGCCCCTGAAGAAGACGAGGATTAAACTTGGCCAAAGCAAAAGTCGTCTTTCAGTGCAATGCATGTGGTGGGCAATCCAATAAATGGGCAGGCCAGTGCAGTGACTGCAACGCATGGAATACGTTAGAAGAAACAATTGCCGCGGCAGCACCTCCCGCCGCGAGCCGACACGCAGGCTATGCCGGGCAAGCTAGCCGCATAGAACGATTGGCCGACGTGGCGATCAGCAGCACCACGCGTATGCCCACCGGCAACGTCGAGCTAGACCGTGTACTGGGTGGCGGCTTGGTGCCTGGCTCTGTCACACTCATCGGCGGTGACCCCGGCGTCGGTAAGTCCACGATTCTGGTGCAGACGCTCGCCTCAATGACGACTGAAACAGGCTCGCTTTACGTCACGGGTGAAGAGTCGCTGCAGCAGGTTAAATTGCGGGCTGAACGCCTATCGCTAAAAGCCGACAATATGCAGCTGCTTGCGGAAACGGGCGTTGAGCGCATTGTGGCCATCGGCCGTGAAAAACATTTTCCCGTGATGGTGATCGATTCCATCCAGACGATCTACAGCGACCAACTGCAGTCCGCCCCGGGTTCTGTGTCGCAGGTTCGCGAGAGTGCCGCACAGCTCGTTCGTTTTGCCAAGCAAACAGGGGTTGCGTTGTTAATTGTCGGTCACGTGACTAAAGACGGCCAACTCGCCGGCCCTCGCGTATTAGAACACATGGTCGACACGGTGTTGTATTTTGAAGGCGAAGCTGGCAACCGCTTACGCATGATTCGCTCGGTTAAAAACCGCTTTGGTGCCGTCAATGAGCTTGGCGTTTTTGCGATGGAAGAGCGCGGTTTGATTCCCGTCACGAACCCCTCGGCCATATTTTTATCACGCCACGAAGAACCCGTCAGTGGGTCTGTCATTATGGCCACCATGGAAGGCACTCGACCGCTGCTGGTCGAAATCCAAGCGCTGGTTGAAGACTCACAATTAGGTAACCCTCGCCGACTAGCCGTGGGTGTGGATAGCGCAAGGCTCAACCTACTACTAGCAGTGCTCCACCGGCACGGCGGTATCGCCATGCACGACCAAGACGTCTACGTGAACGCAGTGGGTGGTGTGCGAGTCTCTGAGACGGCCGCAGATCTACCCACCATTTTGGCGTGCTTATCGTCGCTACGCGACCGCCCCGCTCCACAAGATTTAATCGCCTTTGGTGAAGTTGGACTTGCGGGAGAAGTGCGACCGGTGCCCAATGGACAGGATCGACTGCGCACAGCCGCCAAACAAGGCTTTAAAAGGGCCATTGTTCCCAAACGCAATATCCCCAAACCGTTGCCCAAGGGCATTGAGATAATTGGCGTTAGTCGTTTAGTTGAAGCGGTCGAGCACTTCGTCTAACAACCTAAGCATTTCCATTGACAGAGCTTTTACGCCCTTTCCGACTCGCTGGAATATTCTCTGCCGCCCAGTGCAAATTCGTCAGCAGACACCCTCTACATAAGTGCCCTCTAGGAAACATTTGCACCCTCGCAGACCGAAGTGTGTGAAATAATACGCGCCATCGATTATGAAGCGCGAGTGACCCAGTCACGACTGCGCTAACCCTCGGCCAGCACTCGGCCATTTACCGGACAGAGTTTATGGAAATTAACGTTGAGTTTCTCGACAACCTGCGAGTTAAAGCCAGTTTCGATGACTTCTCTGTTATCGCAGATCAGCCTATTCGCTACAAAGGTGACGGCTCAGCACCTGGCCCTTTCGACTATTTCCTCGCTTCCTCCGCGCTGTGTGCCGCTTATTTCGTCAAAGTTTACTGTGTCGCTCGCGACATACCGACTAACGATATTCGCGTATCCCAAAACAACATTGTCGACCCAGAAAACCGCTACAACCAGATTTTTAAAATACAGGTCGAGTTACCCCAAACACTCTCGGACAAAGATCGCCAAGGCATTTTGCGCGCAATAGAACGCTGCACGGTAAAAAAAGTGGTGCAAGCAGGCCCTGCCTTTGAAATTGAAGCCGTAGAAAGTCTGAGCGCTGACAGCCAGGCCATGCTAATGGCCCAACCCGACTCCGACGCAACAACATTCATTGCAGGTAAGGACTTACCACTAGAAGAAACCGTCGCTAACATGACGAGTATTTTGGCAGAGCTGGGCATGAAGATAGAGGTGTCTTCGTGGCGCAATATTGTGCCCAATGTCTGGTCGTTGAATATTCGTGACGCAGCGTCTCACATGTGTTTTACCAACGGTAAAGGCTCAACCAAAGAAAGCGCACTATGCTCGGCCTTAGGAGAATTTGTTGAGCGACTGAACTGTAATTTTTTTTACAACGATCAGTATTTTGGACCAGAGATAGCAAACGCAGAATTTGTGCACTACCCCAATGAGCGCTGGTTCAAACTGGAGTCTGACGATGCGCTGCCCGCAGAAATGCTAGACGACACCTGCCGTGCGATCTATGACCCCGAAGGCGAGTTGCGTGGCTCACACCTGATCGACACAAACTCTGGCAACAAAGAACGTGGCATTTGCACCATCCCCTATGTACGCCAGTCGGACGGAAAAACCGTTTACATGCCTTCAAATCTGATTGAGAACCTTTTCCTCAGCAATGGCATGAGCGCCGGTAACACACTCGAAGAAGCCAAAGTTCAGTGCCTATCGGAAATTTTTGAACGTGCTGTTAAACGCCAAATCATCGAACGAGAAGTGGTGCTTCCCGACGTGCCAGAAGAGGTATTGGTCAAGTATCCGAATATCGTAGAAGGTATTAAAGCGCTGGAAGCACAGGGCTTCCCCGTGCTTGTAAAAGATGCATCACTCGGCGGACAGTTTCCAGTGATGTGCGTGACGCTAATGAACCCTAAGACCGGTGGAGTATTTGCCTCTTTTGGTGCGCACCCGAATTTCGAAGTGGCACTGGAACGCAGTCTGACCGAGCTTTTGCAAGGTCGTAGCTTTGAAGGCTTAAACGATGTGCCAAAACCAACCTTCAGTAGTTTGGCGGTGTCTGAGCCTGAAAACTTTGTAGAACATTTTATCGATTCAACGGGTGTTATCTCTTGGCGGTTTTTTAGCAATAAACACGACTACACATTTTGCGAATGGGATTTCTCAGGCACTACCACTGAAGAGTGCGATCGATTATTTGAACTCGTGCAAAAATTGGGTTTCGAAGCTTACGTTGCAGAGTTTTCCAATATTGGTATCGCTTGCCGCATTTTGGTTCCAGGCTATTCGGAGGTGTACCCGGTCGAGGATTTGATTTGGGACAACACCAACAAAGCACTGAGTTTCCGCGAAGATATTCTAACTCTGCACCGTCTGAACGACATGGCGCTCGGTCGTCTAGTCGAGCGATTAGAAGAGAGTGAACTAGACAACTACACCGATATAAAAACACTAATCGGTATCGAGTTTGACGAAAACACCGCTTGGGGCCAACTCACAATTCTCGAATTAAAGCTGCTTATCTACCTCGCACTGGGTGAGCTGGAAGAAGCACTGGAATTAGTGGGGGACTTCCTGCAATACAACGACAACACAGCTGAGCGCGGACTTTTTTATCAGGCGATGCAGGCCGTGCTAGAAATCACTCTTGACGAAGACTTGGAACTCACAGATTTCAGCGCCAATCTGCGCCGAATGTTTGGTGAAGAGAGCTATAACGCGGTGGTCGATAGCGTTTCTGGCGAGCTTCGTTTCTATGGCTTGACCGAAACAAACCTTGCTCTTGATGGTCTCGACAGGCACAAGAAATTGATCGAGAGCTATAAAAAAATTCATCGCGCAAGGGCTGTATTGGCACAAGCTCACTAAGAAGGCGTGCGGCTATTCGCCTGAATAGAAAGCTGGTTATCAGCCCTAGCTAACGACAAAGTAACGAGGCCGCATGAAACTGATTCGCGAATCTCGCTTGGCGCAGAATTCGCACTGCTTGTCCCAGAGAGACTTTTATTATCGAGCACAGCTATGACTAAAATAATCGATCAAAATTTGATTCAGCAATTGATCCAACAGGCACAAGACAGCCCAAGACTGCGTAGCAACATCAATTTCCACACCGAAATGGATGACCCAGTGCAGAGGCTATTGATCGGCCTGAAAAAAGGCACATACGTCAAACCCCATCACCACCCCGCCGCTAATAAATGGGAATTGTTGTTGGCCGTGTATGGTGAGATGTGCCTCGTTCTGTTTACAGCAGAGGGCGAAGTCCAGGAGAAAATCTCGATAGCCGCTGGTGAATCTGTAATGGGTGCTGAAATGCCACCAGGAACATGGCACACATTGTATCCAGTCAGTGAAGACGCAGTGTTCTTGGAATTAAAAACGGGACCATACACACCTGCTA